>NZ_JBVJNZ010000020.1:9265-54595 GCF_055583445.1 Streptomyces sp. NPDC104761 | reverse complement strand
GGAGACCCCCCCCCCCCCCACCCCCCCCCCCCCCCCCCTCCCCCCCCCCCCCCTCCCCCCCCTCCCCCGCCACCCCTTTGTCCCCGTCCTGTCGTTCTCCCCCCCCCCCGCCCCCCCCCTGGACCCCGCCGGGCGCACCGTCACCCGCGACGGTGCGCCCCTGGAGGTGACCGGCCGGGAGGCCGCCGTGCTGGAATACCTGCTGCGGCGCAAGGGCTCCGTCGTCTCCAAGGCCGAACTGCTGGAACACTGCTGGGACGCCCACTCCACCGGCGACCCGGCGATCGTCGAGGTCCTCGTGCACCGGCTGCGGCGCAAGATCGAGAAGCCGAGCGGTCCGACCGTCATCGAGACCGTGCGCGGCAAGGGATACGTCATCAGAAGCGAGAAGACATGACCGGGCTCGCGCACGCCTGGCGCCGTCTGGCACACGGCGCGCGCCCTCGCACCGTGCGGACCCGCGTCACGGTCGTCGCCGGTCTCGCGCTCACCGCGGCCGTCATCATCGCGCTCCTCTTGATGTACCTGCTGCAGGTCGGTCAGGCCAAGCGCACCATCGCCGGGCAACTGCGCACCTACGCGGTCCAGATCGAGCAGTCGGCCACCGGCGGGGCGTTCCCGCAGCCACTGCCGCCGTCGGTGCTCGACGCGCAGGCCCAGTCCCAGGTCCTCGCGCCGGACGGGACCGTCATCGCCTCGACACGCAATCTGGCCGGCAGGCCGGCTGTGTTCGCCCTTGCGGCGGATGCCACGACCCCGGTTCGGCAGAAGGCCGCCGACGGCGTCCTTCCCGGCGAGCTCTCCGTCCTCGGCGAGCACACCAAGGTCGGCGGCCGACCGGTCACCGTCATCACCCTGACCGCCACCAGCCAACGCGACCAGGTCGACGAGACCTTCGCCCGGCTGCTCGTCACCGGCGTGCCCGGCACGCTCCTGGTGGCGTGCGGCACCGTGTGGTGGGTGGTCGGCCGCGCGCTGCGGCCGGTGGAGCAGATCCGGCGCACCGCCACCGCCATCACCGCCGCCGAGCTGTCCCAGCGCGTCCCCGAGCCCGGCACCGACGACGAGATCGGCCACCTGGCCCGCACCATGAACGACATGCTGGCCCGGCTGGACGACTCCGCCGCACGGCAACGCCGCTTCGTCGCCGACGCCAGCCACGAACTCCGCAGCCCCCTGACGGCCATCCGCACCGGCCTCGAGGTCGGACTCGCCCACCCCGACCGCGCGCCCTGGCCCGACATCGCCGCGCGGGCCGCCCGGGGGACCGAACGCCTCGAAGCGCTGATCTCCCAACTCCTCGCCCTGGCCAGAGCCGACGCCGGAAAGCTGGCCGCGCGCCGGCAAGTCGTCGACCTGTCCGCGATGCTCGCCGAGATCCGGGCGACGACCACGGCGCCGCACCTGGAGATCGAGCTGGCGGTCCCGGCGCACACCACGGTGACCGGCAACCCGGAGGACCTGTCCCGGCTGTTCCGCAACCTCATCGACAACGCCGCCCGGTACGCGCGGACGAGAGTGTCCGTCACGGCGGGGGTCGAACCGGACGGCCTCCGGGTCGAGATCGGCGATGACGGACCGGGAATCCCCGCCGAGGAACGCGAGCGGGTCTTCGACCGCTTCGTCCGCCTGGACGAAGACCGGGGACACGGCACCCGCTCCACCGGACTCGGGCTGCCCATCGCCCGGGAGATCGCCACCGCCCACGGCGGAACGATCGCACTCACCGAGACCGACGGCGGCGGAACGCGCGCCGTGGTGGCCCTGCCGCGCTGACCTGAAGCGTGGCGTCCGAAGGCACAGGTCGGCCCGGTCAGAGTGACGCGGTGCAGGCGGCGGCGTCCATGCCGGCCACGGAGGTGTAACCGCCGTCGACCAGGTGCCGGTCCGACAGCAGGTGCAGCCGACCGAGGCGAGCGTGGATGCGGGCAGTGCCTGGCTGTCCGCGCTGGAGACGGCGGTGGCCACGTCGGTGAAACCCGGACATGCCGCATCGCCATGCGGGGCCCTGGTCACTCGAGGAGTCGCGGCGGAGATCCCGGAGAGCCGGTGGATGCCGCGGGAGTACTCGCCGAAGTCGCCGGGTCGCGAAGCCATGGAGCACTCCCTGAAAGGGGGCGGTGACGAGCAGAGCCTCACGTCGCCCGGATCGCGTCCGCCGGGGGCGTGCGCAGGGCCTGGCGGGTGGGGAGTTCGATCGTGAGGAAGGCCGTCGTCGCGATCGTCGCCGCGATGGCGGGGAGCAGCCAGGCCGGGCCCGCCGGCCAGGGGCGGTCGAGGAAGCCCTGGCCGAGGAGGGCGAGGGGGAGGGTGGAGAGGAACAGGCCGGAGACGAGCGCGGCCGCGGCGATCACGGTCGCCTCGCGGCGCATCATCGCCCGGATCTGCCGCGGCGTCGTGCCGACCAGCCGCAGCGCGGCGATCTCCGTGCGGCGCTGGGCCGTGGCCGCGACCAGCTTGTTGGCGATGCTGAGGAGGAGGTAGCCGAGGAGGACGACGATCGTCGCGAGGTTGATCCACACCTCGGGCGGGGTGTCCTGCTTGCCGCCGAAGGCCGTTGCGGACGTGGACTCCAGGACGAGGCCCGGGCGGGACGCCGTCAGAGCGGCCAGTGCACGCCGCGCCGTCGCGGTGCCGTCCGTGCGGACGAGGAGGCTCTGGGCGAGGCCGGAGGTGGTGTGGCCGGCCGCGAGGTCCCCGGAGACGATCAGCGAGCCGAAGCCGAGGCCCCGGTCGTACACGGCCGCCACCCGCGCCTCGGTACGCGTGCCGTCGCCGAGGACCAGCCGGATCCGCCGGCCGAGTCCGGCGTCCCGCGAACCGGCGGCCTCGCTGCTCACCGCGACCGTGGCGCCGGTCAGGCCGGCCAGCCCGCCCTCCCGCACGCCGGGGTCGAGGACCCCGGCCGCGTCCGGCGTGGCGATCAGTGCCGGCACCGACTCCACATCGGGTTCGCCGAACATCTCGTAGGGCCAGATGACAGTCGTCGAGCCGACGGGCGCGGCGGACCGCACTCCGGGCAGCTTCTGTACGGCGTCCCGCGCGCCGGCCCACAGGCCACCGAGGGCCGGTGCGCTCAGCCGGTACTCGGCGAGTGTGCCGGTTCGGGTGTCCTGTGCGGTCGCCGCGAGGACGGTGGTCTGCGTGAGGGTGTAGGTCAGGACGAACACGACCGCCATGGCCAGCGGGCTGACCACTCCGGCGACCCGCAGTGCGTACGCCCGTACGTTGGCCAGGGCGAGCCAGGTGGGAGCGGGCGTCCCAGGCCGCAGCCGTCGTACGGCCCGCTCGCCGAGCGACCGGACCAGGGCCGGGCCGCACAGGGCCAGGCCGATCGCGGCGACGATCCCGGCGATGGAGGTGGCCGACGCGCCGATCACCGTACGGGTCAGCAGCGGGGTGACGGACAGCGTGCACGCGGCGGCGATCAGCAGAACTCCGGTGAGGGTGCGGGCCTTCGACGGCTTGCGCGGTTCGCTGCGGGACTCGGCGACGGCCTCCGTCGCCGGCATCCGGGATGTGCGCCAGGCCGCGCCCCGGGCGGAGACCTGCACGGTGAGCGCGAGCAGGAGGAGGGTGACGAGGGCGGGCAAGGGCCCGACGGTCAGGGGGAGTTCGGGGGGCAGGACGCCTCGGTCGGCGAGCATGTCGTGGAAGCGGCCCGCGAGGAGGTAGCCGAGGGCCACTCCGGGGGCCAGGGCCACGGCGGCCACGACGGAGGACTGCGCGGCGGCCAGTCGGCGGATCTGTCGCGGGGTCGCCCCGACCGCCCGCATCAGCGCCAGGTCACGGCGCTGCCCGGCGATCGACACACTGAGCGCGCCCGCCGTGACGAACCCGGTGATCAGCAGCACGATTCCGCCCAGCGAACCGGCCAGCAGGACCAGCAGCGAGCGGGCCGTGCCGACGCCCGGCGCCACGGTCTCGCCGATGTCCGCACCGGTGCGGACGGTCAGCCCTGTGCCGGCCACCCGGCCGCGCACCGCGTCGGCGACCTGCTCGCCGGTTCCGGGCGCGGTGCGCAGGCCGATCAGGTCGTATCGGCGCGCGGCGTCGCGGCCCGCGAGCCGTGCGGCCGTGGCGTCGGCGAAATAGACGCCCGCGCCCGGTGCGTCGACCACCGCGGCGACGCGACAGCGCACGGCGGGGCGGCCGCCCGCCACGACCTGGACGCGGTCCCCGGTGCGCAGCCCGGCCGCCGCCGGGACGGCGACCTCGTCCACCCCGGCCGGCGCGCGGCCGCTGACGCGTGGGTGGGCCAGCAGCTTGGTGGAGGACCAGCCGTGTCCGGCCGCCGCTGGGTCGTCGGCGGTCGGTACGACCCTTCCGCCGGCGTCGACCAGCGCGGCAGGGAAGCCGAGGTCGCCCACCACGGCAGTCACCCCGGGCAGGCCCGAGAGCCGGCCGACCAGCGACGACGGGACCCGGGCGCGCTCCGGGAGGGCGAGCGGCAGATCGCCGTCCGGGTGGTACTCCTGGTCGGCCGCGACGACGATGTCCGCGCCGCCCAGCCGTCCCGGCGGCAGCTGCGAGCGCAGCCCGGACTCGGCCAGCACACCGGTGCCGGTGATCAGGGCGGCCCCGCCGAGTACCGCGCACACCACGGCGAGCAGCGCGGTGAGCCGGTGCGCTGCCATGCGCAGGGCGATGGGGAGGAGAGGGAGGCGGGAAGGGGTGCGGAAGTGCTCGGACATGGGTCAGCGGTCTCCCAACGCGACAAGTCGCTCGGCCAGTTGGGGCGCGGTGGGGTGGTCGAGGGCCTCGACCACCCGTCCGTCGGCCATCACCAGAGCCTGGTGGGCGCGGGACGCGGCGGCCGGGTCGTGGGTCACCATCATCACCGTCTGGCCCAGTTCGTCGACCAGGGCGCGCAGCAGCTCCAGCACCTCGTGCGCGCTGCGCAGATCCAGTGCGCCGGTCGGCTCGTCGGCGAACACGACGGCTGGCCTGGCCGCCAACGCCCTTACCAAGGCGGCGCGTTGCTGCTGGCCGCCGGAGAGTTCGGCGGGGCGTCGGCCGAGCCGGCCGGCCAGGCCGACGCGCTCCACCAGCGCCGCGATCCACTCCCGGTCCGGGGCCCGGCCGGCGAGCCGCAGCGGCAGCGTGATGTTGTCCTCGAGGGTGAGGGACGGGATCAGGTTGTAGGCCTGGAACACGAACCCGACGCGCTCGCGCCGCAGTTCGGTACGGCGGTTCTCGTTCAGGCCGACGATCTCGTGTCCGTCGATGCGGACGCTGCCCGAGGTCGGCGAGTCCAGCCCTGCCGCGCAGTGCATCAGGGTGCTCTTGCCGGAGCCCGAGGGGCCCATCACGGCGAGGAAGGTGCCGGGCCTGACGGTCAGGGACACGTCGTCGAGGGCCTTCACATCGCCCGGGTAGGTCTTGGTGACGCGCTCCAGCGCGATGGCGGGCGCGGTGACCCGTACGGCGGTCGACGCGAGGTTCACCGGCGGCCGCCCTTCAGACGGCGCAGGACGAGGGTGATGGCCGCGAGTCCGGTGACCGTGCCGCAGGCGAGGTTCACGGCGACACCGGCGGCGGCGTAGGAGGCGACCATGTTGGCGACTGCGCTGATCACCAGGACCAGCCAGAGGAAGACGCGGGTGACATCGCCGCGGGTGACGGGCGGGGCGGGGGCGTCGTGGGTGACGTACGGGGCGGGGGCGTCGTGGGCGCTCGGTCGGTGGGGGTCGATGGTCGCCATCGCGGGCTCCTTCGGCGGGGATGCGGCTGGTGTCTCGGCCGGCGTCCCGGCTGATGTCTCCGACGCTACGGACCGCGCCCCCCTCGGCCGATCCCGCCAACAGCCGGATCGTAAGTACAGCCTGCTGTACTTACGGCGAAGTGGGCCTGCCCTAAGGTCGTTGGCGTACGTCAGAAGCGGAGTGAGCATGACGACCACCGAGCCCACCGGCACCGCGGACACCCCGGACACCGCGGACGCCGACCCCGGCGCCGAGCGTCCGCGGGAGATCGCCGTCCGGGCCCTGCGGGCCTCTGGTGCCGCGCTCAGGCAGCTCGTCGGCGGGCTCGGCACGGCGGTGATGGCGCTGGGCGTGCTGGTGCTGGCAGCCGTCGCCGCGGTGACCACGCCGGCCGGCGTGGGCCTGCTGCTGGCGTCGGTCGTCGTCCGTACCCTGCACGCGCTGGCCGAACGGGAGCGGAGGCGGCTGGCCCGCTGGGGGCCCGAGATCGTCGCTCCCAACCCGCCGCCGACGCTGCGGGCCGCCCTCACCGACCCCACCACCCGGCGCGAGCTGCGGTGGGCGCTGCGTCACGGCAGCCTCGGGTTCCTGTTGGGGCTGCTCGGGGTGTGGCTGCCGTTGGCCGCGTTCCGGGACACCCTCTTTCCGCTGGTGTGGCCGTTCGCGCCGGCGGACACGAGTAGCACGTCCTTCGGGTTCGGGGCGGCGCGCACCTGGCCGGAGGCGCTGTCGGTGAGCCTGGTCGGCGTCGGCTGGATCGCCGTCATCCTGGGCCTGACGCCCGGCATGGCGCGTCTTCAGGCCCGTGCCGGGCGGACGCTGCTTGCCGCCGGGCCGGACACCGACCTGTCCCTGCGGGTGGCCGAGCTGACCGCGACCCGGGCCGCCGCGCTCGACGCCCACGCCACCGAACTGCGGCGCATCGAGAGGTCGTTGCACGACGGGACGCAGAACCGGATGGTCACGGTGACGGTGCTGCTCGGCGCCGCCCGGCGGATGGCCGCCCGGGATCCGGAGCGAGCCGACGAACTCCTCGAACGTGCCCAGAGCGCCGCCGAGCAGGCGCTGGCCGAACTGCGCGCGGTCTCCCGCTCGATCCTCCCGCCGGTGCTGTCCGACCGGGGGCTGGGTGGGGCGCTGTCGGGTCTCGCCGCCGAGTGCCCGGTGCCGTGCCGGACGGATGTGGAGGCGCCGGAGCGGTGTGCGGCGTCCGTGGAGGCCACGGCGTACTTCGTGGTCGCGGAGGCGCTGACGAACATCGCCAAGCACAGCGGGGCGAGCGGGGCGGCGGTCACCGTGCGGTCGCGGGGCGGTCGGCTGCATCTGCGGATCGAGGACGACGGGCGGGGCGGCGCCGACGAAGAGGGCGGCTCCGGGCTGACCGGCATGCGTCGGAGGGTGGCGGCCCATGACGGTACGCTCCGCGTGACCAGCCCGGCGGGCGGGCCGACGGTGCTCGACGTGGACCTGCCCTGCGGCACCTGACGTTCTGGAAGCCCGCCGGCCGGTCCATCGAACTGCCCTGTCCTACAAATGAGTTGGTTGCCGACATGCGAATCGTGATGGCCGAGGACGACCCGTTGCTGCGCGAGGGGCTCGCCCTGCTGCTGGGTGCCGAGGGCCTCGACGTGGTGGCGAAGACCGGAACGGCCGAGGAGGTCCTGGACGCCATCGAGGAGCACAAGCCGGACGTCGCGATCCTCGACGTACGGATGCCGCCCACGCACACCGACGAGGGCATCCGCGCGGCGGTGGAGGCCCGGCGCCGCCGCCCCGACCTCGCCGTTCTCGTCCTGTCCGCGTACGTCGAGCAGAGCTTTGCCACCGAGCTGCTCACGGGCGGGGTGGGCGGAGTCGGCTACCTGCTCAAGGAACGGGTCGGCCGGGTCGAGGAGTTCCTCGACGCGTTGCACCGGGTGGCGTCCGGCGGTACCGCCATCGACCCAGAAGTGGTCGCCCAGCTGTTCACCCGGTCCCGCCAGGACACCCGGCTGGAACGGCTCAGCCCGCGTGAACGGGATGTCCTCGCCCTGATGGCCGAGGGCCTCGGCAACAGCGCGATCGCGGAGCGCCTGGTGGTCACGGACGGTGCGGTCCACAAGCACATCCGCAGCATCTTCGCCAAGCTCGACCTCTCCCCGGCGGACCAGGTGGACCGCCGGGTTGCGGCGGTCCTGCACTACCTGGAGGACGCGAGGCGACGGGGGCGGTGGTACTGACCCGAGAGGTCGAGGACGCGGCTCGGCCGCCGGGCTGAGCCGGCCGGCCCGGACGCCCTGCATCGGCGTCCTGCCCGGTGCACAGTCGCCGAGAATCGCGATCCGCACAGCGGCCCTGCGAGCGCGCTCGCGGGCGCGTGCCCATGAGAGTGTGGAAAGGATCAGCGGGCGGGGATCCGCTGTCGCGTCGGATCGAGGAGAAACACCATGTCGAAGCCCCCGCTCACCCCCGAAGCGGTCGCCATGATGAAGAAGGCGAACCCGGCGGTCATCGCCACGCTCCGGTCGGACGGTCAGCCGGTTTCCACCGCCACCTGGTACCTGTGGGAGGACGACGGCCGCATCCTGGTCAACATGGACGAGGGCCGCAGGCGCCTGGAGCACGTGCGCAACGATCCGCGGGTCACCCTCACGGTGCTGGACGAGGCCGACTGGTACAACCACATCAGCGTCATCGGCCGAATCGCCGAGATCCAAGAGGACAAGGACCTCACCGGCATCGACCGGCTCAGCAGGCAGTACACCGGTAAGCCCTACCCGCAACGGGACCGGGTGAGGTTCAGCGCCTGGATCGAGATCGAGCGCTGGCACGGCTGGGGGGCCCACAAGGACAGCAACCAGGCGGCGCCCGCGTCGTAGCGGCAGGCGGCGCCCGCGTCGTAGCGGGCTCACCCGCGGGATCGCGGTGGCCCCTGGCGGTTCAATAGGTGCCGGTTCCGGTGACTTGCAAGGAGTGAGCGCGATCCGCCACCACGCAGTGTCTACGGCCCCGGTCCGGCAACGGCGAAGGCCCGGTCGCGCCGCGGCGGGGGAGTCCGCGGCGTGACCGGGCCGGTGTGCCGTCCCGGCGGGGCTCAGCCGCCCCAGGACGTGTCGTCGCAGCGGAGCTGCGGCAGACAGTCGGCCGTCGTCACGGACGACGGCCGCGCGGGCTCCGTGTGCTGGGCGACCCCCACGAACCCGAATGCCACAAGGGCGGTGACCGCCGCACAGAACCGGACACGCCGTGCGCAGATGAGACGCTTCATCACCAAATCTCCTGTAGTCGTGCTTCGTTGCTCGTTCGTCGTGCTTCGTGCGCTGTTCAGTCGCGGCGGGCCGGCTCGGCTTCCGCAGTGAGCGAGCCTGCCATCAAGGGCAGGGCACACAGCAGCAACTGCATGCGGTTGCGCGCGCCGGTCTTCGCCCGGATGCGGCGGACGTAGGTGTCCACGGTGTGGCGGCTGAGCGCCATGCGCTGGGCTATCGCGTCGTACGTCAGTCCGTCCGCCATGTGCACCAGCACCTGTCGCTCCCGTCGGCTCAGTGGCGCGGCCGGGGCGGTGACAGCGTGGTCCATTCGCTTGCAGCCCTCCTGGTCGTGAGGCGGGTAGCCGACTCCGAAATCGCCGGACCGCGCATTGGTGGTGTGCCGTCCGGTGTGGGCGGGTCGGGAGAGGGGATCCCGAGCGATGCCTGGAGAGCCGTACCCGCCGGGCCAGGCCCTCCGGGAGGAAATCCTGGCTCGGGAGCGGGGTCCAGCGGGGCGCGAAGCCGGGTCATCAAGCTGCCGTGCAAGAAAAGGAGGAACGAATGAACCGGGACAAATGCGCGAATCGGTGACTCATGCGGACCTCACCACCCAACCGCTGACCTGCACCGCCCTAGCATGGCGGCTGTGCGGCGGCCGGTGCACTCCGGCCGTCCGCGCCGGGACCGGCTGCGAGGAGGGCATGTGCGCACAGTGCGGGTGGCGGGCGCCGAGTTCGACGTACGGGACGAGGGCGAGGGGGACACCGTGCTGCTCGTGGCGGGCGGCGGGGCCTCCGGGCGGGTCTGGGACCTGCACCAGGTGCCCGCGCTGCGCGCGGCCGGTTTCCGGGTGCTCACCTTCGACCGGAGGCCGCTCAGGAATCCGCCGGCGGCCCCGGATCCGCACACGGCCGCCGTCGAACTGCTTCATGTTCTTGCGGAGTTGGACCTCCCCCATTGCCGGGCCGTCGGCGTCTCCGCCGGGGCCGAGGTGGTGCAGGAGCTTATGCTCGCCCGGCCCGGCCTGGTGACCGGGGCGGTGCTGATGGCCACGCGCGGCCGGGGCGACCTGTCCGGCAGAGCGATGGCCGACGCCGAACGGGAGCTGGCTGCCGCCGGGGTGCGGCTGCCGCCGCGCTACGCGGCGTGGCAGCGCGCCGTACTCAACCTGTCGCCCGCCACCTGGCGGCGCGAGGACGAACTGCTCGACTGGCTCGACCTGTTCGAGGCGGCCGAGCGCGCCGGGACGGCCCCGGTGCCGGTCCCGGCCGACGGCGAGCCGGCGGACCGGCTCGCCGCGCTCGGCCGGGTGACCGTCCCGGTCCTCGTGCTCGGCTTCGAGCACGACCTGATCGTGCCCCCGTGGCTGTGCCGCGAGGTCGCCGCTGCCCTGCCCTCGGCGCTATACGCCGAAATCGCGGACTGCGGGCACTACGGGTACCTGGAGCGGCCCGCGGAGGTGAACAGCGCGCTGCTGGGGTTCCTCACCGGCGCGCCCTGACCGGGTCCGTACCGGTCAGCGCGGCTCGCCGGACTCGCGCAGCACGTCCCCGAGCAGCCGGTGAGCCAGGGCCAGCCGCTCGCTCGCGGACAGCCGCGCCAGCGCCGGCCACAGCACGTCCGCGCCGCCCGCGGACGCGCCGCCGGTCGCCGCGGTGACCGGCGCCGGCGACGGGGCGTCCGCCGCCTCGGGAGCCTCGGGAGCCTCGGGAGCCTCGGGAGCCTCGGGAGCCTCGGGAGCCTCGGGAGCGTCGGCCGCGGCCGGGGCGGCGAGCAGGCCGGCGACCGACGGGGCGGTCAGCAGGTCCTGGAGGGCGATCTCCCAGCCGTGGTCGTGCTCCAGGGAGCTGACCAGGCGGGCCGCGTCCAGTGAGGATCCGCCCAGTTCGAACCAGCCGCCGTCCAGGTCCTCCTGGCCCAGGTAGGTGCGGGCCAGCTTCAGGGCCTGGGCGTGCACGTCGTCCGTCGGGGTCATCGCTTCGTTCTCCTTCTCGGTCGGGTGGAGCCGGGGTGCAGGGCGGTCAGGGCAGGGTGGGGGTGTCGGGGGCGGGGCGGATCGCCGGGTCCGGCGGGGTGCCGGACTCCGGGGGCGGCGCGGCGAGCCGTTCCCGGGCCACGGCGGTGAACGCCGGACGGCCGGTCCGCACGCCCAGCAGCCCCACGTGGGCCCAGCGGAACGACGCCCGCAGCAGGACACGTTCGCGCAGGCCCGGCTGGACGGTGCCGCCGCCGCGCCGGTACGCCGACAGCAGCCGGTCGAGCAACGGTCGGCCGCCCGCCAGGTACGGGTCGACGAAGTCCGCCGCCGGATCGTCGATGGCGGCGTTCGTCCAGTCCAGGACCCCGGTCACCGCGTCCGAGCCGGGGCCGACGAGGGTGTGTCCCGGATGCATGTCGCCGTGCGTGAGCCGGGCCTGGTGGGCCCAGTGCCGGTCGTCGTCCAGCCAGGACCGCCAGTGCGCGTACCAGCGCTCGGGAAGCGGCACCGCGGTCCGGGCCTCCGTGAGCGTCCGGGTCAGATCCTCGCGCGCCAGCCCCGGTTCGCGCGGCGGGACGCCCGCGTCCACGGCCTCCTCCACGGGCACCCGGTGCAGGGCGGCGAGGGTCGCCGCGAGCGAGGTCACGTACCCGGTGCCGGGCCGCCCGCCGCCCGCAGCGGGGTGCCACTCGTAGCGCAGGGCGGCCGGGTCCTCGAACCCGGCGGGGGCACCCCCGAGCCGGCGGTACGCGATGAACGCTCGGTCGGCGTGCTCCCAGCGCGGCACGGCCACCGGCAGCGCGGGCCTGACCGCCGCGAGGACGCCCGCCTCCACGGCGATCCGGTCGGCGCTGCGGCTGCGGCGGGGCAGCCGCAGGATCCAGTCCGCGCCCTCGGTGTCCTCGACCTCGACCACCCGGAAGTCCCAGCCCGCGTCGTTGAGGACCGCCGTCCCCGGGCGCAGGGACAGTCCGCGGGAGGCGGCCGACTCCAGGGCTGCGGCGAGCACCTCGCGCGGGTCGGCGGCCGTCACGCGGAGGCCGTCCGGTCGTCGCCCGCGCCACCGGCTCCCGAGACGGACGCGCTCTCGTCGGAGCCGTCCGCGTCCCGCCGCGCGGTGCCGGTCAGCGAGCCGCCCAGGACGTAGTCCGCGGGGATGTCGCGCAGGGTGCGCAGCGGCGAGCAGTAGATCCACAGGAACGACAGGGTCGTCGCGAGTCCCGCGATCCACAAGGTGGTCCGGGCGCCCAGGAGTTGGCCGAGGAGTCCGCCGAGGACCGCGCCCAGGGGCAGGGTGCTCCACACCAGCAGCCGGTTGAAGGCGCTGACCCGGCCGAGCAGCCGGTCCGGGGTGATGGACTGGCGGAAGGTGACGACGATGACGTTGTAGACGACCATGCCCGCCGAGGAGACGAACAGGCCCACGCTGACCAGGCAGAGCCGCCACCCGGTGTCCACCAGCGGCACCATCGTGAAGCCCGCGCCCGCCACCAGGGTGGCCGTCCAGATCGCAGGTCCGTGTCCCAGCCGGCGCGCCGCCCTGGCCGCCAGCACCCCGCCGAGCAGGCCGCCGATGCCCTCGAAGGTCAGCAGCAGACCGATGACGCCCGCGCTCAGGCCCAGGTCACGGGCGAGCAGGACCGGGATCATCGGAGTGCCCAAGGCCCAGAAGAGGTTGAAGCAGGCGGTGCTGAGGGAAGTGCGCCGCAACAGGACGTCGCCCAGGACCGCGCGCAGTCCCTCGGCGGCGTCCTTCCGCCACGAGACGGGCTTCCCGTCGGCGTGGCCGGGCAGCGGCTCGCGCCCCCGCACCAGCAGCACGCAGACCGCCGACCACAGATAGCCGCCGACCGACACCAGGACGGCCACCGGCGCGGCCAGCGCCTGCACCAGGGCGCCGCCGAGCCCCGGGCCGGCGGCCTGGGCCGCCGACTGGACCACCTGGAGCCGGGTGTTCGCGTCGATCAGCCGCTCCCGGGGCACCAGTGAGGGTACGTAACTCGCGTACCCCACCTCGAAGAAGACGGTGAGCAGGCCGAACACGAAGGCCACGGCGATGAGCTGGGCGGCCGTGAGCAGGCCGGTCCACCAGGCGATCGGGATCCACAGCAGCAGTGCGGCACGGGCGACATCCGTGGCCAGCAGCAGCGGGCGCTTGCGCACTCGGTCCGCCCACACGCCGGCCGGGACACTCGCCAGCAGGTAGGGCAGAGACTCGGCGGCCGACAGGGCCCCCACCTCCAGCGGGGAGGCGTCCAGACTGACCACCGCCACCAGCGGCAGGGCCAGCGTCAGGATCTGCGTGCCGAATTGACTGATGCTGTCCGCGAGAAAGATCTGACGGAAGTCGCCCAGCCGCAGAATGCTGTCGGCCGGAATTTTTGGGCGCATGGCAGTAATAGTGCCATGGAGAACTCGCGAGGTCACTAGTGCGTCGGCGTGAGGAGTGCGAAAGCGGCCGCCGCCGGGCGGCCCGGTCGGCCTCCGGCGGTCCCGGAAGCCCGCCGGACGACCGAGAGCACCGCAACCACGTGCTAGAACAGGCGACTTGACCAGCGAGTGCCGGTGGCCGGGGGCGGGGGCGGCCCTGTCACGTACTCGCGTTACTTGTGACTGTCACGCACTTGTTGATGTAATTGGGGCAGTCGCCACCGATTTCCTCCCCGCCGATCCGAGGCGCATTGTCAGTGCCCGGACTCGCCATTCACCGATTTCCACGAGCCCTTATCCCATGAGGTTTTCTTCGTGTCACGGACTCGAATTGAATTCAACGCATCGCGCCATGTGGAGCCTCCGGTGCTGGAGGAGTGGTACCGGCGCAGGCTCGGCCGGGCCGAGCGGGACATCAGCTCCAGCGGAGTGCACCCCTACACCTACGCCGAACTGCGTCGGCTGACCGGACTCCAGGCGACCGACCTCGACGGCATCCTCGTCGACGACAGCACCTCGCAGGGCTCGCCCGAGCTCCGCCGGGCCATCGCCGACCGCTACCTGCCCGGCGGAGCCGACCGCGTCATGGTCACCCACGGCTCCAGCGAGGCGATCGCCCTGACTCTGGAGACGCTGCTCGGGCCCGGCGACCGGGTGGTACTGCCGGACATGCTCTACCACTCGCTCGCCCACTACCCGCGGGCGGCCGGCTGCGTCTTGCACCCGGTGCCGCTGGACGGGTTCACCGCCGCCGACACCGACCCGCGGGCCCTGGAGCGGGCGATCCCCGCGGACACCCGGGCGGTGATCGTCAACTTCCCGCACAACCCGACGGGTGTCACCCTCACCGACACCGCGTACCGCAGGCTGCTCGACCGGGTCGAGCAGATCGGCGCGGTCCTGGTCTGGGACGCGGCGACGGCCGAGATGAGCTGGGACGGGCCGCCGCTGCCCGATCCCGGCACCCGCCATCCGCTGACCGTCAGCTACGGCACCTTCTCCAAGGCGTTCGGCCTGCCCGGCCTGCGCGTCGGGTGGTGCGCGGCGCCCGAGGAACTGATCGAACGCAGTTTCACCGTGCGCGACCGCACCACCCTCTTCCTCTCGCCGCTGGTGGAGGCGGTGGCCACCGCCGCGATGCGCTCCGCGGACGCTCTGATCGCCCCCCGCCGGGCCGAGGCCCGCGCCAACCTGACCGTGCTGGAGAAGTGGGTCGCCGACCACCAGGGTCTGGTCGCCTGGACGCCGCCGGGCGGAGGGGTCTGCTGTCTGCTGGAGCTGCCCGGCGTCACCGACTCCGAGCGGTTCTGCGTCGAACTCCTGGAGGAGTACGGCACCTTGCTGGTCCCGGGCACCGCCTTCGGCCGCGAGGGCGCCGTACGGCTGGGATTCGGCGGTGACCAGGGGGAGTTCGCCGACGGTCTGGACACGCTCTCCGCCTTCCTGCACGCCCGGGGTGGCCGGTGATGGCGGCCTTCGGCACGGCGGGCGGGGCCGATGCCCTGTCCCGGCTCTGGCACGAGGTGCGGGTCGCGCACGGCGGCCGTCCCGCGCTCACCGACGGGCACCGCACCTTGACGTACCGTCAGCTCGACGCGGCCGCGCGGGCCGTGGCCGGCCGGCTGACCGCCGCCGGGGCCGGTCCCGGCCGGTACGTGGTGCTCCACGGGCTGGCCCCGATGGACGCTGTCGTGGCCATGCTGGGGACGCTGGCCGCGGGCGCCGCCTTCGCCGTCCTGGAGGAGGGCCTTCCCGACGCCGCCCGCGCCGCCCGCTGCGCCCGCGTCGACGCGGTCCTGCTCGCCGGCCGCGGCTCCGCGCCGCACGGGACCGCGGCCCCGCCCTGGACCGATCTGGGCCCCCAACTGGACTGCACGGCACACGAGTCGGCGCCGGACCCCGACGGCGCCCCGGCCGCCGGCCTGTCCCGCGCGGCTTGGGGCGGCGGGGCGGCGTCCGACCGGCCCGCGTACGCCATGTTCACCTCCGGGTCCACCGGCGAGCCGAAGGCCGTCGGCATCGGGCGGGCGGCGCTGCACGGCTTCGCGCTGGCGGCCGCCGCCCGGCTGGGCCTCGGCCCCGAGGACCGGTGGCTCCAACTGGCCTCCCTCGGCTTCGACGTGGCCGTGGAGGAGGTGTTCCCCGTCCTCGCCCGCGGCGGGACCGTCGTCTGCCGTCCCGGCACCGGCGTACCGGACCCGGAGGAACTGCACGGCATGCTCGGCGCCCTCGGCGTGACCACCGTGGAGCTGTCCACCCAGTACTGGCGCGAGTACGCGCACTGGCTCGACGTCCGGGGCGAGACCACCCCCGCCCCGCTGCGCCGGGTGCTGGTCGGCGGCGAGCGCATGGACCCCGACGACTGGCGGCGCTGGGAGCGTGCCGGGCGCGCCGGCCTCGTGCACGTGTACGGGCTGACCGAGTGCACGGTCACCTCCACCATGTACGAGGGGCCGCTGCCGGACGACGCCCCCGAGGTGCCGATCGGCACCCCCCTCGCCAACGCCGAGGTCAGCGTGCGCGACTCGGACCGGCGACCGGTACCGGCCGGCACCGTGGGGGAGATCCACATCGGCGGGCCCTCACTGGCCCCCGGCTACCTCGGCGATCCGGAGCAGACCGCGCGGCGGTTCGTCACCGACCCGGAGCCGGGCGGCGGGCGGCTGTACGCCACCGGCGACCTCGGGCGGATCCTGCCCGACGGCGCCGTGGAGTTCCACGGCCGGGTGGACGACCAGATCAAGATCCGTGGTCACCGGCTCGAACCGGCCTCGGTGGAACGGCTGCTGACCGCCGACCCCGCGGTCGCCCAGGCCGTCGTCCTGCTGGATGCCCGGACCCGCGGTTCCCTGCTGGCCTGTCTGGTTCCGGCGGACCCGGCCGCACCCGCGGACGGCGTGCTGCCGGTCACCGCCGGGCAGCGCGCCCGGCTGCTCGCCAGGGTCACCGCCGAACTGCCCGGCTGGGCCGCGCCCCAGCAGTTGTTCTGGACCGGGTCCCTGCCGAAGAACGACCACGGCAAGGTGGACCGCCGCGCGCTCACCGCGACCCTCCTGACCGCCCAGGCGACGCCCGCCGCGCAAGGGACGCCCGCCGCGCAAGGGACGCTCCCGGCACAGGAGTCGCCCACCGCGCAAGGGACGTCCGCGGCACAGGGGTCGCCCACCGCGCAAGGGACGCCCGCGGCACAGGAGTCGCCCGCCGCGCAGGGGACCACCGCGCAGGGGACCGCCGCGGCCGGGGCCGCCGCGACCACGGACCCGGACCTCACGACCGGCCTGCCGGACGCCGGCGCCGGCGCCGGCGTCCCCGGCACGGACCCGGGCGGGCCGGAGACGCTCGACGCCGTGCTGCGGCACTTCCGGGTGCTGCTGGCCGACCCCGGGCTGGAGCCCGACGCCGACTTCTTCGCCAGCGGCGGCCAGTCGATTCTCGCCATGCGCCTGGTGACCGAACTCCGCGCCGACTTCCCCGGGACCGTCGGACTGCGGGCCACGACCGTCTTCGACCATCCGACACCCCGCCGGCTCGCCGAGTGGCTCTCCTCGGCACGGACCCGCCCCCGTGCGGTGCCGGCACTGTTTCCACCGGCCGTACGTAAGGACTGAACTGTCATGGGCACACCTTCCGAGGATCACGTCCTGCTGCTGACCCCGGACGAGGCGCGGCGGACGGCCGAGCTCACGATCCGCGCCGCGGAGCGCTACACCGGCGACGACGACCCGGCCCTCCTGCTCGACCTGCCCCGGATCGCCGCGGACCTCCCCGTGCGCACCCAGCGCTTCCTGCGCACCTTCGCCATCGACGAGCCCACCGGCTACTGCGTGGTCAGCGGGCACCTCTTCGACCAGGACCGCATCGGCCCCACCCCGGAGCACTGGCGGGGCCGCCCCCGCCCCAACCGGGAGTTCCCCGAAGAGGTACTCGTCCTGCTGTACGCGGCGCTGCTCGGCGAGCCGTTCGGCTGGACCACCCAGCAGGACGGCCGGCTGGTGCACGACATCTTCCCCGTCCGCAGTCACGAGAACGACCAGCTCGGCCTCGGCAGCAAGGAGCTGCTCACCTGGCACACCGAGGACGCCTTCCACCCGTACCGCGGCGACTACCTGGTGCTGGCCTCCCTGCGCAACCCCGACAGGGTCGCCACCACCGTGGGCTCGTACGCCGCCGGAGCGCTGTCCGACGACGACCTGGAGGTGCTGTTCGAGGAACGCTTCCACATCGCCCCCGACGAGTCGCACCTGCCCAAGAACAACTCCACCGGCTCCGGCGGCGACACCGAGCGGTTCGCCACCATCGAGCGGCTGATCCACGAACGCCGCCCGGTGGCCGCCCTGTTCGGCCCGCGCCAGGAGCCGTACCTGCGGCTGGACCCGTACTTCATGGAGGTGCCCGAGGACGACCCGGAGGCCCGCCGCGCCCTCGACAACCTGATCGCGGTCGTCGACTCCGGGCTGCGCGAGGTCGCTCTGGAGCAGGGCGACTGCCTGGTCGTCAACAACCACCGCGTGGTCCACGGCCGGGTGCCCTTCACCGCTCGCTACGACGGCACCGACCGCTGGCTCAAGCGCATCAACGTCACCCATGACCTGCGCCGCTCCCGCACCATGCGGGCGAGCGCCGGCAACCGCCTGATCGGCTGAGGCGGCCGTGGCGGACCTGCCGGCCCTCACGGTCACCAGCCTGGAGCGGGCACCGGAGCTGGAGCCGGCCGTCGACCGGCTGATCACCGGCAACATGCCCGCGTTCATGAGCTGGGAGTCGCCCGGCAACTGGCGCTGGCACCGGCTCTACGACACCTACCCCGCCCACCAGCTCTGCGTCCTCGACGAGGAGGGCCGGCTGGTGGCCGCCGCCAACGGCCTGCCGGTCCCCTGGGACGGCACGGTCGACGGGCTCCCGGGGGGCTCCGACGACGTGCTGGTCTCCGCGTTCGACGGACCCGCCGCCCGCCCGGACGCGCTGTGCATGCTCTCGGTGAGCGTCTGCGCCCGGCTGCGCGGCAGCGGCCTCGCCGAGCGGCTGCTGACCCGGGCCGGGGACGCGGCACGGGCCGCGGGCCTGCGCGGCGTCGTCATCCCGGTCCGCCCCACCCGCAAGGCCCGGTACCCACTCGTCCCGATGGCCGACTACGCCCGCTGGCGGCGGCCGGACGGCACACCGTTCGATCCCTGGCTGGCCACCCACGCCGCGCTGGGCGCCGAACTGCTCGCCCCCTGCGACCGCTCGCTGGTGATCAGCCAGCCCGCCGCCCGCTGGGAGGAGATCGCCGGACACCCGCTGCCCGGCCCCGCCCGCCACCTCGTACCGGGCGCCCTCGCCCCACTGGAGGTCTCCGCGGACGGCGAGGGCGTCTACGCGGAGCCCAACTTCTGGGTGTTCCACCCGGCCACCTGACCCGCCGCACCACCCCCGACCCCACCCGAGGAACGACCCCACCCGAGGAACGACCACACCCGAGGAGTCGCCCATGCCACCGCTGCGACTGGCCGTCGTCGGCTGCGGAGCCGCCGCCCGGTCCTGTCACCTGACCGCGCTGCCGCACGTCCCGCAGATCCGGCTCACCGCCCTGATCGACCCGGACCCCGAGCAGGCCCGTGCCGCCCTCCAGTGGTACACGGACCAGGGCGGCACCGCCGAGGACGTGCTGATCGCCCGCACGGTGGAGGAGGCCGCCGACGCCTTCGACGCCGCGGTGGTCGCCGTACCGCACACCGCGCACGCCGCCGTCGCCGGCGACCTGCTCGCCCGGGGCAGGCACGTGCTGCTGGAGAAGCCGATGGCGACCTCCAGCGCGGACGCCGAGGCCCTCGCCGCCGCCGCGGCCGCCGCCCCGGACACCCGGCTGCTGATGGCCCACCCCCGGCGGCTGTTCCCCGCCAACGCCTGGGTGCGCGGGCTCATCCGGAACGGCGACCTGGGCACCGTCACCCGGGTCCGCTGGACCGAGGGCCACCCCTACAGCTGGGAGCCCGTCTCCTGGTCGATGTTCGACCGCGCTCTCGCCGGCGGCGGCGTCCTCACCGACACGGCCTCCCACGTCTTCGACATCCTGCTGTGGTGGCTGGGCCCGGACGTGGAGGTGGTCGACTACGTCGACGACAGCCTCGGCGGGGTCGAGGCCGACGCCGTCGCCACCCTGCGCATCGGGGGAGTGGAGACCGTGCTGGAGCTGAGCCGGGTCCGCGCCCTCGGCATCAGCTGCGTCGTCACCGGTACCGCCGCCGAGGTGAGCGTCGGCACCGACTTCCCGGCCGGCGAGTGCACCCTGATCACCGCCTCCGGCGAGGAACTGCACCGCGGCGACGTGCGCGCCGTGCCGCCCGCCCAGGACGAATGGGACGACCTGTTCGTCGAGCAGCTCCGCAACTTCGCCGACGTGTGCTCCGGCGCGGACGTGGCACCGCACGCCACCGCCGAGGACGGCCTGCGGGTCGCCCGGCTGATCGAGCAGTGCTACACGGGGCCGGCGCGACGCCCGCTGGCCCAGCCCTGGCTGACCGGGACGACGTCGAGGAGCGCGGCATGAACGACTTCGCGGGCAGGCGCGTCGCGGTCACCGGCGCCAGCGGGTTCATCGGCGGACGGGTGGTGGAGCGGCTGGTGCTGGGCACCGGGGCCGAGGTCCGTGCCCTGGTGCGCGGCTACGGCCGGGCCGCCCGGCTCTCCGTGCTGCCGCAGGAGCGGCTCACCTTCCGGGCCGTCGACCTGGACGCCCCGCAGAGCCTGCGCAAGGCCCTGGACGGCTGCGACCTGGTCGTGCACTGCGCGTTCGGGTCGCGGGGCGAGGTCGACGACCGCTGGCGCACCACCGTCGACGGGACCGCGAACCTGCTCGACGCGGCCAAACTCGCCGGCGTCGAGCGGCTGGTGCACCTCAGCACCGTCGACGTGTACGACACCTCTGGCCTGACCCGCTTCGACGAGAGCGCCCTGGCGCTCGGCGAGGACGCCGACGACCGCGAGTACGAGCAGCAGAAGGCCGCCGCCGAGCGGCTGGTGCTCGCCGCGCACGGCGACGGCCCCGAGACCGTCGTGCTCCAGCCCGGTGTGGTCTACGGCCCCTGGGGCGGACAATGGACCGTCGCCCAGCTGACCCGCCCCGCCGAGGAGTTCGAGGAGCTGCCGGTGACCGGTGCGGGCGGCGCCTGCAACGCGGTGTACGTGGACGACGTCGTGGACGCCGTGCTGGCGGCGCTCGCCGAACCCGCCGCGGCGGGGCGGAAGTTCCTCGTGGGCGGGCCCGACGAGCCCGGCTGGGGCGAGTTCTTCGACCGGCTGCGCGGTATCCGCGGCCTGCCCGCCCCGGCCGGAACTCCGGCCGGCGGTTCCGTGCCCGACTGGGAGCAGGCGCTCTACGCCGGCCCCGCCCGCGTGGACGCCGCGCTCGCCGCACGGCTCCTGGCCGCGCCCCGGACCACCCTGGACGAGGGCATGACGCGCACGGCGCAGTGGGCGCGCTGGGCCGGGTACGGGGCACCGGGCGGAGCCGGCCGGTGACCCGGGTTCTGGTGATCGCCCCGCACCCCGACGACGAGGTCATCGGCTGCGGCGGCTCCATCGCCAAGCTGGCCCAGTCCGGCGCCGAGGTCACTGTGGTCATCGTCATCCGCCGCGAGCGCGGGCTCGCCGACCGGGAGGTCGGGGACGAGGAGTTCGCGGCGGAGACCACCGACGCCTGCCGGGTGCTCGGCGTCAAGCGGTGCATCACGCTGGACGAGCCGTCCCGGGACTTCGCCGCCGACCGGCGGCTGCACCTCGCCGTCGTCAAGGTGCTGCGCGAGGTCCGCCCGGACCGGGTGTACCTGCCGCACCGCGACGACGGGGACATGGAGCACCGGGCCGTGCACCGGCTCGGCCTGGAGTCGCTGTGGATGGCGGAGTCCGACTTCTTCGAGGAGGCCGGGCCGCCCGCGCCGCCGCCGTCCCTGGTGCTCGGCTACGAGGTGTGGGCCCCGCTCGGCGAGGCCCAGTACACCGAGGACGTCACCGACCAGATCGAGCTGAAGGTCGAGGCCATGCGGTGCTACCGCTCCCAGCTGCGGCACGCCGCCTGGGACGAGGCGGTGCGCGGGCTGGCGTCCTACCGGGCCGTGACCAGCGCGGGCCACGGCCACAGCGAGGCCTTCGAGGTGATCCGGATGGCCGGCGCCCGGCCCTGAACGAGCCGGACCGGGGGCCGGCCGTGCGGCCCCCGGTCCTTTCCCGCCGGGCGGCTCAGCCCGCCCGCAGCACGTCCCCGATCGCCGTGTCCGGAGCAGTCAGGAACCTGTGCACCAAGGAGGTGAACTCATGAGCGAGCTCCCGAACGCTCTCCTCGCCGAAGACGTCCGCCGGGAAGAGCACCGTGAAGTCGACTCCGCTGTCGTCGACCGAGGCGAACACCTCCAGGCTCTCGATCTGGTGCTGGTCGCCGGGCACCTCGGTCGGCTCCACCGACAGCCCGCCGGCCTCGCGCCTGCCACCGCTCCAGCCGCCGGGCGCCACGTCGAAGAAGGTGCACGGCCGCTCCAGCAGTCGGCCCAGGTGGTGCGGGGCGAGGGAGGAGGTCACCTCGGGCGCCGGCACCTGGCCCAGCCGCTGCGTCTCCAGCACCGCCGAACGGACCGTGCGGCTCAGCTCCTTGAACGTCAGGGACGGGTTGATCCGCACCCGGACCGTTGCGTAGGTGGACAGGAAGGCCACCAGGTCCAGCAGGTGCTCCTCGGTGCGCCGGGTCACCGGGATCAGCGCCGCGAGGTCGCTGCGCCCGCTGCGGGCGTGCAGCGCGCAGAGGTAGGCGGTGAACAGCACCACGAACGGGGTGGTGCGGGCCGACCGGCAGTACTCCGTGAGCAGCGCGCAGGTCTCCGGCGGCAGCGAACCGTCGAACGTGCCGACCGCGTAACGGTCGTTGGTCTCGCGGAGCATCCCGGGCAGGTACACCGGCGCGTTGGTGCCGATGCCGTCCAGCAGCTCCGCGAAGCGGGCGATCATCTGCCGGGGGCTCGGGTCGCGTCCCAGCCACTCCGCCTCCCAGCGGACGAAGTCGGCGTACGTGAAGCGCTGTTCGGGCAGCTTGGCCTCGCGGCCCTCGACGGCCGCGGCGTACAGCTCCCACAGCTCGTTCACCAGGATCTCGAACGACTGCCCGTCCACCACCAGATGGTCCACGGCGAGACCCAGCAGGTGGTCCTGCTCGCCCAGGCGGTACACGACGCCGCTCATGAGCAGCCCGCCGTCCAGGTCCAGGTTCCGGCTCAGGAAGGCACCGGCCAGGCGCAGCGCCTCGTCCGCCCGCTCGTCCTCGGGCAGCGCGGTCAGGTCCACGCGCTCGGGCGTGAAGGGGCGGGCCTCGCGGATCTCCTGCCGCCCGGTCCTGCCCCGGTCGGGGAAGGCCGCGCGCAGCGCCTCGTGGCGGGCGACGAGCGCGGTCAGCGCCGAGTCCAGGGCGTCCGCGTCGAGAGGGCCGGTCAGCCGGAAGCCCCGGCCGAACATGCGGACCTCCACCCCGAGGTCATGCCTCTCGACCCACTCCTGGATCGCCAGGCGGTCTATCTGGTCGGACAGCAGCGGAAGCCCTTCGGGACGGCTTCCCTCGTTCGCGGTGCGCATGCGAATTCTCCCTCCGGAAACGAAAAGGAAATGGCGGGCCTGGAAGCGCCCGGCACGGAAATCGAGACTACTGAATGGGGCGGTCGTGACGCAATATGAATCACGCGGGGATTTCTTCGGTGAGTATGCCGATGTTTATGCCGCGGCACCCTACAATGATTTCACGGAAGAAGTGTCGAAAAAACTTCCCGACTTGATTTCCCATTACCGCGCGGGCGGCGGGTCGCTGCTCGACCTGGGCTGCGGCACCGGCACGCTGCTGATCGCGCTGGCCGGTTCCTTCGGCCCGCTCACCGGCGTCGACCAGTCGCCCGACATGCTGCGGCACGCCGGCGAGGCCGCCCGCAGGGCCGGGGTGGACGTCGACCTGGTCCGCGGCGACCTGCGCGACTACCGCGGCGACCGGCGCCACTCCGTGGTCACCTGCACCTACAACACCGTCAACTACCTGGTCGGCGAGGGTGACCTGAAGCTCGCAGCCCGCACCCTGCGGGCCGCCACCGAGGGCGGTGGTCTCGCCGTGCTCGACGCGCACCCCGTCTGGTTCGTCGAACGGGCCTGGGCCGGACAGGTGTTCGTGGAGCAGAACACCGAGGACATCCTGGAGGTCTGGGAGAACCCCTACGACGCCGCGACCGGCCGGGTGGACACCACGGTCACCGTCGTGCGCCGGACCCCCGAGGGCGGCTGGCACCGCGTCCACGAGACTCATCCGCAGCGCGGCCACGACCCGGCCGCGGTCACCGGCGCCCTGCTCGCGGCCGGCTTCACCAGCGTGGACACGTACGCCGGGCTCGACCGCGAGCCGGTGCGCGGGGACACCCGGCGCGTCTGGTACGTGGCCAGGTGACCGACACCCTCCTGATATGCGGGATCGGCTCCGGAATGGACAGGTCGCTCGCCCGTGTGAAAGAAATGGGAGTGCGCGTCCTGGTCGTCACGGACCGCATCACCGAACGCGTCGGGAAAAGCGCCGACATATACCTGGAGGCGGACCCCGACGATTTCACCGGTGTCCTGTCGGCAATTCGCGCGGAGCGGCCGGGAAGAATATCCGGCGTCATGACCCTCGGATATGACAATCCGCCGGTGGTGGCCCGGCTGGCCGCCGAGCTGGGCTGCCCCGGTGTGCCCGTCGAGGTGGCCGACCTGTGCACCCTGAAGGACCGCCGGATCGCCGCCCTGGACCGGGCAGCGCTGCCCGTGCCCCGGTTCGCCGTCGCCACCACCGCCGACGCCGCCCTCGCCGCGCTGGACCGGATCGGGCTGCCCGCCGTCGTCAAGCCCAGCGACCGCACCGGCTCCCTGGGCGTCGCCAAGCTGGACGCCCTCGGCACCGCGCGGGAACCCGTCGAGCGGGCCCTCGCCCTCAGCCCGACCGGACGGGTCGTCGTGGAGGAGTACCTGTCCGGCACCGAGCACACCGTGGCCGGGTTCGCCGTCGACGGCAGGCTCCGCGTCACCGGGTTCGCCGACCGCGAGTACGGCGAGAAGGAGCGCTTCTTCCCGCACTTCTTCGAGGGCGGCGACACCCTGCCCTCCGTCCTGGACGAGGCACAGCGCGCCGAGGTGGTGCGCACCGTCCAGCGGGGTGTCGACGCGCTCGGACTGACCACCGCCGTCGTCAACACCGACATCCTGCGTACCCCCGACGGGCGGGTCCACCTGCTGGAGATCACCTGCCGGCTGACCGGTGCCCGCATCGCCACCGAGATCATGCCGCTCGCCACCGGTGTCGACCCGCTGCCCAACGCCGTCCGCCTCGCCCTGGGCCGCCCGCTCGCCGAGGAGGAACTGCGCCCCACCCGCGACCGGGCGGTCGTCCAGCGCTATCTGCCCGCGGACGGCGGCACCGTCGAATGGGTCGGCGACCTGGCCGAACTGGCCCGCACCCCCGGCGTCCACGACGTCTTCTGGGGCCTGGACCTCGCCCCCGGCACCGTCCTGCCGCCCTACCGCGGCGGCGACGAGGTGCTGGCCGGTGCGATCACCAGCGGCCCGGACACCGCCGCCGCCGAAGCCCTCGCCACCCGGGTGCTGTCCCGCCTCCCGCTGCGCCTCACCGACCGCCCCGCCGCACCCGCCCCCACGCCCTGACCGCGCTCCACCCTCCGACAGCTCCACCCTCCGACAAGGGAACGCCGATGACCACCACCGCGTACGACCACTGGTCCGACACCTACGAACTGTTCGAGGGCGCCATGGCCGAGGACACCTGGCGCCTGGGCATCGGGGCGGAACTGGCCAAGCTGGCCGCCCCCGGCCCCCTCCGCATCCTCGACCTCGGCGCCGGTACCGGCATGGGCAGCCGGGTGCTGGCCGACGTGGTCCCGCAGGGCGAGGTCACCTCGCTGGACAGGTCGGCGGCCATGCTGGAGCACGGCGGCATACCGCCCGAGCTGCGCATCGTCGGCGACATGGCACGCTTCACCGCCGAGCCCGACGCTTACGACTTCGTGGTCTCCGGCTTCGATGCCCTCAACTACCTCACCGCCGCCGACCTCGCCGAGTGCCTGGGCAACGCGGCCGCGGCCCTGCGTCCCGGCGGCCACCTCGTCTTCGACTACTCCTCCCGCAAGGTCCTCCAGGAGGACTGGCGGAACCTGGAGCACGAGGAGACCCGCGACGGCGTCCGGCTGCACCGCACCCACCGCTGGGACCCCGTGCTGGCCCGCAGCCGGTCGGTGCTCTCGCTGTACGGGGCGGACGGCCTGCTCTGGCGCGAGACCCATGTGCAGTACGTCGTCGACCCGTTCACCATGGAGGAACTCGGCCGGACGGCCGGCCTGCGCACGGTCCGGGTCCGCGACATCGACGGCGACGGCTTCACCCCCGGTCACACCACGCACGTCTACGTACTGCGCAAGGACGAGCAGGGCGTCGCCGCGGACACCGGGGAGCAGGCATGACCGCCGCCGAGGCCGCCCCGGACGAGGAGCGCACCGAACGGGTGCTGGCGAGCACCAGCGTGGTCATCGCGCTCCGCGACGACCTGCGCATCCTGGACTGCATCGATTCGGTCGACGAGGACGTGGAGATCGTGCTGGCGCTCAACGGCGCCACCGACGAGATCCGCCGGGTGCTGCGCGAGCACCCGAGGCCGCTGACCGTCACCGAGATACCCGACGCGGGCAACCTCGGCGCCGCCTACAACGCGGGCGCCGAGGCGGCGAGCGGGCGCTATCTGCTGCTGATGGACTCCGACTGCACCTTCGCCCCCGGCGTGGTCCGCAAGATGGCCGCGGCCGTCGCCACCGACCCGGTGGTCAAGGGCCAGGTGGTGTACGGCGAGTCCGGCAGCCTGATGAGCCGGCTCACCGCCCGGGTGCGCGAGTACGACGAGGGCGAGTACGTCAGCGCCCTGTCCCCGCCGCTCATCTACGACCGGGCGATCGTCGAGCACATCGGCGGCTACCACTTCGACGGCCTGATCCACTGGTGCGAGGACCGGGAGTTCGACTTCCGTCTCCAGCTGGCCGGCATCCCCGTCCGGCACGTCCCCGAGGCCCGCATCTTCCACGACGCCCAGGTCGGCCTCCAGAACATGCGCAGCTACTTCCGCTACGGCGTCGGCGAGGGCATAGCCCAGGAGACCGGTGTCTTCACCACCCCCGCCGTGCCCGTGCTGTGGCGGCTGTACGAGGCGTCCCGGACGCTCGCCGGGTGCGCCCGCCACAAGGGCATCGGGGCCGCCGCCTACTACGCCCTGCTGAAGGTGGCCTTCCACACCGGCACCCTCTACCACCTGGTGCGCGACCCCTACGGCGTGCGGCCCCGCTACCCGGCGACCGCCGCCCGCGCCAGGATGCTGCGCGCGATCCCGCAGCACTGCACCGAGCTGACGCCCGCCCAGCGCGAGCGGCTGCGCCGGGCGCATCTGCGGGCCGGCCGGCGGATCGTCCCGCTCGCCGACCTCACCGTGTTCCGGCGCGACGGCGATCCGAAGCCCGAGCCGTCGTCTCAGGCCGCGTCGTGAGTGTCCGGCAGACCGGGACGGACCGGGAGCAGCAGCCGCGACGGCCGGCCCGGCCCGTGGTAGACCCGGTTGACGGCCGTGGCCACCGGGGCGTCCGCCAGGGTCAGCGGGGTGCCGCCGGTGTTCGGATTGGGGTCGAACCGCGGGAAGTTGCTGCTGGAGACCTCCAGCCGGACCCGGTGGCCGGGCCGGAAGACGTGCACGACGGTCCCCGCCGCCACCGGCAGCGCGTGGACCGTGTCCGGGACCGGCGGACGCACCCCGTCCAGCCGGGCCCGGTGCCCGGTCCGGACGACGCCGTCGCAGAGGATCTCCGCGCGGCCGTCCGGATGCACGTCGACCAGCTTGGCGGTGAAGTCGGTGTCCGGCGCGGACGAGGAGACGTACAGCTCGGCGACCACCTCCCCGGACACCGTCAGGGGCGCGTCCAGCCGGGGGCCGGTGTAGCAGAGCACGTCCGGGCGGTCCTCCACCGCGCGCTGGTCCAGGGGGCCGCAGTCGGCGCCGACGAGCATGCCGGTCATGCAGGTGGCTCCGCCGGCGGTCGGGACGGGGTCGCGGGGGTCGTAGCGGTAGACGTCCGTGACCTCCCGGCGGGGCGGGGCGTGGTGCAGCACGCCCGAGCCGTGCCGGGTACGGGCGTCGCCGTCGCTGTCCAGGTGCAGCGCGAGCGGGACGCTGTCCGCGCCGGGCGGACCGGCGGGGGCGATCCAGCGGTCCGCCCCGCCGGCGAACACCTCCACCGGCGGGCCCGCTTGCTCCGTCCCGCCCTTCAGATGCCGGTCGAAGAAGGCCAGATGGGCCGCCGTCATGTCGAACTCCGCCTCGTCGGCGGCGAGTCCGTAGCGCCGCTCGGGGAACACCCCGCCGGTCACGCAGTGCGACCAGGGGCCGATCAGCAGGCGGTCGTCCGGCCGGGGCGACGGTGTCCGCAGGGTGCCCGGCAGGAAGATGTCGTACCAGCCGCCGACCACCAGCGCCGGAGGCCGTCGCCCGTCCGGGGCGGCGGCCAGCCCGCGCCAGTGGGCGTCGGGCCCGGGGTGCTCCAGCCACTCGCGGTAGTAGGGAGCGAGCCGGTCCAGCAGGGGCAGCGCCCGCCAGGGCGCCCGGTAGAGCTCGTCGATGCCGTCCAGCGCCTCGGCCACGGCGCGGACGTCCGCGGCGGTGCCGCCGGCCCGCTCGACCTGCCCGTGCAACAGGTCGCCGAGCACCCAGTGCAGACAGAATCCGAGCTGGAAGGCGCCGCCCAGGTACGTCCAGCCCTCGTAGGGGTCGGCGGCGGCGACGTGCGGGGCGAGGGCCCGCAGCGCGGGCGGCGCGGCGGCGGCCGCGTGCCACTGCGCGGCACCCTCGTAGGACCGCCCGATCATGCCGACGGTCCCGTCGCACCAGTCCCGGCCTGCGGCCCACCCGACGGTGTCGCGGCCGTCCGCGGCGTCGTCGGCGAACGGCCGGAAGACACCGCCGGACGCGTACCGGCCGCGCACGTCCTGCACCACGAGGCAGTACCCGGCCTCCACCAGCCGCATCCAGTCCAGGGAGCGGCCTCCCGCCGAGGACCCCTTGTTGTACGGGGTCCGCTGCAGGAGGGCCGGCAGCGGGCGGGAGGTGTCCGGGCGGTACACGTCCGCCCGCAGCACCACACCGTCGCTCATGGGGACGGGCACGTCCCGGTCGATCACGAGTCGCACGGGCGTCTCCTCTCAGTCCGCGGACCGGGCGTAGGTGGGGTAGTGCAGGACCTCGCAGCCGAACCCGAGCTTGAACCGGTTGATCCCGGCCGTCTTCCCGTCCACCTCACCGGTGGATATGCCGCTCAGGTCGAAATGCTCAAGACCCTCGGCCGCCGCCCGCCTGATGGTCTCGAAATGCACGAAGTTCATCGAGCCGTCGACGCGGTGCTCCGGATGCGTGGCCACAAAACGCGCCTCCAGCGAATTCCGGTTCCGGAAGCATATGGAACCGGCCGCCACCCGGCCCTCGTGCAGCGCGGTGAAGAGGTGGACCGACGGATGCTCCAGCAGATCGTGCAGCAGATCGAGGGGGGCGAGGTCGGGTGAGTCCGCGCGGATCATCGCCGGTGCGTAGAAGTCGTAGAACTCGTCGATCCGGCCGGGGTCGTCGGCGAATTCCAGACCGCTGCGCAGCGCCCGGCGCACCCGGCTGCGGGTGCTCGGGCGCATCCGGGCGAGGATCGCCTCGTCCCCGCCGCCGGTGGGCACGAGACCGGTGGCGTAGCGCGGGGCGGGCCGGTACCCGGCTGCCGCCAGCACCTCGGGGAAGTCCCACTCCGGAAGCAGTACCAAGGTGGCGGGGCCCAGCCGGGAAACCCCCGTGAGCAGGGCGGACAGCAGTTCGGGGTCCGGGTGTCCGGCCGGTCCCTTCCACATGAACCAGCCGTCCTGACCGCCGTCCTCCAGCAGTGCCGCGGCCCATCGGCCGCCGGGACGGCCCGCGCGCAGCAGGCGTACGGGATCGCCGCGCCCCGACAGCAGCCGGAACCGGTCGGCGCTCTGGTGGAAGTCCTCGGCCGGGACGTCCGCCTCGTCGGGAACGTCGGCTGTGCTTTCCGGATGCATGATCAGACGAAGCACGGCGTGCCCTTTCTTCTGGTTCTCGCGCATGGAAATCGGAAAGTGTCCAGCGGTTTTCGAGGCATGCAGAAAAACGGGATACGTGAAGAGTCGACCGGGCTGACCGGCGGTTTTACGCCCGGTGCGGTCTCGGAGAAGGAAAGAGGCCGGCGCCTATTTCTTCGGCGCGGTATCGCTGCTAATTTCTAGCGCACCGGTCGTCGTCCGTCAATTACCGGGCCCATGGCCCGTTCGAAGGGAATGACTTGCCATGCGAATTCTCGGTGTGAATGGCTGGCCGGGCGCGAGCCACGACGGGTCCGCCTGCCTCCTCGTCGACGGGAAGGTGGTGGCGTTCGCCGAGGAGGAACGCTTCACCCGGCACAAGCACGGCTACGGCGAGGCCCCGCTGCACGCCGCCGCCTTCTGCCTCCAGGAGGGCGGCCTCGCCCTGGAGGACATCGACGTCGTCGCCCACGGCTGGGACATGCCCTCGCTGCTCACCCGGCGCGGCCTGGACTGGTTCCCCGACAGCGCGCGGGCCCTGGACTTCCTGTTCCCGCGCGAGTACTTCCCCCGCGGCCGCGACCCCGAGCTGGTCTTCGTCCCGCACCACACCGCCCACGCGGCCAGCGCCTACTACTTCTCCGGCCGCGACCAGGGCGCCGTCCTGGTCCTCGACGGCCAGGGCGAGTGCGAGAGCGCCACGCTCGCCTCGGCCGTCGGCGGCGAGCTGAAGGTCCTGGAGTCCGTCCCGCCCGGCTGGTCGCTCGGCTACTTCTACGCCGCCGTCTGCGCGTACACGGGCCTCGGCGCCGACGCCGCCGGCAAGGCCATGGGCCTCGCCCCCTACGGCACCCCCGGCGACCTGACCTTCGGCGGCGGCCTCAGCTTCCCCGACGACGGCTACGCCGTCGGACCGGTGCCGCGCACCCTGCTGTCCACCGGCAGCACCGACGAGGAGGCGGACACCCTGCGGCTGTGGCTCGCCCACCTGGAGAAGACCAGCGCGCTGCCGCCCAACCGCACCAGCCGCCACTACGACCGGGAGCGCGGCCGCTACGTCCGGCGCACCGAACGCGACCCCTACGACTACCGGGACCTCGCGGCCACCGCCCAGGAGGCCCTGGAGCGCTCGGTCGTCGCCATGGCCCGCCGGCTGCTGCGCGAGACCGGCCAGGACACCCTGATGGTGGCCGGCGGCGTCGGCTTCAACGCCACCCTCAACGGCAAGCTCGCCCGGCTGCCCGAGGTGCGCGACCTGTTCGTGCAGCCGCTCGCCGGCGACCAGGGCGTCAGCCTCGGCGCGGCCGGGTGGGTGGCCGCCCAGCACGGCGAGACCATCACGCCGATGACCGGCACCCTCGCCTGGGGAGAGCAGTGGGACGCCGACGCCGTCCGCCGGGTGCTGCACAAGCAGGGCGTCCGCCACACCGAGCACGAGGACATAGCCGACGCGGTGGCCGGGCTGCTGGGCCGCGGCCAGATCGTCGGCTGGCACCAGGGACGCGGCGAGGGCGGCCCCCGGGCCCTGGGCCACCGTTCCATCGTTACCGCGCCGTTCCCGGTGGCCAAACGCGACCGCATCAACCTCACGGTCAAGGACCGCGAGTGGTGGCGGCCGTTCGCGCCCAGCATGCGGCTGGAGGAGGCCCCCACGCTGCTCGGCGACGGCACAGCGCTGCCCTACATGATCGTCACCACCCCCGTGCCCGACGCCGGACGGGCCGCGATGCCCGCCGTGGTCCACGTCGACGGCACCACCCGCCCGCAGACCGTCACCGCCGAGGACGACCCGCTCTACCACCGGCTGCTGGGCCGGGTCGCCGAGCACACCGGACACGCCGTCGTGCTCAACACCTCGTTCAACGGCCGCGACGAGCCGGTCGTGTGGACCCCCTCCGACGCCCTCGCCACCTTCGCCCGCAGCCCGCTGGACGCACTGGCCCTCGGCCCGTTCCTGATCCGCCGCACCGACTGAACCCGGCCCGCACGCACCCGACCGCCCTGTCCGCCGGACGCCTCCGTGCTAGCGTCCTTCCATGCCTTATTAGGTCCGCATGCCCCAGCCGCCGTCCTCCGGCCCCTTCCGCGTCGGCCTGGTGTACCTGTACACCGGCCTGACCGAACTCCTCCCGCTGCACGCCGTCTACGCCCTGCTGATGACCTCGCACGGGGTCTCCACGGGAGGGCTGTCGGTTCTCTTCGCGGTGTGGACGGTGACCACCTTCGTCTGCGAGGTGCCCTCCGGGGCCCTGGCCGACCGCTTCCCCCGCCACCGCGTGCTGGCCGCCGCGGCGCTCGCGCAGTGCACCGGGTTCGCCCTGTGGACCGCGCTGCCCTCGCTCGGCTCGTTCGCGGCCGGATTCGTCCTGTGGGGTGCGGGCACCGCCCTCACCTCCGGGACGCTCCAGTCGCTGCTCTACGACGGCCTCGCCGCCGAGGGCAGGGCCGGGCAGTACGCCCGGGTCAGCAGCCGGGTGGCCGCGGTCCAGGCGTGCTCGGTGGCGGCCAGCTCCCTGGCCGCCACCCCGCTGGTCCTGCTCGGCGGCTACCCCGCCACCGGCTGGGTGTCCGTCCTGCTCACCCTGCTCGCCGTCCCCACCGCCCTGGGCCTGGGCCGCCGGGCCCCCGGCCCGGTACCGGCCGCCGTGCCGGCACCGGCCCCCGTACCGGAACCGGATCCGCAACCGCAGGGCTATCCGGCCCTGTTGCGCGCCGGGCTCGCCGAGGCCCGCGGCACCCCGCGGGTGCGCTCCGCAGTCCTGCTGGCCGCGGCCCTCACCGGCCTCGGCGTGGTGGACGAGTACCTTCCGGTGCTCGCCCGCGAGGCCGGCACGCCCGCCGCGGCCGTACCGCTGCTCCTGCTGCTGCCCTGGGCGGCGATGGCGGCGGGCGGCTTCGCCGGCGGACGCATGGCCGGCGCCGGCGACCGCCTGCTTGCGGTGCTGCTCGGCGCGGGCGGTGCGGCCCTCGCCGCCGGAGCGCTCACCGGCCGCCCGGCCGGGTTCCTCGGCATCGCCGCGTTCTACTGGGTGCTGCGGCTGGCCCAGATCGTCGCCGACACCCGGCTCCAGCACGCCATCTCCGGACCCGCGCGGGCCACGGTCACCTCGATCGCCGGACTCGGCGCCCAGGCCGTCGCCCTCGCCGTCTTCCTGACCCTCGGCCTCGCGGCCCGCTGGGCCTCCGCGGCCGTGCTGGTCGCCCTCACCGCCGTACCGGTGCTGCTGCTGGCCGTCCGGCTGGCCCTGCGACCCGACCCCGCGCACCACGTCCCACCGCCGCACCCCGACGAGCCCCCGCCCCCGGGCACGGACCGGCGCCGTCGAACGACACTCATGAAGGAGAGCGACGCATGACAACGAACACGGCCGACGCAGTCGTGGAGAGCCTGGCCGACGACGTACGGGAGGCCCTCGGCCTCGCCCCCGGGGAACCGCTCGACGCCTCGTTCGCGGCCATGGGCGGCAGCTCCCTGGACGCCGCCCAGCTCACCGTGCGGATGCGCCGCGCCCACGGACTGGACGTCGGGGCCCACGAGTTGCTCAACGCCTCCAGCGTGCGGCGCCTCCTGGACGACCTCGCCGACCGCCCCCGCACCGACCCGGCCGCGGGCCCCGCCGAGGCCGCCCCCGCCGACCGGGCACCGCTCACCTGGCAGCAGCGGGTGATCTGGTACCAGTCCCTGCTCGACCCGGACTCCTCCCGCTACGTCTTCCACGCCCTGTTCCACTTCACCGAGGTGCCCCGCCCCGCCGCTCTGCGCGGGCTGCTGCGCGGCCTGCTGCGCCGCTACCCGGTGCTGCGCACCCGGCTGGTCTTCGACGACGGCGAACCCTGGCAGGTGGTGCCCGCCGCCGACGTCACCGACACCGAGACCGACCTCACCGTCGTGGACCTCCCGGACGCGAACGTCTCCCCGGAGGAACTCGTCCGCATCAGCGGCGCCGACCGCCCCTTCGACCTGCGGACCGGCCCGCTGCTGCGCTGGGTGCTGGCCCGGTTCCCCGACGGCCGCGCGGTGCTGGTGCACACCGAGCACCACCTGATCCACGACGGCAAGTCCTTCGTCGCCCTGCTCGGCAGCCTCCACGAGGACACCGGGACGCCCGACACCCGCTACTTCGGCTACGCCGCGGGCCAGACCCCCGCCGACCCCGCCGAGGTCCGCAAGGTCGCCGAGCGCGCCGCGAAGGCCGCCGGCCGCATCCTGGACGGCGGCCTCCCCACCACCGGCCGGGACACCTTCCTGCGGCTGCCGGTGCCGCCCGCCCTGCTGCGCGAGGTCAGGGAGGGAGCCCGCAAGGCGTCGGTCTCCCTGTTCACCGCCCTGTTCACGGCGTTCTCCCAGGCACTCACCCAGTACGAGGGGGTCGGCGCCGCAGTCCTCGGCAGCGCCGTCGAGAACCGCCCGCCCGGCCACGAGGACACCGTCGGCATGTTCGTGTCCACGGTCCCCGTGGTCGTCGAACGGCGCCCCGGCGAGTTGCCCGAGGCCACCCTGCGCCGCACCCGCGGCGCCCTGCGCGAGGCGATGGACTCCTCCGCCGTGCCCCTCTCCGACGTCGTCCAGGCCGTCGGCGGCACCGACGGACGCGGCGACGGCGCCGTGGTGCGGGCCGCGTTCAGCATGCACCAGCAGGTCGAGCGCGAGGTCGAACTGGCCGGCGTCACCGCCCGCGTCCAGCTCGGTGTCTTCAACGGAGCCGCCAAGTTCCCCGTCAACGTGGTGGCCGTGACCTCCGGCACCGGCGACGACACCCGCGTCGAACTGCTGATGGAGGCCCAGGACGGTGCGGTCGGCCGCGACGACCTGTGGGCGCTGTGGACCGGGACCCTGGAATGGCTGCGCACCTGGGTGCAGCTGCTGCCCGAGCGGCGGACCGAGCCCGCCGCAGCGCTCGTCGCCCGGGTGACCGGGCGCGCCGCCGCCGCCCCGGACGCGGTCGCCCTCGACGACGGCGAACGCCGGATCACCTACGGCCTGCTCGCGGCCTGGGGCGAGGCCGCCCGGCAGCTTCTGGAGCGGCCCGGCGAGGTCGTCGGCCTCCTCGGGACGGCCTCCCCCGACTTCTTCGCCTGCGCCTACGCCGTCCTGCACGCCGGCGGCACCTACGTCCCCCTGGAGGCGGGACAGCCCGACGAACGCCTCGCCTCCATGGTCACCCAGGCCCGCTGCACCACCGTCGTCCGGCTGCCCGGCGTCCCCGACGGGCGCGCCGCCGCCCTCGAAGGGCCCGACGCCGCGCCCCGCCTGGTGGACTGGGCCGCCCTCGTCGACGGGTGGCCCGCGGCGCCCGCCGAACCGGACACTCCGCCGGACACCGACAGCGCGGCCCCCGCCTACGTCATGTTCACCTCCGGAAGCACCGGCGAGCCCAAGGGCGTGATGGTGCCCCGGCCCGCCCTGGACCGGCTCGCCGACTGGGCCGTCCGCGAACTGCGGCTCGGCCCCGACACCGTCGTCGGCCAGCTCGCCAACGCCGCCTTCGACGCCTCCGCGTTCGAGGTGTGGTCCGGGCTGTACGCCGGCGCGCGCATCCGGCTCGCGCCCGCCGGGATCCGCGCCGACCCGCAGCGCCTCGCGGGCTGGTTCGCCGAGACCGGGGTCGAGTACGCCTTCGTCTCCACCCCCATCGCCGAACTCCTCGCCCGGGTGCCGAAGCCGGCCGGCAGCCGGCTCGACCGCATCTCCACCGGCGGCGACCGGCTGCACGCCCTCCCCGAGGACGTGCCGTTCGAGGTGCTCAACATGTACGGCCCGACCGAGACGACCGTGGTGGCCACGGCCGGCTGGGTCGACCCCGGCGGCACCGGGCTGCCCCCGATCGGCCGCGCCCTGCCGTACGGCTACACCCGGGTGGTCACCCCCGACGGCGCCCTCGCCGCACCGGGCGAGCAGGGCGAACTGTGGGTCGGCGGGGACGGTGTGGCCACCGGCTACGCGCACGCGCCCCGGCAGACCGCCGCCCGCTTCGTCGCCGACCCGCACGCCGAGGACGGCGCGGTCGTGTACCGCACGGGGGACGTCGTCCACCTCGACAGCGCCGGCCGGCTGCACTACTCGGGGCGCCGGGACCGGCAGTTCAAGCTGGCCGGGGTGCGCTTCGAACTCGGCGAGGCCGAGGCGGTGGCCCTGCGCAGGCCCGGCGTCGAGCAGGCGGTGGCGCTCACGGCCGGCTCGGCCGCCGGGCCCCGGCTGCACCTGTTCGTCACCCTCGCCCCGGGCACGGCCCCGGACCCGACCGACGAGGCGATCCGCGCGGCCCTGCCGGCGCAGCTGCGGCACCTGACGATCCACCACCTGGACGCCCTCCCGTACAACGCCAGCGGCAAGGTCGACCAGCGCCGCCTGACGGAACTGGCCGAGCGGGGACGGGGCACGGCGCACGCGCCGGGGTCCACCGCGTCCGGGGACCCGGCCGTCGCGCCGGGGTCCACCGCGTCCGCGGACCCGGCCGCCGCGCCCGCTTCCACCGCGCCCTTCGCCGGCGGACCCGGCCGGAGCGGTGCCCTGGACCTGCTGTGGCCCGCGCTCGCGCCGCTGCCCCGCGCGGAGCGGCTGGACCTGGCCCACCGGCTGATCGGCTCCGTGCTCGGCGGCACGGCGGCCGACGAGGAGACCCGATGAACTCCGCCCCGCGGCCGATGAACTCCGCCCCGCGGCCGGCCCCCACGCTGGAGGCGACCCCGCACCAGGCGGCCCAGCTGATCGCCTCCCTGCTCTCCGACCGGCACCGCGTCGGCACCCTTCCCGTCCGCATCCCGCTGACCGGCGAGGAGACCGGCGGGACGGCGGCAGTGGTCGGCCTCGCCGAGGTCCAGCGGGCCTGGACCGCCCTGCTGCGCTCGGCCGCTGCCCTGCGCGTCCGCTTCCACGACACCCCCGACCACCTGGTGCAGGAGCTGCGCGGCTACGACGACCTGCCCGAGGAGACCGCCCGGGTCACCCTCGGCGACGACGACCCGGACACCGACGGTCTCGAGCCGTTCGGGCCCGTCCTGCTGACGGCCCGTCTGGACCTGCGCGGCAGCCGCCCGGTGCTGGCCCTGCGCGTTCACCACGCCCTCGTCGACGAGCACTCCGTACTGCTCGTCGGCCGGGCGCTGCGGCACTTCCTCGCCCACCCCGACGCCGTCCCCGAGGACGACGCGGACCACTACCGGCGCGCCCAGGAGGCGCTGCTGGACGCGTCCCGCAGGGCGCTGCCGCCGCGCCCGCGCGACCCGGCGCCGCCCCGGCCGGCCGACCCCGGCGCGGCGGACGCACCCCTGCTGAGCCGCCTTGGCGGGGATCCCCGGGAGCGCGCGCACCACGCGGTGCGGCTGGCATCCGGGACGGTCGCCGCGCTGCGGCAGGCCGCCCGGCGGGCCCGCGCCTCCGCGGTCTCCGTGGCGCACGCGGCCGTCCTGGCCGCGCTGCACCGGCTGGCACCGGACCGCACCCCCGTCGTCGGCATGCCGACGACCCTGCGCGACCTGCGGGCGGTCGGCTTCGACGCCGTCGGCCTCTACCTCAACGTCGTGCCCACCACGGTCCCCTGCTCCGCTGCCGACACCTTCGGCGAACTCGTCGAACGGGTCCGCGCCGAGTCGCTGGCCCTGCACGGCCGCAAGTTCGCGTCCGTGGGCGACCTCGCCGCGGCGGACGGAGTCGCCCGCCCCGGACGGCCCGGCAACCGTGCCTACGCCGACCTGGTGCTCGCCTTCCGGGACGGCTCCCTGCCGCCCGGCACCGACGAGCGCGCGACGGCCGCCCGGCGGTCCGCGGAGCCCGGCGCCCCGCTCAACGTCGAAGTGGTGCTCGGCCGCGAGGACGGACTGATCCTCTTCGACTGGCGCAGCGGGCTCGTCCCCTGGCCGCCCGCCCCGCAGCTGGCCTCGGCCGTCGTGCAGGCCCTGACCGAGCTGCCCGCGCGGCCCGAGCTGCGGGTCGGGGACTTCGCGTTGCTGGACAGCGCGGGCACCGCCGAGGTGCGGCGGCGCCTCGGCGGCCACCCGCCGACGGCCGGCGCGCCGGCGCCCTCCGTCGTCGAACTCGTCGAGCGCGCCGCCGCCCTGGCGCCCGGCGCCCCGGCCGTCAGCGATGGCGAACGTTCTTGGAACTACGACGAGTTGACGGACGCCGTGGTCCGGGTGCGGGCCGTACTGCGGTCCCGGGACCTGCCCCGGGGCGCCCGGGTCGCCGCCGCCTGCGGCCACGACGTCTGGCAGGTGGCGACCGCGCTGGCGGTCTGGCGGGAAGGCCTGTGCTACGTGCCGGTGGACCCCCGCGGCCCCGCCGAACGCAACCGGTTCGTGCTCGCCGACTCGGCGTCCGCGCTGGTGGTGTGCGGCCCCGGCACGGCCGGTGCCCCCTTCCTGGCCGGTACGCCCGAGCGGGACGTCCTCACCACCGACGCCCTGCCCCCGCGACCGGACGGCGGTACCGCGCCGCCCGGCGGCGGTCCCGGACCGGACGAACCCGCCTATCTGATGTACACCTCGGGCACCACGGGCCGCCCCAAGGGCGTGACCGTCACCCACCACAACCTCGCCGGGTTCCTGCGGGCGATGACACTGGCCCTGCCCGGCGCGGCGCAGGGGGACTGGCTGGCCGAGACCTCGCCGTCGTTCGACATCTCCTTCGTCGAGATGTTCTGGCCGCTGACCCACGGCCGGCACGTCCAGCTCCGCTCGCCCGACGCTCGCGAGAACCCCGCCGACCGGCGCCCGTTCGAGCACCGCCAGTGCACGCCCGCCCGCGCCGGCCAACTGCTGACCGCGCGGGAGCTGGGCCACTCGCTGGGCCGCTGGGACGTCGCGCCGCGCTACTGGCTGCTCGGCGGCGAACGGCTGCCCGGCACGCTCCTGCGACGGCTGCGCGCGGCCTACCCGGACACCGTCTTCGTCAACATGTACGGCCCCACCGAGGCGACCGTGTGGGCCACGTACCACGTGGTCCGCGGCGACGAGGGCGCGGATGTGCCCCTGGGCCGGCCGCTGCCCAACAGCGGGGTGCTGGTGACCGACCCGCACGGGAACGACGTGCCCGAGGGCGTCGTCGGTGAACTTCTCGTCACCGGCGACTCGGTGGCGGCCGGCTACCTGAACCGCCCCGAGGCGACCCGGCAGCGGTTCGTCCCGGTGGCCACGGCCGGCGGGGCGCGCGCCTACCGCACCGGTGACCTGGTGTGCTCGGGCCCGGACGGGCGCCTGTACTTCCGGGGACGCGACGACGACCAGGTGAAGATCCGCGGCCACCGCGTGGAACCCGGCGAACTGGAGCAGCGGCTGCTGGCCCTGCCCGGCGTCCGCGAGGCCGTCGCCGTGGTGCTGGACGCCGACGATCCCGAGCGGGTACGGCTGGCCGCCGCCGTCACCGTGGCCGGATCCGCCTCCTTCGACGCGGCGGACGCCCGGTGCAGGCTGGAGGCCGAGGTCCCGGAGGCGATGCTGCCCGCCGAACTCGTCGTCCTGGACGCCCTGCCGCGGCTGACCAACGGCAAGACCGACCGGCTCGCCGTGCGGGCCGCCTGCGAGGCGGCCGCCGCCGGGACGCACGGGCCGGCCGGCGGGCCGGTGCCCGACCGCGGTCCGCGCGCCGCCTCCGCCGGCGACGCCGGCACGGCGGGCGGGCGCGGCGCCGGGGCCGCGGGCGGGGCGGCGGACCCGGCGCTGGGCGCGGTGCTCGCCGCGGCCGAGAAGATCTTCCACCGGGCGGTCGGCGGTCAGGAGAACTTCTTCGACCTGGGCGGCAACTCCCTCACCGCGCTCCGGCTGACCGCGCTCGTGCGTGCCGAGGGCTTCCACCTGGAGGTGGAGGACGTCTTCGACCTGCCCGACATGCGGGCCCTCGCCGACCGGGCCACCCCCGCCCCGGGCGGCCGGGGCTGAACGGTCCGGGGGGCGCGCGCACCGCGCCGCCCGGACCCCGGCTCGCTCACCTCCCCGCTTCCCCCGTCCCGTCCTTCCCCCGTCCCGCTTCCCGCCTTCCACTCTTCCGAGAGGAGCCCCCGTGTCCGGCGACGTCACCGTGGTCCACGTAGGCGAGCCCTGGCCCGAGCACTGGTCCGTGTCCCTCTACCTGTGCGGCCCCACGCCCCGGGACCCCGCCCTGGAGTCCTGGCGGCCGCGCGCCGAACGCCTGCTGCGCGAGCAGTGGACCGGCGACGGCCGGCTCGCCGTCTTCCTGCCCGAGGCTCCCGAGGGCGGGTCCGAACCGCCGTACCCGCAGCAGGTCGCCTGGGAGGAGGCGGCGATGCACGCGGCCGACGCCATCCTCTTCTACGTCCCCCGCGACCTGGCCACCCTGCCCGGCCTGGTCACCAACGTGAAGTGGGGCGCCTGGCACGACCGCGGGCGGGCGGTGCTCGGCTCGCCGCCCGACGCCCAGCGCAACGAGTACCTGCTGCACTTCGCGGAGCTGCTCTCCGTCCCGGTCGCGCACGACCTGCCCGGCGCGGTCGCGGCGGCCCTCGACCTGGCCGGCCCCGGCGACCGCCGCGAGGGCGCCGACCGGCACGTCCCGCTCGCCCTGTGGCGGTCCCCGGAGTTCCGCGCCTGGCACGCCGGACTGGCCGGGCGCGGCGACGCCCTGGCCGGTGGGCGGCTGCTGTGGAGCCGCGGCAACCCCGTCACGGACTGGGTGTTCGAGGCCCGGCTGCGGTCGGCCGCCACCGGGCGGGAGCGCACCGAGCTGGCCTCCCGGGCCGGGGAACCTCCGCCCGCGCACGCCGGGCACCTCGCCCCGCTGGGCTCGACCGGCTGGTCCGTGTGGCGCGACGTGATGCTGCGCGGCGCCGGTTTCCCCGCCTCCGACCTCACGGCCCTCGCCAGTCCCTCCCTCGCCGCCGCGGCCGATCTCGCGGCCGACGGCGACCCCACGGCCGCGGCCGGCTACCGGCACGCCTACGACCGGGCCGTGGACGACCTGCGCGCCGGGGTGGCCCGCACGGCCGGGTCGCCCGGTTTCCGGGAGGCCGTGCTCTGGCAGAACCAGGCCGTGGTCCACCACCATCTGGACAAGGCGGCCGCGGGCGGCCCGCGCAACGCGCAGGGCCGCCGCAACGAACGCGTGGTCGCCTCCTATCTCCAGCGCTACACCATGAAGAACGACACCATCGGCTGGTTCGGGCCCGTCGGATGGGCCCGCTGCACCGAAGACGGCGGCCCGCTGACGGTGCGTCCGGGCCCGGCGCTCACCTCCGAGCGGCACACCTTCTTCGAGAACTGGGCCGTGGACGCCCTGGCCGCCACCGTGGCCCGGACGCCCGGCGTGCTGCCCTGGCTGGTGCCGCGCCCGGTCACCTCGCACGCCCGGCGCGGACGCACCCTGCTGCGCCCGCGCCGCCCGCCGCGCGAACTCGCCGACGCCGAACTGGCCCTGCTGGACCTGTGCGACGGCCGGCGCACCGCCGCCGAGGTGTCCGCCGCCGCCCCCGGCGGCCCCCGGGCCGCCCTCCAGGTCCTGGTACGACTGCACGACGAGGGCGTCCTCCGCCTCGACCTCACCGGCCCCGTCGAGGCCCGCCCGGAGCGCACCCTGCGCCGGGCGCTGGCCCGGATCGGCGACCCGGAGGTGCGGGCCCGCGTCCTCGCACCGGTGGACCGGCTGGAGCGGCTTCGGGAGGACGTCGCCGCGGCGGCCGGCGACCCGGACCGGCTGGACCCGGCGCTGACCGCGCTGCGCGGCGCGTTCGAGGAGATCACCACCCGGGACGCGACCCGCCGTGCGGGCGCCGACTACGCCGGCCGCACCCTGGTCTACGAGGACACCGCCCGGGACGTCCAGGTCGGCCTGGGCCCCTCGCTGTTGTCGGAACTGGCCGCACCGCTCGGCCTGCTCCTGGACAGCGCCGACTGGCTCGTACGACGGGTCGCCGACGGCTACCGACAGCTGTTCGAGGCGCTGTACGACCGCGAGACCCGGCGCACCGGCCGCACGGGGGTCCCGCTGGCCTGGCTGGTGGCGCTGGCGGCCGACCGGCTGTCCACCGGCCACCGCAGCGTGCCCCCGCCGGTCGAGCGGGCCGTCGCGGAGTTCCAGGAGCGGTGGCGGCGGGTGTTGCCGCTGCCCGACGCCTCCCGCTGCACGGTGGACGCCGCCTCGCTCGCCGCGGCCGTGGCCCGGGAGTTCCCGCCCGGACCGCTGCCCTGGGCGGCGGCGACGCACCACTGCCCCGACCTGATGATCGCGGCGACGGGACCGGAGGCGGTCGCGGCCGGCGACTGGGAGGGTGTCCTCGGCGAACTGCACGTGGCCACCAACACCGTGGAGGGCCGCGCTTTCGTCGACCGGCACCCTGAACCGGAGCGGCTGCTGCGGGCGGCGGAGGCCGATCACGCGGGCCGCCGGGTGTACGCCGTGCCGCCGAAGGACTCGCTGTTCGTCAGCTCCCGGCTGGCGCCGCCGTCGGCGCTGCTGTCGCCGGAGTACCGCTACTGGTCGTGGGCGGAGGGGCAGGACGCGGCCGAGGTGCCGGGGACACCGCTGCCCGCGGGCGGGCTGCTGGTGCACCAGGAGGGCGAAGGGCTGGTGGTGCGCGCCGGCGACGGCACGCGCATCCCGTTGTCGGAGGCGCTCGGTGAGTTCCTGAGCGCGGCGGTGGCCGGCGCGTTCAGCCCGTTCGGGCCGGCCCCGCACCGGCCCCGGGTGACCGTCGGCCGTCTGGTGGTGGCCCGGGAGTCCTGGTCGGTGCCGGCCGCCGGGCCGGCCTGGGTCCACGAGACCGACGAGGCCGCCCGGTTCGCCGCCGCCCGCCGGTGGCGGGCCGGACTGGGCCTGCCGGAGCGGGTGTTCTACCGGGTGCCGCAGGAACTCAAGCCGATGGCAGCGGACTTCGGCAGTCTCGCGCTGGTCAACCTGATGGCCAGGACGCTCCGCGCGGTTCCGGAGGGGCCGGATGCCGTCGTCACCCTGACGGAGATGCACCCGGGGCCGGACCAGCTGTGGCTGCCGGACGCCACCGGCGCCCGCTACACCAGCGAACTGCGGTTCGTCGCCACCCGGTCCGGCTCCCGCGGCGAGAGGGTCAGCTCCAGCAGGAGCGCCTGACTCCGCGCGGACAGCGCCCGGTTGAACCCGGCCGGGAGGTAGAGGACCTCGCCCGCCCGGAGCCGGTGCCGCAGCGGGCCGACTCCGGCGGGCCAGTCCGTCCCGAGCGGGGTGAGGTGCGCCTCGACGGCCCCGCGCAGCTGAAGCAGGAAGGTGTCGGCCGTGACCGGGGTCTCCTCGACGCCGTCCCCGGCCGGGACCGTGCTGTAGGCGGCGCGGATCCCGCGGCCGACGAGCGTGCCGAGGCGTTCCGCGAAGTCGAGCGCCGGGTGCCGCCCGGTCACGCCGGGCTCCCGGTGGGCCGTGGCCAGGGTGAGGACGACGGTGTCCTCGCCGCGCGGCCAGACCACCGCCGCGCTGCGGCCGCCGTGGGTGGTGAACGTCCACGCCATGTCGGTGACGAAGGTCTCCAGGTCGGCCCGGAAGGCCGCTGCTGCGTCCATGCACATCTCCTGATCCGGGGCGCGCGGAGGCACTGCGGGGGATCCCCCGGCGGGGGGCAGCGCTCCGCCGACGCGGTGGGGGCCGGATCCGGTGAGCGCTCGTGATCCGTGGTGTGCCCGCGGCCGTGACGCGGAGGAACTACGGGACCGCACCGCCCGTGTCGCCACCGCCGGGGACGCGCGGGCGACGACTGAGTGGAGGGGAGGACGAGACTCGGGCCCGGCGGCTCCTGGGCACGAGCGGTGGAGGGCGCGGACGGACCGGCGGCACGCGACGCGGGATCCGGCGGAGACCGTCCAGCAGGTGCCGTCGAGTCGGCGCCGGCACCCGCGATGATCGTGACTATGGACTACCGGGCCGGGGCGCGCAAGTCACTATTCCCTGCCACTGCCGGCCTGCGGATGGTCCGTCAGGCGGGCGCGGGCGGCGAGCACTCCGGCCTGGAAGCGGCTGTCGGCACCGAGCGCCTCCATGATGTCGGCGATGTGCCGGCGGGCGGTACGCAGCGACATACCGAGGCGGCGGGCTATCGACTCGTCCTTCAGCCCCGCGGCGAGCAGGGCCACGATGGTCTGGTGGATCTCCTTGGCCACCTGTTCCAGGCCGTCCTGGGCGGCGTCGGAGAACGGGGTGGCCCGGATCCAGTACTGCTCGAAGATGTCGTGCAGATAGCCCACGATGGTGGGTTCGCGCACCGCGACCCCACCCCAGCTTCCGGTCCGTTCGGGCAGGAAGGCGAGGCTCTTGTCGTAGATGATGACGCGCCCGAAGAGTTCGTGCGAGGTCCGGTATTCGGCGCCGAGCGCCGTCGCCGCCGCCACGTACGCCTGGCTGGGACCGTTGAAGCGGGCCGTGTGGTGGTAGAGGGTGCGCATGCGCACGTTCCGGGAGAGCAGGGCGTGGTCGCGGCCCAGGGCCTCCTCCATTGCCTCCGGGACCCGCCCGCTGCCGCCGGGCTGGCTGCTGACCACTTCCTTCTGGCACTCGGCCGACGCCCGGTTCAGGGCGGCCCTGACCTCCTGCATCGTGGGGATCACCTCGACGGTGAAGTCGCGGTTGCCGGTGCGGCCGGCGAAGAAGCGGTCCCGCAAGCGGTCTATCTTCCCGTGGATGAGGTCGAGTTGCTCCTCCTGGTGGCGGATGGCGGCCCGCAGCGGCGCGGTCAGCGTGGCGGCCACGGCGTCGGGGTCCACGACCACGAGCTCGTCCGGAGCGTCCCGAACGGGTCGCACGAGACCGAGGGAGGCCAGCCGCTTCAGCGTGGTGGCGGCTCTCTCCTGCGGGAGTCCGAGCTCTGCGGCCGCATGGTCGGCCCGGCCGCTGCCCCCGTCGACAATCCATCCGTAAACGAGGATGTCGTCCTCGTCGACTAAAGGGGAACCCGGTGACGGCCTCTGCTCGCTCATTCGCTCAGTATTGGCACAGTTGGTGAAGAATCCGGAGTAGATCGGGCGTGGTTTTCTCCAACGCCGCGTGACCTTCCGCACACGACTCTATGCGCGTAGTGGCATCGTTGTCGTACGACGGTCTCCGGCGGCCGTGCTCTCCCGGCGTGGTCGTCCGGCCGGAGGCCCCACCCGGGCGGCCGGCCCGAGCGTTGCCGATCGCGAATCGGCCAACGGTGAACTCCGCCTGGAAGAGGATGAGTCGAAGACACCGTCTTCGGCCGCCGGCGGTCGCCCCACGCGGTGCCCGCGTCCCTCGCGCGGGTTCTGTCGCCGTCCCGGCATGCGGCCGGGGTCCCCGCGCGCCCTCCGGAGACGTGTACCGGGCGCATGTGGCGTGAAATCGGAAGGTCCACGGCGAACAGGACCGCGGCCGGAGGACGGTGATCCTGTGCTCTCTGCCTGCCGAGCCCTTCACCGGAGGAATTCATTTCCCCGGTGAAGGGCCCGGCGCGGGCCGCGCACAGCCCCCGACCGGCATCGCTTTCCCCGGACGGAATTGCGCCGCACCGCGATTCGGCACCGCCGCCCGCCGCCGGGCTCTTCTCTCCGCGGCTGCTCCCACCTGCCGCTTCCACCCGTCGCGGCGCGCGGGTCCGGGCCCCGCGGTTCTTCTGCGTCGACCGCTTGTAGCGCGATCACGTGACTGTCCTGTGGCCGGATTCGACCCCATACTCAGAAGAAGGCCGCGGGCGGCGAGCACCCGCGGTCACAGCGGAAAACGGGACCCACGGAGGGGCGCGGCATGGGGAGTCCTCCGCCGTACGGCGCGGACGGCGGACTCCTGCGCGACCCGGTCCCGGGGGGGGGGGGGGGGGGGGGGGGGGGGGGGGGGTGGGTGTGCTTGGCTTGGTCTTTCCTCTCTCTCTCTTCCTTCTCCTTTGCAGGCCTGGTGAGGGGGACGCGGCCACTAACG
>NZ_JBVJNZ010000020.1:0-9255 GCF_055583445.1 Streptomyces sp. NPDC104761 | reverse complement strand
GAGGCCTCCTACGCAGGCGGGGAGAGAAGCGACCCCCACTCCCCCCCCCCCCCCCCCCCCCCCCCACCCCCCCCCCCCCGCGCCCCTGCGGTTCCGTTCCGCAGGCTTCCCCGTACGCTCCCGCGGCTCTCCGGCCGACCGGGCGGGGGCGCGGTACCACGCCGGCACATCGGTGTCCGGCGGCGGTGCCGGAAAACGGCGGTGAAGTCCCCGGAAATGGCGCCGATTTCCCGCCCCGAGGGAAGAACGACCGCCTGTGCCCGGCCGCTTGGCGGGCGGACCCGACTCGGGAAAGGTACGGCTCGTACCGTGGCACCATCAGCAAACCGGTCCCCGCGGCCGCGTCGCCCCCTACCTCTTCACGCCCGAGCGCGGCGGCTGTTGCCGGGACCGCCGGCCGACGAACGCCGGTCGGCGGATCACTGTGCCGCGGGGTCCTCGGGGTACGCCGGCAGCCCGCCCGGCAGGGGCGCGTAGTAGTAGCGCCGGCACTCCCGGACCAGGGTCTGCCCGGAGAGGGTGAACACGTCCGCGAAGTCCACGCCGTACGCCGCCCGCCGGGCCGCCCCCGGTGCCTGGCCCACCACCCGGCCGAGCACCACCACCCGGCCCTCGTCGGCCACGACAGTGTCCAGCTCGTGCCGCCGGAGCAGGGTCGCCTGCGCGGCATGTGCGCTGAGCACCGCGTCCCGGCCCCGGTGCGGCGGCGCACCGGGGTGGTCCAGCGTCACGTCCTGCTCCGTCAGGGAGGCGTACCCGTCGATGTCACCGATGTCCAGGTAGTGGTAGGTGAGCATCACGTGCTTCACCCCGGCTGCCGTCACCTTCGAACCGGCTGCGGGCATAGGGAAGTTGTCGCTGCTCATGACTGGATGACCGACCTCTCGCTCTCGGTGGACGGGCGTGGCGGCGCCGACGGCTCCCACCGGGCGATCGTCCGGCCGTGCGCTGTCCTTCCGCTATCACCGCGGTTTCCCGCCCCGGTGGCCTGGTCACCCGCTGCTCGGATGCTGGTCACCACTGGCCATCCGGGTCGGCGGGGGGCACCCCGGCGGCGGGCCGGGTGGCGGAGGGCCGGTCACCTCACCGCCCCGATGAGGGCCCTGATCCACCCCCTGGTCAGCGCTGTTCAGCTACTGCTCAGGCCGGTGGACAGCCGGGTTCGGGCCGTAGACTTTGCGGCCAGGCGCGCTGTGGCCTGCTGTGTGTGATGGGGAGGATTCATGGCCGGAGTGCACCTCGAGTCGCGTGACCGGGCAGTGGGATTCACCTTTCAAGTGCTGGGCGAGCTGAAGGTGTTCGACCGCGGCCAGGGCACGGTGCCGGTCACGGCGGGCAGGCAGCAGGTCGTCCTCGCCGCCCTGCTCCTGGAGAGCGGACGGCTCCAGAACTGCGACCACCTCATCCGGCTGCTCTGGGCCGAGGACCCCCCGGAGACCGCTCGCACCCAGGTGCAGATCTGCGTGTCCCGGATGCGCAAGACCCTGGCGGCCGCCGCCGTCGAGGCCGCCATCGAGACCCGGCCGCCCGGCTACGTCCTCCAGATCGACGACGAGGCGCTCGACCTGAATGTCTTCCGGCGCACCGTCGCCGAGGCCGCCACGCTCGGCGGCAGGGGCCGCACCGCCGAGGCCGCCGCCCTGCTGCGCACGGCGGTCGGCCTGTGGCGCGGCCCCTGCCTGAACGGCATCCCCAGCGACGCGCTCGCCCGGGTCGCCGAGCACATAGACGAGGAACGCCTCGCGGCCACCGAGTCGTTCATCGAACTGGAGCTCTCGCTCGGCCGTCATCACCAGCTGACCGCCGAGATAGCGCGGCTGGTGGGCGACAACCCCTTACGGGAACGGCTCCGCGGGCAGTTGATGCTCGCCCTGTACCGCTCCGGCCGGCAGGCCGAAGCCCTGGAGTCCTACCGGGAGGGCCGCGCCCTGCTCAGGGACGAACTGGGCCTCCAGCCCGGCGAGGACCTGCGCCGGCTGGAGCAGGCCGTCCTGACCGAGGACCCCTCCCTGCGGCTGGAGCGCCCGCCCGCCACCGACCTGCGCGGCACCGGGCAGCCGCTCGGCGCGCCCGCGGCGGACCTCGGGCCCGACGCGGTCGCCGACGAGGACGGCCACACCCCGTCCCGCGCCGCCGTCCCCCGCCAACTCCCCGTCGACACAGCTGACTTCGTCGGTCACCGGCAGCTCGTCACGGAGGCCGAGGGCGTCCTCACGAACACCTCGCCGGACCGGGCGCCGGGCATCGTCGTCGTCACCGGCCGCTCCGGCATCGGCAAGAGCACCTTCGCGGCCCGGGTCGCGCACCGGCTCGCCGAATCCCACTTCCCCGACGGCCAGCTCTACTGCCAGCTGCGCGGCGGCCGGGCCGATCCCGTCGACCCCCGCGAGGTCCTCGGCCGGTTCCTGCGGGCCCTGGGCCTGCCCGGTCCCGCCATCCCGGACTCCCTGGAGGAGCGGGGCGAGATCTACCGCAGCATGCTCGCCGACCGCCGCATCCTGGTCGTCCTCGACGACGCCGTCGGCGAGGAGCAGATCTTCCCGCTGCTGCCCGGCGGCCGCTCCTGCGGGGTGCTCGTCACCAGCAGGGCCCGGCTCACCGCCCTCCCCGGAGCCCACCGGGTCACGCTGGACATCCTGGACGAGCAGGGTTCACTGGAACTCATCGGGAACGTCGTCGGCGCCGACCGCGTCGGCGGCGAACCCGAAGCCGCCAGGGCGCTGGCCGCCGCCGTCGGCGGACTGCCGCTCGCCCTGCGCATCATCGCCGCCCGGCTGGCCGCCCGCCCGCACTGGCCGCTCGCCTCGATGGTGCAGCGGCTCGCCGACGAACGCCGCCGCCTGGACGAACTCACCCACGGCGAGATGACCGTCCGGGCCAGCCTGGCCCTCACCTACGACGGACTGGCCGAGAGGGACCGCACCCTGCTGCGACTGCTCAGTCTCACCAAGGGCTCCACCTTCCCGAGCTGGATCGGCGGCCCCCTCCTCGACGCCCCGGACGCCTACCCGTACCCGTCCGACCTCATGGAGCCCCTCGTCGACGTGCAGATGCTGGACGTCGCCGGAGTCGACGCCACGGGGGAGCTGCGCTACGGCTTCCACGACATCATCCGGCTGTTCGCCCGGGACCGGCTGGCCGCCGAGTCGGACGAGACCGAACGGCGGGCAGCGATCCGCCGGGTGGGCGGCGCCTGGCTCGCGCTGGTCTGCGAGGCGCAGTTGCGGGTCCTCGGCACCCGCTACTTCGACGGGCCCGCCGTCCGCTGGAGCCCGCCCGCCGACCACGTCGGGACCGTCCTCGGCCGCCCCCTGGAATGGCTCGACACCGAACGCGAGAACCTCAGCCTGACCGTGGAGAGCCTCGCGCAGGAGGGCGAGGACGGCTACGCCTGGGAACTCGCCGTCAACCTCGCCCCGTTCTTCGAGACCCGCGGCTATCTCGACCACTGGGCCCGCACCCACCGCAAGGCGCTGACCGCGGTGCGCCGCAGCGGCAACCCGCTCGGCCAGGCCGCCCTGCTCGCCTCGCTGGGTTCACTGCACCTCAACCGCCGCAACCTGCCCGAGGCCCGCCGGTCGCTGACCACCGCCGTCGGCCTCTTCGAGGAGCTCGGCCACACCAAGGGGCTCGGGCTGTGCCGCCGCGATCTCGGCCTGCTGGAACGGCTGTCCGGTAACGACACCGCCGCGATGGACCTGTTCGAGCGGGCCGAGCGGCACTTCGGCGACGACGACCCCTGGGCCCGCGCCTCCGTCCTCGTCCAGCGCGCGGTCATCCTGCTGCGGCGCGGCGACGTGGGGCGGGTGGAGGCCGAACTCGACGAGGCGCTGGAGATCTGGCGCGACCTCAGCTATCTCGGCGGGCAGGCCCGGGTGCTCCAGCGCGCGGGCCAGCTGCACCTGTACCGCGGGCAGCCCGGCGACGCCCGCAAGGTGCTCACCGAGGGCCTCAGCATGGTCCGCGACGACGGCGACGTCATCGGTGAGGGGTACCTCCTGCACGACCTCGGCCGGGTCCACGTCCGCCTCGGCGAACTCACCCAGGCCGCCTCGTACTTCAACCGCGCGCTGGCCGTGCGTGAGGGCATCCTCGACCAGGCCGGCGCCGCCTCCGTCCGCGTCGACCTGGCCGACCTGAGCCTGCGCGGCGACGACACCGCGAAGGCCGGCGGGCTGCTCACCGACGCCCTGGAGGTTATCCGCCGGCTCGGCATGGGTGAGGAAGAGCAGCGGGCCACCGGACTGCTCGCCCGGGTGGCCGCCGGTGGCGCCGCCGAGGGCCGGTGACGCCGACACCGCGACCGTGCACGTGCCGAGGAGCGCACCCGACCAGAGGCAGCAGCCCCCACATGAACCCGCACAGCGCTCCGGCGCCCCGGCGACAGGCCCCCGACGCTCCCGCCCGGAACAGAGAAGAGACGTTTCTGCGCCGCTTCGTGGGCCGGGAGAGCGAACTGGCCCGGTTCCGGGCCGCGCTGGACCGGCCGCCCGGCACCGTCCCCGTGCTGGCCCTGCACGGCCCCGGCGGCATCGGCAAGACCCAGCTGCTGCGCCGGTTCGCCGTCGAGGCCCGGCGGCGGGGACGGCACGTCGTCGAGGTGGACGCGGCACGCACCGACCCCACCGAGGAGGCGTTCACCGCCGCGGCGGACGTCCCGCGTACCGGACGGCCGGTACTCCTCGTGGACGGAGCCGACCGGCTCGGCCCGCTGGAGGACTGGTTCCGGGACCGCTGTCTCACCGGCCTGCCGCCCGGCTCGCTGGTCGTGCTGGCCGGCCGCGAGCCGCCCGGACTGCGCTGGCGCACCGACCCGGCCTGGGCCGACACCCTGAGCGTCGGACGCCTGGACCGCCTGTCCCGCGCCGAGTCGGGACGGCTGCTCCAGGACGCCGTGCCCGGCCGCGTCACCGCCCGCACCGCCCGGCTCGCCTTCGCCGCCGGCCACCCCCTCGCCCTGTGGCTCGCCGCCCGGGACCGGGACGCGCCGCACGGGGACGACTGGCAGCCCGCGCCCGAGGCCGTCGCCGCACTGCTGGACCGGGTGGTCGGCCCCGTCCCCTCCGCCCTGCACCGCCAGGCCCTGGAGATCAGCGCGCACGTCCCCGAGACCACGGAGGACCTGCTGCGGGCCTTCCTGCCGGAACAGGCCCACGAGGTCTTCGACTGGCTGCGCCGCCGGCCCTACGTCACCACCGGCCGCTCCGGACTGCGGCTGCTGCCCGTGGTCGCCGACGCCCTGGACCGCGACCTCGGCTGGCGCGCACCCGACGCCTACGTCGCGCTGCACAAGGCGCTGCGCGCCCACCTCCAGGCGTTGATCCGCACCCGTCCCGAGCCGGTCTCGCTCTGCGGAGCGCGGGCCTTCAACCACATCCAGGCCCGCGGCCGGCGCTCGTCCGGACCCGGCCGCGACGAGCTGACCGAGTGGGGGGCCGAGCCGGTGTACGAGACCACCTGCGACGCCGAGGACCTGCCCGCCGTCCGCGACCTCGCCCACGAACGCCTCGGCCCGCAGGGCGTGGCCGCCGTCGACTTCTGGCTGCACCGCAGGCCACGCGGCTTCCGGCTCTACCGCAGCGCCCGCACCGGCGAACTCGTCGGCGTGCTGGGCCTGCTGAACTTCGACCGCTGGGACGCGGTGGAGACCGCCATCGACCCGGTGGTCGCCGTCGTCCGTGAGCACGTCGAGTCGCACCGGGAACTGCGCCCCGGGGAACGGGTCAACCTGGTGCGGTTCGCCCTGCTGCGCCGCCGCCCGCACGACCTCGTGGCCGCCTCCACCGGCATGCTCGCCCGCGTCACCCGCGAGCTGCACGTGCAGGAGCGGCTGGCCTGGACCTTCCACGCCCGGGACGGTGACGGCCCCGACCACCTGCTGGAGTACGCCGACTTCCGCCGGCTGCCCAGCGCACCGCAACTCGCCGCACAGAGAGTCACGCTCTTCGGACACGACTGGGGGACCGCAGGAATGAGCGAATGGTGCGAACTGCTCGACGACCGTGTGCTCTTCGGACTGCGCGCACCGGGCATCACCGGCTCGCCGCGCACGGCCGTCCTGTCCCGGGCGGCCTTCGACCGGGCCGTCCACGACGTGCTGCGCGACTGGCACCAGCGCGAGCGGCTGGCCGGTAACCCGCTCCTGCACGCCGCATCCGTCGCCCGGCGTTCCGGTGACCCGGAGGAGAACCTCCGCCGGCTCGTCGTACGGGCCATCGAGTCCATCGACCAGGACCCCCGGGCGAAAGGACAGCGCGCAGCGGTATGGGCGACCTACGTCAAGGGGGGCAGCACCCAGCAGGCGGTGGCACGGGAACTCGCGCTGTCCTTCAGCACCTACCGGCGCTATCTCAAACGCGGTCTGGAACACGTGTGCTGGCACCTGTGGGAGCAGGAGGTCACGTACGCCGCGCAGGCCGCCCTCCCCTCCGTCACGGCCCCGAAAGGAACCTTGGCCGGGTAGCCGCGCACGGGAGAATCCGCAGGCCATGACGGCTATCCGGGAGGGATAGCGGCGTCAAAGTGACGTGATTGCAGCGACTCCTAGCTTTCTTTCCAGAGGTCCGGCAGAGGGCCGAGGGAGAGGAAGGAAGCCACCATGAACAGCAACCTCGCAGCGGTCGTGAAGCCCATGAGGGCCGCCGTCGTCGTCATCACCGCGGTCGCCGCTCTCCTGGGCGCGGTGGCGGCCGAGGCCGCGGCGCACCCGCAGCGTACGGCGAGCGTACGGGCCGACGACGGCTCCTCCACGGACAACACCAACCCCTGGAGCTGACGACGCGCCGGCGGGGGACGTGCTCCGACGCGGCAGGGCCGGGAGGCCGCCGCAGGCGCGCGGCCCCGCCGCGTCGGCGTTCGGCGGGCACCCTGCAGCCACCGGCGATGTCCCGCGGCAGCACCGCGGAGCGGCAGTGGGCGACCCACTCGGAGGCGTCCCGCCCCCCGGTTCCACCAGCACCTCGGAACGGCCCACCGGAGCACGTCATGAACGACATCCGAAACCGGCAGGACCTCGGCGTCCTGCTGAGAGACCACCGCCGGCGCGCCGGACTCACCCAGCGCCACCTCGCGGACCTCACCACCGTGAGCGTGCGCGCCATACGCAATCTGGAGCAGGGCAAGGTCCTGTCCCCCCGGCTGGACACGATCCGGCTGCTCGCGGACGGACTGCGGCTCGGCGCCGCCCAGCGCGAGACGCTGATGGAGGCGGCCCGGCGCCGGCCCGGCACCGCGGAGCACGCCGCGGAAGGCGGCTGCGGCCCCACGCCGTGGCTCGTGCGGAGCCCGCTGATCGGCCGGGACACCGAAGTCGCCGCCCTCACCGCCCTGTTGACGCAGCCGAACGGGCGGCTGGTGTCGGTCGTCGGCATCGGAGGGGTCGGGAAGTCGCACCTGGCCGCCGAGGCCGTGCGACGGGTCGCGGCCGACGGCATCCGGGTGCTGTGGCGGGGCCGCGGCGAGGAGATACCCGTCGGCGAACTCTGCGACCGCGCAGCGGGGGAGACGACCGTCCTGGTGCTGGACGACGCCGAAGCCGCGGACGGCGCGGGCCGGCTCGTCGCGCTGATGCGCGCCCATCCGCGGCTGCGCATCCTGGTCACCGCCTGCGCGCCGTGCGGCGTGCCCGGTGAGCAGATCCTGCGCCTCGCCCCGCTGCCGGTGCCCGCCCCCGGCGCCGAGTCGGACCCGGAGCAACTGGCACAGGTGCCGTCCGTGCGGCTGCTGTGCGCGCACATCCGCGCCGGCAATCCGCTGTTCCGGCTGGACGACACCGACGCCGAGGTCGTCGCCGAACTCTGCCGGCGCCTCGACGGATTGCCCCGGGCGCTGGAGTTCGCCGGCCGCTGGACCCTCGTCCGCTCCCTGCCGGAGCTGCTGGCCGAGGTGGAGCGCAGCCCGTTCGGTCTGACCGCGCCGCCGATGACCGCCGACTCCTCACGTGACCTGATGGTCCGGCTGCGCCGCACCCTGGGCCGGCTCAGCCCGGCCGGCGTGTCCTTCCTCGCCGCCGTCGCCCGCGACCACCGCAGCTGGTCGGTGGCCGAGGCGGCGACGGCCGTCGGGACCTCCGGCGCCGACGCCGCCGTCGTCGTCTTCACCCTGGTGACCTACGGCCTGGTCCGGCCGGAAGGCCTCGGCGGTGACGAACCGCGCTTCTCCGTGCTCAACCACGTCCGCCATCTGTACGCCGACGCGCGCCGCGAACCCCGGCGGTGGGGCGCGACGGTGATGTACCGCTCCGGGCCCGAGGACCGCGCCCGCAAGGTGGCGGTGGGCGAGAGCTGACCAGCGGCCACGGATCGCGACCCGCCGGGTGCCACCGGCGGGTCGCGGTCCGTGGCCGCCGGTCGGTACGGCGTCAGGCCAGGGTGAGGACGACACCGTAGTCCGGGCCGTGCCGCTCGGCCTCGGCCAGCTCCCAGCCGGTGCCCTCGGCCAGCGCTTCGAGCTCCGGCAGCGAGGCGAACAGGTAGTCGAACCAGTCCGTCACCAGCAGTCGGTGCCGCAGCCGCAGCCGCATCTGGCCGCTCATCCGGCCCTGCCGCCGGTTCGCCGCGAGGTACTCGGCGTGCTGCGCCCCGTCGAGCAGATAGGGGTCCATCCCGGTCCCGACGATCCGGGCCCCGGGCCGCGCCAGCCGGGCCAGCGCGCCGAGCAGCCGCGGGGCGCGCTCGCGGCTCTCCAGCAGGCCGAGGTTGCGGCCCAGCAGCAGGAAGGTGTCGAAGCGGGCGCTCTCCGGCAGGTCGTCGACGGTGCCGAGGAACGTCTCCGTCAGCCCGCGGCGCCGGCACACGTCGAGCGCGTCGGCCGACACGTCGAGGCCCACGATCTCGCCGCCGCGGTCCTGGAAGGGGACCGCGAACCGGCCGGCCCCGACCCCGATGTCCAGGACCCGGCCGTCGAACCGGGAGAAGGCCCAGCGGTCCAGCGCCGGCCAGGCGTCGGGGCCTGTGAAGAAGCCCACGGCGTCGTAGCCGCTGATGTATCCGTCGTCGCGTTCACAGATCTCGAAATAGGTGTCCCGCGGCAGCCCCGCGGTGTGGCAGTCGAGCAGGAGCTGCCCCCACGCGTCGGCCGTGCGGGGCGTGAGCGGCTGGGCCGTGGTCATCCGCGCCGTCCTTTCCGGGCGTGTGCCCTGTCCTGGTGGTCGGGTGCGGGACGGGGGGGGGGGGGGGGGGGGGGGGGGGGGGGGGGGGGGGGGGGGGGGGGGGGGGGGGGGGGGGGGGGGGGGGGGGGGGGGGGGGGGGGGGGGGG
>NZ_JBVJNZ010000019.1:140981-166748 GCF_055583445.1 Streptomyces sp. NPDC104761 | reverse complement strand
CCCCCCCCCCCCCCCCCCCCCCCCCCCCCCCCCCCCCCCCCCCCCCCCCCCCCCCCCCCCCCCCCCCCCCCCCCCCCCCCCCCCCCCCCCCCCGGGCCGTGCGGCGCCCCGGCCGTCGCCGGCTCGTTCACGCGTACCGCGTGCTCACGCGTACTGGGCGCGGATCCTCGCCCCGTCCCCCGGCACCCCGTCCCGGACGTCGACGTACGCGCACACCTGGCGCGTGAACCACAGCCCCTGCCCCGGCTCCGGCTCCCCGCCGGGCGGTGGCACGAAGCCGGCCAGCGGGTCGGCCACCGCCCGGCACAGCCGCAGCTCGCAGACGCAGGCCGGGGCCTCGCCCCAGGCGAGGACCTCGACCACCGGCCCGTGCGCGGCCGCCGCCGCCTCGACGGCCCGGCCGAACAGCCCGGCGTCCACCGCCGGCAGCCCGCACCCGGCGGCCCAGGCCCCGACCGCCTCCGGCGCGGGCAGCCGGGCCGCGGACTGCGGCGGCGGGGGCAGCGGTACGGCGTCCAGCTCCCGCACCAGGACCGGTGGCTGCTCGTACACCCCCGTACCCGGGTGGGCCCTGCGGGCCGCGTCGACGACGGCCGGGCCCGCCGTACGGGTGTCGTACGCGCACAGGGCGGTGGTCGCGAAGGGGGCGAACAGCAGGTTGGCGAGGGACTCGTAGCGGATCCACTCGGTGCTCTCCCGTGCCGAACGGCCCGCGCGCCCGGCCCAGTCGGGCTCCATGAGGAGGTGGACCCGGCCGCCGGGCCCGGCGTTCGCCGCGAGGTAACCGGCGCCCTGGGCCACGGCGTTGGCCGCCGTACCGGTGTACCAGTCGGTGTGGTCGATGAAGCCGACGTCCCGGGCGTCGCTGCCGAGCGCGTCACGCAGGACGGCCAGCAGGCCGGGGGCGGCGATGGCGACGGGCGGGGGCTCGTCCGGGGCGGCGAGGCCCTCGGCGAGGAAGGGCAGGGCGGCGGCGACGAACCCGTCGTCCGAGCCGAACACGGCCATCCGGTGGTCGAACTGCCCGTGGGCCACGGCGGGGCGCCCGCCCGTACTGGTACTCATCGGGTCTCCTGTGCGTCAGCGCCGGGCGGTCACCCGGACGGTGATCTGGCTGCGGTTGCTGAAGCCGAACCCGTCGAGGACGCGTTCCGCAGGACCCTTCGGCAGGCCATGGCCGACAGCTCGCGGCCCGCGGCCTGTTCGTCTCTCCGGTCGACGGAGACGGCCGTCCCGATCCGGCAGACGGCAGACCCACACGGCGCCGATCCGCCCCTGATCAGCCAGCCCTCCTCCCGGCCGTCCGACCACGGTCTCCCGGCGGACCCGGAGCGCGCACGCGGACGTCACGCGGGCGGGTGCACTTCGTCGAGGGCCGCTTGCGGCGGGAGGCACACGCGTACACTGCGCGGCCGGTTCACGCGGCTCATTTCACTGTCTTGACCCGTTCATGCCATCTCTGAGCTAGACGTACCCGACGTCCAGTTCCGGGGGCGGCTTCTACCCGCCCGAAGAGGTGGTCGAGCGGGAGACCTCCCGGAACCGGGACGCGGTGTTCCAACTGCTGGAGAACTCGGACTGCGTGTACCGGTCGATCGGGAAGGAAGCGCAGTACTGCGGGTAGCCGGCCGGTGAGCCTCTCCGGCGGTGGGGCAGCCACCGGGGCCGGAGCGGCTCGGCCGCGGACGGGACGGGGCTACTCCTTGCGGAGGGCCTCGTCCTTGTCCGCGGCCTTGTCGCCGGCTTCGGCTTCGGCTTCGTCCGCGGCCTTGTCCTCCGCTGCCGCCTCCGCCTCCTGGGCGGCCTCGGCTTCGTCTTCCGCGCCGTCGTCGAAGTACGCGTCGAGGACCTCGTCCAGCTGCTCCTCCCACTCCTTGAAGCGGGAGCGGGACGTCGCCTCGATCTCGATGGGGTACCAGCGGCGCTCCGGCGTGTGGACGGTGATCGTGAAGCGCTTGCCGAAGCGCGGTGCCTCGGTCTCGACCGCGCCGATCTCGTCCCAGCGGAACTCGCACTGCTCCTCGTCGAGGCTGAGGCGCACGCCCTGGTGGTCGGCCACTATCCGGGCGCGCCGGTCGGCGGCCTCGAAGACGGGCCCCGAGGGGGACTCCTCGTCGTCCGCGGCGTCGGCGGCGTCGTCCTCCGTGGCCCCGGCCCCGGCCGCGACCGCGGGCTCCGCCGCATCCGCCTGCTCGGTCTCCTCCGGCCGGGCGTCCGCCGCGTTCGCGTCCTCCGCCGCCGCCTTCGCGTCCGCGGGCTCGGCGGACGCGGGTGACGTGAGCCCGGGGATGAAGGCCGGGTCGAATCCGGCGCCCTCCAGGGGCTGGCTGTTGGCTCCTATGCGCTGCTCCACAGCGGGCAGTATGGTCCAAGAACCTGTGCCGGACACAGCCAGCCCCGGACTTCGTTATCAGACGCCTACACGAAGACGCCGAGCACACCCGCCACCGCGAACCCTGCCACCGACAGGACCGTCTCCAGCACGGTCCAGGTCTTCAGGGTGTCCCGCTCGCTGATGCCGAAGTACTTCGCCACCATCCAGAATCCGCCGTCGTTGACGTGCGAGGCGAAGATGGAGCCGGCCGAGATGGACATGATCACCAGGGCGACGAAGGCCTGGGAGTGGTGGCCCTCGCCGAGGAGCGGGGCGACGATGCCGGCCGTCGTCACGATCGCCACCGTCGCGGAGCCCTGGGCGACCCGCAGCACCACCGAGATCAGGTACGACAGGACGATCACCGGGAGCCCGACGCCGTGGAAGGTGTCGGAGAGGGCCTGGGCGACGCCGCTCGCCTTCAGCACGGCGCCGAAGATCCCGCCCGCGCCGACCACCAGCAGGATGTTGCCGACCGGCTTGAGGGACGCGGTCGACACGGCCTCCAGGGACTTGCGGGACCAGCCGCGCCGGATGCCGAGCAGGTAGTAGGCGAGGACCAGGGCGATGGTGAGGGCGACCATCGGCGTGCCGAAGAACTCGAGGACCGAGCGGCCGGTGGAGGGGTCGAGGGCGATGGAGGAGAAGGTCGCGGCGAGGATGAGGACGAGGGGCGTGCCGATGATGGCGAGGACCGTGCCGAGCGGCACCGGCCTCTCCTGGGGCGCCACCCCGGCGGCCCGCTGCTCCGCCACCACCGCCTGCCTGGCCTCCTCGGCCGCCTCGACCATGTCCTGCGGTACGGCGACGAAGATCCGCCTGCCGATCCACGCCGAGTACGCCCACGCGGCCAGCACCGCCGGGATGCCGCAGACGACGCCCATGAGGATGACCCAGCCGAGCTGGACGTGCAGCAGCGCGGCGGCGGCCACCGGACCGGGGTGCGGCGGCAGGAAGGCGTGGGTCATGGAGAGGCCGGCGAGGAGGGGGAGGCAGTACAGGAGGATCGACTTGCCACCGCGTTTGGCCGCCGCGTAGACGAGGGGGGCCAGGACGAAGATGCCGACGTCGAAGAAGACGGGGATGCCGAAGATCAGGCCGGTCAGGCCCATGGCGAGCGGGGCCCGCCGCTCGCCGAAGAGGCCGAGCAGCCGGCCGGCCAGCACCTCGGCACCGCCGCTGACCTCGAGGATCGCGCCGAGCATCGTGCCGAGGCCGATGATGATCGCGACATGGCCGAGGATGCCGCCCATGCCGGACTCGACGGTGGAGACGGCGTCCGAGCGCTGGACGGTGCCGAAGAGTTCGGTGACGGAGAGACCGGCGAGCAGGCCGACGGCTATGGAGACGGCGAGCAGGGCCACGAAGGGCTGGAGCCGCGCCTTGATGATGAGGAAGAGGAGCAGGGCGATGCCGATGGCGGCGACGGTGAGGAGGCCGGCGGTGCCGTCGAGGAGGAGGAGCAGGCCTCCGGTGTGGGGTGGGGTCGCGGGGGTGGCGGAGGCGGCGAGCGGTAGGGACATGTGGGGGTCCTCTGCGTAAGTTCATCGGGCTTTCGGGCAGGGGGTATCGCGGCACGGCGCCGCGGTACGGGCGCCGTGCCGTGACAGACGTACGGCGTGCGGGAGTTGAGGGGGTGTCGGCCTCAGCCGAGGACGGCGAGGGCGTCGATCTCGATGAGGAGGCCGGCGGGCAGACCGACGTACACGGTCGTGCGGGCGGCGGGCGGCGCGGTGAGGCCCTGCTCCTCGAAGTACGTGTTGTAGATGCCGTTCATCTCGGCGAAGTGGTCCACGTCCGTCAGATAGACGCGGATCATCATGACGTCGTCCCAGGAGGCGCCGCCCTCCTCCAGGATCGCCTTGACGTTGGCGAGGGTCTGGAGGGTCTGCTCGCGCAGCGTGGGACCGGCGGGGGTCGGCGGCTTGCCCTCCTCCGCCGGCAGGAAGCCGACCTGGCCGGCGACCTGGAGGATGTTGCCCTTGCGGACGCCGTGCGAGAACTTCGCGGGCGGGGTGGTGTGGGTCGTGGGGGTGAGGGCGGTCTTCTCGGTCATCTGGTGCCGGCTTCCTTGATCGGTGTTCTGCCTGAGTACTCGCCGCTGATCGCGTCCGCCGTACGGCGCACCTGCGGGAGCAGGGTGAGGAGTTCGTCCGCGGTGACGACGACGTTCGGCGCGGAGACCGACATCGCGGCGACGACCCGCCCGTCGGCGCCGCGGACGGGGGCCGCGACGCAGTTGATGGACTCCTCGTGGCCGCCGAGGTCGGTGGCCCAGCCCTGTTCGCGCACCCTGGCCAGTTCCCTGAGGAACGCCTCCGCGTTGGGCGTCGAACGGGCCGTGTACAGGGGGTAGTCGAGCTTGTCGGCGAGGGCGCGCCGCTCGGGCTCGGGCAGGTCGGCGAGGAGCAGCTTGGCGACGGCGGCGACGGTGATGGCGACGGGCTTGCCGATGCGGGAGTACATGCGCACCGGGTAGCGGCTCTCGACCTTGTCGATGTAGAGGACCTCGCCCTCCTCGAACACGGCGAGGTGCACGGTGTGTCCGCAGGCCGCGTTGAGGCGGGCCAGGTGGGGGTGGGCGATCTCGCGGACGTCCAGGTTCTCCATCGCCTCCTGGGCGAGGGCGAAGAGGCGGGCGCCGAGGCGGTAGCGCTGGTCGGACTGGCGGTAGACGAGGCCGTGTTCGTGGAGGGTGCGCAGCAGCCGCAGTGCGGTCGACTTGTGCACGCCGAGACGGTCGGCGACCTGGCCGAGGTCGGCGGGGCCTTCGGCGAGCAGGGGCAGGATGCTGAGCGCTCGGTCGACGGTCTGGCTCATGGGGTGCGTTCCTCCTCTTCGGCCGCGCCGGCTTCGGTCCAGCCGGGGCCGAGTCGAAGTCTCTCCCACGCGCCGGCGTCCAGGGCGGTCAGCCGGTCGGTGGTGTCGCGGCCGGGGGGCGGGGCGAGGTCGGCGGGGGTGGTGAGGGCGGCGGCGGCGAAGAGGTGCCCGAGCCGGAGCGTCTGCCGCAGCGGCAGGCCGCGCAGGATGCCGGAGAGGAAACCGGCGGCGAAGGCGTCTCCGGCGCCGACGGTTGCCACGACGTCGACGGCGGGGGCGGGTTCGAAGGTGCCGGGGGTGGGGGCCGGGGTGAAGGTGGGGACGCTTGCCGGCGCTGGGATGAAGCGGCGGCTGTAGCGCCCCTTCAGGGGCGCGGGGAACTGCGCGGCCGGCCCCCGCCGGGCCGCGGCCGACACGAAAGCCGTCGCCCCCGCTGCCCCCTGCTTCACCACCAGCACGTCCGGCTCGGGCAGCAACTCCCGAACGGCCGCAGGTCCACCCGCCACCCCCCACGCCAGCTCCGCCTCGTCCTCCCCCACGAACACGATGCCGGCGCGGCGCGCCAGCTCCAGCAGCACCTCCGCGCCGTCGGAGCCGGTCCACAGCCCCGCCCGGTAGTTCACGTCGAACGACACCACCGGCGGCCGTTCCCCGGCGGAAGCCGTCAGCTCGCGCAGCAGCCCCAGGCAGCCCTCCGACAAGGCGGCCGTGATCCCCGACAGGTGCAGGATCCGGCCCGCGCGCACCGCCGCCAGGTCCACCGTCGCCGCCGACATCGCGGACGCCGCCGAACCCGCCCGGTAGTACGCGACCTCGTGCGCGTCCGTCGCCCGGTCACCGGCCGTACGGAAGTACACCCCCGTCGGCCGCCCGGGGTCGCGGCCCACGGACGAAACGTCCACGCCGTACGCGCCGACGGTCTCCAGCAGGTGGTCGCCGAACCCGTCCGCGCCGACCCGGCTGACCCAGCGCACGGCGTGTCCGGCGGCGGCCAGCGCACAGGCCACGTTGGACTCGGCGCCGCCGATCGCGCGGTCGAAGGACGGCACGTCCGCGAGGCGCCCGGCCTGGGTGGGCAGAAACGTGACCATGGACTCGCCGAGCGCGACGACGTCCACGGCGTCGACCGCGCCGGTGGCCTTCACGATGGTCGTGGCTCCTCGTCGTCGGGGAAGGGGCGCTACGGGCTCCATTGACCCGGCGTTGGCGTGGATGTTAGACAGCGGTAAGCGATATACGCAATGGACGTTGCACAGAATGCAACCCACCTGATCAGGGAGGCTCCGTGTCCCTCGACACCGGCACCGAAGCGCTCGCCCGGCTCGCGGAGGAGCGCGTCGACCACCGTTTCAAGGGCCTCCCGCCGGACGCCGAGGGCCTCACCGTCGGCGAACTGGCCGCCCAGCGCCGCAACCTGTTCTCGGACGGCTTCGCGACCCCGGTGCTGGCTCTGTCCGCCGAGCGCCTGGAGCACAACCTCGCGCTGATGGAGTCGTACACCGAACGGCACGGCCTGGCCTTCGCCCCGCACGGCAAGACCTCGATGGCCCCGCAGCTGTTCCACCGGCAGACCGGGCGCGGAGCGTGGGGCATCACCCTCGCGCTGCCGCACCAGGTGCGGGTGGCGCGGGCGTTCGGCACCCGCCGGGTCTTCCTCGCCAACGAGCTCGTGGACGCCCCGGCGCTCCGCTGGATCGCCGCCGAGCTGGAGCGCGACGCGGACTTCCGGTTCGTCTGCTACGTCGACTCCGTGCGCGGGGTCGAGCTGATGGACGCGGCGCTGCGCGGGGCCGGGCGCCCCGTGGACGTCGTGGTCGAACTCGCCGCCGGGGAGGGAGCCCGGACCGGGGTGCGTACCGAGGCCGAGTGCGCGGCGGTCGCGGACGCGGTGGCCGGGACGGAGACCCTGCGGCTGGTCGGGGTGGCCGGGTACGAGGGCGAGGTCCCGCGGGCCGACCCGGACCGGGTGGGCGCCTATCTGCGCCGGCTGGTCGCCCTCGCCGTCGAGTTCGACAAGGCGGGCCGGTTCGCGGGCCTGTCGGAGATCGTGGTGAGCGCGGGCGGCAGCGCCTGGTTCGACGCGGTCGCGGACGTCTTCGCCGGCATCCCCGAACTGTCGGCGCCCGTACTGAAGTTGCTGCGCTCGGGTGCATACGTCTCGCACGACGACGGCCGCTACCGGGACGTCACCCCCTTCAACCGGGTCCCCGAGGAGGGCGCCCTGGAGCCCGCCTTCCGGCTCTGGGCGCAGATCGTCTCCCGCCCCTCCCCCGAGCAGGCCTTCGCCAACGCGGGCAAGCGGGACGCGGCCTACGACCTCGACCTCCCCGTCGCCCAGGTGATCCGCCGGGCGGGCACCGAGCGCCCGGCGACCGGCGTCGAGGTCACCGGCCTGTCCGACCAGCACGCCTGGCTGCGCACCGGGCCCGGGGCGGACCTGGAGGTCGGGGACTGGGTGGGTCTCGGCCTCTCCCACCCGTGCACGTCGTTCGACAAGTGGCAGCTGATCCCGGTGGCCGAGGCGGACGGCACGGTCGTCGACTACATCCGCACGTTCTTCTAGGAGGGGTGGGGTCGTGGAGCAGCTCGTGATCCGGGACGCGGACGTCGTCGACGGAACCGGGGAACCCTCCTACCGCGCCGACGTGGTGATCGACGGCGGCCGGATCGTGTCGATCGTCAAGGAGGCCGCGGCGGCGGGCTGCCAGCGCCCGCGTGCGATGCGCGAACTGGACGCGGAGGGGCTGGTCCTCTCCCCCGGCTTCGTCGACATGCACGCGCACAGCGATCTGGCGCTGCTGCGGGACCCCGACCACAGTGCGAAGGCCGCGCAGGGGGTGACCCTGGAGGTGCTGGGCCAGGACGGCCTGTCGTACGCCCCGGTCGACGACCGCACGCTGGCGGAGGTCCGCAGCGCGATCGCCGGCTGGAACGGCTCCGGTGACGACATCGACGTCGACTGGCGGTCGGTGGGCGAGTACCTGGACCGCCTCGACCGGGGCATCGCCGTCAACGCGGCCTACCTCGTCCCCCAGGGCACGGTCCGTGCGCTCGCGGTCGGCTGGGAGGACCGCGCGGCGACCCCGGACGAGCTGGACCACATGCGCCGGCTGGTGGCCGAGGGCCTGGTCCAGGGCGCGGTCGGCCTGTCCTCCGGGCTCACCTACACCCCCGGCATGTACGCACCGGACGCCGAACTGACCGAGCTGTGCCGGGTGGTGGCGGAGTACGGCGGCTACTACTGCCCGCACCACCGCTCGTACGGCGCGGGTGCCCTGGAGGCGTACGCGGAGATGGTGGCCCTGGCCCGTCAGGCCGGCTGCCCGCTCCACCTGGCCCACGCCACGATGAACTTCGGCGTGAACAAGGGCCGGGCCCCCGAACTGCTGGCCCTGCTCGACGAGGCCCTCGCCGCCGGCGCCGACATCACCCTCGACACCTACCCCTACACCCCCGGCAGCACGACCCTCGCGGCGATGCTGCCGAGCTGGGCCAACGAGGGCGGCCCGGCGGCGGCCCTCGCCCGTCTGACGGACGACGCGACATCCGAACGCATCCGCCACCACCTGGAGACCGTCGGCTCCGACGGCTGCCACGGCGTGCCCGTCGAGTGGGACACGATCGAGATCTCGGGCGTGACCGACCCGGCGCTCACGGACTTCGTCGGCCGGACGGTCCAGGAGTCGGCGGACGCCCGCGGGGAGTCCCCCTGGACGACGGCCCGCCGCCTCCTCGTCACCGACCGCCTGGGCACCACGATCCTGCAGCACGTCGGCCACGAGGAGAACGTCCGCACGATCATGCGCCACCCGGTCCACACGGGCGGCTCCGACGGCATCCTCCAGGGCACGAAACCCCACCCGCGCGCCTACGGCACGTTCCCGCACTACCTCGGCCACTACGTGCGGGAGCTGGGCGTGCTCTCCCTGGAGGAGTGCGTCGCCCACCTCACCGCCCGCCCCGCGGCCCGGCTGCGCCTGCCGGACCGCGGACTCGTACGCGAGGGCTACCGGGCCGACCTCGTCCTCTTCGACCCGCGGACGGTGGCGGCGGGCTCGACGTTCGCGGACCCGCGCCGCCTCCCGACCGGCATCCCCCACGTGCTGATCGACGGTCGTTTCGTGATCGAGGACGGCCGGAGAACGGACGTACTGGCGGGCCGGGCAATTCGACGTACCGCGCTGTAGCGCCCCCTCTTGGGGCGCGGGGAACTGCGCGACCGGCCCCCACCCACCCGCACCCGAGAACGGCGCCCCCAGCGGAGCACTACGGCTTGGGCAGGGTGCAACCACTCGCGCTGAGGTTCAGCACGTTCCCCGTCGTGAAGCACGCCGGGATGATGTACGTCTCCTCGGCGTAGTTGATCCCCTGCCGAACCGTCACGTTCCCGTTCTGGTCCACCTCGCACGGGTTGTCGACGGTGCACCGCTCCCCGTCCTCGTTGCCCGTGTTGTTGACGGCGACGACCTGGCCCGTCGTGGTGTCGACCACCGGCGACCCCGACGTCCCCCCGATCGTGTTGCACGCGGAGGTGTAGCGGACCGAGTCCTTCCAGGTCCAGTCACCCTCCTTGAGCCGGTACACGAAGCCGTCGATGGCGCAGCTGTAGATCGTCTTCCAGTAGCCGGAGACGACCTTGATGGCGGTGCCGGCGGCGGGGTGACTGGCGCTGACGGTGAGCGGGCTGATGCCGTAGGAGTTCTTGATCGCCGCGTACGTCGTGGTGGTGCGGTAGATCGTGATGTCGGTGTCGGTCATCGTCGAGTAGACGACCTGGTTGGCGCGGAGCGTGGCGACCTTGCTGCCGGAGGAGTTGAGCAGGCCGAAGGTACGGCTGGAGGACTGGCCGGTGATGACCTCGCCGGGCTCCGGGAAACCGGTCTCCAGGCAGTGGCCGTTGGTGAGGACCAGGGCCGGGTCGCTGTCCGCGGAGTTCGGGAAGCGGATGACCGAGCCGGAGCAGTTGCTGAGCGAGACGGTGCCCGCGAAGTTGACGGTCACCGCGGCGGCCTTCGCCGTCTGCGGCACGGCGACCGCCGGGGCCGCGCCGATCCCGGTGATGGCCAGGGAGGCGAGCGCGGCGACGAGAGGCTTGTTCATGTGGGGGTCCCCTCTGTACGACGAGGTGACCGGAGATCTTCCGGCCACCCGCTGTTTTGTCATGCACATTCTCATCACAGGGGGCCGCACGGGCAAGGAGCTGTTTCAGGAACGGCGTTGGCGGATTTCCGCGCAGGCGGCGTCGATGTGCTCGAAGAGGACCTAGGTGCCGGAGGTGATGCGCGCGCCGAGTTCGCGGCTGCGCTGCTCGCGGGCGGGGGTGAGGCGGCCGACGAGGAACACGACGGGGCCGTCGAAGAGGCCCCTGCTCCGCCAGGCCGCCAGATCAGCGAACCCCGCGTCCAGCTGCCGGGCGGCCTGCCCGGCGCCGGGCAGATCGGCCTCGGGGCCGGTCACGGGCTCGTCGTTGAGCAGCGAGAACTCCATGCGGCCCCCTTCGCCCAGGGGGTCAAACTATATGTTTCCGCGGCCACTTGGGGCCGAGCGCACCGTCCCGCCCGCGGACTCGCCGCTAACGGCCTCTGCCGCCGCCTCGCCCGTGTCCCCAGCCGTGCCCCCCGTACGTGGGGCTCGCCGCCGGGGACGTGGTGGTGGCGGTCGGCGCAGGTGTCGCGCTCGCGCCGCGCGTCGGGGCGGTACTCGCCGAGTGACTCTCCGACGCCGGCACCGGTGTCCCGGCCGGGGTCGTGGAACGGGCCGACGGCGACTCCACGACCGGCGCGGCCGACTTCACCGAGGGCGTGGCGGACGCACTGCCCGAGCCCTCTCCCGGCACCTGCGCCGGCGCCGACGACTCGCCGGCCGCGTGCTTCGCGCGGTCCTGCTCCACCTGGCCGCCGCCGGACGACGGGGAGAAGGCGAAGCCGGCGACCAGCGCGGCCACGGACGCGACGCCCACCGCACCAACGGCGACCGCCACGTGCTTCGCGCGCAGGCCGCCCACGTCACGGGCCGCCCGCCGCCGCTCCGCCCGGCCCGGCCCTGGTGCCTGCGCCGCAGGCGCGATCCGGGGCAGCTCGCGCGTCTCGTCGTACGCGTTGAGCCAGCCGTGCGCGGCCGCCGGATCCCGGTACTCCTCGTACACGGGGGCCGGTCCGCCCTCGGGTCGGTAGATGCTGGGCGCCCCGGTCTCGTCCTCGGCAGGTCTCGGCATGGACGCGGATTCTAGGGAGAGGAGGGCCCTTTGAGACAGCTACCGGCGATAACAGGCCAAATCGCCGGGGCCGCCCCCACCTCCGCCTGTCCCCCACACGTGTCTCACGTGGTGGAAAACACGACCCGACCGGCGTTACCGCCCCGTAAGCTCACCGGCATGCAGGTGATCCAGTCGACCAAGCTCGCCAACGTCTGTTACGAGATCCGGGGTCCGGTTCTCGAGGAGGCGATGCGGCTCGAGGCGGCGGGGCACCGCATCCTCAAGCTCAACACCGGCAACCCGGCCGCCTTCGGCTTCGAGTGCCCGCCGGAGATCCTGGAGGACATCCTCCGCAACGTCTCCTCGGCCCACGGCTACGGCGACGCGAAGGGTCTGCTGGCCGCCCGGCGCGCGGTCGTCATGCACAACCAGACCATCGGCATCGAGACCGACGTCGAGCACGTCTTCATCGGCAACGGCGTCTCCGAGCTGATCGTGATGGCCATGCAGGGGCTGCTCGACGACGGGGACGAGGTCCTCGTACCGGCGCCGGACTACCCGCTGTGGACCGCGGCGGTCTCCCTCTCCGGCGGTACGGCCGTGCACTACCGCTGCGACGAGCAGTCGGACTGGATGCCCGACCTCGCCGACGTCGAGCGCAAGGTCACCGACCGCACCAAGGCGATCGTCATCATCAACCCGAACAACCCGACGGGCGCGGTGTACGACGAGGCGATGCTGCGCGGGCTCACCGACATCGCCCGCCGCCACAACCTCCTCGTCTGCTCGGACGAGATCTACGACAAGATCCTCTACGACGGCGCCACGCACACGCCGACCGCCGCCGTCGCGCCGGATCTCCTCACGCTCACCTTCAACGGCATGTCCAAGGCGTACCGGGTGGCCGGCTACCGGGTCGGCTGGATGTCCGTCTCCGGCCCCCGGGCACACGCCGACTCCTACATCGAGGGCCTGACGATCCTCGCGAACATGCGGCTGTGCGCGAACATGCCCGGTCAGCACGGGGTCGTGGCCGCGCTCAGCGGACGCCAGACGATCAACGACCTCGTCCTGCCGGGCGGGCGGCTGAAGGAGCAGCTTGACGTCGCCTACGAGCTGCTCACCCAGATCCCGGGCGTGAGCTGCGTGCGCCCCAAGGGTGCGCTGTACCTCTTCCCGCGCCTCGACCCCCAGGTTTTCAAGATCAAGGACGACCGGCAGATGGTCCTCGACCTGCTGCGGCAGGAGAAGATCATGGTCGTCCAGGGCACCGGCTTCAACTGGCCGGAGCCGGACCACTTCCGGGTGGTGACCCTGCCGACGGTCGGGGACCTGCGGGATGCGATCACCCGGATCGGGCGGTTCCTGGACGGCTACGGCCAGCCGTGAGCAGCCACTGGACCACTGTCCGTGAACCGGATCAACTTTAGACGGAATCTAAGCTAGGATGGCTTCCTGACAGAGCACAGGAGGCCATCTCCCATGTACGAACCGATCCGCACCAAGTCGGTCCACAGCACGATGGCCGGCCCTTCTTCCGACTTCCCCCACCGGACGCGCGAGGAGGAGCTGGACATCCAGCTCGCGGGGCACCTCGCGGCACTCCTCGCCGTCACCGACGAACTGCGCGCCGTCACGCCGTCCACCGACCTCGACGCCGCCGCGACCCGGCTGGCCGAGCAGGTGACCCGGCTGCGGGGCGGCCGTACGCCGGTCCGCGCACCGCTGACGGCGGGCCGGGAACCGGCCGCGCTGCACGAGCGCGCGCACGCTGTCGCCGGTCGCGCCCTGCTCGTCGCGGCGTCCCGCGCGGACACCGCGGCGGCGATCCTCGCGGCGGAACGCATGGACGCCCACGCGGCGGCCACGGAACTCACCACGGCCGGCTGACCACCCCCGAACGGCCCCGGTCCGCGCGCTCCCGCAGCGACGCGCGGACCGGGTTGCCATATCTCAGGACGCTGAGGTCATGGGCATGGACTACAGGACGCCCGGCGGAGTTCTGCGCTCCGGTTTCGTTCCGGGGCGCCCCCTTCACCCCCCGTTCACCCGTTCCACCCAGGACTGAGGGATTCCGGGAGCACTCTCCCCCTCGTGAGACGTATCGCGGGAATCGTCCTCGCGGTGCTGCTGATCGGGGGCGTGGTGGCTGCCGTCGTCGCAGGCCGGCAAGGGGATGACAAGGGCACGGCAACGAAGACCGTGCGTGGTGTGATCGGTTCGGAGAAGTCGGACTTCTTCGCCGATCCCGATGTGGTGAAGGCCCTCGCCGCCAAGGGCTACACCGTGCAGACGGAGACGTCCGGATCCTGGGCCATGGAGGATCTGGACCTGAAGGGCTACGACTTCGCCTTCCCGTCCAGCTCGGCGCCCGCCGACACGCTGGCCGCGAAGTACCGTGCCCGCCAGCCACTCCCCCGCCCCTTCTACTCGCCCCTCGTGGTGGTCGCCCACCGCAGCGCGGCCGAGGTGCTGGCCGCCAACGGGCTCGCCGTGCTCGACGGCAAGGGCAAGGGGACCCTGAAGATGGCCGCCTACCTGGACGCCGCCCGGCACGACCGGACCTGGCAGCAGCTCAAGGGGGCCACGGCGCACGGGGAGCTGACCGGGACGCTGTACATCACCAGCACGGATCCGGAGACCTCCAACTCCGGCGCCCTCTACCTCGCCGCCGCCTCCTATGTCGCCAACGGGGGGAGGGTGGTGGCGAGCGACGCGGACGTCGCGAAGACCGCGCCGCTGCTGCGCAAGCTGGTCAGCGTGCAGGGGGCGCAACAGCCCAGCAGTGACTCGGTGTTCAGGGACTTCATCAGCGGCGCGGGCAACCCGCTGGTGTGCCTGTACGAGTCGCAGGTCGTGTCACTCCTCGGCGACCGGGGCGGACAGCAGGGCGCCGACGGCGACCTCGTCGTCCTCTACCCGGACACCACGGTCAACAGCGACCACACCGTCGTACCGCTCGACGACGCCGGCCGGCAGCTCGGCGAACTCCTCAGCACCGACCCGACCCTGCGCAGGCTCGCCGTCCGGCACGGCTTCCGGCCCCAGGGCGACTCCGCCGAGTTCGTCAAGGCCACCGCCGGCGACACCGCCTACCTCAACCAGACACTGACCGGCGTCCGGCAGGCGCCCGTGCCCACCTCCGCGGTGCTGCACGAGATGGCCCGCCGGGCGCGCGGCTGACGGGGGGATCCTGTGAGCAACTTCGACAAGACGAGGCCGAGCGGCGGCGAGTCGATGCACCCGCCCACGCTCAGCGGCGACGACGTCTTCACGCTGACCCCGCCGGAGGCGGTGGCGCCCGTGCCGCGGGAGAAGGCGGGCGGACTGGTGCCCGTGGACGACGGCGTCCGCACGGACATGGCACGCAAGGCCTCCGACTACGTCCGGGACCTCGCCGCCCTGGACGCCCGGTCGCCGGAGTTCGCGAGCAAGGTCGGCGAGATCACCGGCCTCGGCGCCGGCGAGATGCGCACCGCCGCCGCGCAGTCCAACCGCATGCTGGAGCGCGCCGTCCGCAGCCTGCCCGACAAGGGCGGTGACGCCCAGGCCAAGGTGGCCGGCTCGCTGGTCGAACTCCGCCGGGTGGTCGAGGACCTGGACCCGCGCGACCTGCCCGCGAGCAGGGGCCGCACGTTCCTGTCCCGCCTGCCCGGCGGCAACAAACTCCGCGACCACGTCGCCAAGTACGCGTCCGCGCAGGGGACGCTCAACAAGATCGTGGGCTCGCTGCGCGGCGGTCAGGACGAACTGCGGCGGGACAACGCGGCGTTGCAGACGGAGCGGGTGCGGCTCTGGGAGACCATGGGCAAGCTCCAGGAGTACGTCGTCCTCACCCAGGCCCTGGACACCGCCGTCGAGCAGCACGTCGCCCGGATCCCGGACCCCCAGGAGGCCGACGCCGTGCGGGCGGACGTGCTCTTCCCGGTCCGGCAGAAGCACCAGGACCTGCTCACCCAGCTCGCGGTCTCCGCGCAGGGCTACCTCGCGATGGACGTCGTACGGCGCAACAACGACGAGCTGATCAAGGGCGTCGAGCGCGCCGCCACCACCACCGTCTCCGCGCTGCGGATCTCGGTGATGCTGGCCTCCGCGCTCGACAACCAGAAGAAGGTGATCGAGCAGGTCAACGCGTTGCGCGGGACGACCGAGGAGCTGATCCGGGGCAACGCCGAGATGCTCGCGACCCAGAGCGGGGAGATCCAGCGGATCGCCGCCGACCCGGCCGTGGGCGCCGAGACGCTGCGCGCCGCGTTCCAGCAGATCTACCGGACCCTGGACGCCATCGACACCTACAAGGTGCAGGCGACCGAGGCGATGGCGACCACCGTGCAGTCCCTCACCGACGAACTCCACCAGGCCAGTGCCTACCTGGAGCGCAGCCGCTCGAAGGGCGCGCTGGAGGGCGGCCTCGGATGAACAGACGCCCGCTCCTCGCCCTCCTCGCGGCGGCGGCCGTCGTGCTGACCGGCTGCACTTCCCGACACCACGGCGACGACGACTCCACGGCCCCGAAACCCGGCACCCTGCGGGTGCTCGCCTCGTCCGAACTCAGCGACATGACGGCCGTCTTCGACCGTGTCCACAAGGACACCGGGGTCACGATCCGGCCCACCTACATGGGCACCCTGGACGCCATCGATCTGGTGGCGAAGGGGAAGGCGGACGGCAGGTACGACGCGCTCTGGCTGTCCTCCGACGACTATCTGCGGCTGCGCCCCGAGGCGGCGAAGAAGGTCGTCTCCGAAACGTCGGTCATGTCCAGCCCGGTCGCGATCGGCGTGCGGACGACCACCGTGCGGGCGCTGGGCTGGAAGCCGGCCGACGTCACCTGGTCCCAGGTCGAGCAGGCCGTGGAAGCCGGCCGGCTGACGTACGGCATGACGGACCCGGCCCGCTCCAACTCCGGTTTCGCCACGCTGGTCTCGGTCGCCTCCGCGCTCTCCGGCGCCCAGTCGGCGCTCACGGACGACGACGTCACCAAGGCGACCCCCAGGCTGAAGAAGTTCTTCAAGGGCCAGACCCTGACGTCGGGTTCCTCCGGCTGGCTGGCCTCGGCCTACAAGCGGCGCGGCAACGTCGACGCCCTGCTCAACTACGAGTCCGTGCTGCAGGGCATCCCCGGTCTCACCGTGATCCGCCCGAAGGACGGCGTGGTCACCGCCGACTACCCGTTCTCCTCCCTGGCCTCGACCTCCTCCGCCACCCGCGAGGACGTCCGCCGGGTCACGGAGGACCTGCGCACCACGGCCGTGCAGAAGCTGATCACGGACACCACCCACCGCCGCCCTGTCGTGGCCTCCGTCGCCCCGGCCGCCGGCCTGGACACCGGCCGCCGCCGCGAACTCCCCTTCCCCGGCAGCCGGTCGGTGGCCGACGGGCTGATCTCGGCCTACGAGAACGACCTGCGCCGGCCCTCCCGCACGGTCTACGTCCTGGACACCTCGGGCTCGATGGCGGGCGACCGCCTCTCCCGCCTGAAGGCGGCCCTGACCGGCCTGACCAGCGACTTCCGCAACCGCGAGGAGGTCACCCTGATGCCCTTCGGCTCGGAGGTGAAGAGCGTCAGCACCCACGTGGTCGACGACAAGACCGACCTCGCCGCGATCCGCACGGACACCGACGCGCTGCACGCCGACGGCAACACGGCGATCTACACCTCCCTGGAGAAGGCGTACGGCAGGCTGAACCCCTCCGCGGACACCTTCACCTCGATCGTGCTGATGACCGACGGCGAGAACACCACGGGCGCCAAGGCCGGTGACTTCGACGACTTCTACACCAAGCTCTCGGCCGACCGGCAGCAGATCCCGGTCTTCCCCATCCTCTTCGGCGACTCCTCCCGCACCGAGCTCCAGCACATCGCCGACCTGACCGGAGGCCGTCTCTTCGACGCCAAGCAGGGCTCTTTGGACGGCGCCTTCGAGGAGATCCGTGGCTACCAATAGGGCGCTCGCCTACCTGGAGTCCCGCAAGAACCTCACCGGTTCGGCGGGCGGCCTGCTGGGTCTGGTCCTGACGTTCACGGGCGTGGCCGGGCCGTACTGGCCGGTGGTGGTGGCGGGCCTGTACGGTGCGGGCGCGCTGATCGCCCCGCCGGAGCGCCCGCCGCTGCCGGACTTCCCGACCCCCTCGGCCCAGCTGGAGGAGGTCCGCGCCGACTTCCGCACCCTGGAGACCTACCTGGCGGAGGTCGGCCTGCCGGCCTCGACGCAGACCCGGCTCACCGAACTGACCGACCTGCTCACGGCGTTGCTGGACCCCGGCTGGGCCGCCGAACTCCTGGCCCAGGACCCGGAGGGCGTCCACGTGCTCTCCCGGACGGTGCGGCAGGACATCCCGGAGGCGGTCGACAGCTTCGTCCGCACCCGGTGGTGGACCCGCCTGACCCCCGGCCAGGAACTCCCGGAACGCCACCTGGAACGCCAGCTGGCCGTCCTGAAGGAGGAGGCCGGGCAGTTGGCGGCCGGGCTGCGGGACACGGAGGCCAGGCGCCAGGAGACACATACCCGCTACTTGGAGGAAAGGGGCAACTGACACGCCCCTTCTTCTGGGGACACTGGGGGAGGAACTGTGCGATCGGCCCCCACCCACCCGCACCCGACAACGCACCCCACAGGCGAAGGCCTGTCGCCACCCGGGCTCCCGTCGGGGCGGACGGGAGCAGGTGGCGACAGGCCCAGGAGCCGCGCACGCCGTTGTGGGCGGCCTCGCCGTTTCACACCGCGGCCGGTCGTGACGATCGCTGGTCAGGGCACATCCAAACCGGCCGCGGAGTCTTTCGCAGGGGGGAGTTATCCCAGCCGCTCCACCAGCGCCCGGTACTCCGCCCACAGCTCCTTCGGCGTGTGCTCACCGAAGGTGTTGAGGTGGTCGGGGACGAGCGCCGCCTCCTCCCGCCAGACCTCCTTGTCGACGGTCAGCAGGAAGTCGAGGTCGCTGTCGTCGAGGTCGAGCCCGTCGGTGTCGAGGGCGTCCCGGGTCGGCAGCACGCCGATCGGCGTCTCCACGCCGTCCGCCTTGCCGTCCAGCCGCTCCACGATCCACTTCAGGACGCGGGAGTTCTCGCCGAAGCCGGGCCAGACGAACTTGCCCTCGTCGTTCTTGCGGAACCAGTTGACGTAGTAGATCTTCGGCAGCTTGGCCTGGTCCTTGTCCTTGGCCACGTCGATCCAGTGGGCCATGTAGTCGCCCATGTTGTAGCCGCAGAACGGCAGCATCGCGAACGGGTCGCGGCGCAGCTCGCCGACCTTGCCCTCGGCGGCGGCGGTCTTCTCGGAGGCCACGTTGGCACCGAGGAAGACGCCGTGGTTCCAGTCGAAGGACTCGGTGACCAGCGGGACGGCGGTGGCTCGGCGGCCGCCGAAGAGGATCGCCGAGATCGGCACGCCCTTGGGGTCCTCCCACTCCGGGGCGATGATCGGGCACTGGGCGGCGGGGACGGTGAAGCGGGCGTTGGGGTGGGCGGCCGGGGTCTCGGAGCCCGGCGTCCAGTCGTTGCCCTTCCAGTCGGTCAGGTGGGCCGGGAGCTCCTCCGTCATGCCCTCCCACCAGACGTCGTCGTCGTCCGTGAGCGCGACGTTGGTGAAGACCGCGTTGCCCCACAGCGTCTTCATCGCGTTGGCGTTGGTGTGCTCACCGGTGCCGGGCGCGACGCCGAAGAAGCCGGCCTCGGGGTTGATCGCGTAGAGGCGGCCGTCCTCGCCGAACCGCATCCAGGCGATGTCGTCGCCGATCGTCTCCACGGTCCAGCCGGAGACGGTGGGTTCCAGCATGGCGAGGTTCGTCTTGCCGCAGGCGCTCGGGAAGGCCGCGGCGACGTACTTCGACTCGCCCTGCGGGGGTGTGAGCTTGAGGATCAGCATGTGCTCGGCGAGCCAGCCCTCGTCGCGCGCCATGACGGAGGCGATGCGCAGGGCGTAGCACTTCTTGCCGAGCAGGGCGTTGCCGCCGTAGCCGGAACCGTAGGACCAGATCTCGCGCGACTCGGGGAAGTGCGAGATGTACTTGGTCTGGTTGCACGGCCAGGGGACGTCGGCCTCGCCCTCCGCGAGAGGCGCGCCGAGGGTGTGGACGGCCTTGACGAAGAAGCCGTCGTCGCCGAGCTCGTCGAGGACGGCCTGGCCCATGCGCGTCATCGTGCGCATCGAGACGGCGACGTACGCCGAGTCCGTGATCTCCACGCCGAGGGCGGACAGCGGCGAGCCGAGGGGGCCCATGCAGAACGGGACGACGTACATCGTCCGGCCCTTCATCGAGCCGCGGAACAGGCCCTTCTCACCGGAGAAGATCTCCCGCATCTCCGCGGGGGCCTTCCAGTGGTTGGTCGGGCCCGCGTCCTGCTCGCGCTCGGAGCAGATGAACGTGCGGTCCTCGACCCGGGCGACGTCGGTCGGGTCGGAGGCCGCGTAGTAGGAGTGGGGGCGCTTGATCGGGTCGAGCTTCTTGAAGGTGCCCTTCGCCACGAGCTCTTCGCACAGTCGCTCGTACTCGGCCTCGGATCCGTCACACCAGACCACGCTGTCCGGCTGCGTCAGTTCGGCGATCTCGTTGACCCACGAGACCAGTTCCTGATGTTTGCTGGGGATGACGGTGGGAGCCGCGATGTCGCGCGCCACGATTGCTCCTAAATGAGGGATTTTTGATCTTGTGGCCTTCTTTCAGGCCTTGTCGCCCCGTGGGGGCTGCGACCCGGATGCTTCGTAGCCGCTCATCCGGTGCCGACCGCACTCATTTGATCCTCCGACTCGATCTCCCATCTGTCCAGAGGGAGTCACAGATGAGCGACGTGAGGAAGGCCACGGTTTCTGGGTCCACCTGCGTTTCTTTGCGTCCACATTGAGTTCGCCTCAAGGTCTTTTTGCTCACCGGGACGAGCCGACGTGAGCGCAACCGGGACTCCGTGAGACGATGGCCACTCTCGGCCGGTCATGGAGCGGGACTGATCCGTAACTTACGGTTCCGTAGGTACGATGCCCCTCATGACTGCGTCCGTCCCCGACGCGCCCTCGGAACCGCCGGCCGCCGGCCGCGGTCCCGCTGCGCTCTCCTCCCTGTCGCAACAGGTCAAGCCCAAACTGCGCGGCTGGCTGCACCTGGGCATGTTCCCGGCCGTGCTCGTAGCGGGCCTCGTCCTCACCGCCCTCGCCGACTCCCCGCGCGGCCGCATCGCGTGCGGGATCTTCGCCCTGACGGCGTGCCTGCTGTTCGGCGTGAGCGCGCTGTACCACCGGGGCAACTGGAGCCCGCGCATGGACGGCGTGCTGCGCAGACTCGACCACGCCAACATCTTCCTGATCATCGCGGGCACCTACACCCCGCTGACCCTGCTGCTCCTGCCCCCGGCCAAGGGCCAGTGGCTGCTGTGGGGCATCTGGGCCGCGGCGGCCGCCGGCATCGCCTTCCGGGTCTTCTGGGTCGGCGCCCCGCGCTGGCTGTACACGCCGTGCTACATAGCGATGGGCTGGGCCGCGGTCTTCTACCTGCCCGACTTCATGCGCACCGGCGGTATCGCGGTCCTGGTCCTGGTGATCGTCGGCGGCCTGCTGTACAGCGCGGGCGGCGTGATCTACGGCATCAAGCGCCCGAACCCCTCACCGCGGTACTTCGGCTTCCACGAGGTGTTCCACTCCTTCACGCTGGCCGCGTTCGTCGTGCACTACGTCGGCATCTCCCTGGTGGCCTACCAGCACGCATAGCTCCACCACCGCTCCCCGAAGCGGCCACGGCTCCCCGAGCCGTGGCCGCTTTCTTCATGCCCTCTCGTAGATTACGACATCGGCTCGCCATTGACAGCAACTGGATTTTGGGAGCTACTCTCATTTCATGGCTACTGTCACTCATCTCCAAGAGACGCACCAGAACCCCCGCCGGTGGTGGGCCCTCGGTGCCCTGGTCGCGAGCATGCTGGTGCTCGGCTTCGACACGACGATCCTCAACGTGGCGCTCCCGACGATGGCCGGGGAGCTCGGCGCCACCACCAGCCAGCAGCAGTGGATGGCGGACGCGTACGTCATCGTCTTCGCGTCGCTGATGCTCCCCGCCGGACTCCTCGGCGACCGCTTCGGCCGCCGCCGGATGCTGGTCGTGGGCCTGCTGGTCTTCCTGGCCGGGTCGGTGATGGGCTCGCTGGCCGGCGACGTGAACTGGGTGATCGCCGCCCGCGCCGCGATGGGCATCGGCGCCGCGCTGGTGATGCCGCTCGCGATGTCCGTGCTGCCCTCGCTGTTCGGGCCCGCCGAGCGCACCCGGGCCGTCGGCATCGTCTCGGCCGCCTCGGCGCTCGGGCTGCCGCTCGGCCCGATCATCGGCGGCTTCCTGCTCAACCACTTCTGGTGGGGCTCGGTCTTCCTGATCAACGTGCCGATGGCCGCCATCGGCGTCGCCGCCTGCGTCTTCCTGCTCCCCGAGACCAGCGACCCGGCCTCCCCCAAGGTCGACGTCCTCTCGACCGCGCTCACCGCGATCGGCCTGGGCGCCCTGGTCTACGCGATCATCGAGGCCCCCGACCGCGGTTGGGGCGACCCGCTGGTCCTCGCCCTGTTCGCGGGCGCCGTCGTCCTCGTCACCGCCCTGGTGCTGCGCGAACGCCGGGCCGAGCGTCCGATGCTCGACATGGAGCTCCTCACGCACCGCGGCTTCCTGCTCAACACCCTCGCCGCGACGCTCGTGATGTTCGTGCTGTCCGGCCTGCTGTTCGTGCTGCCGCAGTACCTCCAGGCCGTCCTCGGCAACGACGCCTTCGGCACCGGCCTGCGCCTGCTGCCCATGATGGGCGGCCTGCTCATCGCGGCACGCGCCGCCCAGCCGGTCGTCGCCCGCTTCGGCGCCCGCGCCGTGGTCGCCGCCGGACTGGTCGTCCTCGCCTTCGCCGCCCTGCTCGGCAGCCGCACCTCGGTGAGCGACGGCTACGGCTACACCGCGCTGTGGCTCTCCGTGGCCGGCCTCGGCTTCGGCTTCTCCGTGGTCCCCTCCATGGACGGCGCCCTCGGCGCCCTGCCCGCGGACCGGGCCGGCAGCGGCTCCGGGCTGCTGATGACCACACGCCAGGTCGGCGGCGCGATCGGCATCGCCCTGCTCGGCAGCCTGCTGGCCGGCGCCTTCCGCGACCGCCTGGACGTCACCGGGCTGCCCGCCCCGCTCGGCCACACCGCCGGCGAGTCGGTGGTCGCCGCCCACGTGGTCGCCGAGAAGACGGGCTCCGCCCACCTCGTCGCCTCCGCGAACGCCTCCTACGTCCACGGCATGGGCCTGGTCCTGCTGGTGTGCGGCATCGCGGCCCTCGCCACCGCCCTGCTGGCCGCCGCGCTGCTGCCCAACACCCCCACCGAGCGCCGTACCGAAGGAGACGAGTCCCCGGCCGTGGCCCCCGCCACCGCCGATGCCGGACAATGACCAGCATGACGGCACCGCACACCTCCCCCCAGCCCGGCCTGCGCGAACGGAAGAAGATCAAGACCCGCGAGGCCATCCGCGCGGCCACGTACGCGCTGGTGGAGGTGCAGGGCTGGGACGCCACGACGATCGAGCAGATCGCCGAGCGGGCCGAGGTGTCGCCGTCGACGGTCTTCCGGTACTTCCCGACCAAGGAGGACATCGTCCTCACGGACGAGTTCGACCTGCTGATCATGGAGGAGCTCCGGGCCCGGCCCGCCGACGAGCCGTGGCCGACGTCCCTCCGCTACGTGATGCACCGGGCGATCCGGCTGGGCGTCAAGGACGATCCGGCGGTCTCCCGGCTGCGCACCCGGCTGATGGTCGAGGTCCCCTCGGTGCGCTCCCGGATGATGGAGAGCATGTCGTCCACCGGGCGCCTGCTCTGCCAGGCCATCGGGGAGCGCACCGGCCGTGACCCCGACAGCCTGGAGGTCCGGGTCTACGCGATGTCCTTCATCGGCGGGCTGATGGAGGTGTCGATGTACTGGGCGGAGAACGAGCACGAACCCGACTTCGAGGCCCTCGTCGACCGCGCCCTGGACGTCATCGAGCACGGCCTGCCGGCGGAAAACCACTGAGGTCACGGCCGCCGCCCGTGCCATCCTGACCAGGTGAACGCTTCCGAGATCCAGGTCGAAGTCGCCCCCGAGCTGGCCCTGTTCGTCCCGCACGCCCGCCGCGTCGGCGTCCACCCCCTCACCGTCGACGGCGTCTCGACCCTCGGCCACGTCATCGAGTCCCTGGGCGTCCCCCTGACCGAGGTGGGCACCCTGGTGGTGGACGGCCGCGAGGTCCCCGTGGCCCACGTCCCGGCGCACGGCGAGCGGGTGTCCGTACGCCCGGTCGCCCGCCCCCAGCGCGTCCCCGGCGCCCCGCTCCGCTTCCTCCTCGACGTCCACCTCGGCACCCTCGCCCGCCGCCTGCGCCTGCTCGGCGTGGACGCGGCCTACGAGTCGACGGACATCGGTGACCCGGCCCTCGCCGCCCGCTCGGCGGCCGAGAAGCGCGTGCTGCTCAGCCGCGACCGGGGCCTGCTGCGCCGCCGCGAACTCTGGGCGGGCGGTTACGTCTACAGCACAGGCCCCGACGACCAGCTCCGTGACGTCCTCGACCGGTTCGCCCCCGACCTGCGTCCCTGGACCCGCTGCACCGCCTGCAACGGCCTGCTGAGGGAGGCCACGAAGGACGAGGTGGCGGACCAGCTGAAGGGCGGGACGCAGAAGTCGTACGACGTCTTCGCGCAGTGCGCCGAGTGCGGCCGCGCGTACTGGAAGGGCGCGCACCACCAGCAGCTGGAGGCCATCGTGGCGCGCGCCCTCGCGGAGTTCGCCTGAACCGGTGCCGGTCGGGGTCAGTTGCGGCCCAGCGCCCGGTACTCCCAGCCGGCCGCGCGCCACTGGGCGGGGTCGAGGGCGTGCCGGCCGTCCACGACCCGGCGCCGGTTCACCACCGCGCCCATGGCCGCCGGGTCGATCTCCCGGAACTGCGTCCACTCGGTGAGCAGGACCACGACATCGGCGCCCGTGGCGGCCTGCAGGGCGTCGGTCCCGTAGTCCAGCTCGGGGTGGACGCGGCGGGCGTTGTCCATCGCCACCGGGTCGTAGACCGTCACCCGGGCGCCGGCCCGGTGCAGGGTGGCGGCGACGTCCAGCGCCGGGGCGTCGCGGATGTCGTCGGAGTCGGGCTTGAAGGCCGCCCCGAGCGCGGCCACCTTCGCCCCCGCGAGATCGCCGCCGACCAGCTCGCGGACCAGGTCGACGGTACGGGCCCGGCGGCGCTGGTTGATCGCGTCCACCTCGCGCAGGAAGGCGACCGCCTGGGCGACGTCCAGTTCCTCGGCGCGGTGGATGAACGCCCTGATGTCCTTGGGCAGGCAGCCGCCCCCGAAGCCGAGACCGGGCTTCAGGAACCGGCCGCCGATCCGGTCGTCGTAGGCCAGCGCCTCCGCCAGCCGGTGCACGTCGGCGCCGGTGGCCTCGCAGACCTCCGCCATGGCGTTGATGTACGAGATCTTCGTCGCCAGGAAGGAGTTGGCGGCGACCTTGACCAGTTCGGCGGTCGGCAGGTCGGCGACCACCACCGGGGTGCCCTGGGCGATGACCGGCGCGAACGCGGCGCGCAGCTGCTGCTCCGCCCACGCGGACTCGGTGCCGAACACCAGCCGGTCGGGGTGCAGGGTGTCCTCGACCGCGAAGCCCTCCCGCAGGAACTCCGGGTTCCAGGCCAGCTCCACGGCGTCCCCGGCCGGGGCGGTGGCACGGACCAGCTCCGCGAGGCGGGCCGCGGTGCCCACCGGCACCGTCGACTTCCCGACCACCAGGGCCCGGCGCTTCAGGTGCCGGGCCAGCTCGGTCACCGCGCCTTCGACGTAGCGCAGGTCGGCGGCGTAGGAGCCGGGCTGCTGCGGGGTGCCCACGCAGACGAAATGGATGTCGCCGAACTCGGCGGCCTCCGCGAGGCTGGTCGTGAAGTGCAGCCTGCCTGACTCCTGTGCCTTGACCAGGAGTTCGGGCAGTCCTGGCTCGAAGAACGGCACCTGCCCGGCTCTCAGCAGCTCGATCTTGCCGGGGTCGACGTCGACGCCGAGCACCTCGTAGCCGAGCGCCGCCATGCACACGGCGTGCGTGGCGCCCAGGTAGCCGGTGCCGATGACCGTGAGACGGGGAGCGTCGGCGCCGACGGTGGATCCGGTGCCGTGGGTGGCGGCGGAAAGAGTGTCCATGATGCCTCCGAGGGGATGTCCGGGCTGGCAGCGCGCATGCCGAGGACGGGCGTGGGTGCGGTGGGTGAAGGAGAGGGACGAAGAGGGAGCCGCGGCCGTGGGGGGGGGGGGGGGGGGGGGGGGGGGGGGGGGGGGGGGGGGGGGGGGGGGGGGGGGGGGGGGGGGGGGGGGAGGGGTGGGGGTTTTTTTTGGCTTTTTTGTTTGTTTTTTTCTGTTTTG
>NZ_JBVJNZ010000019.1:5065-140971 GCF_055583445.1 Streptomyces sp. NPDC104761 | reverse complement strand
GGTGCCTCGGAGGGGGTGTCGGGGCGGAAAGACAGCATGCGGAGAAGGGGTGGGGGGGCGGGGGGGGAAGGAGAGGAAAAAAGGGGAACCCGCGGCTGTGGGCCCGGGGTGCGGACCGGCCCCCACGCCGTCAGGAGGAGCAGGCGATGTTGGCGAGGCCCTTCGCCGCGTCGGTGACCTTGTTGTCGCAGGTGACCTTGTTGTTCTCGACGGGCGCGAAGTGGAAGCCGTAGCCGGGGCCGTCCACCTGCGCGGTGTTGGCCTGGAACACGTTTCCGGTGCCCCAGCCGTCGAGGATCCGGTGGGTCTGGAAGCCGTCCTCGTTGGAGTGCCGGCCGGTGTTGCCCTTGATCAGCCAGTCGTTGCCCTTGACGTCGACCCAGGAGTCGTCGTGACCCCCGCTGAGACCGGTGCCGTCGAAGGTGTTGCCGATGAGGGAGCCCCCGGTGGTGCCCTCCTTGATGTCGACGGACTCCGCGGTGGTGTCGCTGACCTGGTTGCCGCGGATCACGTTGTCGTCGCTCTTGTCGGGCTTGCAGTCGGTGACGGTGCACCAGTTGGACTCCGCCGACCCGACGTAGATGCCCTCGCCGAACTGCTCCTTGCGCTTGCCCGTGGCGCGGACGGTGTTGTTCTCGACCACGTTGCCGGAACTGAAGTCGCGCAGGTGGATGCCCTCGTCGCCGATGTTCTCGACGGTCAGGCCCTGGATGACGGAGCCCTGGACCCGGTCGGCCATGACCCCCTTCTGGCCGTTGCGCACGGTGAAGCCGATCAGCCGCCAGTGGCTGGCGCCGTCGAGGTGGAAGGCGTAGCCGCCGTCGATACCGCCGGCGTCGATCACCGCGCCGGGACCGCCGCACAGGAAGATCGGACGGTCCGCCGTACCCGGGGTGGCGGCGGTGAAGCGGTCCGGGTAGACCCCGTCCCGCATCTCGATGACGTCACCCGGCCGCGCCTGGTCGAGTGCGTCCTTCAGGGACTTGGCGTCGCTGACGGTGACGGTGGCGGCCGGGCACTTCACAGGTCCTGAGGCGGCGGCCGGGCCGGTCGCGGTGGGCGTGGCCGGGCCGTCGGTGGCCGCCGTGCCGCCCGGTGCCGGATCGGAGGCCGTGGCGCCGGCGTCGCCGGGGTCGCCGGTGCCGTCCCCGTCGTCGCCGGGTTCGGCGACCGGGATCGTGGGGCCTGCGGTGGGGCCGGCGCCGTACACGACGGGCCGCTCGTCGCCGGCCGAGACGGCCGCCACGATCAGCGCCACCACCGAGATCAGCAGGGCGGCCGAGGCCACCCACAGCGGCGGCCCGCCGGCGAGCCAGATCCGGCGCGCCCGCTCCACGGCGGACCCGGCCGGTGCGGAGCCGCCACCGCCGCCCGGACCGCCGTCGCCGCCCGGACGACCGTCGCCCGGAAGGCCGCCACCGCCCGGACCACCGTCGCCCGGAAGGCCGCCGTGTGACGGAACGCCGCCGTCTGACGAAACGCCGTCGTCGGGCGGCCCCGCCGGGGTGTCCTGGCTCATTCGCTCATCACCGGCTCCCGGCGGCGGCCGACCACGGCGATCTCGTGCGGCGGCGGGGCGGGCAGCGGCGCCTTGTCGGAGTACGGGTGCACGATGCCCGCACCCTGCCCGGCCGCTCGCCGCCTGCGCCGGCCCATGGCGGCCGAGAACAGGATGAGGAGCAGGATGCCGGTCCACAGCAGGGTCATCGGGCTGGCGTAGTGCTTGACCTTGACCCAGAAGGAACTGGTGTCGTACCAGGCGAAGGTCTGGTTCTCCTTGATGTCGGCACCGCCGTGCGAGCGGCTGGAGTCCAGGGCGCTGGGGCCGACCCCGCCGATCACGTTGTAGGAGACCGTGGTGCCGTCCACGGCGCCGACCAGGCTGACGCCGTGGTTGGTGGCGTCCTGGACGGTGTTGCCGCGTATCTCGGCGTCCGAGTCGCGGACGTAGACGCCGGTCTGGGGCCCGTCGATGATGTTGCCGGTGACCGTGGCGTCGGTGACGCCGTCGCGGACCGAGATGCCCTGCCGGTTCTGGCCGCTCAGGCGGTTGCCGGTGATGGACACCTTGTCCGCCGCCAGGCGGGCCACGATGCCCATGTCGCCGCCCTCGATGCGGTTGTTCTGCACGCCGACGTCGAAACCGCCGAGCACCTCGACGCCGTAGCGGCCGTTGTCCTTGGCCACGCTGTTGGCGACCGAGTTGGAGCCGTAGCTGTCGACGGCCTGCCCGGAGGCGGAGGGGCCGTCGGCCAGTGGCTTGCCGCTGAGGGTGTAGCCGTTGCCGCCGTTGCCCTCGGCGGTGGAGCCGCTGACCCGCACCTGCTGGGTGGCCCGGGAGAGGATGAAGCCGTCGCCGCCGTTGTCCTTGGCGACCGTGCGCTGCACGAGCGAGCTGGAGACGAACCGGTGCATGACCACCCCGTCCTGCAGGCTGTTCTCCACGGTCGTGTCGCTGATCTCGATCCCGGTGGCGCTGGAGATGAAGATCCCGAAGTCGTTGCCGGTGATGGTCGAGTGCGTGATCGACCCGGAGACGTAGGACATGCCGCCGGTCGAGAACCGGGCGTCGGGAGTGGTCAGTTCACCCGAGGGCATGGCCGTGACGTCACCGCTGGAGGTGTTCTGGTCGTTCTCGTCGCCCTGCCGGTCGGCCCGCTCGCGCGCGGTCTTGCCGTGCACCTGGCCGGTGTCCTCCAGCGAACCGGTGTTCGGCCGGTCGGTGCCGGTGAGGCTGAGCCCGCCGGTACGGCCGCTCCAGAACCCGAGGTCCGCGAGTTTGGCGTGCGTCATCTCGAACTGCCCGCCGATGGTGCGGATGTAGGCGCGGCCGTCCCGGACGTCGCTGTCGGCCTTGTTGGCCTGCGGGTCCCAGCTGGTGACGGTCAGCGGCGCCTGGGCGGTTCCCTGCAGGGCCAGTTCGCCGCCGAAGGAGACGATGGAGACGAAGCCGCTGCGGTTGCTGGCCATCCGCAGGGTGAGGCCGCCCGGGTTGGACAGCTTCAGCTTGGCGCCGACGTTGAGGTAGATGTTCTCGGTCAGCAGGTACGAGCCGTCCTTGCGCCGCACGAAGGTCTGCGGGGCGAGTTTGAGCAGGTCGGCAATGGTGTAGGCGGTGCTGCGCTGGGTGAGTACCAGGGTGTACCCGTTGTCGGTGTCCAGCCGGTACGGCACCGTCCACTTGGTGCTCTGCAGGGGCGCCACCGAGCTGAACGCCCGTACCTGGTTGAGCCGGTGGTCCTCGTCGGCGACCAGCGCGGCCTCGGTCTCCGCGTCCTCGACGGCCGGTTTCTGCTTCTTGTCGCCGTTCCCGCCGGCGTGGGCCGTGGCCGAGGTGCCCAGCAGCAGCGTCGCCGCCACCGCGAAGGCGCCCAGCAGGGCCGCCGTCCTGGCACCGGCCCGGCGCAGCCGGGTGCCGGGGCCGGGTCTTCTCCTCGTCGTGGGATGCGTCATGAGGGGGGTGGTCATGTCAGATCACCTCGGGCTGGAGGGCGGTGTGGCTCTGGCCGCCGCCGGCGGATCCGGAGAGCGTGGCCGCGCTCTGGCCCTCGCCTCCGACGCTGGTGCTGGTGCGGGTGAGCCAGCCCTGCTTGTTCATGGTGACGAATGCGTAGAGCTTGATCGGCAGCGAGATCATGATGACCACGAGGGCCGTCAGGGGCAGCAGGAGGATCTCCTGCGGGTGCCTGCGCAGGTGCGAGTAGCCGCGGACGGCACGGCCCAGCAGCAGCCAGATCAGGGTGAGGACGATGCCGCGGCCGCTGAAGTCCAGCCGGCTCGTCAGCAGGTAGCCGAGGGCCATGCCCATGGTCACCGGGGTCAGCAGGATCTGCAGCACCGTGATCTTGGTGACCAGCGGGACCCGCCACAGCCAGCCCTTGTACAGCGCGGTCAGGTAGCACCGGTAGGAGTTGCGGCTCCACCGGACGCGCTGCTTCACGAAGGCCCGGAAGGAGGAGGGGAACATGGAGACGGCCCGCGCGGAGGACTGGTGCACGGTCTTGTAGCCCGAGGCGAGCACCAGCCAGGTCAGCCGGCCGTCGTCGCCCGCCACGCAGCGGCGGCCGAAGAAGAACTCGTTCTCCAGGTTCTCGAGGACCGGCAGGACCGCCTCACGGCGGTAGGCGGCGGTACGGCCCGACAGGCAGGCCACGGCACCGGCGCGGCCCATGGCCGGAACGTAGTCGTAGTAACGCAGGTTGACCAGCCAGTCGGCGACACGGCGCCAGACGCTGGTGGTGCGCTGGTAGACGTTCTGCTGGGTGCCCACACCGCCGACCGCCGGGTCCTCGAACGGCATCTGCACGGCGTCGAGGAGACCCGGCTCCCAGCGGGTGTCGGAGTCCGCCAGGACGAGGAGTTCGCTGGTGGCGGCCCGTATGCCGACCCCCAGGGCGGAACGTTTCCCCCTGTGCTCGAAGGCGAGCACCCGGACCCGGGGGTCCTCCACCAGCGACAGCCGGTGCAGTACCTCGTGGTCCTCCACGTCAGGAACGATGATGATCTCGGCCGGATCCTGCGCGAGCCAGCTCTCCAGGCACTCCAGCAGGATCTCCGGGTCCTCCCGGTAGGCCGGGACCACCACGGAGACGCTGGTACGGAAGTCGTTGACGACTGGCTTGGCGAACCGGGAGAGCACCGCTCGGTACAACCACAGGGCCCAGACGAACAGTCCGGCCAGCCCCAGCGGCATCAGCTCTCGCCACGAAGTTTCCCCCACGGCCTCGACGATCCACGACCAGACCTGGTCGAAGAACTCGGACAATGTTGCGCTCTCCCCCCACATGACACGACTGCCGCGGTCCGAAATACGTCAGAACCGGGCACTGCTCAAGCGATGCTAGGGGCGCGTGAGTGAACGGCGATCACACAAAACACGAACTTCACTTACAGAGTCTTCACGCCCGTCCCGCCCCAACCGTGACGGCGGGTCACACCTGTCACGGCACTGGGTGGATCTTATGGGGGTGATGTGAAGAGCGTGAACTCGACTGATAAATGGCATGTTTCAAGACACCGAGCACAGCGCCCCCGCAAGGGGGGCTGGGGGCTCCGGCGGGCTCCGGCGATCCTCAGCCCCCCAGTGCCGCCCGCAGCCGCTCCGGATCGACGGTCGGCGCATCACACGTGAAGTTGCGGCACACGTACGCGGCCGCCTCCCCACCGACCAGCGGCCGCCCCGCGAGCAGCGGGAACTCGTCGCTCCCCACCGTCCCCACGGCCACCACCGCACCGGGCGCCGTGCCCAGCAGTGCCGTACGGTGCAGATCGGCCGTGCGGGGATCCGCCGCGTCCGGTCCGACGACCGCGACCTCGCGCGGACCGTCCAGCAACGCCTCGGCGACGGCGAGCCCCCACCCGACGAAGCGCGGCACGCGCGGCCCGAGAGTGCGGACGATCCCCAACGCCCGCTCCGCCGCGGTCCGGTGAGGCTCGGAACCGGTGTGGGCCGCATAGCCGAGCAGCGCACCGGCGGCGGCGGTCCAGCCCGAGGGCGTGGCGTTGTCGGTCGGGTCCTGCGGCCGGCGGATCAACTGCTCGGCGTCCGCCGCGGTGTCGTACAGGGCACCGCTCTCCGGGCTCTCCTGGTCGGTGAAGCGGGCCAGGACATGGTCGAGGAGGAGTCCAGCGAACTCCAGCCAGACGCCCTCGCCGGTCACGGACGCCAGCGCGAGGAAGCCCTCGGCGACGTCGCCGTAGTCCTCCAGGACGCCCGCGTTGGCACCGGCCCTGCCGTCCCGGCTGGTGCGGCCGAGCCGTGCCCGGTCGTCGAGATGGAGCCGCACGAGGAGGTCGGCGGCGCCGACGGCGGCCTCCACGAGGTCGGGGCGGCCGAAGTAGGCGCCGGTCTCCGCGAGCGCGGCGACGGCGAGGCCGTTCCAGGCGGCGACGACCTTGTCGTCCCGGCCCGGGGCCGGGCGGCCGGCCCGTGCGGCCAGCAGCCGCCGCCGGACGGACTCGATCCGCTCGGCGTCGAACACGCCCTCCTGCTGCGGGAGTTGCAGCACGGACCGGCCCTCCTCGAAGGTGCCCTCCGCGGTGACCCCGAAGTACCGGGCGGCCAGGTCCGCGTCGTCCTGGCCGAGGACCTCGCGGAGTTCGGCGGGCGTCCACACGTAGTACGCGCCCTCGACGTGCCGCCCGCTCCCGTCGTCGCTGTCGGCGTCCAGCGCGGAGGCGAACCCGCCCTCGGCGGTGCGCAGTTCGCGGACCATGAAGTCGGCGGTCTCCAGGGCGACCCGACGGGCCAGGTCGGACCCGGTGGCCCGCCACAGGTGGGCGTACACCCGGCAGAGCAGGGCGTTGTCGTACAGCATCTTCTCGAAGTGCGGCACGACCCAGTCACGGTCGACGGAGTACCGGGCGAACCCACCGCCGAGCTGGTCGTAGAGGCCGCCCCGGGCCATCCGCTCGCAGGTGTCCACGGCCATCTGCAGCGCGCCCTCGGAACCGGTCCGGGCGTGGTGCCGCAGCAGGAACTCGATGACCATGGACGGCGGGAACTTGGGCGCACCGCCGAATCCGCCGCGCTGCGTGTCGTACTCGCGGGTGAGCCCGAGCAGCGCCTGCGCCAGCTCCTGCTCACCGGGCGGCCGCCCGCCCTGGTGCCCCAGCTCCCGCTGGGCGAGATCCCGGACGATCTTCCCGGCCACCTCGGCCACCTCGTCCCGCCGGTCCGCCCACGCGGCCCGCACCCCTTCCAGCACCTGCCGGAACGAGGGCATGCCGTGGCGGGGGGCGGGCGGGAAGTACGTACCGAAGTAGAAGGGTTCGGCATCCGGGGTGAGGAACACCGTCATCGGCCAGCCACCCTGCCCGGTGGCGGCCTGCACGGCCTCCATGTAGACGGCGTCGACGTCCGGACGCTCCTCACGGTCGACCTTGATGCTGACGAAGTGCTCGTTCATGAAGGCTGCCGTCACCTCGTCCTCGAAGCTTTCCCGCGCGAGAACGTGACACCAGTGGCAACTCGAATAGCCGACGCTGAGCAGCACCGGAGCCCCTCGCCGCCGCGCCTCCTCAAAGGCCTCCTCCGACCACGGCCACCAGTCGACGGGATTGTCGGCATGCTGAAGGAGATAGGGGGACGTCTCGTGAGCCAGTCGGTTCGGCATACCCCCATCCTCCCCCACGGCCTCACCCCACGGGCTCCCGCCCGCCGCGCGTCGGACCGTCTCTCAGCCGACCGCGGCCGTCTCGCCGACCGCCCGGCGTCACCGGCTTGTCAGGGCACCGTTGCCCTCGTCCCCCGTGTCCGGCGCCGCGTAGAAGCGCAGGTTCACCCGGCGCGCCCCCTCGGGGACGGCGTCGTCGGGGTGGCTGTAGCGGTCGAGGAGTTCCTGGTAGGCGCGGACGAAGGCGTGGAGGTCGGCCTTCGTCATCCAGGTGCCGGTGCGCTGTACCTGGGCCCAGCCCTGCGGGCCGCGGTACTCCTCGTGGGCGCGGCGGAAGAGCCTGGTGTCGACCTCGATCTTCAGGAGGGCGAGGTGCTCGGCCGCGGTGTACTCCTCCGTCGTCATGGTGGCCGGGTCGGGTGTGGTGTGACTGAAGGGCAGGCTCCGCCACCAGCGTTCCCGGCCGCCCGACTTCTCGGGGATCTCCTCGATGAGCTTCTGCTCGGCGAGTTTGCGCAGGTGGTAGCTGGTCGTGCCGGAACTCTCGCCGAGTTCGCGGGCGAGCACGGTGGAGTTCGCCTCGCCGTGCCGGCCGAGGTAGTCGAGGATCCGGCGGCGCAGGGGGTTGCCGAGGGACTTGTAGAGGGCGGTGCGCTCCAGGCTGGTCAGCTCGGCGGGTGCCTCGCTGCGGGCGGCGGGCTTCTCGGCGGGTGCGGCGGGCTCGGGTGCTCCGGTCCTGCGGGGCGTGCCGTCGGTCATGCGGTCACCGTAACCCTGAGAACCCTGAGAACCCTGAGACATCCCTGAGCCTCCCCGACTCTCCCCTGAGGTCTGCCGAATTTTCTTTGCAGAGTTTTCTCTGCTGTCTACCGTGAAGCCATGGCCCGGCAATGGCGGAAGACCCCTGCGATTCACAGGTTCCACAGCCACGCATCCGGAACAAGACGAGGGGAACCAGGTGTTGGAACGGTTAACGGTGGTGCAGACCCGAGAGGCGAAGCGGATGAGGCGGCTGAAGCGGTGGGCACTGATCCTTCTCGGGTCGTCCGCCGTGCTGCTCGTGCCGTGGATGGTGGTGCTGGCGCTGACGCTGCCCACCAAGACCGAGGTGCACAACTGGGCGGTGGCGTGGATCGGGCTGGACGTCCTGATGGCGGCGGGGTGCGCGGCGACCGCGGTACTGGGCCTGCGGGGCGACGCCCGGGCCCGGCTCACGGCGTCGGCCACGGCATCGGTCGCGGTGCTGGACGCGTGGTTCGACATAACGACGTCGGCGGTGGGCACCGAGTTGCTGGAGGCGCTGGCGAGCGCGGTGGCCGAGGCGGGGCTGGCGGCGGCCTGCGTGTACCTGGCCCTGTCCAAGGGGTGGGGCCGGATGGCCGCCCAGCCCGGCCCGGCCGCCCGGTAGCCACCACGGAACCCTCACCCACCCCCTGATCGCCGCCCCCTCGCCATCGCGTCCCTCCCCAAGGACACTTGTGGGCAGAGGAGTTGCCGGTGGAGGGGGACGGAACATGCGGGACGCCCATCGGGCGGAAGCCGACCGGCTGCTGGTACGGGCCGTGGAGGAGGAGGTCCGCCGTTCGGGCGGCCGCGTCGACGGGCAGGTGCTGCTGTCCCGGGCGCGCGACGGGCTGGCGGAGATGGAGCGGACGGCCGCCGAGGAGTACGCGGCGTACACCCACGCCCTCGACGAGACGGAGGCCGAGCGGCCGAGCTTCGGCCGGCGCTACGCCAAGGAGGGCTCGGGAACTCCCCTGCTGGTCGCGGCCGTCGCGGCGGTCGCCGCCACCGTCGCCGATCTCTCCCTGGGCACAGGGGCGGCCACGGCGCTCGGCGCCGGCGTGGCCGTCGGGGTGATCGGGGCGGCCGCCACGGTCGTCAAGGCAGCCGCTTCCCATCTGCCCGCCGCTCATCACCACGCCGGTGCGGCGGGCCAGCCCGGCGGCCCCGAGCAGTTGCGGCTGCAGTGGCTGACCGCGCTGGAGGTGCGGGGCATCCGGCCGTTCCTCGATCAGCAGCGGGTGCTCAGCGCCTCCACGGGACCGAAGAAACAGGGCCCGGGGCTGCGCGGCGCGGACAAGAGCGCGGCGGCCCGGCGGCGGTCGGTGCTGGAGCAGTCCTTCGGTCAGCTCCCCGACGCGGGCCGCCCGTTCGCCGGCCGGCAGCAGGAGCTGGCGCGGATCCGGCAGTGGGCGCAGGCGGCCCGGGCGGCCACGGAGACCCGGCCGACCGTCGTGGTGCTGCACGGGGAGCCCGGCTCCGGCCGCACCGCCCTCGCGGTCCGGGCCACCCACGAGCTGAAGGACCTCTTCCGGGGCGCGGTCGTCGTGGACCTGCGCGGCGCCAGCCGGGAGGAGCCGCCGCTGCCCACCCGGGACGCCCTGCTGCACCTGCTCAACCGGCTGGGCGCGCCGCGCGAGCAGTTGCTGTTCCGTGAGCGTTCCTCCGCCGACCAGCAGGTCAAGCGGCTGAGCGAGCTGTACCACCAGCACCTGACGGGGCTGCCGGTGACGATCGTGCTGGACGACGCCTCGGATCCGGAGCAGGTGCGCACGCTGGTGCCGGAGCGTTCCGACAGCCTGGTCCTGGTCACCGCCCGGGACCAGCTCGACCTGCCCGCCGACCTGGCCGCGTGGGTGCACCAGTTGCCGGTCACGGCGCTGGACGCGGCCGGCGCGGAGGAGCTCCTGGACGCGGCGGCCGAGGACGCGTCGGGGCCGTACGACGCGCAGTCCGCGGACCGGATCCGCGAGCTGTGCGGCGGGCTGCCGCTGGCGCTGCGGGTGGCCGGGTCGTCGCTGGGTTCGCGTTCACCGCTCCAGCTGGCCACGGACCTGGGCGCCTACGGTCCGGTCGGGCCGGTGGAGCGGGTGCTGTGGCTGCGGTACACCGACCAGCCGGAGACCGGGCGGCGGCTGCTGCGCAGGCTGGCGCTGGCGGGCCGGGCCTCGATGGGCGCGGCGGCCGCCGCCGCCCTGCTGGGCGCCGACGAGGCGGAGGCCACCCGGCACCTGGTCGCGCTCACCCGGGCGGGCCTGGTCGACCACGTCCGGGGCAGCCGCTACCGCCTGCACGACCTCGTCCGCTCGTTCGCCCAGGCCCGGCTCCTGGACGAGGAATCCCCGGCCGACCGCACGGCGGCGCAGGAGCGGCTGATCGTGAACTACGCGGAGCTGGCCGACTCGGTGCTGCGGCTGGTCGACGGGAACATGTCGACCCGCTCGGACCGGTTCAGCCCGCACGGCTTCACCTCGCTCGACGAGGCGCTGCGCTGGCTGGACGACGAGTCGAGCTTCATCACGGCGGCGCTGCGGCACGCGGAGGGCGTGGACCAGACGGCCGTGCAGAACCTGCTGGGCGCGCTGTGCGACTACTGCCTGCTGCGGGGCGACCTCTACCGGCTCGGCGAGATCAGCGAGCTCGCCCAAGCCGTCGACCAGGGTCTTCTCGTGCGTTCGGTGCAGTGGCGTACCGGTATCGCGGCCCGTCATCTGGGCGAGCTGGACAAGGCCCGCACCACGCTCACCTCCGTCGTCGACCTCTACCTGGAGGCGCATCACGACGCCGGCGCGGCCCGCGCGCTGTGCTCGCTCGGGATCACCCTGCACCACCAGGGCAACCTCACCGAGGCGGCCGCCAAGCTCCAGGAGGCCCTGGATCTCCAGGCGGCCCCCGGGCTGGCCACCGACCGGGCGTGGACGATGCACGCGCTGGCGGCGGTGCAGCGCGACCGGGCCCGGCTGCCGGAGTCCCTCGACCTGCTCACCCGCTCGCTCGTCCTGCACCGGGAGGGCGGCTCGGTGCACGGCGAGGCCTGGGCGCACTTCCAGCTCGGCCAGCTGGCGCTGCGCATGGGCGACGTGCCGCGGGCGGAGCGGGAGCTCGGGGCGGCGCTGGACCGGTACGGCCGTACCCGGGACGCCCGCGGCGAGGCCTGGGCGCTGACCCAGCTGGCGCGGGCCAGGCTGGTGGCCGGCGACGCGTCCCCGGCGGCCGACGGACTGCGGGCGGCGGCGGCCCGGCACCGGGAGAACGAGGACGCGCGCGGCGAGGCCTGGACGGTGTACTACCTGGGCCTGGCCCTGGAGGAGACCGGCACCCTGGACCAGGCGGTCCGCGAACTGGAGCGCTCGCGGTCGATGTTCTCCCGGATGCGGGACGTCTACGGCCTGGCCTGCGCCCGCCACCACTCGGCCCGGGTCACCCGCGACCAGCGGGCGGCCCAGACCGGCTCGCTGCGCAACTCGGGCTTCGCCCGCCAGCTCCTGGTCGACGCCCGGGCCGACTTCCAGCGCATCGGCGTGGTCCACGGCGAGGCCTGGACCTGCCTGGAGCTGGCCGTCGTCGACGCCGGCAACACCCGCACCCAGCAGGCCCTCGCCCTGTGCGACGAGGCGGTGACCCTGTTCACGTCGTACGGCGACCGGCGCGGCGAGGACTGGGCGCGCTTCCTGCGCTGCACCCTGCTGCCGTACGCCGCGCCCGGTGGCGTGGAGGTGGGCACCGCCGTCGCCCAGGAGGACCTGGCCCAGCTCGCCCGCGCCGCACACCCGCTGCGCGACGAGAAGCTGGCCGAGTACGTCACGGCGTACGGCCTGCTGCTGGAACGCGGAGTGCAGCTGGAGGCGGGCTGGCAGGCCTGGCGTCTGGGCATGGTGCCCGGCCGGCACGCCCGCGAGGTGATGGGTGTGCCGGTACCGGCCGCGATCTGACGCCGGTCAGCTCCTGGGGTCGGCCGTCGGCGTCTTGGAGTCCGCCCCGGTCTGGGCGGACTCCTTGAAGTCGACCTTCTGCATGTGCTTGTTCATGGACTTCATCAGACCCCAGACCGCCAGGGCCATCACCGCGAAGACGATGAAGCCGAGGACTCCGGGGGTGACCTTGTTCTCGTCGACCTCCTTGGCGAGGGGGACGAGGTGCGTCAGTGCCAGGCTTGCGCTCATGTCAGGCATTGTCGCGGATGCCCGCAAAGAGGTCGTCCTCGGGGAGGGAGATGTCGACGAGCGACTTCGCCAGCTCGTACTCCTCGGTCGGCCAGACCTCCTTCTGGACGTCCATCGGCACCTTGAACCAGCCGCCGTCCGGGTCGATCTGCGTGGCGTGCGCGATCAGCGCCTTGTCGCGGATCTCGAAGAAGTCCGCGCACGGGATGTGCGTGGTCAGGGTGCGCTCGGTGCGCTCCATCTCGCTCCACCGCTTCAGCCAGTCCCCGTACGGCGACTCCAGGCCGCGCTCCAGCATGGCGTTGTGCAGCGCCTCGGTGCGCGGGCGGTTGAAGCCCTGGTTGTAGTAGAGCTTCTGCGGCTGGAAGACCGGCCCGAACTCGGCCTCGGGGTACTTCTCGGCGTCGGCCGCGCCCTCGAAGGCCACCATCGAGATCTTGTGGGTCATGATGTGGTCGGGGTGCGGGTAGCCGCCGTTCTCGTCGTAGGTGGTGATCACCTGGGGGCGGAACGCGCGGATCCTGCGCACCAGCTCGCCGGCCGCCTTGTCGACGTCCTCGAGGGCGAAGCAGCCCTCGGGCAGCGGCGGCAGCGGGTCGCCCTCGGGCAGGCCGGAGTCGACGAAGCCGAGCCACTGCTGCTTGACGCCGAGGATCTCGCGGGCCTCGTCCATCTCCTTCTTGCGTACCTCGTGGATGTGCTCCTCGATGTACTTGTCGCCCTGCAGCTTGGGATTGAGGATGGAGCCGCGCTCCCCGCCCGTGCAGGTCACGACCAGCACGTCCACCCCCTCGGACACGTACTTCGCCATGGTGGCCGCGCCCTTGCTCGACTCGTCGTCGGGGTGCGCGTGGACGGCCATCAGTCGCAGCTGGTCAGTCAAGACTCAATCCTTGGTAAGTCGGCGCCCCGGTGTCATGGGGTGCGATCGGCGGCTTCTATAGTGACCGAATCGGGGGGCGAATAATTCCGGGGCCCGGTTCCCGAGCGGGTCCGGGGGCGGTTCCTGCCAGGAGGACGATCATGAGTACCGCGAGCACGCGGCTGCCCGAGGGCCGTTACGGCAGCTCCTCGGACGAGCGCGCCGACCGCAAGCTCAAGGTCGCCGGTGCGGTGCTGGGTGCCCTGCTGCTCGTCCTGGTGGGCTACTGGGCCTACCACTATGTCGTACAGAACAAGATCAGCGCCCAGGTCGTGACCTTCGCCGCATCGGCCAACGCGGTCGAGGTGCACCTGGAGGTCCACAAGGACTCCGGCGCCTCCGGCTACTGCACGCTGCGCTCCCAGGCGGCGGACGGCTCCGAGGTGGGCCGGGCGGACTTCCACTTCACCGGTTCCGCGACCGAGATCGACCGGGTGGTCACCCTCCGTACGACGGCCCGGGGCACCACGGCGGAGCTGCTCGGCTGCCACGCCGACTGACGTCAGCCGGAATACGTAGGCGCTGACCTGCGTTGACGTAATTCTGATGGCTTATGTCCTCCCCCTTCCGTCGTTGAATTGTTAGGCTCGTGGTTTCGCCCTTCCAAGAAGGAACATGCTTCCGGGTAGGGCGATGCTTTGTATTCCCAGTACCGACGAGGAGCACCTGTGACCCAGACCAGCGAGAACGTCACCTGGCTGACCCAGGAGGCGTACAACCAGCTCAAGGCCGAGCTGGAGTACCTGTCTGGTCCTGCGCGCACGGAGATCGCCGCCAAGATCGCCGCCGCACGCGAGGAGGGCGACCTGCGCGAGAACGGCGGGTACCACGCGGCCAAGGAGGAGCAGGGCAAGCAGGAGCTCCGTGTGCGCCAGCTGACCCAGCTTCTGGAGAACGCCAAGGTCGGCGAGGCCCCGGCGTCCGCGGACGGCGCCGTCGCGCCCGGCATGGTGGTGACCATCGCCTTCGACGGCGACGAGGACGACACCATGACCTTCCTCTTGGCCTCCCGCGAGTACGCCAGCGCCGACATCGAGACGTACTCCCCGCAGTCCCCCCTGGGCACCGGCGTGATCGGCCACAAGGTGGGCGAGGACGCGGAGTACGAGCTGCCGAACGGCAAGAAGGCCTCGGTGAAGATCCTGAAGGCCGAGCCCTACTCGGGCTGATCCCCGGACAGACATCCGCCCCCGGCGTCCACGGGACGCCGGGGGCTTTGTCGTACCCCGGCGTAAAATGGCGCGAGGGTGTGGGTGCCCGCCTGTCCCCCGTAGGCGTAGGTCACGGTTCTCATGGACCTCAACACCATCACCGAAGTCATCCGGCGACCGCCAGAGCGGCCGGGCGTGTCCTCGTTCAAGGTCTGGAACGCGGTCCGGTTCTGGACGCTGCCCTGACCGGCGCTGCCGCTGTCGTCAGCCGGCCGCCCGCCGGTACTTGCGGACCGCGAGCGTGCGGAAGGCCAGGATGATCACGACCGACCAGATCAGCGAGGCCCAGACGGGGTGCTGCATGGGCCAGGCGTCGGACGCGTTGAAGCCCGGCGGGAGGTTGCCGAACAGCTCACGGCACGCCTGCACGGTGGCGCTGAACGGGTTCCACTCCGCGATGTGGCGCAGGAAGGCCGGCAGGTGGTTCGCGTCCACGAAGGCGTTGGAGATGAAGGTGAGCGGGAACAGCCAGATCAGACCGCCCGAGGTCGCCGCCTCAGGAGTGCGTACGGTCAGGCCGATGAGTGCGCCGATCCACGAGAACGCGTAGCCGAGCAGCAGGAGCAGGCCGAAGCCGGCGAGCACCTTGCCGAGGTTCTCGTGGGTGCGCCAGCCGACTATCACCGCGACGATCGCCAGGACGACGAGGGTGAGTGCCGTCTGGACCAGGTCGGCGAGGGTGCGGCCGGTCAGGACGGCGCCGCGGGCCATCGGCAGGGAGCGGAAGCGGTCGATGAGGCCCTTGTGCATGTCGTCGGCGATGCCTGCGCCGGCGCCCGCCGTGGCGAACGTGACGGTCTGGGCGAAGATGCCGGCCATCAGGAACTCGCGGTAGGCCTGGGTGGAGGTGGAGGAACCGACCGTGATCGAGCCGCCGAAGACATAGGTGAACAGCACCACGAACATGATGGGCTGGATGAGTCCGAAGATCAGCATCTCGGGAATCCGGCCCATGCGGATCAGGTTTCTGCGGGCCACGACCATGGAGTCGTTCACGGCGCTCACTTCACGGCCTCCTTGCGGGGGTTCTTCTTGTTCGCCTGCTTGCCGGCCTGCTCGCCGTTGCCCTCGGGCTTCTCCTCGGCCACGTGTCCGGTCAGAGAGAGGAAGACGTCGTCGAGGGTGGGGCGGCGCAGGGCGATGTCGTCGATCTCGATGCCCCGGGAGTCCAGCTCGCGGATGACCTCGGCGAGCAGCTTGGCGCCGCCGGTGACGGGGACGGTGAGCTTGCGGGTGTGCTCCTCGACGGTGGTGTCGCCCTTGCCGAAGCCGCGCAGCACCTCGGCGGCGGTCCGGATGTGCTCACGCTCGTGCACCACGACCTCGACGCGCTCGCCGCCGGTGCGGGCCTTGAGTTCGTCGGAGGTGCCCTGGGCGATGACCTTGCCGTGGTCGACGACCGCGATGTCGTGGGCGAGGTGGTCGGCCTCTTCCAGGTACTGGGTGGTGAGCAGCAGGGTGGTACCGCCGGAGACCAGTTGCTGGATGACCTCCCACAGCTGCTGGCGGTTGCGCGGGTCGAGGCCGGTGGTCGGCTCGTCCATGAACATCACGGGCGGGGAGACGACGAGGGCGGCGGCGAGGTCGAGGCGACGGCGCATGCCGCCGGAGTAGGTCTTGGTGGGGCGGTCCGCGGCGTCGGTGAGGTGGAACTGCTCGAGCAGCTCGACCGCGCGGACCTTGGCCTGCTTGGCCCGCATCTGGTAGAGCTGGCCGACCATCTGCAGGTTCTCGCGGCCGGTGAGGTATTCGTCGACCGCCGCGAACTGTCCGGACAGGCCGATGGAACGGCGTACGGCGTCCGGCTGCCCGAGGACGTCCATGCCCGCGACGACGGCCCTGCCGCTGTCCGGGCGGAGCAGGGTCGTCAGGCAGCGGACGGCCGTCGTCTTGCCGGCTCCGTTCGGCCCGAGCAGTCCGAGGACCGTGCCTTCGGGTACGTCGAGGTCGACGCCGTCCAAAGCCCTTACGTCGCCGAAGGTCTTGACCAGACCTTCGGCATAGATGGCGCCTGGCATATGGGTCTCCACGTCGTCGGGGATGCTGAGAGAAGGCTAGGTATGCGGCCCTCGGTCCGCCTATGGTTTTCCGCCGGCGCGACGGCGGGCGGGAGAGGGCGCGGTGGCCACGTGACACACCATAACGCGATGTATCGCGTCCGTCGACGGATTTCCTCGAACGAGTGAATGAACAGGCGCCGGCCTGGGACTTTACCGCCGGGGAACGGCCGCCGCGCTCAGTCGATGACCGTGTAACCCGCCTCGCGCAGGGACCGGCCGACCTCGGTGCAGTGGGCCGGCCCCTTGGTCTCCAGGTGGAGTTCGACCTCCGCCTCCGCGAGCCCGAGGCGGGGGTCGGTGCGGATGTGGCTCACGTCGAGGACGTTCGCGTCGACCGCCGACAGCACCCCGAGCAGGGTGGCGAGCGCGCCCGGCCGGTCGGTGAGCCGCAGCCGTACGGCCAGGTAGCGGCCCTGCGCGGCCATGCCGTGCCGCAGCACCCGCTGCAGCAGCACCGGGTCGACGTTGCCGCCGGACAGCACGGCGACCACCGGTCCGGCGAAGGCGCCGGGCTCACCGAGCAGCGCCGCGACCGGGCTGGCCCCGGCCGGTTCCACGACCATCTTGGCCCGCTCGAGGCAGAGCAGCAGCGCGGCGGACAGCTGGTCCTCGCTCACCGTGCGGACCTCGTCGACCAGCTCCTCGACCAGCGCGAACGGCACGTCACCGGGCCGTCCGACCCTGATGCCGTCGGCCATCGTCGCCGGGTTCGCCACCGTGACCGGGCGCCCGGCCGCCAGCGAGGGCGGATACGCGGCCGCGCCCGCCGCCTGGACGCCGACGATCCGCACGTCCGGCCGGACCGCCTTCACCGCGACCGCGATCCCGGCCGCGAGCCCGCCGCCGCCGATCCCGACGACGATCGTGCCGACCTCCGGGCACTGGTCCAGGATCTCCAGCCCCACCGTGCCCTGACCTGCGATGATGTCCGGGTGGTCGAAGGGGTGGATGAACACCGCGCCGGTCTCGGCCGCGTACTCCTGGGCGGCGGCCAGTGTCTCGTCGACCACCTGGCCGTGCAGCCGCACCTCGGCGCCGTACTCGCGAGTGGCGCTGATCTTGGGCAGTGGGGCGCCGTTGGGCATGAACACGGTCGAGTGCACGCCGAGCAGCGACGAGGCCAGCGCCACGCCCTGCGCGTGGTTCCCGGCGCTCGCGGCGACCACCCCGGCGGCGCGCTCCTCGGGCAGCAGCCCGGCGATCCGGACGTAGGCGCCACGCAGCTTGAACGAACCGGTCCGCTGGAGGTTCTCGCACTTGAGGTGTACGGGCGAGCCGACCAGCTGGGACAGGTACCTGCTGCCCTCCATCGCGGTCGCCCGCGCCACGCCGGTGAGCATCTTCTGGGCGCCCCGCACGTCGTCGAGGGTGACGGGGCGCAAGGAGTCAGCCGTGCTGTAGCTCATGACTCAAGTCTCGCAGTTCACAGACCGAAGGCGCGGGTGTGACCAAGCTCCGAGACCGGTTTGCGCAGCGCCGGTACGGCTCGCCCCCTGTCCGCGTACTCTGTCCCCCACATCAGCACTCCTTTCATGAAGCGAGCCCCCGGCCATGCCCACAACACCTGAAATGTCGATGGACATGACGACCGTCGGTGACACCGGTCTCCTCGACACTCTGCAGCACGAGGTGGCGGTGTTCGCCCGCCGTGCCGAACAGACCCGGCTCGGCGGCGTCGGGCAGGTGCGCAACTCCATGGACCGCGCCGCGTACCTGCTGCTCAACCGCCTCGACAAGGAAGGCCCCATGGGGGTCAAGGCGCTCGCCGCGAGCATGGGGATCGACTCGTCCACGGTCACCCGGCAGGTGGCTCCGCTGGTCGACACCGGGCTCGTCAAGCGCACCTCGCACCCCGAGGACGGCCGGGCCGTGGTGCTCCAGCTGTCCCCGCGCGGGCTGTCGCGGCTCGAGGAAGTGCGTTCGTCGCGGCGCCAGTTGATGGCGGAGCTGACGCAGGACTGGGAGCCCGCGGAGCGCGAGACGTTCTGCGCGCTGCTCACCCGCTTCAACAGCGCACTGTCGGCGCGGATGGCGGTGCCGCCGGGCACGGACACCCCGCCGGCCTCCTGACCGCCGACCGGCCCCCGTAGGCCGCCGCCGCACCGGCCACGCGCGCGTACCGCACATATCCGCCACGCGCGCGTACCGCACGTATCCGTCACGCGCGCATGCCGCGCGGCTCTTGACCGTGGGCCCGGCCCTGGCCTCATATGAGACCGGGCCCCGGTGTGACCGTGTCCGGGCCCTCACAGCCGAGGAGGGGCGGTGCGTGATCGGCAGGCTCTGCAGGACGCCCGCCGGGCCCGGGAGTTCGAGGCGTTCGTCGCGGGCGCGGCCGGCCGGCTGCTGCATGCCGCCACCCTGCTGACCGCCGAGGCGCCGGACGCCAACCCCCGCGCGCGGCGCCTGCTGACCCTCGCGCTCGCCCACACGTACGCGGGCTGGGACCGGCTGCGCGGCGAGGACCCCTACGACCTGGCCCGTCAGCACCTCGCCCTGCGCTTCGCGAACTCCGCCTGGCACCAGTACGGCGGCCCGCTCAGCCGCACCCGCCCGCACCCCCGCAGCGCCCTCGCCGCGCTCACGCCCCAGGAGCGCCTGATCCTGGTGCTGCGGCTGTACGAGGGGGTCGCCGAGGAGCAGACGGCGGCGCTGCTCGGCCTGCCCGCGGAGCGCGTGCACGCCCTCTGCGACCGGGCGACGGCCACCCTGCTGCATCCACCGCGGAAGGCGGCGCCCGCGGTGCTGGGGGCGAAGGTGGCGCCGTCGTGAACCGTGTCGAACGCGAGGCGGCGGCCCGGCGGGTCATGGAGCGGACAACGCCACCGGTACCGCCCGACCTCTACGGCGCGGTGCTGCGCCGGGGCGGGCGGATGCTGCGGCGCCGGCGCAGGGCCCGCCGCCTGCTGTGGCTGCTGCTGTGCGTGGCGGCCGTGGCGTTCACGGTCTGGGCGGCGACGGTGCATCCGTGGGTGGAGCCGCCGTCCACGACGACTCCACCCATCGTCGGCTGGTAAGACCAGTCGTCAGCCGCCGCACCGCTCGTCAGCCGCCGCACCGCTCGTCAGCCGCCGCACCGCTCGTCAGCCGGCGGATCGGACGGCTGACCGGTCGGCGACCGGTGAAACGATCAGCCGAGCGCCTGCTGGAGGTCTTCCAGCAGGTCGTCGACGTTCTCGATGCCCACGGAGAGACGCACCAGGTCGGCGGGCACCTCCAGGGCGGAGCCGGCCGCCGAGGCGTGCGTCATGCGTCCCGGGTGCTCGATCAGGGACTCGACGCCGCCCAGGGACTCGCCGAGCGTGAACACCTTCGCGCGGTTGCAGACCTCGACGGCCGCCTCCTCGCCCCCGGTGACCTGGAAGGACACCATGCCGCCGAACGCCTTCATCTGCTTGGCCGCGGTCTCGTGCCCCGGGTGCTCGGGCAGGCCCGGGTACAGGACCCGCGTCACGCGCGCGTGCCGGCTCAGCATGTCGGCGATCCGGGTGGCGTTCTCGCTGTGCCGGTCCATGCGCACCGCGAGCGTCTTGGTGCCGCGCAGCACCAGCCACGAGTCGAACGGCCCGGCGACCGCGCCCATCGCGTTCTGGTGGTAGGCCAGCTCCTCGCCGAGCGTCTGGTCGGAGACGATCAGCGCACCGCCGACCACGTCCGAGTGACCGCCCATGTACTTCGTCAGCGAGTGCACGACGACGTCCGCGCCGAGCGCGAGCGGCTGCTGGAGGTAGGGCGTGGCGAAGGTGTTGTCGACGACGAGCCGGGCACCGGCGTCGTGGGCGACCTGGGCGACGGCGGCGATGTCGGTGATGCCGAGCAGCGGGTTGGAGGGGGTCTCCACCCAGACCGCCTTGGTCTTCGGGGTGATCGCGGCCCGCACCGCGGACGGGTCGCTGGTGTCGGCGACGGACCACTCCACGCCCCAGCGGGAGACGACCTTCGCGAACAGCCGGAACGTGCCGCCGTAGGCGTCGTTCGGGATGACCACGTGGTCGCCGGGGCTGAGCAGCGTGCGCAGCAGGGCGTCCTCGGCCGCGAGCCCGGACGCGAACGCGAGCCCGCGCCGGCCGCCTTCCAGGGCCGCGAGGTTCTCCTCCAGGGCGGTCCTGGTCGGGTTGGCGCTACGGCTGTACTCGTAGCCGCCGCGCAGACCGCCGACGCCGTCCTGCTTGTAGGTCGAGACCTGGTAGATCGGCGGTACGACCGCACCGGTGAGGGGGTCCGCCGTGTTGCCCGCGTGGATGGCGAGCGTCTCGAAGTGCTGACTGATGTGGTGCCTGTCGCTCATGGTGGACGAGCCTAGTGCTCCGACGGTCCCGGTGCGTCGTCCACAGGCCGGGGTGCCGGTTGTCCACAGGCCGGGGCACCGGTTGGCCAATTGTCGGCGCCGTCTGGTTCGCTTGACGCATGGCGATTCTCTGGGCCCTGATGGCGGCGCTCCTGCTGAGCTTCGTGCTGCTCCCCGTCCTGCGGCGGCGGCGCGGCATGATCGAGCAGGTCCACCCGAGCCACCCGGACGCCGCCGATCCGGCGGACTACGGCTTCGTGCGCGAGGAGGACCTGGACGTCCGCATGCCCGGCCCCGACCAGGACCTGCTGGACGTCCTGGACGTGGTGCAGCGCACCCAGGACTACCGGGCGGCCTCGCAGCTGCTCGCGGGCACGGAGATCGCGGGCGAGCTGCGCTGGCAGCGCGTGCAGGCCTTCGCCGGCGCGGCTGCGCTGGAGCTCAAGGAGCGACCGGGCGGGGTCAGCGAGACGCCGGGCGGGCAGTGGCTGCGGGTCTGGCGGGCCGAGCAGCCCAAGGACGCCGGCGGCGCCGCCGTCCACGCGGAGTTCCTGGTGCAGCAGGCGTGGCGGACGTCGGTGCCCGGCACCGACGACTTCCGGATCATCATGGAGGAGGCCAGGGACGCCTGCGGGCAGGCAGCGCTGCTCTCCCCCGGCGACCCGGTGCCGTACATCATCGAGCTGTCGGTCGCGCGCGGGCTGAACTACCCGCAGCCGGAGTTCGAGCAGCTGTGGCTGAAGATCCTGGACCGCGCGCCGACGCACATGGGGGCGCACCTCGCGGCGCTGCACTACTGGTGCGAGAAGTGGCACGGCTCGCGCGAGCTGGCGTACTCCTTCGCCGAGGCCGCCGCCGCCCGGGCCCCGCAGGGCTCGCTGCTGGCCGCGATGCCGCTGTTCGCGGTCTTCGAGCACCTGCCCGAGGTGAACCTGGTGGTGAGCTTCTACCAGAGCGAGGTCGTCACCAAGGCCGTGCACGGCGCCCTGCACGCGGTGCACTCGGCCCGGCAGGACGACCCGATGCTCGCGCACGTCCGTCACCTGCTGGTCTTCTTCCTGGTCCGCTCCGAGCGCTGGGCGGAGGCCATGGGCGAGCTGATACGGGTCGACGGGCATGTCGGGGCCCTGCCCTGGACGCTGTCGGCGAACCCGGCGGCCGAGTTCGCTCTCTTCCGTGCACTGGCGGTGGCGGGCTACGAGGCGAACGGCGGGAGCCCGGCGACGCTGCACAGCTGAGAGGCCGACGAGAAGACACGTCGAGTGTCGGCTGCGGGTGAGTGGGGGTCGATCGCGCAGTTCCGCCCCCCCGCCTTCGACTGGGGGTACCCCCAGCGCCCCTTCGGGGCGCTCGGGTTCGGTTGGTTTCCGTTGGTGGGGGGATCTGCCCGATGGGCGCGACTCTGCGGGCGCTGCGCGCCCTTGTTCTGCTCTGCGGTTTCTGTCTGCTGAGCCTCGTTCTGCTGACGGTGGCGGCCGTCGTCGACGTGGCGGCGGTGACGTGGGCGCCCGACGCCTTCGCCGGGAAGATCGTGATCGTCTCGCTGCTGCTGGCGGTCCCGGTCGTCAGAGGCATGTTCATGCTCCGCACCCCCAGGGGCGAGGACCCGCCCGGCCTCCCGGTCACGGAGGCCGACGAGCCCCGGCTGTGGGCGCTGGTGCGGGAACTCGCGGCGGCCACGGGCACCCGCGCGCCGGACGCCGTCGTCCTCACCGGTGACGTCAACGCGGGGGTCAGTGAGGAGCCCCGGCTGCTCGGCCTGCGCCCCGGACCGCGCCACCTCTACCTGGGCGTGCCGCTGCTGACCGGGCTGACCGAGGCCCGGCTGAAGGCCGTACTCGCCCATGAGTACGGCCACTTCACCGGCGGAGACACCCGGCTGTCGGTGCTCGCGGTGCGCGGCCGGGCGCAGATCGCCCGGACCGTCGAACACTTCCACGCGCAGGCCGCCGGCAAGGAGGCCGCCGAACGCGCCCGGCAGGAGAAGGCCGCGGCCAGGCGCACCGCGAAGGGCAGACAGGCCAGGAAGATCGACACCGCCGGGGCCGGCATCACGTACCGGCTGATGGCGGCGGTCTACACGGCGTACGCGAAGGTCTACATGCGGGCCACGCTGTCGACGGCCCGCGCGCAGGAGTACGCCGCCGACCTGGCCGCCGCGCGGATCGCCGGCCGGGACGCGACGGCGTCGGCGCTCCGTGAGCTCCCGGTTCTGTCCGCCGCCCACGGCTTCTACCTCGACGCGTACGCGACGCTCGGCCTGCCGGCCCGGCAACTCCCGCCGCGCGGGCAGTTCTTTGGCGGCTTCGCCCGGATGCTGACGGCGCGCGAGACGGAACTGGCGCGGCTGCGGGAGCACCTGCCGACGGAGCCCGGATCGCCGTACGACTCGCATCCGCCGATCGCCGACCGGGTGCGGCGGATCGAGGAACTGCCCGCCGACGGGCGCGACGCGGACGACGACGGTCCGGCCGTCGCCCTGCTCACCGACCCGGCCCGGACCCTGGCCGAGCTGGAGGACGCGGTGCTGACCGACGAGGTACGGCGGTTCGAGCGGGCCGGGGAGTGGGAGCAGTTGCTGAGCTCGTCGATGGCGGCGGGGCTGGCCTCGCTCGACACTCCCCTGCACCGTGCGCTCGCCGTCCACACCGAGGGCCGGCCGACGCTGCCCGCGCTGCTCCGGCTGATCGACGACGGCCGGTTGTGGCAACTGGCACAGCGGCTGCCGTCATCCGAACAGGCGGCGAACGCGCAGGACCCGGCGTTCCGGGATTCCGTACGGCCGGTGCTGCGCGACGCGCTCCGGAGCATGGTGCTGGCCGAGTTCAGCGCCCGGTCGCTGCTGCACTGGGAGTTCTCCTGGTCACGCCCGGCGGCGGTACGGCTGCCCGGTTCCGCGTCCGACCTCGACGGGGAGACGGGCACGGAGGCCGCGCTGCACGCCGCGGTCGCCGCCGCGCTGGCCGACCACCCCGACACGGGCCCGCTACGGGCACTGCTGCCACCGACCCCACAGCCGGCCTGACCCGGCCCCGGAGCGGCCTCCCCCCAGGCCACCGCGGCACCGCCGGAGATCCCCCCGAACCGATCCGCGGGCCGCGCGACCGCCGCCCCGCCGCCTGTGCGCGCGTGCGCGAGCGGCTCCCAAGCGAGGGGACACGCACCCCGCAACGTGAACGTGTGCGCCTCGTGGGTTCCCTCGGCGCACAGCAGCGTGCCGACAAGTTGATCTCGCGTTCAGTGGCGTGGCGACGAGCAGCGACCTCTCGCTGTGGACCCGCCGTACGGACGGCCGTCCTACCGACGGCCGAGAATGCGCGAGTTCGGGTGGCGGTGCAGAAGGAGGCGAAGTTGAGCGTCACAGGTGCGTGGATCATCGGCGCGGTGCCTGACCAGGAGGTACGGAATGTACTGAGCGCTCCGGCTCAGAACTCGGTGTCGGCATCGGTGCACTGTGCCGTGCCCGGGGGGCTGGAGTGGTGGCGAAGCAAGGGGCAGGCACCCATGTTCACTCCGTCGACGCGTTCTCCCGGCGATTGGAGCGCCGACGAGGACGCCTTTCGGCTGAGCGCGTTCCTCGACGCCTGTCACGACGATTCCGACCACGCAGAGGAGGTGCGTGACAGCGTCATGGCCCAGTTTCCCCCCGAGGTCGGGGAGGGCTTGTTCGTGGCCACGGCGCGCAAGGCAAACCCGTTCTCCGCCCTGGCTTACGCACTGGGGCCCGATGCGACGCTGCGGCTGCCGGGCCCGTTCGGGGACTTCCTTCTCGACGCCGGGCAAGTCCGTGCTCAGCTGCCCGCGGTCGAGGAGACCCTCCTCCTGACCGGAATCCCACGCCGCGACGCGATCGAGCGAATCCACGCGTGGATGACCGGGGTGGGCGACGACCCCGACCACGACGCGGACGAACTTCTCGACGGCCCGCTCCGTGTTCTCCGCCACGCCGCCTCCACGGGCGGTGGAGCAGCCGGCCAAGTGCGCTGGTACTGACGTGAGCCGTCGCTTTGGTCCCACTCGACCAATTGCCGTCGGACGCCTTGGATGTCAGTGGCCCGTCCTACTGTGCCGACCATGAGCAGATGGATGGCGAACACCCAGGTCCTGGCAGAACAGGCCGCTCAGTTCCGCGCCCTCGCCGAGCGTGGCAGTCTCCCAGAACTGTCTCGCGCGGTCATGCGGGCCGCCTGCAACAACGGCTCCATGACCGGCGTGGGGGCCGAGAACATGGCGCTTCTCCGAGGACTGCCGGACCAGGACCGGCTGAAGCTCGGTGGAATGTGGGCCCGTTGGTACGCCCAGGTGGAAGACGATGGGGCGGTCGAGGAGTTCGGGCGGGGTTCGGGATACCTCCGCACCGAACTGCTCATGGTCGCCTCCGGTGTTGTCCGTGACCTTGACGGAGACCTGTTGGCTGCCGAACGCCAGGAATTGCTCTCCCGGTTGGGAGACCAGTTCGTCGTCTGGTCCGGCCACCGGATCTGGGAGCTGGCCGATGCGGAACTCGCAGCCGGGCGTACTCCCGGTACGGCCGTCCTGGCCGCCTTCCGGCGCACAGGCGCGGCCGCGCACCTGCCTGCTTTGCGGCGCACCCATGCGGCCGCGAACGGCAGGGAACCCGGGATGCGGAACCTTTTGGCCCATTTCCCCGGTCCGGTGCTCAACCCCGGTGAACCGTGGGCCGACACGGCTCTCCGCGAAGCAGCTGCCCGAGGAGAGCCGTGGCAGCGACTGCTGGAGCATGCGGCTCCCGCGACGGCCGACGCCCCCTCCGCGAAGTGGAGACGCGCTGGATCGGCCCTGCTGGACGCCGTAGGCCCGGAGGAGGCACGGCGCGCTGTGCTGAGGTGGCTCGAACTGGTCGGGCTGGAGCGGACTCTCCCGCTCGTCGGCCATCCGCATCTCAGGTTCGACGTGAACGCGTGCTTCGACCCCTACAACTCCCACGTGCTGCGTGGACTCGCCTGGATGCTCTCCTTCCTTCCGTCTCGGTCGGACACCGTCCATGCTCTCGCCGGCCTCGTCGAGACCTGCCTGGACAATCGGTCCGGGGACGCTCCCCGCGCCCCTCAGGTGGCCGAAGCCGGCATTGTCGCCCTGGCTCTGATCGGGGACCGGACAGCACGGATCGAGCTGGAGACGCTGAGCAGGTGGGTCACACACGAGGGCGCATCGCGGCGCATAGAGAAATCACTTGCGGTACTCTGATCGGTCCGCGGCTGTCCGTACGGGGTGACGGCGAACCATGCGTCCCAGAGCAGGAGTTACTGCTCGTTGGGGAGCGGAACCGCTGGATTCTCACCCTCCGGGCAGACCCTGGCCGTAGCGACGAGCAGCGATCTGTCTCTGTGGACTCGCGGTGGCGGGCCACAGTCGCAGGAGCAGCGGGCCGGCGTCCGGCGGGCTGGCGGTGAGCGGGCGGAGGTGTCTGCCCCCGCCCGCCGCCGGGTGATCAGGGAGCGTCGATGAGGCCGTACTTCGGCACGGTCACCGTGCGGGCGCCCGGCGTGCCGCCGAGGACGACCTTGCGGTAGGTGACGTTGTTGGCCGTGCTCTGCTCCTTGAGCCGGTTGTCGGGGTTGGCGACGACCTGGATGTAGTAGGTGCCGTTCGGCAGGTCCGTGACGTCGAAGGACTGACCGGGGCGGAACTGGCTGTAGGTGTCGCCGTTGCCGACGTCGAGGACCTCGCGCACCGAGACGGCGGTTTCCTCACCGCAGGCGGTGGCCAGGTCGGTGTTGAACGGGTGCCAGTTGGCGTTCTTCACCGTGTAGTCGATGGCGTCGGTGTTGGCCAGGCAGAACGCCTCCTTGCCACTGCGGACGATCTCCTTCTTGTCCGCACCGAGCAGCCGGTAGCTGGCGAAGTCGCTGAAGTGCCAGTGCTGGTGGCCCTCCCGCGGGTCCCACTCCATGGTGCCGGTGGGCGTGTACCCGACCTGCTTGCCCTTGGCGTCGTAGAAGTACTGGTACGCGTCCATCTTCTCCGCGCCGGGCTTGCGGAACCCGTCCACGACCAGCGGCGAGGGGCCACCGTTCCAGACGGTGGCGCTGAAGGCGAGGTAGTCCTTGCCGGCGACGGCACCCTCTCCGCCCTCGCCCCCGTCGGTGATCGCGATGCCGTACGCGGGGAGGGCACGCAGGTCGGGCTTGGGCATGTCGGCGGCGACGGCCGCCTTGCCGACCGGGCGCCCGGCGGGTGCCTTCAGGCTCTTCGACGCGCCCTTCTGCCCGCGCTTTGCGCCGGCCAGACCCTGGGCGCTTCCGGAGGATTGCTGACGGACCGTCACCTTGATGGTCTGCGTCTTGTCCGGTATCCCGAACAGGTCGCGGTACTTCTTCGCCACCGACACCTTCGCGGTGTAGTCGCCGGCCGGCAGGTCGATCGGGTTGTCCCCACGGAAGCCCTGGGACGTGGCGGCCGCCCAGCCCTTCTCGACACCCCACACACCACCGAGCGCGAACGGGTTGTCGGAGCAGCCGTCGGGGTACTTCGAGGTGGCCGGGGCGTCCGGCCGGATCCGGCCCGCCCGGTTGTTCGGGCAGAACGACTGCGTGGTGTCGACCTTCTTCGCGCCCGACGCGTCGCTGATGCTGACCTTGAGGAAGCCCGGCAGGCCCGAGAAGTCGTTCACCAGGCCCTTCGGCAGGGTCTTGGTGATCGTCCGGCCGCCGGAGTGGATCACCTGCGACGCGACGACGGGGTCGTTGTAGGACTTGCGGGTCACCCGAACCTCGAACGGTCCCCCGTCGACCGTGATGTAGGTGCCGAGGTCCAGGTAGACCCCCGGCTCGCCCTCCCATCGGTCGACGGTCACCGAGGGGGTGGCGGCTATCAGTTCGAGCTTCGGCGTGCCCGCCGGTGTCGCCGCTCCCGCACCGGGCGCGGCGAGGGTCGCGGCGGCGCCGACGGTGAGTGCGGCAGCGGCGATGACCGCCGAACGCCGTAAAGCGGTGGGGTGGTGTCTGGTCATGGGTGCTCTTTCTGCGTCTGGTCGGGACGAGTCGTGCACGTCTTGAGTCACGGAAGGAGGTGCTTGTGTGCCATCTGTGAAAAGGGTAAGAAGCCGACGCTGGTTGCCTGGCAGGGCGAAGTCGCCCTGAATGTCGGCCCGTTGCCGCCGTCGCCGCGACGCCGTCCGGCGCCCGGCCCTTGCGCGTGCCGTCGAGCCGGGACCGGGCGCCTGCGCCGGACTCGGACCCGGCCGTGCCGTCTTCGGCCGCGGGCTTGGCCGTAATTCGCTTGCCCGGGCCGCGCGTCGGCGCTGCACTGTGGCCGGACACCATGAGTCGTGGTGCCGGTATCCCGAGGAGGCAGCGGCAACGATGGAGATCCGTTCCACGACCGACGAGGATCTCGACGTCTTCGTCGACACGGTGCACGCCGCGTTCGGGCTCTTCCCGGAACCTCCGGTCGACGGCGGCGGGCTCTGGTGGTCGGCGCTGGAAACGGACCGCTGCCTGCTCGCCGTGACGGCGGACGGGCGGCCTGTCGGCACCGCCGCCACGCACGCCTTCGAACTCACCCTGCCCGGTGGGACCCTCGTCCCGGCCGCCGGGGTGACCGCCGTAGGCGTCCTGCCCTCACACCGGCGCCGGGGCGTGCTCAGCGCGATGATGCGGCGACAGCTCGCCGACCTGCGGGCCGGCGGGGAGTTCCTTTCCGTGCTGCTGGCCTCCGAGGCGCCGATCTACGGCAGGTTCGGCTACGGACCGGCGACGTACACGGGCCGGCTGACGGTGCCGCGCCACCGGGGCGCCCTCGCCGTTCCCCGGGCGCACGGGTCGGGCGGCGGGGCTGACAGCGGCTCGGTCGAGGTACTGCGTCGTGCCGAGTGCGGCGCGATCCTGGAAGAGGTGTACGACCGGTACCGCCGCGCCCAGCCCGGCGCACTGTCCCGGCCGCACCGCTGGTGGGCGTTGCGCGCGGGGCAGCCCCCGATCTCACCGGCGCCGCGTTACCTCGCCGTCCACCGGGGCACCGACGGCGTCCCGGACGGGTACGCCAGCTACTCGATCGAGTCCGGCACCCTGACGGTCGATGAGATCATCGCCGACGACGACGCCGTCTTCACGGCCCTGGCCCGGTTCGTCCTCGGGCACGACCTCGTCTCACAGGTCGTGTTCAAGCACGTTCCGCCCGGCCACCCGCTGCGCTGGCAGTTCGCCGACTTCCGGGCAGGCGAGGTGAGCGGCGACACCGACTGGCTCTGGGTACGGCTGCTGGACGTCCCACGTGCCCTGACCGCGCGCGGCTGGTTCACGGACGGCGAGCTCGTCCTCGACGTCGACGACCCTTTCCTCGGCGAACACGGCCGCCACCTGCTGACCGTCCGGGACGGCAAGGCCGGCTGCGTCCCCACGGACCGGCAGCCCGACCTCTCCCTGGACGTGCGCGACCTGGGCTCCCTCTACCTCGGCGGCACCGCCCCGAGCACGCTCGTACGCGCCGGACACGTCCGGGCCCACCACCCGGACGCGGCCGCCCTCGCCGACGCCCTCTTCCGCGCCGACCGCCCGCCGCACTGCCTGCACTGGTTCTGACCGCGCGCTCCCCGGCCCCGCGCCCCCCCCGGCCCCGCGCCCCCCGACACGTGCTCCCCTACCCCGCGCGAGTCCCGTCGGCCCGTGGCCGCCCGGCAGGCGGATGCCGCCCGGCGACCACGGCCGCCGGTTCGTCGTCCGGACGATCGGGGTCCCGACGATCGGGCTCGCCGCACGTCACACCGTGGGGGAAAATGGGAGTTCCGCGCCGGGTGAGGTGATGGCGATGCCCGCTTGGCATCTGCGTGACTATCACGACGACGATCTCGACCAGGCCATCCAGATCTGGGACCAGAGCCGGCAGGCCGACGAGCACCGGGTGTTTCCGGTCTCCGAGGTGATGGCCGCGGCCAAGGCCGGCCAGACGGCGGTGGTCGCCGTGGTCGGTGACCAGTTGGTGGGCATGGCCGTGGCGCAGGCCCACGACAAGCGGGGATGGATCCTGCTGGTGGCACTCGCCGCACGATGGCGGGAACGCGGGATCGGCAGCGCGCTCCTCACCGAGCTGGAACGGCGTCTGCGGGCACTGGGGGTGCGCCACGTCAGTGCCCTGCTGCCGGCCGGCGCCGCCGGGACGAAGGCTCTGGAGAACTCCGGCTACCGGTCCCGCGCCGACCTGACCTACTACGAGAAGCTCGAGCCGCCCGGCACCGCCAACGCCGACGTCCTGGCCGCGCTGGGCGGTCGCATGCTGCCCGAGGGTCTCTGGGACGCCATGGCCGGCATGGACCGGGAGAAGCAGATCGTCGAACGTCGTGTCGTGCTGCCGCTGACCGAACCGGCGCTGGCGGACCGCTACGGCGTCGTACCACCCAAGTCGATCATCCTGTTCGGTCCGCCGGGCACCGGAAAGACCAGTTTCGCCAAGGCGGTGGCCTCGCGGCTCGGCTGGCCGTTCGTCGAGCTCTTCCCCTCCCGGCTCGCGGCCGACACGAGCGAGGGGCTGGCCGTGGCGCTGCGGGAGGCCTTCGCGGACCTGGCGGAACTGGACTCCGTGCTGCTCTTCATCGACGAGGTCGAGGAGATCGCCGGCGTACGCTCGGGGAAGGCGGTCGACCCCGGGCACGGAGTGACCAACGAACTGCTCAAGCTCATCCCCGTCTTCCGTGAGCACGACGCGCGGCTCCTGGCCTGCGCCACCAACTCGGTGCGCTCCCTCGACGCGGCGTTCCTGCGGCCGGGCCGCTTCGACTACGTCATCCCCATCGGCCCGCCGGACCCCACCGCCCGCGCGGCGATCTGGGGCCGCTATCTCAGGTCCACGGGCGACTCGGTGGATCTCGGCCAACTGGTCGAGGCCAGCGAGCTGTTCACTCCCGCCGACATCGAGTTCGCCGCCCGCAAGGGTGCACAGGCGGCGTTCGAGTACGAGGTCACGCACCGCCAGGGGCGAGCGGCCACCACCGAGGACTACATGGCCGCCATCGGTGACACCCGGCCGACTCTCACCCCGCACACGATCGAGGAGTTCACCGAGGACATCGACAAGTACAGCCGGCTCTGAGCACGGTCAGCCGCGTGACCGCACGCGGACAACCCGGCGACGTCCGTGGACTTTCCCGATGGCGCCGGCCCCGACCCCGGAGGTCCTGTGGCGCGAGCGGCCCGTGCTCGCGCTCGCCGCACGGCCCGGGACGACGCTCGGGGGCCTGGGCGGCCGTCGACCGGCTCGCCGGCGGCGTGGGCCCGCGGCGGGTGCCGCCATCCGGAAACCGCACGAGCCGCCGCTGCCGGCCCGGGCGGGCCGGGCCGGGACGGCCGGAGTCGTCGCGCCGGCGGCGGAACTCGACGACGCGTGCGAGGCGCTCGTGCGCAACGGCAACCTGCCCGCGCCGACCTGGTCACCCGCAACCGCCAGGTCGCCACGGCCGCGCCACGGCCGCGCTGCGGCCGTGGCCTGCGGCTTCACACGCAGCGACCTGCGGATCGCGCGCGTCTTCGTCCACGGCGACGAGGTCACGGGCATCATCGACCGGTCCGAGGCGGGCCGGGGCGACGCGCTGCACGACCTCGCCACCTTCACGCCCGGCCACGAGGAGCACCTCGCGACGTCCTCGCCGGCTACGGCGCCGGCGCCGGCGCCGACGTGATCCACGCGTGGTGGTCGTTACGCAGCCTGCCGATGGTCCGCCGGCCGACCGGGCCCGGCTTCGACCCCTTCGCGCCGGCTGTGAGGTCGACGTGCCGAGCTCCCGGATGTGAGGCCGCGCGGGCACCGACCGCCGCCTACGGTTTCCGGCGCGTCGAGCGGAGAGTCGCGGACGGAGGGCACGGGGAGGACCATCGAAGGCACGGAGGCAAGGTGATGGCCATGGGGATGCCCTCGACGCACTTCAGCGAGAGTCCCGAGGACCCGTTCGCGCTCGGGCGCGGTGCCTCGGCCGTGCTCGACGCTCGAGGCACCGTGGTCGGCTGGAGCGCACGTGCGCAGGAGTTGCTGGGCTACCCGGCCGGCAAGGTGCTCGGCCGGGCGTGGCAGGACGTCCTGGTGGACGACGAGGACCTGCACGTCGTGCGGTCCGTCGTCGTGGACGCCGTAAAGGCGGGGGGCTGGTTCGGTGTGCTGCCCGTCCGGCACCGCGACGGACACCGTGTGCAGATGGGCTTCCGGGCCCGGGTGATCACCCGGGAAGGGGGCGGTCAGGAGTGGCTCCTGGTCGGCGCTCCGGCCGCGGAGGTCATCGCCTGGCAACGGGACCGTGCGCTGCTGGACGGCCTGTACCGCCGCTCCCCGATCGGTCTGGTCACCTACGGCCCGGACAGGACGGTGATCCGGGTCAACCGCGCCGTCGAGAAGGCGAGCGGCGTCCCGGCCGAGGCACCGGTGGGCCGTCACCCCCGGGAGTTCATGGTCGCCGAGGACGCGGGTCCGACCGACGACCGGGTACGGCACGTCCTGGAGACCGGCGAGCCGTTGATCTTCTTGGAGCAGTCCGCCCGGGCACGCCACGACCCCGGCCGGGAACGGTTCGTGTCCGTCTCGGCCTTCCGGATGGAGGATTCCGCGGGCCGGGTCCTCGGCGTGGCGGAGACGATCCAGGACGTCACCGACCGCCACCGGGCGCAACGCAGGCTCGCGCTGCTGAACGAGGCGAGCAGCCTGATCGGTACCTCGCTGGACGTGACACAGACCGCTCGGGAACTGGCCCAGGTGGCCGTCCGCGGCCTGGCCGACCACTGTTCGGTGGACCTCCTCACATCGGTGACACTCGGCGACGAACCCGTTGCGGATACGGCAGGTCCGCTGCTCCGCGCCGCCCTCGCGCCGCCGGAACCGCGGGTGCCGTACCAGGAGGGCGAGGTGGTCCCGCTGCTTCCGGACTCCCCGCAGGCGCGGTGCCTGGCCGAGCGCCGCCCGATCCTGGAAGGGCTGCTGTCGCTGCGTCCCGAGTGGTACGCCATGGACCGGCGGCGGATCGAGATCGCCTCCGGTCTCGGCGTCCATTCGCTGATCGCGGTGCCCCTGGTCGCGCGCGGTCTCGTCCTGGGCGTGGTGAGCCTGTGGCGGTCGCGCCATGCGGAGCCCTTCGAGGACGACGACGCCGCGGTGGCCCAGGAGCTGTCCTCGCGTGCCGCCGTGTGCATCGACAACGCGCGCCGCTTCACCCAGCAGCAGAGCGCCGCGCTGACTCTGCAGCGCAGTCTGCTGCCCAGCGTGGCATCCGACCTGCCGGCCGTGGAGGTGGCCTGCCGGTACCTGCCCGCGAGTGGGGAGCCGGGGATCGGGGGCGACTGGTTCGACGTGATCCCGTTGTCGGGGGCCCGGGTGGCCCTCGTCGTGGGGGACGTGGTCGGCCACGGGATCCACGCCGCGGCATCGATGGGCCGGCTGCGGGCCTCCGCGCGCACCCTGGCCAGCCTCGACCTGGAACCGGACGAGGTGATCGCGCGCCTTGACGATCTGGTCAGCCTGCTCGCCGCCGAGCTGGAGGCGAACGCCGAGGGCAACCACTCGGCGGTCGAGCAGGTCGTCGGGGCCACCTGCCTGTACGCCGTCTACGACCCGGTCTCCCAGCGCTGCTCCCTGGCGCGCGCCGGCCACCCGGCGCCGCTGGTGTCCTCCCCGGACGGCGAGGTGACCGTGCTCGAACTGCCCGCGGGGCCGCCGCTGGGCCTGGGCGGCCTGCCGTTCGAGACGCACGAACTCGACCTCCCGGCGGGCAGCCTGCTCACGCTGTACACCAACGGTCTGCTGGAGGCGCGCAACGGCAACGTCGACGCCGCGCTGAAGGACCTGCACACGTGTCTCGGCTACGTCACCGAACCCCTGGAGCAGACCTGCCACGCCGTGGTCGAGGCGCTGTTGCCCAAGGACCACCGGCCCATCGACGACATCGCGCTGCTCATCGCGCGCACCCGGGTGCTGCGGCCGCAGAACGTCGCCTCGTGGCAGCTGCCGCTGGAGGCGACCGCAGCCGCCCGGGCCAGGGAGCTGATCGCGGCGAAACTGACCGAATGGGGGCTGCCCGAGCTGGCGTTCACCACCGAACTGGTCGCCAGCGAGCTCGTCACCAACGCCTACCGGTACGCGACCGGCCCCGCCACCCTGCGCCTCATCCGCACGCACTGCCTGATCTGCGAGGTGTCCGACACCAGTCACACCTCGCCGCACCTCAGGCGGGCCCTCAGCACGGACGAGGGCGGCCGCGGGCTCTTCCTGGTCGCGCAGCTCACCGAGCGGTGGGGCACGCGCTACACCCACGACGGCAAGACCGTCTGGACGGAACAGCCCCTGCCACCCACGTGACGCACGGCCAGGCCGCACGCCTTCAGCCGGACACCGCCACCCCCGCTGCCCGGGCAGTGGCAGCACCGTACGTGGGTGCGAGACTCGGGCGGTCGAGCTCGGCGTGGGCCGGCTGCCGCCGCGGGAGTTCCGGCGCGCGGGTGCGCCCGGCCCCGCTAGGGCCTGTCTGACAATTCCCGTCGTCGCCCGGAGGGCGGCCTCGCGGCGTCAGGTGCGTGCTCTCGGTGTGCCGGGCCCTGGCCCACGTACTGGACGTACTTGGGTCAGGGCCCGGTGCGGCGAGAGTGCGTGCATGGCGTCGCGAGGCAGGCGGGAATTGTCAGACAGGCCCTAGGCCGGATGGCGTCTTCGGGGTGCGTGCCCGGGCGGACCGCCACAGGATCCTGGTCATGCGGACAACTTCTGGGATACGGCCCTGTTCTCCTCCGGCGCGGCGCGGCGGGGCGCGTCATGCCATACCCGCGGCCCTCGCCTGCGGTGTGCTGCTGGCCGGCGGCTCGGCGTGCGCCGGAGCCGACGGGTACAGGAGCCACGTCGGTGCCCCGGGTGTCAACAACCCGGCCGCGTCCGGCTCCCCCGGCACGGAGGTGGGCCCGCGCCTTCCGGGCGTCGGAAGCCGCATGGGCAGGCGCGTACCGGCGGACGCCCGCCAGGCCGTGGTCGTCTACGGCGACGACGCGGACTCCGCCGAGGGCACCGTCGTGCTCTACGAGAAACAGGGCGCCGCCTGGAAACGCGAGGGCAGTTGGCCCGCGCACAACGGCAGGCTGGGCTGGACGACCGACCATCGCATGGACGACGAGCGCAGTCCCGTCGGCGTGTTCTCCCTGACGGATGCGGGAGGGTCGCTCGGTGATCCGGGCAGCCGCCTGCGCTACTGGTACGACGACAACGCCTTCGCCTCCATGATCGAGGACGGCGACGAGCACGTCCACGACTTCGACTACGTCATCGCCATCGACTACAACCGGCTCAAGGGCGTCCCGCCGTTCGACTGGAGCCGACCCGACGGAGTGGAGAAGGGTGGCGGGATATGGCTGCACCTGGACCACGGCGACGGCACGTCCGCCTGTGTCACCGTTCCCGAGTCCGGCATGAAGACCCTGCTGCGCACCCTCGATCCCCGTCGCCACCCGGTCGTGGTGATGGGTGACCGGAAGCGGCTGAGCGCCTGAGCAACCTGTGCGCCTGCCGACCGGGCCCGCCGTCGCGGCTACGGGGCGGCAACAGGCGTGCATCGGGTGGGCGGCGACACCGCCCACCCGACGGCGCTCGCCCCTAGCATCCGGGGCAGGGGGGCCTGGGAGCCCTCCGGGCGGGGGGAGTTGTGCGGTTGGCCGCTTCGAGGCCGGTGTTCCGGCGCTTCGTCGGTGCCGTCGTGGCCGGCGTCGCCCTGGCCGCGACGTCCGGGTGCACGGTTCCCGTCGACGCCGTCGCCGGTGTCTCCGTGACCGTCGACGGGCATCTGCTCGGCGTCATGATGATCTGCGGGCATCACATCGACGGCGCGACCCTCTACGTGGAGAGCGACGACGCCGACAAGACGGTGACGGTCGGTTCGTGGACGTCCGCCCGCCCGCACAAGGCCGGTCTCGTCATCTGGCCCCTCGAGTCTTCCGCCGCCGGGTGGACCACGACCCGGGCGCTCACCCCGCTCACCGCCGGGACCACCTACACCCTTTACGGCGGTACCAAGGACAACTCCTGGTCAACGACGGACGTCTCCTTCACCCGGGCCGACCGGGACCGGCTCGCGCCGGGAGAAGTCCTGTACGACGACGTCTCGGACGACGGCGACGAGTTCACAGCCGTCGTCCCCCTGGCGCGGTTCAAGGCCACGGCCTGCCGTGGCATGTGAGACCACGGCCCTCCGCCTCGGCCGGGGCTCCACCTCCCCAGCACCCCGCCAGCGGCGCTACGCTGCCGTGTCATGCGGGGGACGCGTCTCGACACGGCTCGGATCCGGGCGGCTCGCCGGGTGATCGACCCGGTCTTCCTGGACACTCCGCTGTACCGCTGCGAGGCGCTGGAACCCGTCCTGGGATGCAGGGTGAGCATCAAGCTCGAAACGGCGAACCCGGTCCGCAGCTTCAAGGCCCGCGGCACCGAGGTGGTCGCGAGCCGGCTCGCCGAGGGCGGGGCAGCGGCCGTGGTGTGTGCGAGCGCGGGCAACCTCGGCCAGGCGCTCGCCTGGTCCGGCCGGGTCCGGGGACTCGACGTGACCGTCGTGGCGTCGCGCTTCGCGACCGTGGCCAAGCTGGATCGCATCCGCGCGCTGGGTGCTCGGCTGGAGCTGGTGGACGGCGATCACGAAGCGGCCCGTGAGCGGGCGGCGGCCATCGCGCGCCGCGACGGCATCCGGCTGGTCGAGGACAGTCTGGACATCGAGACCTGCGAGGGCGCGGCGACCATCGGCCTCGAACTGGTCGGTACCGCGCCGTCGTTCGACGCCGTCCTGATCGCTCTCGGCGGTGGGGCGCTGGCCACCGGTGTGGGGCATGTGGTGAAGGCCCTGGCGCCCGGTGTCGAGGTGATCTGTGTCCAGCCGCTGGGCGCACCGGCGATGACACGCTCGTGGCACGAGCGGCGGGTCGTCGTCACCGACTCGGCCGACACCATCGCCGACGGCGTCGCCGGCCGGTGTCCCGTCCCGGCCGTCCTGGACGACCTTCTCCTGGTCGCCGACGACGCCGTCCTGGTCCGGGAGGAGTCGATCACGGCCGGTATGCGGATGCTCCTCCATCACGCCGGGCTCGTCGTGGAACCGTCGGCCGCGCTCGGCATCGCGGCGGTCCTCGAAGACCGCGACCGCTTCGCCGGCCGGCACGTGGTCACCGTCGTGTGCGGCAGCAACGTCGACGTGGACGCCTACCACCGCTGGGTCGGTGCCGCCGCCGTCCACGGGTCCTGACGACCGGTCCGGCCCCTCTGCGGGAGTCCGACGAGCCTGGGGACCAGCCGGGCGAGTGGGTCGCAGGTCGTCGGTCAGACGGAGCGGTTCTCCGCGCCGACCATCCACGCGTGCTTCTCCAGGGATTCGATGATCCCGTGCAGCAGGTCGGCGGTGGCCGGGTCCTCGCCGTCCACCTGGTCGTGGACCCGCCGCACCGTGTCGACGACGGCACGCAGCCGCGCGGTGATCAGGTCGACCACGGCACTCACGTTCTGCTCGTCCGGCGGAAACTGCGGGAGGGTGGTGGTCGCCGCGACGGTGTCGGAGCGCCCGTCCGGGCAGGAGCCCAGGGCCCGCATCCGCTCGGCGATCGTGTCCGCCGCCTCCCGCGCGTCGTCGACGACCTCGTCCAGCTGCAGGTGCAGGTCGCGGAAGTTGTGCCCGACCACGTTCCAGTGGGCCTGCTTGCCCTGCAGATGCAGCTCGACCAGATCGACCACGATCTCCTGCAGGCTTCCGGCGAGCTGCGCCGAGGCCGTGAACTGCGGCGCGTCTTCCTTGCGGCGGCGGGAAGCGCCGTTCGAGCTGCTGGGGGGCATGCCTTTGCTCCTTCGACGGGAGGATCCGCGCTGTCTGTGGATCCGATGACGATCGGCGAGGACTCGACGGGGATCGCCGAGGTCCCACGACCAGGAGGTCCTGCGACCAGTCGGATTCAGACTGATGAACGGTGCCCGTCGTCGCCATCCGGGGAGTCCATCCGCGTCATGACACGGCCCGGCACCGGCGAAGCCTCGTGCGAGGGCTTCCGCCGGGTGCCGGGCCGTCCGTCGTCAGCCCTCCGCGCGGACGGGCAGTTTCCAGCCGGGGCGCGGGAAGTGGCAGGTGTAGCCGTTCGGGTAGCGCTCCAGGTAGTCCTGGTGCTCGGGCTCGGCCTCCCAGAAGGGGCCGACCGGTTCCACCTCGGTGACGACCTTGCCCGGCCACAGCCCGGAGGCGTCCACGTCCGCGATCGTGTCCTCGGCGATCCGCTTCTGCTCGTCGTCGACGTAGTAGATCGCCGAGCGGTAGCTGAGGCCGATGTCGTTGCCCTGGCGGTTCCTGGTGCTCGGGTCGTGGATCTGGAAGAAGAACTCCAGGAGGGCGCGGTAGTCGGTCTTCTCGGGGTCGAAGAGGATCTCGATGGCCTCCGCGTGCGTGCCGTGGTTGCGGTACGTCGCGTTCGGCACGTCACCCCCGGTGTAGCCGACCCGGGTGGCGGTCACTCCCGGCTGCTTGCGGATCAGGTCCTGCATCCCCCAGAAGCATCCGCCCGCCAGCACGGCCCGCTGCGTCTGCACAGTCATCGTGACCCCTCCAGTTCTCGTCGGCCCGGTCATCCGGGCTCCTCGGCTTGCACACCGGCGGCCTCCGATGTCCACCCCCCTCAACGCGTGCGGGTTGCCGGCGATTCCGTGCCCGCCACCCGGTCCGTCGCCGACGCCGACGCCGACGCGGGGGCGGGGGCCGGGCCCGGGTCCTCGTCGAAGGTCATCTCGGGCGGGGCCTTGCGGAAGCCCCGGGTGAGCCAGGCGAGGTAGCAGACGCCGAGGGCCAGCCAGATCAGACCGAGGGTCCGGGCCTTGCTGTCGAGGTGGCACAGCAGCCACACGTCGACGACGGCGCCGACCGCCGGGAGCGCGACGTACGACCACACGGCGGGGCGGCGGCCCGCGCGGCGCTCCCGGACGTAGGTGGCGATGACGGAGAGGTTGACGAAGGTGAAGGCGGTGAAGGCGCCGAAGTTGATGAAGGAGGTGGAGGTGGCGACGTTCAGGTGCAGCGCGATCAGGCCGACGGCACCGGCGAGGAGGATGTTGAAGGCGGGGGTGTGGTACTTGGGGTGGATGCTGCCGAAGACCTTCCTGGGCAGCACGGAGTCGCGGCCCATCGCGTAGAGCAGCCGTGACGTGCTGGCCTGGGCCGCGATCCCGGAGGCGAACTGGGCGACGATCAGGCCGGCCAGGAACACGGAGGAGAACAGGTCGCCGCCGACCGCCCTGGCGATCTCGAACGCGGCCGAGCTGGAGTCGGTGAACGCGTACCCGGGGTGGGCCAGCTGTGTGGTGTAGGCGACGACGACGAAGATGCCGCCGCCGATCAGCGCGGTCAGCAGGATGGCGCGGGGGATGGTGCGCTGCGGCTCGACGGTCTCCTCGGTCAGCGTGGTGACCGCGTCGAAGCCGAGGAAGGAGTACGCGGCGACGGCGGCGCCCGCTGAGATGCCCGCGAGGTCGGTCGCGTGGTTCGCGAACGGGGTGGCGCTGACGAGTCCGGCCGCTCCCTGGTGCTGGAAGACGTGGTGCAGGCAGAGCAGGGCGAAGATCGCGACGACCAGGACCTGGAAGACCATCAGCAGGTCGTTGACGCGCTCCGCGGCCTTGATGCCCCGGATGTTGAGCGCGGTGGTGACGACGATGAACGCGATGATCCACACCCAGAACGGCACCGAGGGGTACTCCGCCTGGAGATAGGCCCCGCCGATGAGCCAGATGACCATGGGCAGGAAGAAGTAGTCCAGCAGGGTGGCCCAGCCGACGAGGAAGCCGACCCGGGAGTCTATGGAGCGCCGTACGTAGGTGTAGGCGGACCCGGCGACGGGGTGGGTCGCGGCCATCTTCCCGTAGCTGTGCGCGGTGAAGAGCATGGCGACCAGGGCGAGCAGGTAGGCGGTCGGCACGGCGCCGTGGGTGCTGTCGGCGACGACGCCGAAGGTGCCGAGCACGATGATCGGGGTCATGTAGGCGAGCCCGAAGAGCACGACGGATCTGAGGGTCAGGCTGCGGGAGAGGGTGGGCGGGGCGGAGGGTGCGGACATGGCGTTCCTTGCGCGAGGAGGGGACGGAGCGGGTCAGTCGCCGGCCGGCCGCCAGCGGCGGGGGTCCAGCCGGCCGTCGTAGAGCGGGAGGTCGATGGGGGCGTCGGCCTCGGTGAACTGGTTCCACATGCGGTTGAGGCCCGCGGTGCCGTAGGTCCGTACGCGGGTGACGTCGTCCAGGTCGAGGACGTCGGTCAGCACGGTGGGCGCGGCGTCGGCGGCCTCGACGCGGACGCGTCCCTCCGGGTCGACGACCAGGCTGCGCCCGGTGCCGACGGGGCCCGCGGTGTTGACGCTGACCACGTACACCTGGTTGACGATGGCGTTGGCCCGGGCGAGGACGAGTTCCTGGGCGCGGTCGGCCGAGGTGGTCATGACCGGGTTGACGATGACCTCGGCGCCCATCCAGGCCAGGTGCCTGGCCACCTCGGGGAACCAGGCGTCGTAGCAGATGGCGAAGCCGACGCGGCCGGTGTCCGGGAGGTCCAGGACGACGAAGCGGTCGCCGGGGGTGTACGGCTCGAAGGGCCGCCACGGGAAGAGCTTGCGGTAGTGGGCGGCGAGCCGTCCCTCGGGGGAGAAGGCGAGGGCGGTGTTGAAGAGCTCACCGGCCGGGCCGCGCTCGGCCACGGTGCCCGGGAACAGCCAGACGCCCAGGTCGCCCGCGAGCTCGGCGAGCCGGCGCACCCGGGGGCCGTCGAGCGGCTCCGCGGCGGCCGCCAGGCGGGCCTCCGACTCGGCGGCCGGGCCTTCGGTGCCGCACAGGTGCAGCTCGGGGTGGACGACGAGGCGGGTCTGCGGGAAGCGCGCCAGTACGTCCCCGACGTCTTCGGCGAAGCCGGACAGCGGGTCGGTGGCCGGGCGGGGAGGGGCCTGGACCAGGGCGACGGGGAGGGGTCGGGACATGGCCAGGAAATTAACTCAATATGAGCCCTTATACAATGGTCTCATTATGAGCAGTTTTACTGGCCGCTACATTGAAGGCATGACCGGCACCCCCGACGGCACCGCGCCCGCGCACCCCGAGGGGCCCGTCCTCGCCCTCAACTCGCCCAAGCTGAACGGGATCCGCCGGCTCACCGCGCTGGAGACGGTGCGCGCCCGGATCGCCATGGCGGTCGACCTCGGACTGCTCTCCCCCGGCGAGCGGCTGCCTCCGACCGACGCCATAGCCGAGGCGCTCGGCGTCGGGGAGATCACCGTGCGCCGCGCGCTCGGCTCCCTGTGCGCGGACGGCGTCCTGGAGCGCAGGCGCGGCCGCAACGGCGGCACGCTGGTCGCCGAGCGGCCGGCCAGGGGGGTCGTCGGCGCGGCCGAGGCGTACCACGGGCAGAGCGCCGAGGTGCACCGCCTGATCGACGAGCGGACCGTCCTGGAGTGCGGGATCGCCCATCTCGCCGCCCGCGGCGTGACCGGCGCGGCCCTCGGCGAGCTCGACACGCTGGTCGCGGCCATGGACCGGGCGGAGAGCTGGGCGGAGTTCCACTCCTGCGACGAGCGGTTCCACCTCGCCGTGGCCCGCGCCACCGGCCTCGACGCGAGCGTCGGCACCTACGGGACCGTGCTGCGCCGGCTCTACGCGTACTACCTCCCCTACCCCCTCGCCGCGCTGCGCGACTCCAACGACGAGCACCGGGCCCTGGTGGCGGCGCTCCGCGCGGGTGACGCCGCCGACGCGGCCGACATCGCCCGCCGCCATGTGGAGACCCTGCACCGGACGATGTTCGTGGGTCTGATGGGCTGAGCACTTCGGTGGACGTGCCGGCCGGGGGTACCGATATTCGGTTGCCGAACCGCGCCCCCGCGGGCTCAATGGCAGGCATGGCCGACATCCAGGGCTCGTACGACGAGCTGTTCTCCGCCGTGCCCTCCGCACTCGCCGGGTTCGTCGACGACGGTGACGTGGGCGGTGCCGTGGCCGTCTTCGTGGACGGGCAGCCGGTGGTGGACGTGTGGGCCGGGTTCGCCGACGCCGGGCGGACCCGGGCGTGGGAGCGGGACACGATCGTCAACGTGTTCTCCGTGACCAAGACGATGACCTCGCTGTGTGCGCTCGTCCTGGTCGACCGGGGGAAGCTGGACCCGGACGCACCGGTCGCCCGCTACTGGCCGGAGTTCGCGGCGGCCGGCAAAAGGCACGTGCTGGTGAGGCATCTGCTGGCGCACACCGCGGGGCTGCCCGACTGGGAGGGGCCGGTCGAGGAGCTGTACGACTGGACGACCGCCACGACCCGGCTCGCCGGGCAGGCCCCGCAGTGGGAGCCGGGAACCGCGGCCGGGTACCACTCGCTCACCCAGGGGTTCCTCGTGGGCGAGGTGCTGCGCCGGATCACCGGGCGGAGCGTGGGCGAGTTCTTCGCCGCGGAGGTGGCCGGGCCGCTCGGCGCGGACTTCCACCTCGGCCTCGGACCCGAGCACGACCACCGGGTGGCGCTCACCGTGCCGCCGCCGGGCAAGGACGAGGACTACACGGCCAGTGCGCCGGGCCGCGACGCGCCCCCTGCCGCACCCACCACCGCCACCGCCGTCCGCGTCCGCGACGGCAACAGCCTCGCCTGGCGCCGCGCGCAGATCCCCGCGGCGAGCGGCTACGGCAACGCCCGCTCGGTGGCCCTCGTCCAGTCGGTGCTCGCCTGCGGCGGAACCGTCGGCGGGGTGCGGGTGCTGTCCCCCGAGGGGTGCGAGCGGGCCCGTGAGCTGCAGTTCGAGGGCGAGGACCGCGTCCTCGGCATGCCGGCCCGGTACGGCCTCGGCTACGGCCTCTTCGGCAGCGCCCTCGGCTGGGGCGGCTGGGGCGGCGCGCTGGTCTGGGTCGATCCCGACGAGCGGACGGCGATCGCGTACGTGACGAACCAGATGCGCGAGCCCGCCGCCGACACCCGGGGCATCGAGCTGGTCATGGCCGCCCAGGACGGCATCAAGGGGCTGCGGGCCTGACCGGCACCGGGGTCAGCCGCCGCTGCCGTAGGGGCGGGTGAGGATCTCCAGGCGATGGCCGTTGGGGTCGTCGAAGTAGGTGCCGCGGCCGCCGTCGTTGGTGTTGACCTCGCCGGGACGGCTGTGGGACGGGTCGGCCCAGTAGTCGAGACCGGCCTCCTGGACCCGGGTGAAGATCTCGTCGAAGTCGTCCTCGGAGACCAGGAAGGCGTAGTGCTGCGGCGGGATGTTCCCGGGGGTGTCCATGTAGTCGAGGGTGACGCCGTTGGGCAGGGCGACCGGGGCGAACGGGCCGTAGTCCGGGCCGGCTTCGAGACCCAGGATGTCGGCGAGGAACCTCGCCGAGGCGTGCTTGTCGTGTGCGGCGACGATGGTGTGGTTCAGGTTCACGGTCATCGTGGGACCTCCTCCCGTCCAACGTACCCCCGGCGCCAGCTAAGGTAAGCCTCACCTTAGTCGCCGATCGGAAGAGTCAGTCGTGCGTGCGTACGCTCCGCGGCGAACACACCCCCTACGACCTCGTCGTCAACGAGCTGCGCGTCCCCCGGATCGTGCTCGGCGGTCTCGTCGGCGCCTCCCTCGGCCTCGCCGGGGCCCTCGTGCAGACCGTGACCCGGAATCCGCTCGCCGGTCCGGACGTCATCGGCGTCGGGCACGGCGCCGCCGCCGCGACCGTGCTCGCGCCGGCGACGGGCGCCGTCGCCGCGCCCGGTGCGATGCCCGTCGTCGCCGTCGGCGGCGGGCTGACCGCCGCCGCCCTCGTCCACGTGCTCGCCTGGCGCCACGGCATGCAGCCCAGCCGTTTCGTGCTCACCGGCGTCGGTATCGGCGTCGCCCTGTCCGGCGTCGTCCAGCTGTATCTCACCGACAGCGAGCTGGGCGCGGCCGAGCAGGTCGAACTGTGGCTGACCGGCAGTCTGAACGGGCGGGGCTGGGAGCAGGCCGGGCCGCTCGCCGTGGTCGTCGTACTCGCCCTGCCGGGGCTGGTTGTGGGCGAGCCGGGCGGCGCGGCCACTCGGGCTCGGCCCCGACACCGCCGCCGCGCTCGGCCTCCGCGTCGACCGGGCCCGGCTCGGTCTCACCGCCCTCGGCGTCGTGCTCGCCGCCGCCGCGACCGGTGCCGCGGGGCCCGTCGGGTTCGTCGCGCTGACCGCGCCGCAGCCGGCGAGGCGGCTCACCCGCACCCCCCAGCTGCCGCTGGTCTGCTCGGCGCTGACGGGTGCGGTCGTGCTGGTGGCCGCCGACCTGGTGGCCCGCACCCTGGTCCCTCCGCTGGAGATCCCGGTGGGTGCGCTGACCTCCCTGGTCGGCGGCCCCTATCTGCTCTGGCTCCTCGGCCGCAGGCAGCGGCGGTGACTCAGATCGTCGCCGTGTCGATCACGAAGCGGTAGCGGACGTCGCTGTTGACGACCCGGTCGTACGCCTCGTTGATCTGGTCGGCGCCGATGAGCTCGATCTCGGCACCCAGGTGGTGCTCGGCGCAGAAGTCGAGCATCTCCTGGGTCTCCGGGATACCGCCGATGCCGGAGCTGCTGAGGCTGCGGCGGTTGCCGAAGACGGAGGAGAGCAGGATGTGCACCGGCTCCTCGGGGATGCCGACGTTCACCATGGCACCGTCGGTCTTCAGCAGCGACAGATAGGCACCGAAGTCCAGCGGGGCCGACACCGTGTTGAGGATGATGTCGAAGGTGCCCTTGAGGTTCTCGAAGGTCTTCGGGTCGCTGGTCGCGTAGTAGTGCGTCGCGCCCAGCTGCAGGCCGTCGTCCTTCTTGCGGAGGGACTGGGACAGGACGGTGACCTCCGCGCCCAGGGCGGCGGCGATCTTCACGCCCATGTGGCCCAGGCCGCCGAGGCCGACGACCGCGACCTTCTTGCCGGGACCGGCGTTCCAGTGCTTGAGCGGGGAGTACGTGGTGATGCCGGCGCACAGGAGGGGGGCCGCCACGTCGAGGGAGAGGCCGTCGGGGATGCGGACGACGTAGTTCTCGTCGACGACGACCTTCTGCGAGTAGCCGCCGTAGGTGGGCTGCCCGTCCTTGCCGACGGCGTTGTACGTCCAGGTCGGGCCGCCGCCGGTGCAGTACTGCTGGAGACCGGCCTTGCAGTTGTCGCACTCACGGCAGGAGTCGACCATGCAGCCGACGCCCACCCGGTCCCCCACCGCGTACTTGGTGACACCCGGGCCGACCTCGGAGACGACGCCCGCGATCTCGTGACCGGGCACCATCGGGAAGATCGCCGTACCCCAGCCCTCGCGGGCCTGGTGGATGTCGGAGTGGCAGATACCGGCGAACCGGATGTCGATGAGGACGTCGTGTTCGCCGACCGCGCGCCGCTCGATCGTGGTCCGCTCCAGCGGTGCCTTGGCGGCGGGCGCGGCGTAAGCAGCAACAGTGGTCATGAGGGGGGTTCTCCTAGAGGTGGCTTCGCACCCGGTCGCCTTCTTCCGTCCCGGGCACGTTTCCAGGTTCCTCCACGCTACGTCCGTCACCCAGCCCCCGCCTCTGCGTACGTCTGCCGTGTGTACCACTGGCGGGGTCAGGTTCGGGGGCGTACGACCGTGAATACTGGATGTATGGAAGACCAGTCCCTGCCCGCCACCCCAGCCCCCGCCTCCGCCTCCGCCTCCCCGTCCCTGGACCGGCGTGCCGAGCTCAGCGAGTTCCTGCGCACGCGGCGGGCCCGGCTGCGCCCCTCCGACGTGGGGCTGCCGGACTTCGGGCGGCACCGCAGGGTGCCGGGGCTGCGGCGCGAGGAGCTGGCGCAGCTGGCCGGGGTGTCCGTCGCGTACTACACACGCCTGGAACAGGGCAACGGGCGGAACGTGTCGGCGGAGGTGCTGGACTCGATCGCCCGTGCGCTGCGGCTGACCGACGCCGAACACGCGCATCTCACCCACCTCGCCAAGGGCAAGCAGCACAAGAAGAAGGCGCCGGCGCGGCCGCAGCAGGTGCGGGCCTCGCTCGGACAGCTGCTGGAGTCGATGGAGAACGTGCCGGCGTACATCGTGGGGCGGCGCTCGGAGATCCTGGCGTGGAACCGGATGGCGGCGGCGCTCTTCGGTGACTGGGCGGAGCTGCCGGTGGCGGAGCGCAACTGGGCCCGGCTGACGTTCCTGCGGCCCGACTACCGAGAGCTGTTCGCCGAGTGGGAGCAGAAGGCGATCGACATCGTCTGCCAGCTGCGGATGGACGCGGGCTGCTACCCGGACGACCCCCGGCTCTCCGCGCTGGTGGGCGAGCTCTCCGTCAAGAGCGAGGAGTTCCGCCGGCTGTGGGCGACCCACGACGTCAAGGAGAAGTCGTACGGCGTGAAGCGGATGCACCATCCGCTGGTGGGTGAGCTGTCCCTGAACTACGAGTCGTTCCGCATGTCCGGCGACCAGGACCAGGCCCTGGTCACGTACCACGCGGAACCGGGCTCGCCGTCGGCCGAGGCGCTGCGGCTGCTGGCCAGTTGGGGCACGGACGCCACCCGGGTCGCCCCGGCACCCTGACGGCGGCCGCCACGGCATGGAGAACGGCCCGCCGGAAGCCGCGCTTCCGACGGGCCGCTCGCTGGTGCTACTCAGCGGCCACGGCTCACTTGCCGTAGTACGCGTCGTAGATCGAGACCGACGACGTGTTGCCCTTCTTGTCGGCGATCGTGGCGCGGAGCGAGACGGCCTTGCCCCTGGCCGGGTTCTTCACGGTGATCCTGCCGTGGCTGACCGTCACCTTCCGCCAGTTCCGGCCGTGGTCGTAGGAGACGTACACCGTGAGGGACTTGAGGTTGCGGCCGGCGGCCGCGCCCTCGACGGTGACCGGGAAGGTGTTCTTCCTGCCCGCCGCGACGCGGCTGTCCAGACCGGTCACGGCACCGAAGCGGACGGTGGAGGCCGGCAGCTGGGCCAGTGCGGTGCCGCTGCCCGGCTTCTTCGAGCGGAAGGTCCAGCTCGCGTCGATCCGGGTGGAGGCGGCGGCGACCCCGGCCGAGCGGACGACCGAGGTGGTCAGCTTGTACGCGGCGTCACCCGACGGCACCGTGAAGACGCCGTCGCCGAAGAGCGGGTCCTTGTTGGAGCCGACCTTGGTGCCGTTGCGGTAGAGGGTGGTTTTCACGGACAGGAAGACGGAGGCTCCGGCGTGCCGGCCGCCGTCGGCGAAGAGCGGGATGCTGCCGAAGATCTGGTTGCCGTCCCGGAACAGGCCGTCCCCGCTGCTCAGCTCCGGCCCGAAGACCGCCGTGTTGAAGGTGTTCCGGTAGGTCTTGCCGGCCTTGTACGTCTTCGGGTCGTCCATCGCGTAGTAGGCGTCGGCGATCGGCAGGCCCTGGGCGTCGTGACCGGAGTACTGCATCGCCTCGAAGGCCCACTGGGCGCCGTCCACGGTGGAGACGTGGAAGGTGCGGGTGCCGGGGAGCCGCTGCTCCACCGCGTCGCCGGAGACGAAGTCCTCGCCGACGACGCCCCACGGGCTGACCGCGCCGGTCTTGCCCGGGGTGGAGGCGCCGACGGCGTTGCGCACCGTGGCCAGTTCGCTCGTCCGGAAGTGCCGGACCTTGCCGCCCTGCAGCTTCCTGACCTGCGCGCTGGTGGCGACGTCGTACTCCTCGTTGCCGCCCTTGGTGAACTGGCCGCTCCAGGTCTGGGTCAGACCGTTCGCGACCTCGCCGCCCAGCGGCGCGACGCGGATGTCGGCGAAGCTGTCGAAGCCGATCCCGAATCCGACGCCCGCCGGGTCGTACATGTAGTCGATCGTCGCCGTGTGCGGCTTGGCCCCGGTGTCCGGCACGGTGATGTCGGCGCCCTTCGCGGTGCGGGCGTCGACGGTGAGCGTGAGGTCCTTGGTGACGCTCAGCTTCGGGTCGACCAGCCAGTCGACACCGCCGTCGAAGGTGGTGAAGTCCTTGGCGATCAGGGCGTCCAGCAGGTACGTGCCCTTCGGCACCCGGAACGTGGCGGTCCCGGTGCCGGAGACCGGCACGGCGTAGTCACGGCCGTTGCCGAGGCCGGAGTAGCTGACGAGGTCGGTGCTGTAGACACCGGTCGGGTTGCCGTCGCGCCCGATGTGCTTGACGGTGACGTTGTACGACTGCACCTCGCGCTGGACCGCGGCCGCCGTGCGGATGGCCTGGCCGCCGCCGGTCGCCGTGACGTACGCCGAGTAGGCGCCGTCGAGGGTGCCGCCCAGCTTGGTGTCGACGGTGAGGCCGACGGAGGCCGTGCCGCCCGCCGGGACGGTGACCCGGGTCGCGTCGAGCTTGAAGAAGCCGGCCGGGGCCGCCGCGCCCTTGGGGTCGGTGGCGGACGACGTCAGCGTGAGGGTGACGTCGGACGTGCCGGTGTTGCGGTACGTCAGCTGCTTGGTGACCGGGGTGTCGTCGGTGTGCGGCCACTGCTGCACACCGAAGTTCACCGACACCGGGTCGGCGAGCACGGTCTGCTTGATGGCCTTGTCGACGGCGATCCGGCCCGAACCCTGCTGGAACGGCATGTAGTTGCCGCCCTTCGCGGAGCCGGTCAGGGCCGCCTTCAGCTCCTGGAAGCCCCAGTCGGGGTGCTCCTGCTTGAGGATGGCGGCGGCGCCCGCGACGTGCGGGGTCGCCATCGAGGTACCGGAGATGGTCAGGTAGCCGGGCGGGTTCTCGCCGACCTCCTGGTCGATGACGCTGCCCTTGGCCGCGGCCGCGGTGATGTCGACGCCGGGCGCGGTGACGTCCGGCTTGATGGACCCGTCGGCGGCGGGGCCGGTGGAGGAGAAGTCGGCCAGCTTGTCCTTGCCGTCGACGGCGCCGACGGTGAGCGCGTCGGCGGCGCTGCCCGGCGAACCGATCGACTCGGGGCCCTCGTTGCCCGCGGCGATCGCGAACAGGATGCCCTTCTGCTCGGAGAGCTTGTTCACCTCGGCTTCCAGCGGGTCGATCTCCGGGGTGTCGAAACCGCCGAGGCTGAGGTTGACGATGTCGGCGCCCTCGGCCGCCGCCCACTCCATGCCGGCGAGGATGCCGGAGTCGTCACCGGAGCCGGTGTCGTCCAGGACCTTGCCGTTGAGGATCTTCGCGCCGGGCGCGACACCCGTGTACTTGCCGTGCGACTTGGCACCGGTGCCGGCCGCGATGGACGCGACGTGCGTGCCGTGCCCGAAGTGGTCCAGGGCGTCGGCGGCCGCGCTGAAGTTCTTGGACTCGATCACCTGGTCCTTGAGGTCCGGGTGGCTCGTGTCGACGCCGGTGTCCAGGACGGCGATCTTGACGCCCTTGCCGTTGTAACCGGCCTTCCATGCCGTGGGCGCGCCGATCTGCGGCACGGACTTGTCCAGGCTGGCCTTGCGGACGCCGTCGAGCCAGACGTGCGCGATGCCGGCGGCGGCCTTGTCGCCGTTGGTGACCGCGTCCCACAGCTCGGGCGTTTCCTTGGCCGGGGTCTGCACGGCGTCCGCGTTCAGCGCCTTCAGGCTGTGCCGCAGGGTGCCCGCGTCCCGGACGTCGACCCGGGTGGCGGTGGCGGCACCGCTGTAGCCGACGATGACCTTGAGACCGTTCCGCTGCGCCCTGCGGGTCGCGGCGCTGTTCAACTCGGTGACGTCGAAGAGCCGTTGGTCCAGCTTGCCGGAGGCCACCAGCTGGGCGGCGTCACCGGGGACGACGAGGGTGTGCCCGCCGGCCTTGCTGATCCGGAAGGGTATGTGCTGCCGCCCCTTCGCCCGCTCCAGGCCGACGACCCGGCCCTTGGCGTCGAGGGCGACCCGGTCGCCGGTGATCAGGGTGACGTGGTGCTTGGCGGTGAGCGAAGAGGCGGCCGCGGCCGAGGCGGCACGCGATTCCGGCTTCGCCGACGCCGGGCTGGTCATGCCCGCGGCGAGCGCGACGGCCGCTGCCGTGGCCACGGTGGCCACGGCGGCTCTTTTCACTTGTCTGCGCAAGACTCCCCCAGGAGACGGTGTACCGGGCGAATTCCCCGTTCACCCGGCCGGGGGCAGTCCCGTACGCACATACGTCAACCCCCCGGAACACGGAGTATGCCGGGGGGTGATCAGCGGGCTCAATAGATGAGAGGCCGGTAAGAAGGGTGCGGGACAACTGTTACGCGCCGGGGTGAACACCGTTACACAACCGCGCGGTCGCGCGCGGCGCGCCGGCATTATGCTCCGGCGTTCTCCTTGACGGTGATCTTGCCCTTGCGGATGGTCGCGAGGCGCGGGGCCTTCTTCGCGATCGCGGAGTCGTGGGTGACCATGATGAAGGTCAGCCCGTGCTCCTTCCACATGCGCTCCAGTACGTCCATGATCTCGTCGCGCATGCCCTCGTCGAGGTTGCCGGTGGGCTCGTCGGCGAGCAGCACCTTGGGCTGCTTGACGAGGGCCCGGGCGATGGCGACGCGCTGCTGCTGGCCGCCGGACATCTCGCCGGGGAGGTGGCCGAGGCGCTCCCCGAGGCCGACCGACGTCAGCGCCTCGGCGGCGCGCTCACGCCGTTCCCTGGCCTTGACGCCCAGCGGGACGAGGGCGGTCTCGACGTTCTCCTGGGCGGTGAGCGTCGGGATCAGGTTGAACGACTGGAAGACGAAGCCGATGTTCTCGCTGCGGACCGACGTGAGCTTCGCCTCGGAGAGCTTGGCCAGGTCGGTGCCGTCCAGGACGACTTCACCGGAGGACGGACGGTCAAGTCCGCCCAGCATCTGCAGCAGCGTGGACTTGCCGCCGCCGGTGGGGCCCTGGATGACCAGGCGGTCGCCGTCGGCGATCGTGAGGTCGACACCGTCGAGAGCACGGACGGTGTCCTTGCCCCGGCTGTAGACCTTGGTGACGTTTCTGAGTTCGTACATGGTGGCTCCTGGGAGGTTTGGGGGTGGGGCGGTCGGTTGTCGGCTGCGGGCCGGTGGGTGCTGGTCGCGCAGTTCCTCCCCCAGCCTTCGGCCGGGGGGACCCCCAGCGCCCCTGACGGGGCGCTGCAGCCGGCGCTCCTTTCCAGCCGCGGGCAGTCGTGCCGCTGAGGCGATGGGGGTCCCCCCGCGCGAGCGAAGCCGAGCGTGGGGGAGGGTGGGCGCGGCCGGCACCTGCAAGCGCCGGTGAGCGTCCCCACCCCCCGCCCCAGCCGGCGTCGGCTACTCGACCCGCCGCAGCGCGTCCGCAGGACGCAACCTGGACGCGCGCCAGCCGCCGAACGCGCCCGCGATCAGGCCGCCGGCCACCGCAAGGCCCACCGCCAGCCCGATCGTCGTCACGCTGACCGGTGCCGTGAGGGCGACCTCCAGGGTCTTCGCGGTCTGCCGGCCGGGACCGCCGCCGAAGCCGCCGCCCCCACCGCCGCCGAAGCCGCCGCCACCGGTGCCGCCACCACCGCCACCGCCGCCCAGGGAGGCCTGCAGCGTCGGGCTGATCGCGGTGACCACGTACGCTCCGGCCAGGCCGAGCCCGATCCCGAGCGCACCGCCGACCAGGCCGTTCACCATGGCCTCGCCGATGACCTGCCGGGTGACCCGGCCGGACTTCCAGCCCAGCGCCTTCAGCGTGCCGAACTCACGGACGCGGCGGGACACCGCCGAGGAGGTGAGCAGGCCGGCGACCAGGAACGCGGCCACGAGCACCGCGAGGGACAGCCACTTGCCGACGTTGGTGGCGAGCGAGGACGCCGTGGACAGCGATCCGGAGACGGTGTCCGCGAGGTCGGCGGAGGTGGTGACCGTCGTACCCGAGACGTTGCTCTGGATGGTCTTCTTGACCGAGGAGATCTGCTTGGAGTCGGTCGCCTTGACGTAGATCGTGGTGACCTTGTTCTTCTCGTCGGCGAGTGTCTGCGCCTGCTTCAGCGGCATGTAGAGGTTGGCCGCCGCGTCACCGCTGTCGGCCGTCGCGATGCCGATGATCGTGAACTTGACCTTGTTGATGGTGACGGTCGAACCGACCTTGTACTTCTTCTCCTTGGCGTACGCCGAGTCGGCGACCAGCACCTTGGCGTCCGTCTCGGTGGCCTTGAAGGTACGGCCGCTGGTGATCTTCGACGAGGTCAGCGGGCCGACCTCGGTCTGGGTGACGTCGGTGCCGTAGACCGTGTACGAGTTGACGTCGAAGTTGGCGCCGCCGCCCTTGACCTCACCCTGCGGCTGGCCGTTGCCGCCGCCGTTGCCGCCGAAGCCGCCGCCGTTGCCGCCGGAGCCCTGGTTCTGCTGGAACTGACCCCGCGTGAACTGCCCGCTGATCTTGACCACGTTGAGGTTCAGCCCGCCGACCGCGGTCGCGACGCCCTTCTGGTCGCCGACCTTGGTGACGGTGGTGGAGGCGAGGGTGGTGAAGCCCTGCACCATGACGCGGTCACTGCTCTGCGTGCTCGACGAGCCGTTGTTCTGCGCGTCGAAGTTGAAGCGGGGCCGCTGGGAGGCGCTCGTGGACGCCGAGGCCGCCTTGGTGACCGTCATGTCCGTACCCAGGCCGTACAGCGACTGGAGGACCTTGTCCTGCGCCTTCCCCATGCCGTTGGACACGGAGTTGACCACGATGACCAGTGCGATGCCCAGCGCGAGGCCGGAGGCGACGACGAGAGCCGCCTTTCTGCGGCGGCGCAGTTCGCGCCTCAGGTAGGTGAAGAACATGACCGCAAGGTAGGGACGCACCGTGATGGCTCGATAAGGCCCAAATAAGAGATGCATGAGAAGGCTGTACGGAGGCCAGGAATGCGCCCGCACCGGGCTGTCAGCGCAGGGCGTGCCGGAGGAGGGCCAGGCCGGCCAGGAGCATGACCGGCCGCAGACCCCGTTCCAGCCGAAGGCGGCGTACGCCCGCACACCCAGCCAGGAACCCGCGCTGCCGCCGAGGAACGCGCAGGTCATGTAGGCGGTGTTGAGCCGGGCCCGGGCCTCGGGGCGGAGCGCGAAGATGCGCGCCTGGTTGGCGACCTGGCCGGACTGCGTCGCCACGTCGAGCAGAAGCATCCCGGCACCCAGACCGACCAGGCCGGCGGCACCGCCGAGGTGACCGGCCGGCAGCAGGGCGCCGGCCGCGACCGCGCCCACCGTCCCGCCCGGGCAACCGCCGCTGGTGCTCGATGGAGACCTGCGGCAACCAGGCCAAGAAGCAGACCTGGCGCACCAGGCACGCGAGCCCGGCAGGCGGCTGACGCACCGGCCGGGCGGCTCCCGCCAACGCCGAAGGCGGCCGTCCCCCCAGGGGAACGGCCGCCTTCGCTGCGCTGCCAGGACGGCTCAGACGGCCGAACCGGCCTTCCAGTCCGCCCAGTTCATGTTCCAGCCGTTGAGGCCGTTGTCGGGGGCCACGGTCTTGTCGCCGGTGTGGGAGATGACCACCACGTCGCCGATGATCGAGTGGCTGTACATCCAGTAGGCGGGCGTGCTGGTGTCGTTGGCGCCCTTGGTGTCGGACAGGCCCACGCAGCCGTGGCTGGTGTTCACCGAGCCGAAGACGGACTTGGCGCCCCAGTAGTTGCCGTGCAGGAAGGTGCCGGAGCTGGTGAGGCGGATGGCGTGCGGCACGTCCTTGATGTCGTACTCGCCCTTGCCGTCGCTGTCGGTGAAGCCCACGGTCGCGCCGTTCATGCGCGTCTCCTTGAACTTCTCGGACATCACCATGATGCCGTTGTACGTCTTGTGCTCGGGCGAACCGGCGGAGATCGGGATGGTCTTGACGGTCTTGCCGTCCTGGGTGACCTTCATCTCCTTGGTCTGGGCGTCCACGTAGGAGACCTGGTTGCGGCCGATGTGGAAGGTGACCGTCTTCTGCTGGACGCCGTAGACACCGGAGGCGCCCTCGACACCGTCGAGCGCCAGCTTCAGCGTGACGGTGGAGTTCTCCTTCCAGTAGTTCTCGGGGCGGCAGTCCATGCGCTGGGTGGAGAACCAGTGGCAGGCGACCTCCTGGCCGCTGCTGGAGGTGACCGTGACGCCCTTCTGGACGGCCGCCTTGTTCGTGATCTGCTTGTCGAAGTTGATCGACACGGGCATGCCGACGCCGACGGTCGAGCCGTCCTCGGGGGTGAAGGTGCCTATGAAGCTGTTGGCCGGGGAGACCGTGGTGAAGGAGGCGTTCTCGTGCGCGACCAGGCCGGCGGAGTCCTTGGCCTCGGCGGCGACCTTGTAGGTGGTGGACCGCTCCAGCTGGGCGGCGGGCTTCCAGCTGGTCTTGTCGGCGGACAGCGCGCCGGCGACCGCGGTGCCGTCGGCGGTGGTCATGGTGACGCTGGTGAGCGTGCCCTTGCTGACGGTGACGGCCGCGGAGTTGTTGATCGACGCGTTGGTCGAGCCGTCCTTGGGTGTGATGGTGATGTCGGCCTTCGACGACTTCTTGGCCGCGGCCTCGTCCGCCTGGGCCTGCGAGCTCTGGCCGCCACCGGACGCCTTGTCGTCGCTGCCGGAACACGCCGTGAGCACCAGTACGCCACCGAGCAGTGCGGACGCGGCCACCAGGCCCTTGCGCCGCTTACTGTCCGTCATCACACGCTTCTCCATCGTTGCCGAGTCCGCGAACACACCGGGAGTCCCCGTCGGGAGATCCCAACGCTGGGGCCACGTCGTCCCGTTCCACATTCTCCGGATCTGTGGGGCACAACACGCCCACGGGGGCGGCCGGTGCGGAAGTGACCGGTCCGCGCGCCCCCCCCCGAGACGACGAAACCCCGGACGGCGACTGCCGCCCGGGGTCACCGGTTCCCCGGATCACTCAGCCGATGCCGCCCTCTTCGTCGTCGCCCTCGTCATCATCCTCGTCGAGATCCCAGTCCGGCGAATCGGGATCGTAGGAAATCCGCTCGCTGGACCAGGAGGCCTGCTGGAGTTCGACCCCGGGCACCTCGCTGACCAGGTCGAACGGATCTACGAGGTAGGCGAGCGCCTCGGCGGTGTCTTCCGTCACAGCGGCCTCGGCCTGGGTCCGCTCCTCGCCGGGCAGGTCGGGATCCGCGGCGATCCGCCGCAGCGCGGCCTTGGTGACCTCGCCGCCGTCCTCCACCTCGAGGACCAGCTCCACCCGAAGCCGCACAAAACGTGATGTCTCTGGAGTGCTCATGGCGGGAGCGTACGACTGAAACCTCCCGTGACTTTCCCGTGACCCGCGATTTTCACTAACATCAGCCCACACGGCCAATTCGCCAGCGTCACAAGGGGATCGATATTCCGTGTCATCCGCTCGCCGCCCGTTGCTGACCGCCACCGCCGCAGGCACCCTCCTGTGCGCGCTGTGGTTCGTCCCGTCCGCCCACGCATCGCAGGACGCCACGGCGAGAACCGGCACGTCGGAGAGTACGGCGACCCAGGTCACCCAGCAGGCGAGGGCACTGTCCGAGGCCACGTCCGAGGCGACCGGCGACGCCACCCACCTCGCCGACACCGGCAGCCCCGACACCACGCCGTACGTCGTCGGCGGCACCCTCTTCCTCGCCGTCGGCGCGGGCTTCGTGGTCTACTCGGTCCGCCGGGAGCGCCTGGAGTTCTAAACGACTTGACCACTCTTTGACCGGGGACTCACAGTCCTCTCATGAAGAGATCACCGGGCGTGCGGACCTGCGCCCTCGCCGTCGGCGGCGCGCTGTCCCTCGCCCTCATCACGGGCTGCTCCGGCGGGAGTTCCACGGACACCTCGGGCACCGCGCGAAAAGCGTCCACCGTCAAGGCGCTGAACACCGCGGAGTTGAAGCAGCGGATCCTCGCGCAGGGCGAGGTGGACGGCTACAAGGTCAATGCGATCGGCAAGGCCGCGCCGACCCGGAGCACCGTCAAGTCCAGCGACGACAAGTGCCGCCCGCTGGCCTACGTCCTCACCGGGCTCGCCCCCGCCGACCCGGCGTCCGAGATCGGCCGCACGGTACGCGAGGACAAGAAGGACCCCACCGACGACGCGACCTCCCTCGACGACATGGCAGACGGCAAGTTCGAGAGCGCCCTCAAGGACTCCCTGAACCTGGACGTCACCTCCCTCGACCTGTCGTCGTACGACGGCGACGGCGCCCAGCAGGCCCTGCGCGCCGTCTCGACCGCCCTCAAGTCCTGCACCACGGGCTTCACGGGCGGCGCCGCCGGCGACGAACAGAAGGTCACGAGGGTCACGCCGGCCAAGGCGTCCGGATCGGGCGACGAGTCGATCGCCTTCACCGCCACCACCGACATGGACGGCGACAAGGGCGCCCTGCACGCCGAGGTCGTCCGCTACGGCAACACGGTCGCCACGTACTTCACGATGAACATCGGCGCGATGATGACCAGCAAGCCGTACACGGTCCCACCGGCCGTGATCAAGGCCCAGTCGGCGAAGCTGGGCTGAGCGCTTCGCTGATTGTGCGGTTCGTTCACCGCGGGCCGGTGGGGGCTGGTCGCGCAGTTCCCCGCGCCCCTTACGGGGCACGGTTCCGCAACCGACTTCACCAGGCCGGCTCGGATACGCGGTTTCCCGCGCCCCTTTTGGGGGCGCGGGAAACTGCGCGTCTTGGGGGCGCGGGGAACTGTGCGTCTTGGGGGCGCGGGGAACTGCGCGCCGAGCCCCCGCGCACCCGCGGGCGACGAACTACCGCAGGGCCCCGGTCACCTTCTCCGCCGCCGCGACGACGCCCCCGCCCCGCACGAACTCCTCCGCCGCGGCCAGATCCGGCGCGAGGAAACGGTCCGGCCCAGGCCCCTGCACCCCCGCGGAGCGCACCGCGTCGATCACGGCCCGGGACGCCGGCGCCGGTGCCAGCCCCTCCCGCAACTCGACGGCCCGGGTGGCCGCATACAGCTCGACCGCGATGATCCGCGTCAGATTGTCCACGGCCGTCCGCAGCTTGCGCGCCGCCGACCACCCCATCGACACGTGGTCCTCCTGCATCGCCGAGGACGGGATCGAGTCGGCCGACGCCGGAACGGCCAGCCGCTTCAGCTCGCTCACCAGCGCCGCCTGCGTGTACTGGGCGATCATCAGCCCCGAGTCGACGCCCGCGTCGTCCGCCAGGAACGGCGGCAGCCCATGGCTGCGGTTCTTGTCCAGCAGGCGGTCCGTCCGCCGCTCGGCGATCGACCCGAGGTCGGCCACCGCGATGGCGAGGAAGTCGAGGACGTAGGCGACGGGCGCCCCGTGGAAGTTGCCGTTCGACTCCACCCGCCCGTCGGGAAGCACCACCGGGTTGTCGACGGCCGACGCCAGCTCCCGCTCGGCGACCAGCCGCGCGTGCGCGAGCGTGTCCCGCCCGGCCCCGGCGACCTGCGGAGCACACCGCACCGAGTAGGCGTCCTGGACCCGCGGGGCGTCGTCCTGGTGGTGCCCGGTCAGCTCGGAACCCTCCAGCACGGCGAGCATGTTGGCGGCGCTGTCCCCCTGTCCCGGGTGCGGCCGGATGGCGTGCAGCTCGGGCGCGAGCACCCTGTCCGTACCGAGCAGCGCCTCCAGGCTCAACGCGGCCGTGACGTCGGCCGACTTGTAGAGCATGTCCAGGTCGGCGAGGGCCATCACCAGCATGCCGAGCATGCCGTCGGTGCCGTTGAGGAGGGCCAGCCCCTCCTTCTCACGCAGTTCGACGGGGGCGATCCCGTGCTCGGCGAGCAGCTCGCCGGCGGGCCGCACGACCCCGTCGGGGCCCTCGGCGTCGCCCTCGCCCATCAGCGTGAGGGCGCAGTGCGAGAGCGGGGCCAGGTCCCCGGAGCAGCCCAGGGAGCCGTACTCGTGCACGACCGGGGTGATGCCGGCGTTCAGCACGTCGGCCATGGTCTGGGCGACCTCGGGCCGCACACCGGTGTGTCCGGAGCAGACGGTCTTCAGCCGGAGGAACATCAGGGCGCGTACGACCTCGCGCTCCACCCGCGGCCCCATCCCGGCCGCGTGCGAACGGACGATGTTGCGCTGCAGCTGGGCCCGCAGCTCCGGGCTGATGTGCCGGGTCGCCAGGGCACCGAAGCCGGTGCTGACGCCGTAGACCGGGTCCGGCTTGGCCGCCAGCGCGTCCACGATCTCGCGGGCCGCCGCGAGGGCCGCGACCGCCTCCGCGGACAGTTCGATCCGGGCGCCGCCGCGCGCCACGGCGAGAACGTCGGACGCGGTGACACCGGACGTCCCCACCACCACAGTGTGCATATCCATATTCAGGAGCGTACGCAGTGAATGCGGGAGCTGTCACTACTGGGGCACGGGTTCGCCCCTTACTTGTACGTCACAGCAGTACCTCACAGGAGTACCTCACAGCGGTCCGTCACAGTCGTACGTCACAGCCCCCGGCGTCCGCGGAAGCTCCGCCGCTCCGCCCGCTCCGGCGGCGGCGCGTCGGCCAGCCGCACCACGGGATCGTCGGGCCCCTCCCGCCCGGCCACCACCGGCCGTCCGGCGCGCAGCGCCTTGGCCCGGTACTGGGCCGCGTCGGCCAGCCGGAACAGCCGGCGCCCCGAGCGCACCGGCCCGATCGGGTCCGCGGTCGAGGCGACCCCGCACGCGACCCCCTCTCCCAGCTCCAACTCCCCCGCCCTGCGGCAGAGTTCGTCGGCCGCCTTGACCACGTCGTCGGCCGGCGGACCGACCGCGAGCAGACAGAACTCGTCCCCGCCGAGCCGCGCGGCCAGCGCATCCGGCAGCATCGCCCCGCACAGCGACAGCACCGAGCCGAAGCGTTCGAGGAGACGGTCCCCGACGGCGTGCCCGCAGGTGTCGTTGACCTTCTTCAGCCCGTTGAGGTCGCAGACGACGAGACTGACCACGGCCCCCTCCGCACGGTGCCGCTCGACCGCCTCGTCGAGGCGTACGTCGACGGCACGGCGGTTGGCGAGCCCGGTGAGGGCGTCGGTGTACGCGAGCCGGCGGGCCTCCTCGAGACGCTCGGTCTGCGCGATGCCGGCGGCGACGACGGAGGCGAGGACGGTGGCGAAGTCGGCATCGGCGCGGCCGAAGACGGGGGCGCGGACGGCGCGGGCCACGTACAGCTCGCCCCAGGCCCTGCCGTGCAGCACGATCGGAGCGACCAGGCAGCAGCCGCGGCCCCGGCGGCGCAGGGCGGCGACACGCTGGTGGGAGTAGCCGGGGCGGCCGGCGGCGGGGCCCTCGGCCGTCTCGACCCAGGCGTTGGGGCCGCCGCCGCCCGCCCAGCGTTCGTGGAGGAACTCGGTGATCTCCGGGAACTGATGCACCGGGTAGGCCTCGGCCTCCGGGAACTCCTCCTCGTCCGGGGCGCGCTCCCCGACGTTCACGAGGACCCGGAGCCGGCCGAGCTCGCGCTCCCAGACGGAGAGCGCGGCGAAGCTGCCGTCCAGCGCACGGCAGGCACCGGCCGCCGCGGCGTGCCAGCACTCACGTGGGGTGTGAGCCGCAGCCATGCCCTGGGCCAGCGCCACGACGGCGGCGAGCCGGTTGTCCTCACCCATTACTCCAGGTTAGGGAGGATTTGTATGATTCGGGACGTTGGTGCGGCGAACAGGTGTTGCGACGGCCGGTCTCGTCGCGGGCTGTCGGCCGGTGGGGGCTGGTCGCGCAGTTCCTCCCCCAGCCTTCGGCCGGGGGTACCCCCAGCGCCCCTCAAGGGGCGCTGCACCCTGCCGGCGCCGTAAGCGTCCGCGGCCCCGGCCCGCCCGCGCCTCACTCCCCCGGCCACTCCGGCTTCCGCTTCTCGTTGAACGCCGCGACCCCTTCCGCCCGGTCGCCCGAGAACGCCACCGTCCGCCAGGCCGCGTCCTCGACCTCGAGACCCGTCGGCAGATCCAGCCCGTGCCCCAGTCGCAACGCCCGCTTCGCCGCGCGCAGCCCCACCGGCGAGTTGGCCGCCATCCGGGCCGCCAGTTCCAGCGCCGCCTCCCGGTCCCGTCCCGCCTCCACCAGCTCGTCGACGAGACCCAGCGCACGCGCCTCCGGCGCCTCCACCCGCCGCGCCGAGAAGATCAGCTCGGCCGCGCGGGCCGCACCCACCCGGCGCGGCAGCAGCTGGGTGCCGCCACCGCCCGGGATCACACCCACCGACACCTCGGGCAGGCCCACCACGGCCGTGCCGTCGGCCACGATCACGTCGCAGGACAGGGCCAGTTCGAAGCCCCCGCCGAGCGCGTAGCCGTGCACGGCGGCGATCGTCGGCATCGGCAGCTCCAGCACGCCGGTGTACGCCCCGCGCGACAGCGGCCGCGACCGGAGCAGCTCCGCGTCGCTCATCGCGTTGCGCTCCTTCAGGTCGGCGCCGACACAGAACGCCCGCTCGTGCGAGGAGGTCAGCACGACCACCCGGGCGTCCCGGTCGGCGCTCAGGGCGGCGCACGCGGCCACGATCGAACGCGCCATCCCCACCGACACCGCGTTCATGGCCTGGGGCCGGTCCAGCACGAACTCGGCGACCTTGCCGTGCCGTCGCACCAGCACGAACTCCCCGAACCGCTCCTCGCTCACGACACGCCCTCCGGTTAACGCGGGTTAACATCCTGGCTCCGATCATCGCAGCCGAGGTGCGAACGGGAAAGAGCGGCCACCCGGTTCCCGCTCCGAACCCCGGCAACCCGTTCGAGTGACATCCCGCCCAAGTCGCGCCGCACCGCCCAGGGGAGCGCATAACGTGCGCTCGCCATGGCGCATCGGGGGCGCGAGCGCACGGGGAGGGATCGTGATGACCGAGACGTCGAGGCAGCCGACGCGAGACACCGACCTCACGGCAGCGGAGCCGGCGCCGCCTGCGGACCCCACCCCGGCCCACCCGCGCCGCTTCGTTGCGCACCCCAGGGGCCGGCACCGCCGCCCCCGCCCCCGCCGGGTCCTGCTCGTCGCCGGCGGTATCGCGCTGGCCGCCGGGGCCCTGAGCCTGGTCCGGGTGAGCGTCGATCCGGGCGCCGGCGGCCCCGGCGCCGCCGAGGCGGAACCGCGGCTGGATCCGGGCACCGGGACGGACCGGTCGGCCCCGGCCGCCGCCACGGTCGCCAGCGCCACCGCCATCCCCCGGCCGGACCGCTCGCCGACCTCGGTGACGGTCGGGGCGAGTCCGGCACCGACGACGGCCTCCTCCGGCGTACCCCTGAAGCCCGCGCCCACGAGCCGGCCCGCCGCACCGGCCACCCCGGGCCCGACCACCATCCCCGAGGCCCCCAACACCCCGGCCCCCTCGGCCGGCAGCCCGCGACCGACCCCGGCACCGCCTGGGAACTCGGCCGCCCCCACCCCGACACCGCGGCCCTCCACGCCGGCCGGGTCCGGCCTCTGCGTCCCGATCATCGGCCTGTGCGTCGACGCGGCGGCGGCACCCAGCGGCTGACGCCGGATCCGTGACGCCGGATCCGTGACGCCGGATCCGTGAGGCCGGATCCGTGAGACCGAACCTATGAGGCCGAACCTATGAGACCGAACCTATGAGGCCGGGCCGTGCGACCGGACCTATGCGGACGGGTCCGCCTCGTCCCTGCGGGTGAGCAGCCAGGGCTCGACCACGCCCAGGCCACGGACCGGACGCTGCCACATCGGCTGCAGCGCGAAGCGGTACACCGGGGGCTCCTCGCCCTCCTTCTCGGCGGCCGCCGCCTCCTCCGCGGCGGCCGCCTCCGAGGCCGGCGCCTCGCCGACCCGGATCAGCTCCTCCGCGAACGCGCTGTCGACGAGCACGGCGTCGCGCGGGGCTATCGAGGTGAGGCGGGAGGCGAGGTTCACGGTCGTACCGAAGACATCGCCCATTCGGGTGGTGACCGTGCCGAAGGCCATGCCGACCCGCAGCTCCGGCATCGTCTCGTCGTTCGCCATGGTCTCCACCAGGCGCAGCGCGATGTCGGCGGCGACACCGGCGTCGTCGGCCGCGTACAGGACCTCGTCGCCGAGGGTCTTGATGAGCCGGCCGCCGCGGGCCGCCACCAGGTCGGCGGCGGTGGTCTCGAAGGCCTCGACCAGCTCGCCGAGTTCCTCCTCCTCCATGCGCCGGGTCAGCCGGGTGAACCCCACGAGGTCGGCGAAGCCGACGGCGAGGCGGCGGTCGACCATCTCCTCGTCGTCGGTGGCCTGCACGACCCGCCCCGCCGAGGCGGCGAGCTGGCGGCGCCAGACGTAGACGAGGAACTCCTCCAGCTCGGGCAGGAGCAGTTCGACGATCGGGTACGTGACCTCGGTGCGGGTCATGCCCGGCTCGGGCGGCTCGGTCAGGCCCTCCAGGAAGGAATCCATCTGCCACTCGGCCAGACGGGCGGTGGTCTGCCCCGTGGACCGCGCCACCTGCACGGCCATGGCCTCGCTGAGCAGCCCCGCCTCGACGAGGCCGGCGAGCCGGCGCAGGGCCAGCACGTCGGCCTCTGTCAGCGCCTTGGCCTGGCCGATGTCGGCGAAGCCCATCGCCCGCCAGAACCTCGACGCCAGCTCCATGGAGACGCCGGCGCTGCGGGCCGCCTGGAAGGGGGTGTAGCGGCGCTCGGCCCCGAGGATCAGGCCTTCGAGACGCAGCGCGAGGGGGTCCTCGCCGGAGTCGGCGGCGTCCGCGCCCTCGCCGGAGCCCGTGTCGTCGACGGTCACGCCTGCTGCCCTTCCGATCTACCGCGGTCGCATACCGACCAGGCCCAACTCTACGGCAGCTGTGCGGTAGCTCACTTCGTGAGGTAAGCCGACATCGGGGTGGTGAGGGGTCGAATTCCGGGTGCGGGTGGGTGGGGGCTGCTCGCGCAGTTCCCCGCGCCCCTTACAGGGCGCTTCGCCCGCCGCACCCGCCCTCACGCAGCGCGCAGGTGCACGATGTCCCCCGCCCCCACCGGCTCCTGGACGCCCTCCTTCGTGGCGATCACCAGCCTGCCGTCGCCGTCGACCGCCACCGCCTCGCCGACCAGCGCCCGGTCCCCGGGCAGCTCCGCCCGCACGGTCCGCCCCAGCGTCGCGCAGCCCGCCGCGTACGCCTCCTGCAGCCCGCTCACGCCCGGATCGCCGCCGGCCGCGCGCCAGCGGCCGTACCAGTCCTCCAGGGACCGCAGGACGGCTCTCAGCAGCGTCTCCCGGTCCGTGCTCACCGCCCCGGCCAGCGCCAGCGAACCGGCCTGCGGCACCGGCAGCTCCGCCGCCCGGAGCGTGACGTTGATGCCGACGCCGACCACCACCCCGTCCTCGCCGGCCCGCTCCGCGAGGATGCCCCCGGCCTTGCGCTCCTCGTCACCGACGGTGACGAGGAGGTCGTTCGGCCACTTGAGGGCCGTGTCGACGCCCGCGCTTCGCGCCAGCCCGGTTGCCACCGCCACCCCCGTGAGCAGCGGCAGCCAGCCCCAGCGGACCACCGGCACCTCGGCCGGCTTCAGCAGCACCGAGAAGAACAGGCCCGAGCGCGGCGGCGCCGTCCACTGCCGGTCCAGCCGGCCCCGCCCCGCCGTCTGTTCCTCGGCGACCAGCACGGCGCCCTCGTCGGCGTCCCCCGCGACGGCCCGGGCCACGAGGTCGGAATTGGTGGATCCGGTACGGCCCACGACCTCGATGTCGCAGTACAGGCCCCCGTGCCCGCCGTCCCGCACCAGGTCCCTGCGCAGTCCGGCCCCGTTCAGCGGTGGACGGTCCAGGTCGGACCAACGATTGTTGTTCGCATCTGCTGCGTCTCGCGGCGTCATGCAAGCCACCCTAGGTGTGTTGTACGCCGCACTGCCGTTTGGTAGGCACCCCACTACGCTACGGATGAGTAACCGTCCCCCCTTTTGAGCAGGCAGGGAGCCGCATCCCGATGTCCGAGCCGGAAGAGATCGACATTCACACGACCGCGGGGAAGCTCGCGGATCTCCAGCGCCGTGTCCACGAAGCGACACACGCCGGTTCGGAGCGCGCCGTCGAGAAGCAGCACGCCAAGGGCAAGCTGACGGCCCGTGAGCGGATCGAGCTGCTCCTCGACGAGGGCTCCTTCATCGAGCTGGACGAGTTCGCCCGGCACCGCTCCACCAACTTCGGCCTGGAGAAGAACCGCCCCTACGGCGACGGCGTCGTCACCGGGTACGGCACGGTCGACGGCCGTCCCGTCGCCGTCTTCTCGCAGGACTTCACCGTCTTCGGCGGCGCCCTCGGCGAGGTCTACGGCCAGAAGATCGTGAAGGTCATGGACTTCGCCCTGAAGACCGGCTGCCCGGTCATCGGCATCAACGACTCCGGCGGCGCCCGCATCCAGGAGGGGGTCGCCTCCCTCGGCGCGTACGGCGAGATCTTCCGCCGCAACACCCACGCGAGCGGCGTGATCCCGCAGATCTCGCTCGTCGTCGGCCCCTGCGCGGGCGGCGCCGTGTACTCGCCGGCCATCACCGACTTCACGGTCATGGTCGACCAGACGTCCCACATGTTCATCACCGGCCCTGACGTCATCAAGACGGTCACCGGCGAGGACGTCGGCTTCGAGGAGCTGGGCGGCGCCCGGACCCACAACTCCGTCTCCGGCGTGGCCCACCACATGGCCGGCGACGAGAAGGACGCCGTCGAGTACGTCAAGCAGCTGCTGTCGTACCTGCCGTCCAACAACCTCTCCGAGGCGCCGGTCTTCCCCGAGGAAGCCGACCTCACGGTCACCGACGAGGACCGCGAGCTGGACACCCTGGTCCCGGACAGCGCGAACCAGCCGTACGACATCCACACGGTGATCGAACACGTTCTCGACGACGGCGAGTTCTTCGAGACGCAGGCCCTGTTCGCCCCGAACATCGTCACCGGCTTCGGCCGCGTGGAGGGGCACCCGGTCGGCATCGTCGCCAACCAGCCGATGCAGTTCGCCGGCTGCCTGGACATCAAGGCGAGCGAGAAGGCCTCCCGCTTCGTCCGCACCTGCGACGCCTTCAACGTCCCGGTCATCACCTTCGTCGACGTCCCCGGCTTCCTGCCCGGCGTCGACCAGGAGCACGACGGCATCATCCGCCGCGGCGCCAAGCTGATCTACGCCTACGCCGAGGCCACCGTCCCCCTCATCACCGTCATCACCCGCAAGGCCTTCGGCGGCGCCTACGACGTCATGGGCTCCAAGCACCTGGGCGCCGACCTCAACCTCGCCTGGCCGACCGCCCAGATCGCCGTCATGGGCGCCCAGGGCGCGGTCAACATCCTGCACCGCCGCACGATCGCGGAGGCGGAGGACTCAGGAGAGGGCGAGGCCACCCGGGCGCGGCTCATCCAGGAGTACGAGGACACCCTCCTCAACCCCTACACGGCGGCCGAACGCGGCTACATCGACGCCGTCATCATGCCCTCGGACACCCGCCGCCACGTCGTACGGGGTCTGCGCCAGCTGCGCACCAAGCGCGAGTCCCTGCCCCCGAAGAAGCACGGCAACATCCCCCTCTAAGGAGCCGCTGTGACGATCAAGGTCATACGGGGCAACCCGACCCCGGAGGAGCTGGCCGCCGCCCTGGCGGTCGTCAGGGCACGCGCGGCCGCCCTGGCGGCCGCGCCGCCCGGCATCCCGCGACCGACGAGCGCCTGGTCCGACCCGGGCCGCATCGCCCAGCAACGCCTCCCCCGGCCAAGCCCGAGCGCATGGGGCCGTACTTACTGGCCGAGCTAGCGATCAGAGACCCGGGGGCGCGGGGAACCGCGCACCCAAGCGGAACCCAGGGCCCCGATCTGAGTACCCCTACTCAGGCGCTCGAGGCCGGCCAAGCCTCACGCTGGTGACATGCTGTGGTCGGACCCCGAGAACGAGCCGCCGAAGGACCTGCAGGACATGCAGAACACCCTCCGGCGGCTCGGCGTCTTCCTGGCCCTGGTGATGGTCGTCCTGATGATCGTGCTGGGCGTGAGGTGAGCGACCCACTGTCGGTCCACGCCGATAGTCTGCCCCCATGCGCAGACTCGTCCTCGCCTCCCAGTCCCCCGCCCGGCTGAACCTCCTGCGCCAGGCGGGCCTCGCCCCCGAGGTGATCGTCAGCGGCGTCGACGAGGAGGCCGTCAGCGCCCCCACCCCGGCCGAGCTGGCCCTCGCCCTCGCGGAGGCGAAGGCGTCGGTGGTCGCCGCCCGCCCCGAGGTGCAGGGCGCGCTCGTCATCGGCTGCGACTCCGTCCTTGACCTCGACGGCCGGGCCCTCGGCAAGCCGGACGACGCCGAGGAGGCGGCCGCCCGATGGAAGTCGATGCGCGGGCGGGCCGGCACCCTGCAGACCGGCCACTGCGTCTGGGACACGGCGAGCAAGCGCTGGGTGTCGGCGGTCGCGTCCACGGTCGTACGGTTCGGCGAGCCCACCGACGAGGAGATCGCCGCGTACGTCGCCACCGGCGAACCCCTCTACGTGGCGGGGGCGTTCACCCTGGACGGCCGCAGCGCGCCGTTCATCGAGGGCATCGACGGCGACCACGGCAACGTGATCGGCATCAGCCTGCCCCTGGTCCGCCGGCTCCTCGCGGAGCTCGGCGTCGGCATCACGGAGTTGTGGGCGCCGGTGGAGTGAACGGCCCCGCGGGCGGCGTGTCGTTCTTCGCCTCCGCCCCCGGCTCCGGTTCCGGCTCGCTCGCGGGGCCGGAACCGCCCTCGCCCCCGCCGTCGGCCCCTGCTCCTGCCGCACCGGCCCCGTCCACCTGGTCGTACGTCATCAGCAGCAGGACGACGAGCGCGAGGACGATCACCATGAACAGGAACGCCCGCCAGCCGATCAGCCCCCAGGACACGGCGCCCAGGAGGGCGTGCACGACCGCCACGCTGATCAGCAGCACCCGGCCGAGGCCGGCGGGCGGCCGGTTGCGGACGGCGACCAGCAGGGCCACCAGGCCGCACAGCGCGAAGTAGAGGCCGAAGACCACCGCGCCGGCCTTCGCGGACACCGACATCTTGTCCGGGTCGAGGCCGGCCAGGGACATGTCCTGGCGGTCGACGACCACCCCCATGAACCAGTTGAGTGCCGCGATGCCCAATGCCTCGGCGAAGAGTATGACCGCCACGGCCCACGCCACCGGTCTGCGCACCACCGGTCCCCACCCACTTTCGTTCACGGCCCGGACCTGAGCCGGTGTTACTTGAAGTACGCCCACCCGCCGCCCGGCCACCACACCTCAAGGAGGCCCTTCGGGCCGAAGCGCCTTCTTCGGCATCGCGAACGCTACTAACGGGTAAACCGCGGGACAAGGGTCCGGTCGGCAGCAAAGAAACGTTGGGCCATTCGTAGGGACTCAACAAAGAAACCGAGTGGGGCGCGGCACGCTCTCACAGAGACCTTGACCACATGACCGGGCTAGGGTTTTCCGAAGGAGTCCTGCGTACCGAGGTGCGACAAGGGATTTCCCGGGTCGGGTGAGCTTCGCATCACGCTCCGTGTGGGCAAGGTCACCATTGGGGACGGGTCGAAGTGTCGTGTCGGCAGTCCCTAAACTCGGCTTGTTTCAAGGAGGGAGCCTCAATCGTGCGCAAGGTGCTCATCGCCAACCGTGGCGAAATCGCTGTCCGCGTGGCCCGGGCCTGCCGGGACGCCGGGATCGCGAGCGTGGCCGTCTACGCGGAACCGGACCGGGACGCTCTGCACGTCCGCGCCGCGGATGAGGCGTTCGCCCTGGGCGGTGACACCCCCGCCACCAGCTACCTGGACATCTCCAAGGTCCTCAACGCCGCCCGCGAAGCCGGCGCGGACGCCGTCCACCCCGGCTACGGCTTCCTCTCGGAGAACGCCGAGTTCGCGCAGGCGGTCCTGGACGCGGGCCTGACCTGGGTCGGCCCGCCGCCGCAGGCCATCCGCGACCTGGGCGACAAGGTGGCCGCCCGGCACATCGCCCAGCGCGCCGGCGCCCCGCTGGTGGCCGGGACCCCGGACCCGGTGAGCGGCGCCGACGAGGTCGTGGCGTTCGCCGAGGAGCACGGCCTGCCGATCGCCATCAAGGCGGCCTTCGGCGGCGGCGGGCGCGGGCTGAAGGTCGCCCGCACCCTGGAGGAGGTCCCGGAGCTGTACGACTCCGCCGTCCGTGAGGCGGTGGCCGCCTTCGGACGCGGCGAGTGCTTCGTCGAGCGCTACCTGGACCGTCCCCGGCACGTGGAGACCCAGTGCCTGGCCGACACCCACGGCAACGTCGTGGTCGTCTCCACCCGTGACTGCTCGCTGCAGCGCCGCCACCAGAAGCTGGTCGAGGAGGCCCCCGCGCCGTTCCTCAACGACGCCCAGGTCGCCGAGCTGTACCGCGCCTCCAAGGCCATCCTCAAGGAGGCCGGCTACGTCGGCGCGGGCACCTGCGAGTTCCTGGTCGGCCAGGACGGCACGATCTCCTTCCTTGAGGTCAACACCCGCCTCCAGGTCGAGCACCCGGTGACCGAGGAGGTCGCCGGCATCGACCTGGTCCGCGAGATGTTCCGCATCGCCGACGGCGAGGAGCTCGGCTACGGCGACCCGGAGCTGCGCGGCCATTCCTTCGAGTTCCGCATCAACGGCGAGGACCCGGGCCGCAACTTCCTGCCCGCCCCCGGCACGGTCACCCGCTTCGACGCACCCTCCGGCCCCGGTGTCCGCCTGGACGCCGGCGTGGAGGCCGGCTCGGTCATCGGCCCCGCCTGGGACTCCCTGCTGGCCAAGCTGGTCGTGACCGGCCGCACCCGCGCGGAGGCCCTGCAGCGGGCCGCCCGTGCCCTGGACGAGTTCCAGGTCGAGGGCATGGCCACGGCGATCCCGTTCCACCGCGTCGTCGTCCGTGACCCGGCGTTCGCCCCCGAGCTGACCGGCTCCGAGGACCCCTTCACGGTCCACACCCGCTGGATCGAGACCGAGTTCGTCAACGAGATCAAGCCCTTCACCGCCCCGGCCGACGCCGAGGCCGAGGAGGAGGCCGGCCGCGAGACGGTCGTCGTCGAGGTCGGCGGCAAGCGCCTGGAGGTCTCCCTCCCGGCGTCCCTGGGCATGACCCTGGCCCGCACCGGCCTCGCCGCGGGCGCCAAGCCGAAGCGCCGCGCCGCCAAGAAGTCCGGCCCGGCCGCCTCCGGCGACACCCTCGCCTCGCCGATGCAGGGCACGATCGTCAAGGTCGCGGTCGAGGAGGGCCAGGAGGTCAAGGAGGGCGAGCTGATCGTCGTCCTCGAGGCGATGAAGATGGAACAGCCCCTCAACGCCCACAAGGCCGGCACCGTCAAGGGCCTCGCGGCCGAGGTCGGCGCGTCCCTCACCTCCGGCGCCGTGATCTGCGAGATCAAGGACTGACGCCACCCCGCACCACACCGCCCGGCGAACGTCACCCGTTCGCCGGGCACCCGACTTTCTGGACGGCTTCCCGGAACATGGAACGCCCCATGCGTGCGGACGCCCGCCGCAACCACGACCGGCTGCTGGCCGAGGCCCGCACCGTGTTCGCCGAGCACGGCACGGACGCCTCGCTGGAGGACGTGGCCCGCCGGGCGGGCGTGGGCATCGGCACCCTCTACCGCCACTTCCCGAACCGGCACGCCCTGATGAGTGCGGTCTTCGAGGACGCGGTGCGCGAACTCCTGGCCAGGGCCACCGACTTGCGGACCGCAGCCGACCCCTGCCAGGCCCTGCTGACCTGGCTCCGCGAGGTGGTCGCCCATGCGGCGGCGTACCGGGGCCTGTCGAGGGCCCTGATGTCAGCCACCCCGACCTCGGCCCTGTCCCGCTGCGGCACCCCGATGCGGGAGGCGGGCAGCGCCCTCCTGACCCGCGCCCAGAACGCGGGCACGGTAAGGGCGGACGTACAGATCACCGACCTGCTCCAACTCACCCACGCCATCGCCCTGGCAGCGGAGGAGTCACCCGGAGACCCGGATCTTGCGGACAGACTGCTGGAACTGACCTTGCGCGGGCTCACTTAGGGGCGCTGGGGGAGGAACTGCGCGACCAGCCACAGCGGACCCGCACCCGCGTGACGACCGGCCCCCGCGGCGCCTGGGCCCCCTCACCGCCGCCGCATGTCGGCAACCCGCCCCCGCTCGCCCCCCGTCGGCTGCTCTGCCCCCAGCATCGAGGCCGACCGCAGCCCCGCCCCCGGCCCCTGGCTGCGCCGCGGCCCCGGCAGGGCGACGTCCCGGCGCTGCTGGTGCTGCTGGCGCGCCGGGACCTGATCACCCCCCGGGCTCCCGGACGCCCCGGCCACGGCGATCTGCACCCCCTGGTCGGCAAGGGCCTGCAGCTCGGTGACGGCACGGTCGTCGTGGGGCGGCGGCTCGTCGGTGACCAGCCGGGTGATGAGATCGGTGGGCACGGTCTGGAACATCGTGTCCGTGCCGAGCTTGGTGTGGTCGGCGAGGATGACGACCTCCGCGGCGGCCTGCACCAGCGCCCGGTCGACGGACGCCGACAGCATGTTGGACGTGGACAGCCCCCGCTCGGCCGTCAGGCCGCTCCCGGACAGGAAGGCCTTCGACACGCGCAGCCCCTGCAGGGACTGCTCCGCACCGGAGCCGACGAGCGCGTAGTTGGAGCCCCGCAGGGTGCCGCCGGTCATCACGACCTCGACCCGGTTGGCATGGGCCAGCGCCTGTGCCACCAGCAGCGAGTTGGTGACGACGGTCAGGCCGGGCACTCTCGCCAGCCGGCGGGCGAGCTCCTGCGTGGTGGTACCCGCCCCGACCACGATGGCCTCGCCCTCTTCGACGAGGCTCGCGGCGAGATCGGCGATGGCCGTCTTCTCGGCGGTCGCGAGATGAGATTTCTGCGGAAAGCCGGACTCCCGCGTGAACCCGCCCGGCAGTACCGCACCGCCGTGCCGGCGGTCGAGGAGTCCTTCTGCCTCCAGTGCGCGCACGTCCCGCCGTACGGTCACTTCGGAGGTCTGGACGACGCGGGCGAGCTCACGGAGCGACACGGCCCCGTTCGCTCGCACCATTTCGAGGATCAATTGGCGACGTTCTGCAGCGAACACGAAACTGACAGTAACCCCAACGACCGTCTGCTTTCAGCAGTTTGCGCCGAATAGCAGAAGTTGTTCGCACAGCAGGGTCAGGAGTGGTATAGGGCCTACCCCGCCCGACTATGCCGTACGCATGTCCGACAACTCCCCGTGACCAGCGGGGAGTCGGTTCCGGCCGTCAGGCTTCCCCGGTCGCCTTCCGCGTGTGCAACTGCCGCGCCACCTCCGCGATCGACCCCGAAAGAGACGGGTACACGGTGAAGGCGTTCGCGATCTGTTCGACCGTCAGATTGTTGTCGACGGCGATCGAGATCGGATGGATGAGCTCCGAGGCCCGCGGCGAGACGACCACACCGCCGACCACGATCCCGGTGCCCGGCCGGCAGAACATCTTCACGAAGCCGTCCCGGATGCCCTGCATCTTCGCGCGCGGGTTGCGCAGCAGCGGCAGCTTCACCACCCGGGCGTCGATCTTGCCCGCGTCCACGTCGGCCTGCGTGTAGCCCACCGTCGCGATCTCGGGATCGGTGAAGACGTTCGACGACACGGTCTTCAGGCTCAGCGGAGCCACCGCGTCACCGAGGAAGTGGTACATCGCGATCCGCCCCTGCATGGCGGCCACCGACGCCAGCGCGAAGACTCCCGTCACGTCACCGGCGGCGTACACCCCCGGAGCCGTGGTGCGCGACACCTTGTCGGTCCAGATGTGCCCGGAGTCGCGCAGCTTCACGCCGGCCTCCTCCAGCCCCAGCCCCGCACTGTTCGGAATGGCACCGACGGCCATCAGGCAGTGCGAACCGCTGATGACCCGGCCGTCCGCGAGCGTGACCTCGACCCGGTCCCCGACCCGCTTCGCCGCGGCCGCCCGCGACCGCGCCATGACGTTCATGCCCCGGCGCCGGAAGACGTCCTCCAGGACGGCGGCCGCGTCCGGGTCCTCACCCGGCAGCACGCGGTCACGCGAGGACACCAGCGTGACCCTCGATCCCAGCGCCTGGTAGGCGCCCGCGAACTCGGCACCGGTCACACCCGACCCGACCACGATGAGCTCCTCGGGCAGCTCGGTCAGGTCGTACACCTGCGTCCAGTTCAGGATCCGCTCGCCGTCGGGCAGGGCGTCGGGCACCTCACGCGGATGGCCGCCGGTCGCGATCAGCACCGCGTCCGCGACCAGCGTCTCCTCGCTCCCGTCCGCGGCGGCGACGACGACCTTCCGCGACCCGTCGAGGGCCTGCATGCCCTCCAGTCGCCCACGCCCGCGCATGACCCGCGCCCCCGCACGCGTCACCGAGGCCGTGATGTCGTGCGACTGCGCCAGCGCCAGCCGCTTCACACGCCGGTTGACCTTCCCGAGGTCGACCCCGACCACTCGGGCGGCCTGCTCCAGCGGCGGGGTGTCGTCGGCGACGATGATCCCCAGTTCCTCGTACGACGAATCGAAGGTCGTCATGACCTCGGCCGTAGCGATAAGGGTCTTCGACGGCACGCAGTCGGTCAGCACCGACGCTCCGCCCAGACCGTCGCAGTCGACGACGGTCACCTCCGCGCCGAGCTGCGCGGCCACCAGCGCCGCTTCATAGCCGCCGGGTCCGCCACCGATGATCACGATCCGAGTCACGTACTCCATTGTCCCGCACGCTTCAAGGTGCTATCGCCCCGGGGCAACGCCGGGCGCTCACCGGGACGGGAGTGACACCCGTGACACCTGCCGTACCCTCTCCCCATGTCGTCGCTCTACGCCGCGTACGCCGGCAATCTCGACGCGCGGCTGATGTCCCGCCGCGCCCCGCACTCGCCCCTGCGCGCCACCGGGTGGCTGAACGGCTGGCGGCTGACCTTCGGCGGCGAGCAGATGGGCTGGGAGGGCGCTCTGGCGACCATCGTGGAGGACCCCCTCTCCCAGGTCTTCGTCGGCCTGTACGACATCGCCCCGATGGACGAGGAGTCCATGGACCGCTGGGAGGGCGTCGGCCTGGGCATCTACCGCCGCGCCAAGGTCCGCGTGCACACCCTGGAGGGCGAGGAGACCGCCTGGCTCTACGTCCTCGACGGCTACGAGGGCGGCCTGCCCTCCGCCCGCTACCTGGGCGAGATCGCCGACGCGGCCGAGTCCGCGGGCGCACCACACGATTACGTGATGGAACTCCGCAAGCGCCCCTGCTGAGAGACCGCGTCCCTACACTTGGAGGACCGACGCACCAACGGGAGAGCGGATGTCCCCCACCACGTACGACGTCTACTTCACGGTGCAGGCCGCGGCCGCCCGCGACCGGCTGGAGGATCGTCAGCGCATCGCGTTCGACAAGGGCATCGCCCTCCTCGCCCGCGACCCCTTCCTCCCGGTGTCCCGTCCCATAAGTTCCACGGGGGACGACCGCACCATCCGCCTCACGCAGAACGTCCTCGTGGAGTACACGGTCAGCCGCGGCCGCCTGCTGATCTTCATCGTCGAGGTCTTCAACGACAAGGACGTCCTCGTCGCCGAGGAGTGACCGCGCCCCGGAACCGGCACAGACCCCCCACAGCCAGCGCACATGTCCAGTGCGTCGCATCCTCTCGTCGGAAACGACAAGACAACGATCGCAATCCCACGAGCTCCGTCATCTACGCGCGTAGGCCCAGACCGGCTACTCTCATCCGCGTGAACGCATCTCTTCTTCCGGACGACATCCAGGGCGACCCCCACGCCGCCGCCGACGCGGCCGCCGCCCGCCTGCGCGAGCTCACGGGCGCCGACACCCACGACGTCGCCCTCGTGATGGGCTCCGGCTGGGGCCCGGCCGTCGACGCCCTGGGCGCTCCCGACGCCGAGTTCCAGGTCACCGAGCTGCCCGGCTTCCCGCCGCCGGCCGTAGCGGGACACGGCGGCAAGATCCGCTCGTACTCCTCCGGTGACAAGAGCGCGCTGGTCTTCCTGGGCCGCACGCACTACTACGAGGGCCGGGGCGTCGCCGCCGTCGCCCACGGCGTCCGCACCGCCGTGGCCGCCGGCTGCAAGACGATCATCCTGACCAACGGCTGCGGCGGCCTGCGCGAGGGCATGCGTCCCGGCCAGCCGGTCCTCATCAGCGACCACATCAACCTGACGGCGACCTCCCCCATCGTCGGCGCCAACTTCGTCGACCTCACCGACCTCTACTCCCCCCGCCTGCGCGCCCTGTGCAAGGAGATCGACCCCACCCTCGAGGAGGGCGTCTACGCGCAGTTCCCGGGCCCGCACTACGAGACCCCGGCGGAGATCCGCATGGCCCGGGTGATCGGGGCCGATCTGGTGGGCATGTCGACGGTCCTCGAAGCGATCGCTGCGCGCGAGGCGGGCGCCGAGGTGCTGGGCATCTCCCTGGTGACGAACCTCGCCGCGGGCATGACGGGCGAGCCCCTCAACCACGAGGAGGTCCTCCAGGCGGGCCGCGACTCGGCGGCACGCATGGGCGAGCTGCTGGCGCAGGTTCTGGGCAGGCTCTGAGGACGCCATCCGGGTTGCCACGTACGGTCCGACCGCGTCCACAGGACCACCGTGGCCGGTCGCGCAGTTCCCCGCGCCCCTGACGGGGCGCTGCAGTCCCCCCGGACAGGACCGGAACGGGACGCTGCAGGCACCGCGGACAGGACCGGAACGGGACACGGCGGCCACCCCCGACAGGACCGGAACGGGACACGGCGGTCACCCCCCGACAGGACCGGAACGGGACGCAACGGGACGCTGCAGTCACCCGCCGACAGAAATGGGACGGGACGCTGGAGTCACCCGCCGACAGAAATGGGACGGGACGCTGCAGGCGCGCACGGCGGGAAGGGGACGGGGCGGGGAGTTTCCGCCCGCAGCGGCCGGCGTTCGGTACCCGCACCCCTCAAGATGGTCCACCGCCGGCCCGAGGACGGAGACTCCCCGCCCCGGCCCCGACTCACCCCCCACCCGTAGGCGCTACGCGCACCCCCACCGAGGCCGCGGATGCGCCGCAGGCACTCCACGAGAGGTTGGACGACGACCGTGCACGACGATCTCATCGCCCGGGCCCGAGCCTGGCAGACCGAGGACCCCGACCCGGAGACCCGCGACGAGCTCGCCAAGCTCATCGACTCCGGTGACGTCACCGAACTGTCGGCCCGCTTCAGCGGCACCCTCCAGTTCGGCACCGCAGGCCTCCGCGGCGAACTCGGCGCCGGCCCGATGCGCATGAACCGCGCCGTCGTCATCCGGGCCGCCGCCGGCCTCGCCGCGTACCTGAAGGCCCACGGCCAGGGCACCGGCACCGTCGTCATCGGCTACGACGCCCGCCACAAGTCCGCCGACTTCGCCCGCGACACCGCCGCGGTCATGACCGGCGCCGGCCTCAAGGCCGTCGTACTCCCCCGCCCCCTCCCCACCCCCGTCCTCGCGTTCGCCATACGGCACCTCGGCGCGGTCGCCGGCGTGGAGGTCACCGCCAGCCACAACCCGCCCCGCGACAACGGCTACAAGGTCTACCTCGGCGACGGCTCCCAGATCGTCCCGCCCGCCGACGCGGAGATCGCCGCCGAGATCGACGCGATCACCACCCTCCACGACGTCCCCCGCCCCGACACCGGCTGGGAAACCCTCGACGACACGGTCCTGGACGCCTACCTGGCCCGTACCGACGCCGTCCTGGCCGCGGGCTCACCCCGCACCGCCCGCACGGTCTACACGGCCATGCACGGCGTCGGCAGGGACACCCTCCTCGCCGCCTTCGCCCGCGCCGGCTTCCCCGCCCCCGTCCTCGTCACCGAACAGGCCGACCCGGACCCGGACTTCCCGACCGTCGCCTTCCCCAACCCGGAAGAGCCCGGCGCGATGGACCTCGCCTTCGCGAAGGCCCGCGAGACCGACCCCGACCTGATCATCGCCAACGACCCCGACGCCGACCGCTGCGCCGCGGCCGTCAAGGACGACGGCGCCTGGCGCATGCTCCGCGGCGACGAGGTCGGCTCCCTCCTCGCCGCCCACCTGGTCCGCCGCGGCGCCACCGGCGTCTTCGCCGAGTCGATCGTCTCCTCCTCCCTCCTCGGCCGCATCGCCGAGAAGGCCGGCCTCCCCTACGAGGAGACCCTCACCGGCTTCAAGTGGATCGCCCGCGTCGACGGCCTGCGCTACGGCTACGAGGAGGCGCTCGGCTACTGCGTCGACCCCGACGGCGTCCGCGACAAGGACGGCATCACCGCGGCCCTCCTGATCACCGAGCTGGCCTCGGTCCTCAAGGAGGAGGGCCGTACCCTCCTGGACCTCCTCGACGACCTGGCCGTGGAACACGGCCTGCACGCCACCGACCAGCTCTCGGTCCGCGTCGAGGACCTCTCCGTCATCGCCGACGCGATGCGACGCCTCCGCGAGCACCCGCCGACCGAACTCGCGGGCCTCCCCGTCACCGAGGCCGAGGACCTCACCCAGGGCACCGCCACCCTGCCCCCCACCGACGGCCTCCGCTACACCCTCACCGGCGCCCGCGTCGTCGTCCGCCCCAGCGGCACCGAACCGAAGCTGAAGTGCTACCTGGAGGTGGTGGTCCCGGTGGCCGCACACGCCGACCTCCCGTCGGCCCGCGCCACAGCCACCGCCCTGCTCGCGGCGATCAAGCACGACCTGTCCGCCGCGGCCGGCATCTGACGCCCGTAGGGGTGCCTCTCCGCCAGGGGCACCCCATCTGACGCCCGTAGGGGTGCCTCTCCGCCAAGGGCACCCCATCTGACGCCCGTAGGGGTGCCTCTCCGCCAAGGGCACCCCATCTGACGCCCGTAGGGGTGCCTCTCCGCCAGGGGCACCCCTACGGGTGATTTCGCGACGGCGACCGACCCACCCACCGCGCCCCGCCCCGGCTCCCGGGGAACGGTGATCCGGTACCGCCGCCCGCCGCAGCCGTCGTACTGGAGCCGCCGCCGTGTCCTCGACCGCCCCCGACACCGCCTCCCGCGGGCACATCCCGGGCACCCGACGACCCCACCTCCCCACCGCGGCCGTGCCCCGCCACGCCCTGCGCCGGGCGGCTCCGGCGCTCGCCGCGTACCTCGGCGTACGCCTCACCGGCCTGGTGTTCCTGACCGTCTGGGCGCACCGGCGCCACCACGGCGTGTGGCCGATGCTGGCCACGCAGTGGGACTCCCGCTGGTACCTCGGCATCGCGGACCACGGGTACACGCACACCCTCGGCACCGCGTACGACCACAACAACCTGGCGTTCTTCCCGCTGTACCCGCTCCTGGTGAAGGCTGTCGCGGTGCTGACCCCGGGCACCCGGGCCAGCACCGGCCTGGCCCTCGCGTGGCTGGCCTCGCTCTTCGCGGCCTGGGGCGTGTTCGCGGTGGGCGACCGCCTTGCCGGCCGCCGGGTCGGCGTTCTCCTCACCGTGCTGTGGGCGGCGTACCCGGTGGGCCTGGTCCAGTGGATGGGCTACACCGAATCCCTGTTCACGGCGTTCGCCGCGTGGACGCTGTACGCGGTGCTGGCCGAGCGCTGGCTGTACGCGGCGGCCGGCTCGGTCCTCGCCGGCCTGACCCGGCCGACCGGCATCGCCGTGGCCGCCGCGGTCACCGTCACCGCCCTGCTCTCCCTCCGCACCCGCTTCTCGCCGCGTGCCCTGACGGCGGCCCTGACGGCCCCGCTCGGCTGGTGCGCGTACGTCGGCTGGGTGGGCGTCAGACTCCACCGCTGGGACGGCTACTTCGCCGTACAGCGGCTGTGGCACAACGAGCTGGACGGCGGCGCGGAGACCCTGCGCTGGCTGCGGCACCTGTTCGGGCAGGTCTCGCGCCCGGAGCTGTTCCTGGTCGTGGTGAGCCTGACGATGCTGGCCTCGGTCGTCCTGTTCGGACTGGCCGCGGCGGACCGGCAGCCGCTCCCGCTGCTCGTCTTCAGCGCGGTCCTGCTGCTGATCGTGGTGGCCAGCGGCGGCGTCTACTTCCCCCGCGCCCGCTTCCTCCTCCCCGGCTTCCCGCTGCTGCTGCCCGTGGCGCGGTACCTCGCCCGCGCCTCGGCACGGGTACGCGTCCTCGCCCTGACGGCGGCCGTCGCGGGCTCGGCGTACTGCGGGGCGTACATGCTCCTGGTGTGGCCGAGCGCCCCGTGACCGGTCAGTCGCGTAGGCAAGACACGGAGAAAGCGCTACCACCCGGAGTGGGACAACGTTGCCCATGGGGGCGCCGGTCGACGCCCCGCGGCACACCGGGGCCGCCGCGGCGGGCGTCCGGGCGCACTCGGGGCCGGTCCGGCCCCCTCAGCCCGCGACCCGCAACAGCAGCTTCCCGGTACTCGTGCGACCGCCCATCAGGCGGTGCGCCTCCGCCGCCTCCTCCAGGGCGAACTCGGCCGTGACCGGCAGGGTCACCGTGCCGTCCGCCGCCGTCGCGAAGGCCCGGGCGGCGAGCTCCCGCAGCACGTCCGGCGCCGTCTGGGCAAGCGTGAGGATGGAGAAACCGGCGACCGACAGGCCCCGCGGATACAGCTCCGGCTGGCCCGCCGTCCAGGCCGGTTCTCCGCTCGCGTTGCCGAAGGAGACCAGGCGGCCGAAGCGGGCGAGGGACGACAGGCTCGCGCGCAACGTCTCGCCGCCGACGGGGTCGAGGGCCAGGTCGACACCCCGGCCGCCGGTGGCCTCCCGTACCGGCTCCGCGAAGTCGCCGACGAAGACCTCGTCGTAGCCGTGGTCCCGCGCGTACGACGCCTTCGCCGCGCCGGACACCACGCCGTACACCGCGGCCGCGCCCGCCGCCTTCGCCAGTTGCCCGGCCGCCGTGCCGACGCCGCCCGCCGCGCCCTGGACGAGGACGGTCTCGCCGGGCTGGAGGCGGCCGACGGTGTGGACGAGGGCGTACGCCGTCGGCAGGACGGACGGGAGCGTGGCCCCGGTGCGCAGGTCCGTCCCCGCCGGCAGCGGGAAGACAGTCGCCGCCTCCGTCACGACCACGTCCGCGTAGCCGCCGCCCTGCGTCAGCGCGGCCACCTCCTGGCCGACGGCGAGGTCCGTGACACCGGCACCGAGCGCCCGGACGCGGCCCGAGACCTCGAGTCCCGGACGGAACGGCAGGCCCGGCACTCGGTACCCCTCCGAACGCGCCTTGAGGTCGGCGAAGTTGACGCCCGCGTACGCCACGTCGACGCTCACCTCACCGGGGCCGGGCTCGGGGACCGCCACCTCCACGGCCTTCAGGACCTCGGGACCGCCGTATTCCTGCAGCTCGACAGCGCGCACGGCACACACCCCTCAACGAGTGTTCAACATGAATCGAACACTCGGGAGTGTATGGTCTTCATCGAACACTCGGCAAGCGGAACACGGCGACGAGGAGGACGGCATGACCGGCACGAGCCCCCGTCACCGGGCCGCCCCCGAGCACACCCACCCCGACGAGGTGCCCGTCCTCACCGCGCTCGCCGCCCTCGCCGACCCCGTACGCCTCACGCTCGTCAGGGAGCTGGCCGCCGGCGCCGACTGGACCCGCAGCTGCGGCAGCTTCGAGGTGCCCGTCGGCAAGGCAGCCCTCAGCCACCATTTCTCCGTCCTCCGGGCAGCCGGCCTCGTCGAACAACGCGACGAGGGCCCCCGCCGCGTCAACCGCCTCCGCCGCCCGGAGTTCGAGGCCCGCTTCCCGGGCCTCCTCGACCTCGTCCTGCGACCGGAGCCGCACCCGTAGCCGGGAGGGGAACCGATCGGAAAACGTGTCGCGTGGCAGTGCAGGCGTCGGGACACCGCCCCGGTGACTGTCACCGCTTCGTCAGTTTCGCCGACCACGGGTGTCCGGGATGTGCGCGCGTCAGCCACGCCCTGAGAGCATCCCGCCGTGCCCGGCTCAGCAGCGGCAGGACCCCGTCGAAGTCGGCGTGATCCTTGGGCCGCGGCTCCTTCGCCTTGAACAGCAGAACCAACTCCGGTACCAGGTACGGGATGCTGTCCGCCGTCCGTTCGATGATCGCGTCGTAGGGCAGCCGCAGGCTTTCGTCCCGCCGGCAGATCCAGGTGGCGCCCTCGTGCGGCTCGCGGAAGACGTCGAAGAGGAACCGGCCGCTCGCCGGATCCCGTACCCATGTCTGGTGGGTCGCCGCGAGCACCTCGTCCCCCGCCGCCGCCCAGACGCGTCCCGAGCCCACCGCGTCGAACACGCACTCGGGGAAGCGGTCACGTACCTCCGCGAACCCGGCCGCAGGAACGGCGATCTCCAGATCGCCGTGGGGCCGCGACTGCTGCCCGCGGAACAGGTCCAACGCCCACCCCGCCGCGACGCACCAGGGCACGCCGACCCCGTCCAACCGGTACGCGACCTGCTCCGGCCGCCACGGGTCCGCCCAGCGTGCGGCCAGTTCGCCGACGTCGAGAACCGCGCCCTTGGGCGGCGGAGAATCACGCATCCGCACAACGTACCGCCGCGCATCACAAGGTTTTTCATGCCGCTCCCGGACCCTCGGGACGTCACATGACCGCGGCCCGCGGTGGCCATGTCGACCAGCGGCGCGGGTCCGGTCCGGACTTCCGCATTTTCTGGACTTGCCGGTCCATTTTCCTCGGCGCACAGTGGTCCGCACCTGACGACGGACCACGTGACACGGAGGGTTGATCATGACCATGCGACTGACCGGCAAGACCGCGCTGGTGACCGGCGCGACCAGCAACATCGGGCGGGCGATCGCGGAGGCGTTCGCCGCCGAGGGAGCGTATGTCGTCGTCTCGGGGCGGAGCGCCGAGCGCGGGGCGGAGGTGGTCGAGGGGATCAGGGCCCGGGGCGGCCGGGCCGACTTCGTGCGGGCCGACCTGGACGGCAGCGCCGCCGCGTCGCGGGCGCTGGCCGAGGAGGCGACGCGGGTGCTGGGCGGCCGCATCGACGTGCTCGTCAACAACGCGGGCGTCTACCCCGGCGACCCGACCCCCGCCACCGACGAGAAGACCTTCGACCAGGTCTACGCGGTCAACGTCAAGGCCCCGTTCTTCCTGACCGCGGCCGTCGCGCCCGCCATGGCGGAGGCCGGGGGCGGGGCGATCGTCAACCTGGGGTCCTGGATCGCGCGGCTGGGCGTGCCCGTGGGCGCGCTGTACAGCTCCACCAAGGGGGCGATGGAGACGCTGACCCGGGCATGGGCGGCGGAGTTCGGGCCGCGAGGAGTGCGGGTGAACGCGATCTCGCCGGGCGTGGTGCTGGCGGCGGACACCGAGCACGCCGGGGTCGCCGGGGCGATGATGACGGGGACGCCGGCGGGCCGGATGGGCACGCCGGAGGAGATCGCGAGCGCGGCGGTCTATCTGGCGGCCGACGAGTCGTCGTTTGTGCACGGGATCGTGCTCGACGTGGACGGCGGCCGTACGACCGCGGCGGTCATCGCGGCGTAGCCGCCGGGGTGGGGTCCAGCTCGCGCCGCAGGTCCGCGATCCCCTGGTCGAGGGCGGCCCGCAGGTGGCCGGAGCGCCCCGTCGACAGCAGGATGGACACACCGCCCTGGATCGCGGCGAGCAGAGCGGCGGCCCGCGCGTCGACGTCCACGTCCGCGTCCGTCCCGGCGCCGGCCCGTACCGCGCGGATGCCCGCCGCGAGGCTCTCCTGCCACTGCCGCAACAGCTCGACCACGATCGCCCGCGCGCCCGGCGTCGACCGTCCGACCTGGAGGAACAGCGACCCGAGCGGACAGGTTTCGCCCTGTGCCTCGTAGCGGGCGATCACCACGTCCCGCCACCGCTCCCAGTCCTCCCAGGATGCGAGGCGGCCGAGATACGGCTGCTGGTCCTCCAGCACCTGCTCCGCCTCGAACCGCGCGACGGCGAGCAGCAGTTCGTCCTTGCCGTCCGGGAAGTAGTGGAAGAGCTGGCTCTTGCTGGTGCCGGTCCGGGCCATGACGTCGTCCAGCGTCACCGTGCCGACGCCCCGCTCCCGCAGCACCTCGGCGGCCCCCTCGACGATCCGGCGCCGGGTCGCCTTCCCCTTGGCCGTCAGCTCCTTGCGCCGCATCGCACCCGCCTCCGTAGACTGGACCGCGCAGTCCAATCTACGGTCCTACGAGCTCAGCCGCCAGCCGCAGCTGACGGGACAGCCGTCAGGGCGCTGACCAGCACCGGGGCCGGGTGCAGGTCGCCGCGACGGCTCCCGGACGGCGTCCAGAGCGAGTACGGCGAACAGGACGGTCATCGCGAAGTCCAGCCGGCCACGGCGTCGGACACAACCGAGCCGAGCAGGGCACTGCCGCCCCACTCACCCGACCACTCCGGGAGGCACGGGACTTTCTCCGAACACGGCACCGACCCCTCCCAAGGGGCGCGGGGAACTGCGCGAACAACCCCCACCGGCCCGCACCCGACCACTCAGGAAGACGCCCGCTCCTCCCGACACACGGCACCACCAACCCCAAAGGGGCGCGGGGAACTGCGCGAACAACCCCCACCGGCCCGCACCCAGCCGACGACCCGCACCCCCACCACGCCCACGGCCCTACCCCACCACCAGCAGGACCGCCAGCAGCACCGCCCCCGCCACCGCCGGCGCAGCCACCTCGTACGCCCACCGCACCGTGACCTCACCCTGCGCCGACTCCGCCGGCCCCCTGCTCTCCAGCATCTCCCGCAGGTCGTCCATGACCTTGTCGGTCTCCGCGCGCATCGGCCCGTCCGCCTGCTCGGCCCCGGCCTGCCCCCCGAATCCCCCGAAGCCGCCGAACCCGCCGAGGCCGCGCCCGGCGCCCCCGGCCCCCGGCCCGGTCCGCCCGCGCCGCGCGTCCGCCTCCGACTTCGCCTGCTGCCGCGCCGCCTTCTTGCGGCCCCGCAGGGACACCGGGATCGCCCACAGCTGGTACTTCGCGCCGGACTTGACGACCACCTCGTTCGAGAACCCGGACCGCAGCGAGGCGATCTCCCCCCACGGCAGCGTGATCACCCGGAACGGGTTCCGTACCCGCAGCCGGTCCTCGCCCGCGAACACCGCGGGGCGCAGGGTGAACGCGACGACCAGCGGCACGATGAGGATGAGCGCGGCGAGGGCCAGCCAGGGGGTGTGGCCGTGCCCCCGGATCAGCGCGTCGATACCGAGCCAGAGGACGATGACGAGGAGCAGTACGCCACCGATCAGCGCCTGGGGCGAGCGGTAGATGCGGTCCTTGACGAGAGGCGTGGTCATAGCGCCGATTCTGCACCAGACGTGCGCGTCGGCGCCGTGGGGGCATCATGGCCCTACGCGCGTGCGGGTCGTACGGGGTCGCTCGCCCGGTACCCCACGCCCCCTCGGGGCGCATGCGCAGCCGCCGCCAAGATGAACCGTTCCCTCGGGGTGTACAGCCGCTACGCGCGTAGATATGCTCGGCTGGTGACCATGCCCACCACCGCACCCCACGCACTTGCTGACGTCACCGCGTCCGACAGCACGCTGCGCCGCTTCCTCCACGGGCTGCCCGGCGTCGACGCGGTCGGCCTGGAGGCGCGTGCCGCCTCCCTCGGCACCCGTTCCATCAAGACCACCGCGAAGGCGTACGCCATCGACCTCGCCATCTCGATGGTCGACCTGACGACGCTGGAAGGCGCGGACACCCCCGGCAAGGTCCGGGCACTCGGCGCCAAGGCGGTCCACCCGGACCCGACGGACCGTACGACCCCCGCCACGGCCGCCGTCTGCGTCTACCCCGACATGGTGGCCACCGCGAAGGAGGCCGTCGCCGGCTCGTCCGTCAAGGTCGCCTCCGTCGCCACCGCCTTCCCGGCCGGCCGCGCCGCACTCGACGTCAAGCTCGCCGACGTGCGGGACGCCGTGAACGCGGGCGCCGACGAGATCGACATGGTCATCGACCGGGGCGCGTTCCTCGCGGGGAACTACCTGAAGGTGTACGACGAGATCACCGCCGTGAAGGAGGCCTCGGGCGCGGCCCGCCTGAAGGTCATCTTCGAGACCGGCGAGCTGTCGACGTACGACAACATCCGCCGTGCCTCCTGGCTGGGCATGCTCGCGGGCGCCGACTTCATCAAGACGTCGACCGGCAAGGTCGCGGTGAACGCCACCCCGGCGAACACGCTCCTCATGCTGGAGGCCGTGCGCGACTTCCGGGCGCAGACCGGCGTCCAGGTCGGGGTCAAGCCCGCCGGCGGGATCCGGACCAGCAAGGACGCGATCAAGTTCCTCGTTCTCGTCAACGAGACCGCCGGTGCGGACTGGCTGGACAACCACTGGTTCCGCTTCGGCGCCTCCTCGCTCCTGAACGACCTGCTGATGCAGCGTCAGAAGCTGGCCACCGGCCGCTACTCCGGCCCCGACTACGTGACGGTGGACTGATCACCATGGCCAAGGAAAAGATGACCACCGCATTCGAGTACGCACCGGCGCCCGAGTCCCGCTCCGTCGTCGACATCGCGCCCTCCTACGGCCTCTTCATCGACGGCGAGTTCACGGACGCGGCCGACGGCAAGGTCTTCAAGACGGTCAGCCCGTCGACCGAGGAGGTCCTCTCCGAGGTCGCCCGCGCCGGCGCCGAGGACGTGGACCGGGCCGTCAGGGCCGCCCGCAAGGCGTTCGAGAAGTGGTCCGCGCTGCCGGGCTCCGAGCGCGCCAAGTACCTCTTCCGCATCGCCCGCATCATCCAGGAGCGCAGCCGTGAGCTGGCCGTCCTGGAGACGCTGGACAACGGCAAGCCGATCAAGGAGACGCGCGACGCCGACCTGCCCCTGGTCGCCGCGCACTTCTTCTACTACGCGGGCTGGGCCGACAAGCTCGACCACGCCGGCTACGGCGCGAACCCGCAACCGCTCGGCGTCGCCGGCCAGGTCATCCCCTGGAACTTCCCGCTCCTGATGCTGGCCTGGAAGATCGCCCCGGCGCTCGCCACCGGCAACACGGTGGTCCTGAAGCCCGCCGAGACGACTCCCCTCTCCGCCCTCTTCTTCGCGGACATCTGCCGCCAGGCGGGCCTGCCCAAGGGTGTCGTCAACATCCTCCCGGGCTACGGCGACGCGGGCGCCGCGCTCGTCGCCCACCCCGACGTCAACAAGGTCGCCTTCACCGGCTCCACCGCCGTCGGCAAGGAGATCGCCCGGACCGTCGCGGGCACCCGCAAGAAGCTCACCCTCGAACTGGGCGGCAAGGGCGCGAACATCGTCTTCGACGACGCCCCGATCGACCAGGCCGTCGAAGGCATCGTCACCGGCATCTTCTTCAACCAGGGGCAGGTCTGCTGCGCGGGCTCCCGCCTCCTCGTGCAGGAGTCGATCCACGACGAGCTGCTCGACTCCCTCAAGCGCCGCCTGTCCACGCTCCGCCTCGGCGACCCGCTGGACAAGAACACCGACATCGGCGCGATCAACTCCGCGGAGCAGCTGGCCCGCGTCACCGCCCTCGCCGACCAGGGCGAGGCGGAGGGCGCCGAGCGCTGGTCCCCGGCCTGCGAACTCCCCTCCGCCGGCTACTGGTTCGCCCCGACGCTCTTCACGAACGTCACCCAGGCCCACACCATCGCCCGCGACGAGATCTTCGGCCCCGTCCTGTCGGTCCTGACCTTCCGGACGCCCGACGAGGCGGTCGCCAAGGCCAACAACACCCAGTACGGCCTCTCCGCCGGCATCTGGACCGAGAAGGGGTCGCGGATCCTGGCGGTCGCGAACAAGCTGCGCGCCGGCGTCGTCTGGTCCAACACGTTCAACAAGTTCGACCCGACCTCGCCGTTCGGCGGATACAAGGAGTCGGGCTTCGGCCGCGAGGGCGGCCGCCACGGCCTGGAGGCATACCTCGATGTCTGATCGCCTGTCTGTCTTCAAGACCTACAAGCTGTACGTCGGCGGGAAGTTCCCGCGTTCCGAGAGCGGCCGGGTGTACGAGGTGACCGACTCCAAGGGCAACTGGCTGGCCAACGCACCGCAGTCGAGCCGCAAGGACGCCCGGGACGCGGTGGTCGCCGCCCGCAAGGCGTTCGGCGGCTGGGCGGGGGCCACCGCCTACAACCGGGGCCAGGTCCTCTACCGCGTCGCGGAGATGCTGGAGGGCCGCCGCGACCAGTTCGTGCGCGAGGTCGCCGACGCGGAGGGCCTCGGCAAGTCCAAGGCGGCCGCGGTCGTGGACGCGACCGTCGACCGCTGGGTCTGGTACGCGGGCTGGACCGACAAGATCGCCCAGGTGACCGGCGGCGGCAACCCGGTCGCGGGCCCGTTCTTCAACCTCTCCTCCCCCGAACCCACGGGCGTCGTCGCCGTCCTGGCCCCGCAGGAGTCGTCGTTCCTGGGCCTGGTGTCGGTGGTCGCGCCGGTGATCGCGACCGGCAACACCGCGGTCGTCGTCGCCAGCGAGAAGGCACCGCTCCCGGCCCTGTCCCTCGCCGAGGTGCTCGCGACGTCCGACGTGCCGGGCGGAGTCGTCAACGTCCTCTCCGGCCGTACGTCGGAGATCGCCGCGCCGCTCGCCGCCCACCAGGACGTCAACGCGATCGACCTCGCGGGCGCCGACGAGGTGCTGGCCAAGGAGCTGGAGATCGCGGCGGCCGACAACCTCAAGCGCGTCCTGCGTCCACAGCCTGTGGACGACTGGACGGCGACGCCGGGGACCGACCGCATGACGGCGTTCCTGGAGACCAAGACGGTGTGGCACCCGACGGGGGCACTGGGCGCGTCCGGTTCTTCCTACTGACGCGCACCGCAGTACCCGAAAAGGGTGCTGGGGCCCCGGCCGCAGGCCGGTGGGGAACTGCGCGACCGGCCACGGCCGGGCCCGCAGTTCCCCACCACGCTCAGCCCCCCAGGACCTGCCCCACCACCGGCAGCGCCCCGACCGACGGCGCCTGCGCCACCGGCCCCGTCACCATCTTCGTCGTCAGCGGCTTGAAGTCGGCCAGCTGCGTGCCCAGCCCGTTGTCCAGCGGGTCGACTCCCGTGCCCGCGAGCGGGTTGGGCCGCAGGCCCGCCACCGGGCCGGTGACGTACGGCAGCATGGCGGTGAGCACCCGTACACCCGCCTGCGGGTCGACGTGACCGAGCGAGGTGGGGCGGGTGTGGACCACGTCCACCGCGGGCCGGCTGTCCGCGGCCGCCGTCGCGGCGCCCGCGCCGAGCGCCACACCCGCCGTGGCAAGGGCGGTGAGAGCGCGCCGGGCGGTCGGGGTCGAGGGGGACGCGTGTCGGGACATCACTGGTGCCACCTTCTGGTACGCAGGGTAATCATGTCGGTACACAGGGTAGTTGAGGTGTGACTCACGCTCCAAAGCCGACCCGCGGGGTCGGCAGGAGGCCCCCCCATACGTCAAACTGGTGTTCCGTGAGCATTCATCCCCCGTCCCCCGCCCGCGTCGTGCTGCTGTGCGGCCCCTCGGGCTCGGGCAAGTCACTGGTCGCCGCCCGTTCCGGGCTTCCCGTCCTGCGCCTCGACGACTTCTACAAGGAGGGCGACGACCCGACTCTGCCGCTGGTGGCGGGGAGTTCGGACATCGACTGGGACCACCCGGAGTCCTGGGACGCGGAGGTCGCGGTCGAGGCGATCGGACGGCTGTGCGCCACAGGGTCCGCGCCCGTACCGGTATATGACATAGCACTGAGCGCCCGCACCGGCTCCGAGACGCTGGACATCGGCCGCACCCCGCTGTTCATCGCCGAGGGCATCTTCGCCGCCGAGATCGTGGAACGCTGCCGCGAACTGGGCCTGCTGGCCGACGCGCTCTGCCTCAGCCGGGGCCCGGTGAAGACGTTCCGGCGCCGGTTCCTGCGCGACCTCAGGGAGGGCCGCAAGTCGGTCCCGTTCCTGCTGCGGCGCGGCTGGCGGCTGATGCGGGCGGAGCGCACGATCGTGTCCCGTCAGGTGGCGCTGGGCGCGTACGCGTGTGACCGGGACGAGGCGCTGGGCCGGATGGCCGCCGCCGCCGTGGGCCGGCAGAGCCGCGATCGCACACAGGCACCGGCCTGACGGCCGCGGCGCGGGCAGAAAAAAAGCGGGACTGGACGGACCCCCCGGCCCTCCAGTCCCGCTTCCCCCGTTGCTCCGCCGAACACCCCCGTGTCCCCCGTGGCGGAGCTCCCCCGTGCTTCCCCCCCGGGTCCCCCCGGACCCGTTCCCCCGTGGTCCCCCGTCCCCCGGTTCTCCCCCGTCAGGATCCCCCCGGATCCCCTCACCCTCAGGCGACGAGCTCCCCGAAGGCGTCCTCCTCGTCACGGCCGAAGCTGAGGACCTCGTCCTCGCGCAGCCGGCGGAGCGACCGCCAGATGCTGGACTTCACCGTGCCGACACTGATGTCGAGGATCTCCGCGATCTCCGGGTCCGTGCGGCCCTCGTAGTAGCGCAGGACCAGCATGGTGCGCTGGAGTTCGGGGAGCCGGGACAGCGCCTGCCACAGGACCGCGCGCAGCTCGGTGCCGCTCATCGCGTCCGTGTCGCCGGGCGTCTCCGGCAGCTCCTCGGTCGGGTACTCGTTGAGCTTGCGGCGCCGCCAGGCGCTGATGTGCAGGTTGGTCATGGTGCGGCGCAGGTACCCGCCCACGGCCGCCTTGTCGCTGATCCGCTCCCACGCCCGGTACGTCGAGAACAGCGCGCTCTGCAGCAGGTCCTCGGCCTCGTAGCGGTCGCCGGTCAGGTGGTAGGCGGTCGCGTACAGGGAGGCGCGGCGCTCCTGGACGTAGGCGGTGAACTCCGCCTCGGTCAGCGAGCGGCGCTCCCCCGTGTCCTCCCTGTAGGCGGATCCCCCGTGTGCTTCCCCCGTGCGGCTGTCAACCACCGTCATGTAACCGGTGTGCTGACGCCCGGTGCCGCGAGCGCACCCCCGCCCGCTCACGGCACCGGACTTCTCGGAACCCCGGTTCACGTCGTGCAGACGCGTGATCACTGCGCTGGTGCTGTGACCGATCAGCGTGTTCATCTCGCGCCCCCCGTCGTGGACTTCCGGTAGTTCGGCTTGCTCAGGCCGCTCGCCGTGTTCGCTCGCTTGCCTGTGCCGAAAAGACTGCCGGGCCACCTTCACGGCCGTATCCGCCGACTGTCACAGACCTGTCACAGGGGTCCGGCACAGAACGTCCACAGAGAGTGCACAGGTGGTGGCGGTACGGAGCTTTGCGGGGAGCTGCGCGCCGCACAGGTCGTACGACGGGGCCCGCATGGGCCAGAATGAGCCCGTGCCTTCCCTGTTGCTGATCGAGGACGACGACGCCATCCGCACGGCCCTGGAGCTCTCTCTGACGCGCCAGGGGCACCGGGTGGCCACCGCTGCGACCGGTGAGGACGGTCTGAAGCTGTTGCGTGAGCAGCGGCCCGATCTGATCGTCCTCGATGTCATGCTGCCCGGCATCGACGGGTTCGAGGTGTGCCGGCGGATCCGGCGCACGGACCAGTTGCCGATCATCCTGCTGACCGCGCGCAGCGACGACATCGACGTGGTGGTCGGGCTGGAGTCCGGTGCCGACGACTATGTCGTCAAGCCGGTCCAGGGCCGGGTGCTCGACGCCCGGATCCGGGCCGTGCTGCGCCGTGGGGAGCGGGAGTCCAGTGACTCGGCGACCTACGGCAACGTCGTCATCGACCGGTCCGCGATGACCGTGACGAAGAACGGCGAGGATCTCCAGCTGACGCCGACCGAGCTGCGGCTGCTGCTCGAACTGAGCCGGCGGCCGGGGCAGGCGCTGTCCCGGCAGCAGTTGCTGCGGCTGGTCTGGGAGCACGACTACCTCGGTGACTCGCGGCTGGTGGACGCGTGCGTGCAGCGGCTGCGCGCCAAGGTGGAGGACGTGCCCTCGTCCCCGACCCTGATCCGTACCGTGCGTGGTGTCGGCTACCGCCTGGACGCCCCTCAGTGACGGACGTGCAGGGGGGTTTCCGCGGCTGGGCCGCGGATCGCAAGGGAGCCATGTCCCGGCTGCGCTTCACCAGTCTGCGACTGCGGCTCGTCGTCGTCTTCGGGCTCGTCGCGCTGACCGCCGCCGTGTCCGCGTCCGGCATCGCGTACTGGCTCAACCGCGAGGCCGTGCTCACCCGTACCCAGGACGCGGTGCTGCGCGACTTCCAGCAGGAGATGCAGAACCGCGCCGGGGCACTGCCCGTGCACCCGACGCAGGACGAACTGCAGCGCACGGCCGGGCAGATGGCCAACAGCAGCCAGCGGTTCAGCGTGCTGCTGGTCGGCGAGGACAGCGGCGGCAAGACGGTGTACGGCAGTTCGGACGGGCTCAGCGCGTTCGCGCTGGACGACGTGCCGGCCTCGCTGCGCAAGGCCGTCGACAAGCAGCAGAAGGTGACCGACAGCAACAGGTCGGCCTACCACCTGTACTGGCAGCGGGTCGTCGACCACGGCACGCCGTATCTCGTCGCGGGCACGCGGCTGATCGGCGGCGGGCCGACCGGCTACATGATGAAGTCCCTGGAGCCCGAGGCGAAGGACCTCAACTCGCTCGCCTGGTCGCTGGGGATCGCCACGGGGCTCGCGCTCATCGGGTCGGCGCTGCTGGCGCAGGCCGCCGCCACGACCGTGCTGAAGCCGGTGCACCGGCTCGGGGTCGCCGCCCGGCGGCTCGGCGAGGGCAAGCTGGACACCCGGCTGCGGGTCTCCGGGACGGACGAACTCGCGGACCTGTCGAGGACGTTCAACGACGCGGCCGAGGCGCTGGAGAAGCGGGTCGACGACATGGCGGCGCGCGACGAGGCCTCGCGCCGGTTCGTCGCGGACATGAGCCACGAACTGCGCACTCCGCTCACCGCGATCACCGCCGTGACGGAGATCCTGGAGGAGGAGCTGGAGGCGGAGTCCGGGTCGATGGACCCGATGATCGAGCCCGCCGTCCGGCTGGTCGTCAGCGAGACGCGCCGCCTCAACGACCTCGTCGAGAACCTGATGGAGGTCACCCGCTTCGACGCCGGTACGGCCCGTCTGGTCCTCGACGACGTCGACATCGCCGACCAGATCACCGCCTGCATCGACGCCCGTGCCTGGCTGGACGCGGTGGACCTGGACGCCGAGCGCGGCATCCACGCCCGCCTCGACCCGCGCCGCCTCGACGTCATCCTCGCCAACCTGATCGGCAACGCGCTCAAGCACGGCGGTTCGCCGGTACGGGTGTCGGTGCGGATAGAGGGAGACGAACTGGTCGTCGCCGTACGGGACCACGGTCCGGGCATCCCGGAGGACGTGCTGCCGCACGTCTTCGACCGGTTCTACAAGGCCAGCGCCTCCCGGCCGCGCTCCGAGGGCAGCGGCCTCGGCCTGTCCATCGCGACGGAGAACGCCCGCATCCACGGCGGCTCGATCACCGCCGCGAACTCCCCCGAGGGCGGCGCGGTGTTCACCCTCCGGCTGCCCCGGGATGCCTCGCGGCTGACGGAGGAGAACAAGGACGCCGGGAAGACCGGGGAAGCCGGGGACACCGGGGAGAAGGGCGCCTGATGCACGTAAGAGGACTGGCGGTACGGCGGCACGGCGTGCCGTTGCTGGCCGTCGCCGGGCTGGCGCTGGCGCTTACCGGGTGCGGGATCCGGGCCACCGAGGTGCCGACCGACTTCGGCGGGGCGCCGTCGCGGGTGCCGTGCTCGATGACGCAGCCGGACGTGTCCGCGCAGGACGAGCGCGGGGTTCCGGTGCAGGTGTTCCTGCTGTGCGGTTCGTCGCTGGTGACCGTCGACCGCCAGGTGCGGGTGCCGGACGGGTCGGCGGACGCCAAGCGGCGGGTCATCGTCGCCCAGGGGCTGCTCGACCAGCTCGCCGAGACGCCGTCGGCCCCCGAGAAGGAGGCGGGCTACACGACGTACGTGCGGGGCGGGATGAGCGTGTGGGGGCCGCGGGCCGGGGATCCCGACGACACGCTGCGGCTGAGCACGTCGCCGCCGCAGCTGACGTCGTACGCGCTCGCCCAGATCGTGTGCACGCTCTCCGACTCGGCGGCCGCGGAGGGGGACGGCTCGGTGATCCTGGGCGGGCCGGGGCGGGAGCCGTTGCGGCGGTACGAGTGCACGGACGCGGTGCGGAATGCGCCGAGCGGAAACCGTCCGCCGTCCACCGAGGTCTCCTCCGGGTGAGGGGCAGCGCCCTTCAGGGGCGCTGGGGGTACCCCCGGCCGAAGGCTGGGGGAGGAACTGCGCGACCAGCCACGACGGCGCCGCGGTCGGACGACGGCGTGGTGCGGCACTTGCCGGGTGCGGGTGGTGGGTGGTTGCTCGCCCAGTTCCCCGCGCCCCTGACCGGGCGCCGTGTGTCCGAGGCCTCACCGCTGTATCCGGAACCGATCGTGTGCGCGGGCGCGTCTACGGGGGCGTGCAGCGTCAAGGCTCCATCGGCGGCAGCGCCGCGATCCGCGTCCGTGTGGCAGGGGGTGTCCTCCTTGCCGCACACCTCGCGTTCGTCGCCTGGCTGATGCTGCGGCCGCTGGACGTGCCCTGGGTGATGCCCGCCAACCTGCACCCCCTCGCCGGTATCCGCGCCGACCTGGCGCTCGGTGGACGCGAGGCGGCGCACCGGATCGGTGAGGGGCTCGCGCTGCTCGCGCCGCTGGGTGTGCTGCTGCCGATGACGCACGGCAGGCTCCGGGTCTCGACGTTCGCCTCCCTGACCAGTTCGGCCGCCGCGGGCGCGCTGATCTCGACGGGCATAGCCCTGCTGCAGACCGGGGTGCCCGGCCGGGTGGTGGACGTCGACTCGATCCTGCTCAACACGGCGGGCGTGGTGGTCACGCATCTGGCGGTGGTGCCCGCGGCACGCGCCCGGCTCCGCCGGCGGGGTGAGCGGCGCCGGCCCGCCGCCCTCCCCCAGGAGGAAGGGGCTCAGGGTCGTACCCCGACGATTCCCAGGGTCGGGATCGCCCCGTAGAGCGACGCTTCGACCCGGTTCGTCTCCGTAGCGTTGAGGGCAGACGAGAGGCCGCAAGGGCCGTCTCGCACCGGACGCTCACGAAGGAGCCGCAGATGTCCAGCCTCGCCCGCCCCACCCATGGCCGCATGATCGGCGGAGTGTGCGCCGCGCTGGCCCGGCGCTTCGGCATCTCCGCGACCACGATGCGGGTGATCTTCCTGCTGTCCTGCCTGCTGCCGGGGCCGCAGTTCCTGCTCTACATAGCGCTGTGGATCCTCCTCCCCTCGGAGGAGAAGGCCTCCACCGCCTGGTGATCAGGGGGTATGGCAACGCCGTTGGGGCGCCCTGGACGTTTCCGGGGCGCCCCAACGGCGTTGCCGATCGGCCGGGGAGAGGTCAGCCGAGCGGAATCCCGTTCACCGGCAGGCCGTGCGTGGGCAGGCCCTTGACCGGCAGTCCGCCGAGGAGGCCGGCGACGGGCTTGGTCGGGCCGCCGGCGACGACCTGCTCGACGGCCGGCTGCACGGCGGTCAGTCCGGCAGCGAGGGCGCTCTGCCCCTGCGCCACGGCCTCGCCGGCACCCGGCAGCGCCTTGGAGACGTTCTCGGCCGGCAGCGTCTTGGTGACGGTGTCCAGGGCCTGGGAGTCCGGGACGGCCGGGGCCGCGTTGGCCGCGCCCGCGCCGACAGCGGCGAAGGCGGCACCGAGGGCGGCGACACCGAGGGTCTTGGCAGCAGACTGCTTCATCGTCAATGCGTCCTTGGAATACGGAGACGGGGATCAATAACACGCTGAGCGGTCCACGACCGTAAACATGCCGAGTGGCCCGCCGCAAACACCGAAATACGGACGGCCGGTGAAGACCTGTCCGCATTCCGTGCCCCGCCGAGACGGCCGATCAGCCCTCCTGATCGGCAGAACCGCTGGTGGAGGCGGTCTGCCGGAACAGCCATTCGGATTTCAGCTCCGCATACCCGGGCTTCACAACGTCATTGATCATGGCGAGTCGTTCATCGAAAGGAATGAACGCTGATTTCATCGCATTGACGGAGAACCACTGCATGTCGTCGAGCGTGTAACCGAACGCCTCGACGAGATGCTCGAATTCCCGGCTCATGCTGGTCCCGGACATCAGCCGGTTGTCGGTGTTCACGGTGGCCCGGAAGTGCAGCCGGCGCAGCAGCCCGATCGGGTGCCCGGTGTAGGAGTCGGCGGCGCCGGTCTGGAGGTTGGAGCTGGGGCACAGCTCCAGCGGGATCCGCTTGTCGCGGACGTACGACGCGAGCCGGCCGAGCTTGACCGTGCCGTCCGCGTGGAGCTGGATGTCGTCGATGATCCGCACGCCGTGCCCGAGCCGGTCGGCGCCGCACCACTGCAACGCCTGCCAGATGGACGGCAGCCCGAAGGCCTCACCGGCGTGGATGGTGAAGTGGTTGTTCTCGCGCTTGAGGTACTCGAACGCGTCCAGGTGCCGGGTGGGCGGGTAGCCCGCCTCGGCGCCGGCGATGTCGAAGCCGACGACACCCAGGTCCCGGTAGCGGTTGGCGAGTTCGGCGATCTCCAGGGAGCGGGCCGCGTGCCGCATGGCGGTGAGCAGGGCGCCGACGCGGATCCGCCGGCCGTTCTCCCGCGCCAGGGCCTCGCCCTGCCGGAAGCCCTCGTTGACGGCCTCGACGACGTCCTCGAGGGTCAGCCCCCGCTCCAGGTGCTGTTCGGGGGCGTACCGCACCTCGGCGTAGACGACGCCGTCCTCGGCGAGGTCCTCGGCGCACTCGCGGGCGACCCGGATCAGGGCGTCCCGGGTCTGCATGACGCCGACGGTGTGCGAGAAGGTCTCCAGGTACCGTTCCAGCGAACCGGAGTCGGCGGCCTCGCGGAACCAGATGCCGAGCTTGTCCGGGTCGGTCTCGGGGAGGCCGGGATACCCGGTCTCGCGGGCGAGGTCGGCGACGGTGCCCGGACGCAGGCCGCCGTCGAGGTGGTCGTGCAGCAGAACCTTCGGCGCCCGGCGGATCTGGTCCGGCGTCGGGGTGTTCGCGGTGCTCTGGCTCGTCATTTCCGCACTGTAACTCCTACGCGCGTAGATCGCTCGGTACTCGGAGATTTCCGTTTCCGTCGATACGCAATGGTGACCGCACGGACGGGTCGCGTACACCGCCTCTTCTGACACTGTTCTGTCATGGCACAGCAAGCGACGCCGGCCCGAACGGCCAGCTTGAGCAGGGCAGTCGGCCAGGAGCCGACGACGGTGAGCGGCGCGGTCCTGCTCCTCCCCGGCGGGGAGGAGGTCTCCGCGCGACGGCCGTCCCTCGTATGGGCGACGGCCTTCGTTCGCGCGCTCGGCCGCCGGCTCGCCCGGGACGGCCGGGACGAGGGGCTGGCCGCACACGTCGTCCACTACCGCTACCGCGGGTGGAACGGCAGCGAGGCGAATCTCGCCGGGGACGCCGGCTGGGCGGCCGACGAGGTCGTACGGCGGTACGGCGACGTCCCGGTGTGCCTGCTCGGCGTGGGGATGGGCGGCCGGGCCGCGCTGCACGCGGGCGGGCACGAGGCCGTCAACTCCGTGGTCTCCATCGCCCCCTGGCTGCCCGAGAACGACGTGGCGGCGCCCGAGGAACCGGTTCGGCAGCTGGTGGGGCGGCGGGTGCTGATCGTGCACGGCACGAACGACGAACGGACCGATCCGGAGCTGTCGTTCCGGCTGGCGGCGCGGGCGAAGAAGGCGAACCGGGAGGTGTGCCGGTTCGAGGTGCACTCGGACGGTCACGGGCTGCATCAGCACCGGGACGAAGTCCTCGCGCTCGCATCGGACTTCGTGATGGGGGCGTTGTACGGGCGGGCGGTGTCGCGGCCGGTGGAGGACGCGCTGGCCGCGCCGCCGCCGATCGGGTTGCGGATGCCGTTGGCTGCGGGGTTCGGGCGGTCGCTCCGTAAGGGCTGAGGCCCGGTTTCCGGGTGCGGGTGCGTGGTGGCTGGTCGCGCAGTTCCTCCCCCGGCCTTCGGCCGGGGGTACCCCCAGCGCCCCTGAAGGGCGCTGCACCTAGGTAGGCAGCAAGTTGCCCCTTCTCGACAGCAGGAAGCGCTTGAAAGCCGCCACCGGGGGTGTGTCCGGGTGGCCCTCCAGCCATGCCACACCGATCTCTCGCACCGCTCTCGGGGCGGTGACCGTCAGTTCCACGACTCCCGGGCGGGGGAAGGCGGGTGGGGGGAGCAGTGCGACGCCCAGGCCGGCCGCGACCAGGCCCCTCAGCGTCTCCGCCTCCTCACCCTCGAAGGCGGTCCTCGGCTTGAAGCCGGCCTCCCTGCAGAGGTCGTCGGTGATGCGGCGCAGGCCGTAGCCCGGTTCCAGGGTCACGAACGTCTCGTCGGCGGCCTCGGCGAGGCGGATGCGTTTGCGGGTGGCCAGCGGGTGGTCGGCGGGCACCACCAGGCGCAGCTTCTGTTCGTCGAGGCGGCGGGCGGCCAGGTCCGGCGCGTCCGGTACCGGGGAGGTGAGGCAGAGGTCCAGCTCACCCGCCCGCAGCTTCTCGATCATCGCCTCGCCGTAGTTCTGGACGAGGCTGAAGCGGATCCGGGGATGGTCGACGCGGAAGGCCTGGAGGAGGCCGGGCACGGTCTCCGCGCCCATGGTGTGCAGGAACCCGAAGGCGACCTTGCCCGTGGTCGGGTCGGCGTCGGCGCGTACCTCGTCGGCGGCGCGCCGGACCTCGCCGAGGGCACGCTCGACCGAGGTGAGGAAGGTGCGGCCGGCCGGGGTGAGGGAGACGGTGCGGCCGTGCCGGGTGAAGAGGTCCACGCCCAGGTCCTGTTCCAGGCGGGCCATCGCCCGCGAGAGGGTCGACTGGGGGACGTTCAGCTCCTGGGCGGCCCTGGTGACATGCTCCGTGCGGGCCACGCCGGCGAAGTACGCGAGGCGTGGGGCCAGCAACATCGTCATGTCTTCTGTGTCACTGTCCGGTGACAGGCGCCTCGCCGGCCTCTGCTGATGCTCCATGGGAACGATTATGGCGATTCCGTGCATTGGACGGATCAACGGCGGGGTCCGTACGTTCGAGGCATGTCTCCCGCCAGTACCGGGGCGTCCACCACCGTGGACGCCGTCCCGTCCGTCCCCGCCTCCGACTCCCGCCTGACCCCGGGCGGTCCCGGCTACCGCCGGATGAGCTTCGCGCTCTTCCTCGCCGGTGTCGCGACCTTCGCCCTCCTCTACTCCACGCAGGCCCTGCTCCCGCTGATCTCGGACGGCTACGGCGTCTCCGCGAGCGACGCGAGCTGGACGGTGGCGGCGGCGACCGGCGGACTGGCGCTGTTCGTCATCCCGATGAGCGCCCTCTCCGAGCGGTTCGGACGCCGTACGGTCATGACGGCCTCGCTGGCGGTCGCGGTGACCGTCGGACTGCTGGTGCCCTTCGCGCCGTCCCTCGGCGTGCTGATCGTGCTCCGTGGCGTCCAGGGGGCGGCGCTGGCCGGTCTGCCGGCGTCGGCGCAGGCCTACCTGGCCGAGGAGGTCAGGCCGAAGGCACTGGTCACGGCGATCGGCCTGTTCGTCGCGGGCAACAGCGTGGGCGGGATGAGCGGCCGGGTCATCACCGGCTGGGTCGCGCAGGAATGGGGCTGGCGGGTGGCCGTGGGCACGATCGGCGTGATCGCGGTCGGCTGCGCCGTCGCCTTCCGGCTGCTCCTCCCCGCGCCCCGGCACTTCAAGTCGGGCTCACTGCACCCGCGCCGGCTGCTCGGCACGGTCCGCGACCACCTGGCCGATCCGCTGCTGCGCCGCCTGTACGCGATCGGCGCGCTCTTCATGACCGTCTTCGGCGGCGTCTACACGGTGATCGGCTACCGCCTGACCCAGGAGCCCTTCTCGCTCCCCCAGGGCATCATCGGCTCGATCTTCCTGGTGTACCTGGTCGGCACGGTGTCCGCGTCGACCGCGGGCCGCCTGGTCGGCCGCCTGGGCCGCCGCGGTGCCCTCTACCTGGCCGGCGGCACCACGGCGAGCGGCCTCCTCCTCTCCCTGGCCGACTCGCTCCCCCTGGTCCTGCTGGGCCTGGTCCTGATCACCGCGGGTTTCTTCGCGGGCCACGCCGTCGCCTCCTCCGCCGTCAGCAAGACGGCCACCCACGGCAGGGCCCAGGCCTCCGCCCTCTACCAGTCCGCGTACTACATCGGCTCCAGCGCGGGCAGCACGGTGGGCGCGATGGCCTTCCACACGAGCGGCTGGGCAGGAACGGTCGGCGTGGGCCTCCTCGCGATCCTGGGCGTGGTGACCATCACGGTCCTCGGCTCAGTGGCAGCCCGCAGGCAGATCCCGGCCAACGCTCACTGAGGTTTTTAGGGGCGCGGGGAACTGCGCGACCAGCCACGACGAGCCCGCACCCGCCACGAGACCCCCGCCCCCCACCCCCGTAGGCACGGCCCCCTCCCCACCTGCACGTTTCCCCACACCGGGGGCCGTTGTCAGTCCCCTGCGCTAGCTTCAAGTGCTGGAGCGCAACGTCGCGCGAACAGGAACGGCCACAGGGGTGGGTGGACGGAAGATGACCGACGGCACGGCGACGGCGGAGCTGGACGTCGCACTGGAGAAGCACCGGACCGAGCTGACCGGGTACTGCTACCGCATGCTCGGCTCGTCCTTCGAGGCCGAGGACGCGGTCCAGGACACGATGGTGCGGGCCTGGCGGAGCTACGAGAGGTTCGAGGGCCGCTCCAGCCTGCGGTCGTGGCTGTACCGGATCGCGACGAACGTGTGCCTGGACATGCTCACCGCGGGCAACAAGCGGGCCCGGCCGATGGACCTCAGCGAGTCGACGCCGCTCGCCCAGGCCGCGCTCGCGCCCCGGCCCGACAACACCTGGCTGGAGCCGGTGCCGGACGCGCGCGTGCTGCCGACCGTGGACGACCCGGCGGAGGCCGCCGTGGCCAAGGAGTCGATCCGGCTCGCCTTCATGGCCGCGCTCCAGCAGCTGCCGCCCAAGCAGCGCGCGGTGCTGATCCTGCGCGAGGTGCTCGCCTGGAAGGCCAACGAGGTGGCCGAGCTGCTCGGCACCACCGTCGCCTCGGTCAACAGCGCGTTGCAGCGGGCCAGGGCCACGCTGGCCGAGCAGCGGCAGTCGGGCGCCGCCGCCGACGTCTCCGACCCGCTCGACGAGGAGCAGCAGAAGCTCCTGGAGCGCTATGTCGCGGCCTTCGAGGGCTACGACATGACGGCACTCACGGCCCTCCTCCACGAGGACGCCATCATGACGATGCCGCCGTTCGACCTCTGGCTCACCGGTCACGACGACATCACCGGCTTCATGACCACCCTCGGCTCCGCCTGCGAGGGCTCGCGGCTGTTCCCGGTCCGGGTCAACGGCCTGCCCGGCTTCGCCCAGTACAAGCCCGACCCGGACACCGGCGGCTGGAGCCCCTGGTCCATCCAGGTCCTGGAGATCTCAGACGGCCGGCTGACCGGGTTCCACTTCTTCCTCGACACCAAGCGCTGGTTCCCGCTCTTCGGCCTCCCCCTCCACCTGGAGGCGAAGGCCGAGGAAGCGCAGGAGGGAGCGTAGGGCGGGGTCGGGGTCGCGGAGCCGGATCCGCCCTCCGGCCCGCCGGGCCGTCAGCTCAAGCCGGGCCAGCAGATCGACGGCGCCGAGCCCCGGCGGCCCGAGACCGCCCACCTCGCACACGACAACCCGGGCTTCGCCCGCCGCGAGCAGCTCACGCACGTCGTCGCAGAGCCCCGGCACCTCGTCCCTGGCGACGGGGCCCGACAGCACGAGCACAGCGGGGGTCACGGCATCCACGAGGCGGTAGACCGGCTACGGTCTCCCAACTCATCGGTAGGGCACCCCGTCCTCCGTACGGTCGCGAAGATCACAAGGGTCATGACGTTGACCTGCACCTGACCGGCCCAGAGGGTTGGCTGTATGCCCCACGGATCAGCAGCGCCCGCTCCACCCACCGGCCTCCTCCCCTGCGAGGGGGTCCCGTGCAGGGGGTGCTGAGCGGCTTCGCGGTGATCGCGATCGTCATCGCCGTCGGCTACGTCCTCGGCCGCGGCGGCCACCTGGGCGCGAACGGCCGCGAGGTCCTCACCAAGCTCGCCTTCCACGTCGCCTCCCCCGCCCTCCTCTTCACCACCCTCGCCAGGGCCGACCTGGCGGTGATCTTCTCCAGCCGCCTCCTGGTGACGGCCCTGAGCACGGCCGCGGCGGCGGGCGCGTTCGTGGCGGTGGGCGTCGTACGGGGCTGGGGGGTGGGCCGCACGACGATCGGCGCGCTGTGCTCCAGCTACGTCAACTCCGGCAACCTCGGCATCCCGATCGCGGTGTACGTGCTGGGCGACGCGTCTCTGGTGGCCCCGGTGCTGCTGTTCCAGGTGGTGCTCCTGACCCCGGTCGCCCTGACGGTCCTCGACCTGTCGGGCGCGGGCGAGAAGGGTCCCTGGTGGCGCCGCCTACTGACTCCGCTCCGTAACCCGATAGCCGTGGGTTCCCTGTCCGGCGTCGCGGTCTCGGGTCTGGGGATCCACGTCCCCGGCCCGGTCATGGACCCGCTGACCCTGATCGGCAACATGTCCGTCCCGGCGGTGCTGCTGGCCTTCGGCATCTCCCTGCGCGGCAGCAGACTCCCCGGCCGGGGCCGCGAAGGCCACCCGGTTCTCCTGTCCGTCGCCCTGAAGTCGGTGGGCCAGCCGCTGGCCGCCTGGGCCCTGGCGTCGGCCGTCTTCGACCTGCACGGCGCGCCTCTGCTGGACGTGACGGTGACCTCGGCACTGCCGGCCGCGCAGAACCTGTACACGTACGCCAGCACCTACCACGTCGGCGAGGAACTGGCCCGCGACTCGATCCTGCTGTCGACGGTGCTGGCGGTGCCGGTGCTGGTGGTCGTGGCGGCGCTGCTGGGGTGACCGGCCGTTCAGTCGACGGGGAACTCGCCGGTGTCGATCGTGAGGCCGAACGGCTCCGGCAGCGTGATGGGGGCGCCGAACCCTGCTGTGCGCAGGATCCGATAGACGCCGTCCGTCGGCTCACCGTAGAGCGTGACCGGGGGAGATACCGTCACGAGCCCTTCGATGATCTCCACCCTGCAGCCCTTGGGGACATCCGGCTGCTGCCAGATCCAGACCAGTTCGTCCCACTCGTTGTCAGCCATGATGTAGTCGGCGTCGCCCACACGCATGGGTCCATCGAACACGCCGAACGGGACCGGCGCAGGTCCACCGATCCCGTTCGCCCGATCGAGCAATCCCCTGGTCAGGCGATGCGTTCCAGCACGACGGGGGACGCCGTGAAGGCCGTACCCGCCGCCGCGATGTCGTAGGACCCCTCGACCGCCTGGAGCGCGTACTCGAAGCGCTCCGGGGTGTCCGTGTGCAGGGTGAGCAGGGGCTGGCCCGCCGTGACCGTGGCGCCGGGCTTGGCGTGGAGTTCGACGCCGGCGCCCGCCTGCACCGGGTCCTCCTTGCGGGCGCGGCCGGCGCCCAGGCGCCAGGCGGCGACGCCGATGTCGTAGGCGTCGAGGCGGGTCAGGACGCCGGACGACGGCGCCTTGATCACGTGCTGTTCCTTCGCCACCGGGAGGGCCGCGTCCGGGTCGCCGCCCTGGGCCGCGATCATCCGGCGCCAGACGTCCATCGCCGAGCCGTCGGCGAGTGCCTTCGCCGGGTCGGCGTCACGGACGCCGGCCGCGTCGAGCATCTCGCGGGCCAGGGCGAGGGTGAGTTCGACGACGTCGGCGGGGCCGCCGCCGGCCAGGACCTCCACCGACTCGCGGACCTCCAGGGCGTTGCCCGCGGTGAGGCCGAGCGGGGTGGACATGTCCGTGAGGAGGGCGACCGTCTTCACGCCGTGGTCGGTGCCGAGACCCACCATGGTCGAGGCCAGCTCGCGGGCGTCCTCGATCGTCTTCATGAAGGCGCCGGTGCCGACCTTCACGTCCAGGACCAGGGAGCCGGTGCCCTCGGCGATCTTCTTCGACATGATCGAGGAGGCGATGAGCGGGATCGCCTCGACCGTGCCGGTGACGTCGCGGAGCGCGTAGAGCTTCTTGTCGGCGGGGGCCAGGCCGTCGCCCGCCGCGCAGATCACCGCGCCGGTCCCGTCCAGCACCGACAGCATCTCCTCGTTGGAGAGCAGGGCGCGCCAGCCCGGGATCGACTCCAGTTTGTCCAGGGTGCCGCCGGTGTGGCCGAGGCCGCGGCCGGAGAGCTGGGGGACTGCCGCGCCGCAGGCCGCCACCAGGGGCGCGAGCGGGAGGGTGATCTTGTCGCCGACGCCGCCCGTGGAGTGCTTGTCGGCCGTCGGGCGGGACAGCGAGGAGAAGTCCATGCGCTCGCCGGACGCGATCATCGCGGCGGTCCAGCGGGCGATCTCCCGGCGGTTCATGCCGTTGAGGAGGATGGCCATCGCGAGCGACGACATCTGCTCGTCGGCGACCTCGCCGCGCGTGTACGCGTCGATGACCCAGTCGATCTGCTGGTCGCTGAGCTCACCGCGGTCGCGCTTGGTGCGGATGACGGAGACGGCGTCCATGGTGGCCATGGCGTTCCCTTCGGAGAAGTGCGATGCGTACGGCCCCTCCCTGTCGGAAGGGGCCGTACGGGATTACTTGGTGAGGTGGGCCGGGCCGAAGGCCTGGGGCAGCATCTCGGAGAGGGGCAATACGCCCTCCGGGGTGTCCAGGAACAGGTCCGGGCCGCCGAACTCGTAGAGGAGCTGGCGGCAGCGGCCGCACGGGACGAGCAGGGCGCCCGTGCCGTCCACGCAGGTGAAGTGCGTGAGCCGGCCGCCGCCCGTGCGCTGCAGCTCGGAGACCAGGCCGCACTCGGCGCACAGGCCGAGGCCGTAGGACGCGTTCTCCACGTTGCAGCCGGAGACCGTGCGGCCGTCGTCGACCAGGGCGGCGGCCCCGACCGGGTAGCCGGAGTACGGGGCGTAGGCGTGGGACATGGCCTCCCGCGCCTCGGCCCGCAGTGCCTCCCAGTCGACGCCGGCCGGCTCGGCGGTCACTTGCCCTGTCCCTTCCGGTACGGCAGTCCGTCCGCCTTCGGCATCCGCAGGGACTGCGCGGACAGCGAGAGCACCAGCAGGGTGACGATGTACGGGGTCGCGGTCACGAGCTGACGCGGGACGTCGTTCGTGGTGGCGTACCAGACGAACATCAGGACCGAGATCACGATGGTGATCGCCGCCGGGACGTACTTCTTCTTCCAGGCCAGGTACGCGGCGCCGAACACCAGCAGGATCGCGAGCAGCAGGATCAGCGCGTGGACGTTCACCGTGCCGCCGCGCAGGTTGAGGCTGTCCGTGTAGCCGAACAGCCCGGCGCCGAGGGCGAGGCCGCCCGGCATCCAGTTGCCGAAGATCATCGCGGCGAGACCGATGTAACCGCGGCCGGCGGTCTGGCCGTCGAGGTAGACGTTCGAGGCGACGATGGACAGGAACGCACCGCCGAGGCCGGCGAAGCCGCCGCTGATGATCACCGCGATGTACTTGTACTTGTAGACGTTGACGCCGAGGGACTCGGCCGCGACCGGGTTCTCGCCGCAGGAGCGCAGGCGCAGGCCGAAGGCGGTGCGCCACAGGACCCACCACGTGATCGGTACGAGGGCGACCGCGACGACCGTCAGCGGGGAGAGGTCGGTGAGCAGACCGCCGACCAGGCCCGCGACGTCGGAGATGAAGAACCAGTGCTTCTGGTTGAGCGTGTCCAGCCAGTCGGACAGGCCCGGCACGCTGAAGGTGCCGAGTGAGTCGATCGGCGGGGACTGCTTGGAGGAGCCGCCCTCGGCGTTCTCGAAGGTGAACTTCGAGAGGTAGCGGGTGGCGCCCAGGGCGAGGATGTTCAGGGCCACACCGGAGACGATGTGGTTGACGTTGAAGGTGACGGTGGCGACGGCGTGCAGCAGGGCGCCGAGCGCGCCGCCGAGGATGCCGAAGACGACGCCGGTCCAGGGGCCCCACTGGTAGCCGGCCCAGGCGCCGAACCAGGTGCCGAGGATCATCATGCCCTCGAGGCCGATGTTGACGACGCCCGCGCGCTCGGCCCACAGACCGCCGAGACCGGCGAGGCCGATCGGGACGGCGAGGCGCAGCGCGGTGGACATCTGGCCGGTCGAGGTGATGCCCTCGGCGCCGGTGATGATGCGCACGGCCGAGGTGAGGACCAGTACGCCGGCGATGACCAGCAGGAGTACCGGGAGCGACATTCGGCGGCCGCCCTTGCCGGGCTTGGTCGCCTGCGGCTTGGCGATGGTCGCGGTGGACATCAGGCCGCCACCTCCTTCTTGGTGTTCTTGGCGGCGGCCGCGGCGAGCTCCGCGCCGACCTGGCGCTGCTGGCGGCGCAGACCCCACTGCCGTACGGCTTCGTAGGAGATGACGACGGAGAAGACGATCAGGCCCTGCATGATCGTGGCGATCTCCTTCTCGTACGCCACCGGGGTCGCGTAGTCGAGGGCGGGCGAGGCCTTGTCGAGGAAGGCCCACAGCAGGGCGGCGAAGGCGATGCCGCCGGGGTTGTTGCGGCCGAGCAGGGCGATGCCGATGGCGGTGAAGCCGAGGCCGGCCGGGAAGTCGAGGCTGTAGGTGTGCGAGTCGCCGAGCAGCAGCGGGAGGCCCGAGAGGCCGGAGACGGCGCCGGAGATCAGCATGGAGATCAGGACCATGCGCTTGGCGTCGACACCGGAGGCGGCCGCGGCGGACTCGGAGGCACCGGTGGCGCGCAGGTCGAAGCCGAAGCGGGTGCGGTTGAGGACGACCCAGTAGCCGATGCCGAGGGCGATGGCGACGAAGACCATGCCGTAGATCTCACCGACGTCGGCGCCCAGGTTGATGCCGGGGAACCAGCCGGACTTCTTCATCACGCCGGTCGTCATGTTGTTGCCGACCTGGACGCCCCACACGTTCGAGAGGGTGACGTAGCCGATGACGCTGGTGGCGATGGCGTTCAGCATGATCGTGGCGACGACCTCGCTGACCCCCCGGGTGACCTTGAGGACGCCCGCGATGCCGGCCCAGAAGGCGCCGGTGAGCATGGCGACCAGGAGCAGCATCGGGATCTGCAGGAAGGCGGGCAGGCCGACGTTGGCGCCGACCACGGCCGTCATCACGGCGGCGAGGCGGTACTGGCCGTCGACGCCGATGTTGAACAGGTTCATCCGGAAGCCGAGGGCGACCGCGATGGCCGCGATGTAGTACATCGCCGCCTGGTTGATGATCAGGACCTGGATGTCCGAGTACGGCAGCTGCTGGAGCATCAGCACGTACGGCTCGAACGGGTTGCGGTTCGAGGCCAGCAGCACGATCGAGGTCAGGGCGATCGCGAGGACGAGCGCGATGACCGGGCCGGCCACCGCGAGGAGCACCCGCTCCTTGTCGAACTTCTTCATCGGGCCTCGTCCTCCGGACCGTCGGCGCCTTCGTCGGTGGTCTCTACGTGTTCCAGGTGGCCGGACGCGGCACCCGTCATGGCGGAGCCCAGCTCCTCCGGGGTGATGGTGGCCGGGTCGGCGTCCGCGACCAGCCTTCCGTCGAAGATCACCCGCAGGGTGTCCGACAGGCCGATCAGCTCGTCCAGGTCGGCGGAGATCAGCAGCACCGCCAGACCCTCGCGGCGGGCTTCCCGGATGCGGTCCCAGATCTGCGCCTGGGCGCCGACGTCCACACCACGGGTGGGGTGGGCGGCGATCAGGAACTTCGGGTGGTGGCTCATCTCGCGGCCGACGATCAGCTTCTGCTGGTTGCCGCCGGAGAGGGAGGCGGCGGTGACGTCGATGCCGGGGGTGCGGACGTCGTACTCCTCGACGATCCGGCGGGTGTCGGCCTGGGCGCCCTTGATGTCCAGCCAGAAGCCCTTGGCGTTGGGCTTCTCGGTGACGTGGCCGAGGATGCGGTTCTCCCAGAGCGGGGACTCCAGGAGCAGGCCCTGGCGGTGCCGGTCCTCGGGGATGTAGCCGACGCCGGACTCGCGGCGCTTGCGGGTGCCCCAGCCGGTGACGTCCTCGCCGAGGAACTCGATCGTGCCGGAGTCTGCGTTGCGCGTGCCGATGAGCGCGTCGATCAGCTCGGTCTGGCCGTTGCCCTCGACGCCGGCGATGCCCATGACCTCGCCGGCGTGGATGGTGAAGGTGACGTCGTCGAGGACGCGCTTGGCGGCACCCGGGGCGGTGGCCTCGTCGAGGACGTCACCGCGGGCGGTGGCGCCGGACGAGCCGACCGTGGCGGTCTCGGGCTGCGCGCCGACCTCGCCGAGGGAGGGGCCGCTGGCGTAGACGGTGAGGTTCTGCACCGTGACGACGGCCTTGTCGGTGACCGTGGACTCGGCGGTCTCCGGGGTGGGCAGCTCGCTGCCGACCATCAGCTCGGCGAGCTGGCGCGGGGTGGTCTCGGACGGGATCGCCGTGCCGACCGTGGTGCCGCGCCGGATGACGGTGATGTCGTCGGCGACGGAGAGCACCTCGCCGAGCTTGTGGGAGATGAAGATGACCGAGAGGCCCTCGGACTTCAGCTCGCGCAGGTTGTCGAAGAGCGCGTCGACCTCCTGCGGGACGAGGACCGCGGTGGGCTCGTCGAGGATCAGGGTCTTGGCGCCGCGGAAGAGGACCTTGAGGATCTCCACGCGCTGCCGGTCGGCCACGCCGAGGTCCTCGACCAGGGCGTCCGGGCGGATGCCGAGGCCGTACCGGTCGGAGATCTCCTTGATCTTCTTCCGGGCGTTGCCGCCGATGCCGTACAGCTTCTCGCTGCCGAGCACGACGTTCTCGAGGACCGTCAGGTTGTCCGCCAGCATGAAGTGCTGGTGGACCATGCCGATGCCGCGTGCGATGGCGTCGGCCGGGGACGAGAAGGAGACCTGCTCGCCGTCGATCGCGATGGTGCCCTCGTCCGGCTTCTGCATGCCGTAGAGGATCTTCATCAGGGTCGACTTGCCGGCCCCGTTCTCGCCCACCAGGGCATGCACGGTGCCCTTGCGGACGGACAGGTGGATGTCGTGGTTGGCTACGACACCCGGGAATCGCTTGGTGATCCCCGCCAGCTCGACCGCGGCTGTCGTCTCTGCGGTGAGCGGAGGGCTGCTGGACGCGTCGATGGCGCACTCTCCTCGGAAAAGGGGTCGCTCTACGCGCGTAGCGCCCCTGCTTTAAATAGTGCCCGGACCTGACCGAGCTTTTTCGACTCTCGATCCGTTCCGAGCATTCTGCCGCGCGAAGGGGGTTGCCCCTGCCGCCGATCCACCAGACCCGTACCCGAGCTTCCTGACCGAACTCTCGGATCCGCGCCAGGGCCCCGTCCGGGTCCCCGGATCATGGCAGGGGGCGCGGGAAGAACATCCTTCCCGCACCCCGTTCCGTGGCCGTAACGCTGCCATTACAGCGTCTCTTTGACCATGCCTACGACAAGGTCATGACCGCCGGGTCAGGAGGTCTTGACCGTGATCGAACCGTCCTTGATGCCGGCCTCGGCCTTCTTGAGCGCGGCCTGCAGGGCGGCGTTGTTCTTGAAGACCGGGTTGGAGTCGGCCAGGCCGACGCCGCCGTTGTTCAGGGAGCCGCGGATCTCGCCGGACAGCGGCTTCTTGTCCTTGATGACGGACTTGGCGAGGTCGTACACCGCGCCCTCGACGTTCTTGAGGGCCGAGGTCAGGATGTAGTTCTTGTACTTCGACAGCGCGGCCTGGTTGTACTGGTCGGAGTCGACGCCGATCGCCCACACCTTGTGCGCGGCGGCGGCCTTGATGACGCCCTGGCCGGAGAGGCCGGCAGCGGCGTAGACCACGTCGGCACCGCCGCCGATCTGGCCCTCGGCAGCGGCCTCGCCCTTGTCGGGGCTGGAGAAGCCGCCCTCCTGGGCGGTCTGGGTCAGGTACTGGGCCTTGACCGTGACGTTCTTCTTGGTGTCCTTGACGCCCTGCTCGAAGCCCGCCTCGAACTTGTGGATCAGCGGGACGTCCACGCCGCCGATGAAGCCGACGGTGTTCGACTTGGTGGTCAGCGCGGCGGTGACGCCGGCCAGGTACGAGGACTGCTCCTCGTGGAAGACCATGTCCGCGACGTTGCTCGCCTGGTCCTGGTTGTCGTCGATGATGCCGAAGGTGACCTTCGGGAACTTCGCGGCGGCCTCCTTGACGGCGGGCGCGTAGGCGAAGCCGACACCGATCACCGGGTTGTAGCCCGACTTGGCCAGGGTCTCCAGACGCTGGACCTTGTCCGCGTCCGACTCGCCGTCCTGCGGCTCGATGTCCCGGCCGGTGACGCCGAACTCCTGGTTGGCCTTCTGGAAGCCGGCGTACGCGGCGTCGTTGAAGGACTGGTCGCCCTTGCCGCCGACGTCGTACGCGAGACCGACGCCCTTGGACGCGCCGGCCTTGCCGGTGGACGAGCTGGACGAGCTGCCGCACGCGGAAACGGTGACGGCAAGAGCTGCGGTTGCAACGCCCGCAACGGCGATTCGGGACACCCGGCGCATGGAACGAGACTCCTTCGTGCAAGCGCCCAAACCAGGCGCTGGTTCCGCGGCAGCGTAACGCGCGTAGACCAGACGGAAAACCCCCAATGTCCGGTCCGTTATCTAGCTGTGGCCACAGTCACCACCAAGGCTACGGACAGCAGCGCGCCCCTTGCAGGAGGCAAGGGGCGCACGGACTGCAACGACGCGGGGGCGGCCGTACCCATCGGTACGGCCGCTCACCCGGCGACTTATATATGTCGCATTACTTCGTGTTGACGGCGACCTTGCCGTCGATGATGTCCTGCTTGGCCTTGTCGACGGCGGCGACGACCTTGGTCATGGCCTTGTACTTCGGGTTGGTGTCCGCGAAGCCGACGCCGCCGGTCTTGAGGGTGCCCTCGACGACGCCGCTCTCCGGCTTGCCCTCGTGGACGGACTTCACCAGGTCGTACACGGCGCCGCCGACGTTCTTCAGGGCGGAGCCCAGAATGTAGTCCTTGTACTTGGCGAGCGCGCTCTGGGCGTACTGGTCGGAGTCGACGCCGATCGCCCACACCTTGGCGGTGGCGGCGGCCTCGATCACGCCCTGGCCGGAGAGGCCCGCCGCGTGGTAGATGACGTCGGCGCCGGCGTCGATCTGCCCCTGCGCCGCGGCCTTGCCCTTGTCGGGGCTGGAGAAGCCGCCCTCCTGGGCCGTCTGGGTCAGGTACTGCGACTCGATCTTGATCTTCGGGTTGACGGACTTGGCGCCCTGGTCGAAGCCCGCCTCGAAGGTGTGGATGAGCGGCACGTCGACGCCGCCGATGAAGCCGATGTGGTTCTTCTTGGTGGCGGACGCCGCGGCCACACCCGCGAGGTACGACGACTGCTCGGCCGCGAAGACCATGTCGACGACGTTGGCGGCCGTCACCTCGTTGTCGTCGATGATGCCGAAGGTGATCTTGGGGTACTTGGCCGCGACCTCCTTGACGGCGGGCGCGTAGGAGTAGCCGACCCCGATGATCGGGTTGTAGCCGGCCTTGGCGAGCGTGTCGAGGCGCTGCACCTTGTCGGCGTCGGACTCGCCGTCCTGCGGCTCGATGTCCCGGCCGCCGATGCCGAACTCCTTCTCGGCCTTCTGGAAGCCGGCGTAGGCGGCGTCGTTGAAGGACTGGTCGCCCTTGCCGCCGATGTCGTAGGCGAGGCCTATGCCCTTGCCGTTGTACTTGCCGGACGAGTTGGTGCTGGTCGCACCGCTGTCCGAGCTGGACTTGCCGCACCCGGCGGCCGCGAGGGCGATGACGGCAACGGTCACCGCAGCTTGGGAGAACCGAGTCCTCCGACCCGAGATATGACGCACAGCAAGCACCCCTTCGTCCCCACGGCACCGTCACCGGCCCGCTTCCCCAACCGTCCACCCTCGGTGGCGATTTCGGCGCACAGTAACGCGCGTAGAAGGGGAGGGGAACGGGGTTTCTCCGGGCCGTTATCGAACCGTGCCGACTCCGGGTTACAAGCGACGGCCGCCGGTTACGGCGGGGTGACACAAGGGGGCGAAGGGGTACCGACCGGGCACCTCTCCGCCCCTTGTGGGACTTGCGGAACTTGCGGGGCTTCCGTGGCTTGCGGGGCTTCCGGGGAAGCTGACCGTTTCTCCGCCGTCCGACACGGCAACCGGCACGGCTGCCGCCGCTGCTCCTACATGGTCGCGTCGATCAGCGCGGCGGCCGTGAACAGCTCCACACCGACGGTGATGGCCCGCTCGTCGGCGTCGAAGTCACCCTGGTGCAGGTCGCGCACGGTCCGCTCGCCCGGCGTGCGCACCCCGAGCCGCGCCAGGGCGCCCGGCACGTGCTCCAGGTACCAGGAGAAGTCCTCGCCGCCGAGGCTCTGCTCGGTGGTCTCGATGGATTCGGTACCGCGCCGGGCGGTCATCGCGTCCCGCAGCAGTTCGGTGACCACCGGGTCGTTGACGACCGGCGGCACCCCGCGGACGTAGTTGATCTCGGACTTGGCGCGGTGCATGGTGGCGACCTCGTCGATCGCCGCGTGCACGACGTCCGGCGCGGTCCGCCAGGCCTCCAGGTCCAGGCAGCGCACGGTCCCGGACAGCTCGGCGTGCTGCGGGATCACGTTGGGCGCGTGCCCGCACTCGATCCGGCCCCAGGTCACGGCGAGCCCGCTCCGGCTGTCCACGCGCCGCCCGATGAGCGCCGGCACGTCGACGGCCACCCGGGCGGCGGCGGTGACCAGGTCGGTCGTCAGATGCGGCCGCGCGGTGTGCCCGCCGGGGCCGTCCAGCGCGACCTCGACCCGGTCGCAGGCGCTGGTGATGGGGCCGGCCCTGAGCCCGACCCGGCCCGCGTCCACGCGGGGGTCGCAGTGCACGGCGATGATCCGCCCCACCCCGTCCAGCACCCCGGCCTCGATGGCGTCGGCGGCGCCGCCGGGCAGCACCTCCTCGGCGGGCTGGAAGAGCAGCCGCACCGGCCGCGGCAGCTGCCCCTTCGCGTGCAGCTCGGCGAGAACCAGTCCGGCGCCCAGCACCACTGTCGTATGCACGTCATGCCCGCAGGCGTGCGCGCGGTCCGGCACGGTGGACCGGTAGGAGCACTCGGTCTTCATGTCCGGGATGGGCAGGGCGTCGATGTCGGCCCGCAGGGCGAGCACCGGAAGCCCGTCCCCGACCGTCCCGATGTCACAGATGAGTCCGGTCCCCGCCGGGAGGACGCGCGGCCGCAGGCCGGCCTTCTCCAGCCGTTCCTTGATGGCGGCCGTGGTGCGGAACTCCTGGTTTCCTAGCTCCGGGTGCATGTGCAGGTCGCGGCGGAAGGCGACGAGTTCGGCGTGCAGTTCCTCGCTGAGCACGCCGGGGAGCACAGCCCCGGGAAGGTCGGCCTCGGTCTCTGGGGACATCAATTGGTTCACCCTCTGAAGGGTAGGACGCCCGAAGGGTCAACTGACCCGAGATCAACAAAAGTTCAGCCCGTTAGGGGAAGAAAATCTGACCGCGGACGCATGACCTCGGACGTGGCTGGGTAACACGTATGTTTCCTCTTCCACGGATACCACGCCAGGCGACGATCACGCCCGTCCTGTCCACCCACCGAAACGGGACCGGGCCGCAACCGTGACTTCGCCACACGGGCCCCGCCTGGCCGGTAGCGTGCGCGACCGTGACGGACCCGGAGACGACCGACTTCATACAGACCACCCGTACGTCCTACGACACGATCGCCAAGGACTACGCCGCCGCCTTTCCCGGCATCCCGGACCTGCCTGTGGACATGTCCATGATCGCCGCCTTCGCCGCGCTGGTGACGGCGAACGGCACCGCCCCCGTGGCCGACCTGGGCAGCGGCCCCGGCCACATCACGGCCCACCTGAACGACCTGGGTGTCCAGACCTTCGGCATCGACCTCTCGCCCGCCATGGTCACCCTGGCCCGCGAGGCCCACCCCGGCGTGCGCTTCCACCGGGGCTCCATGACCTCCCTGGACCTGCCCGACGAGACCCTCGGCGGCATCGTCGCCCTCTACTCGATCATCCACGTCCCCGACGACCACCTCCCGGCGGCCTTCGCGGGCTTCCACCGCGTCCTGGTCCCCGGCGGTCACGTCCTGCTGTCGTTCCAGAAGGGCGAGACACCCGGCCTCCACCTCACCGAACGCTTCGGCCACGAGATCGACCTGCGCTACTACTGGCGCCCCGCGTACGTGGTGAGCGACATGCTCGCCAAGGCGGGCCTGGACGTGGCGGCGACGCTGATCCGGGAGCCGGTGGGGCCGGAGAAGAGTCCCCGGGCGTTCGTCCTGGCCCGCAAGCCGGGCTGACCGGGCGACCGTCACCCCCGGGGAGATGCGGGGGCGTCACTCCTGGGTGCGCTGCACGCACCCCGTGACGACGTCCCGCAGGCTCCCGGAGGCCGCCAGCAGCTCCCGCTGCTCGTCGGCGCCGCTACCGCACCGCAGCAGCCGCTCCACGCCCTCCTCCACGGCCGCCAGGTCACCGCTGCCGTCGAGGGCGTCCCGGGTGTGCGCGAGCAGTGACTCCAGTACGGCGGGGGCCGGGCGGGGCCGCATGGTGCCGGGATCGAGCAGTTCACCGCCGAGCCCGGACCGTGCGGCCCGCCAGCCGGCCAGCCGCTGCAGCCCCACCCCGTGGTCGACGGGCTGCCGCCCGGCCCGCCACTCCCGCGCGGCCGTCTCCACCAGCGCGCGGGCGAGGGTGGCCACGAGCACGGCGGTCCCGGCGCGCAGGCAGACGTCGGCGACCCGGATCTCCACGGTCGGATAGCGCTGGGCCAGCCGGGCGTCGAAGTAGACCATCCCCTCGTCCAGGATCACGCCGGTGGCCACCATGTCCGCGACCAGCCGGTGGTACCGCTCGGCGGACCGGAAGAGCTCCGCCGGACCGGCGGACGGCCAGCGCGACCACACCCGGCTGCGGTAACTGGCGTAGCCGGTGTCGTTGCCCTGCCAGAAGGGCGAGTTCCCGCTGATCGCGACGAGCACCGGCAGCCACGGCCGTATGCGGTCGAGGACCTCCACCCCCTCCTCGTCGGACTCCACGGCAACATGCACATGGCATCCGCACACCAGCTGCTCCCGGGTGGCGATGCCGTACTGCTCGGCCAGCCACTGGTAGCGCGGGTTCACGCTGATCGAAGGACTGACGGGCAGCGGCGAAGTGGCGAGCGCGACGACGGCACACCCCAGCTCGCCGGCGAGCCTGGCGGCCTCCTTACGGCACCGGACGATCTCCTCCCCCAGCTCCGCCATGTCCGACTGCGGATGGGTGGCGAACTCCAGCATCTGCCCGTAGAGCTCCTTCTCGAACACGTCCTGCCCCGGATCCACCAGCGAGGCCCGCGCCAGCACGGCCGCGGCCGACGCCCTGGGCTCACCCGAGTCCGGGTCGACGAGCAGAAGCTCTTCCTCCACACCGACGGTACGCACGCAAAGCCGCCCTCCACCCACGCCGCGCCCGCACGCGGCAAGCTGTTTACCCCCCGACTTCCCAGGCGGAGCGAGGGGACACCTGCCGCACCGTGACAGGAGGATCCGTGCCACCCCCACCCCACGCCCTCCGCCCCCCAGACGGCACACATCCACCATTCCCCACGCCCCACCACCCACCACCCACCGCAAGCCGCCGGACCACCGCACCCCTGCAAGCCGCCCCCGCGCCCGCCGACCGACGGCACGCACACAGCACCCGGCCCCGCAAACCTCCGCGGAGCCCCCGCCATCCCAGGCCGCCCGCTCGCTTCTCCCCCGTGCCGGAGCGAGCCGGGTCAAGGGTGACCCGGAGGGTCATCGCCGAAGGCGACGCGTAGCGCCCTTAACGCGGCTCACGGAGGCACGACACTCCGAAGAAGCGGGCGGCCCCGACGGTCACTCCTCGACGAACAGCTCCGTGGCGTCCGTGACGTGCACTGCGCGCTGGGCCCAGACCTCCAGCTGGTCCAGCTCCGTACAGGCGTCCACCCGCTCTCGCAGTCCCTCCACATCTGCTTCGCCCGGGGATCGACCAGGCAGCACCGCAAGAGGTACGTCCCCTACCGCCTCCCGCTCATCCGCGACCACCGGCACGTTCTCCGGCCCCAGCACCAGCGGACGCACCGTCAGCGACTCCCAACTCACACCACACGTACTTGCCCCGCTCCCCGAACCGGGCCGACGGCTGCCAGCCCCAGCAGTCGGCACACGCCACCACCAGCCCCAACCCCCGCCCGGCCTCGTCGAGCCCGGCGGCCACCCCCGGTGGCTCGGGAGGCACGGGATCCGCATCCCACGCCCCGATCCACACCACGCCCTCCGGGGAGCGCCGAACCCGCAGCGCGGCCGGCCCCTTCGTGTGCCGTACGGCATTGGAGACCAGCTCCGCCGCCAGCAGCTCCGCCGTGTCCACCACGCCGATGAGCCCGTGCATCGTCAGGATCAGGCGCAGGGTGCGACGGGAGACCGTCACCGCTCTCGGGTCGTTGGGGACGTAGAGCGTGTAGTCCCAGGTCTCGGGCATGCGTCATCAACTCCGGTCAGGCGAAGGGGATTTCACGCACGGTGGCATCGCCGCACGGGAAAGGTGCGGTGCACTTCCACTGCGTGTCCGTTCCGTCACCGACGGTAGGGCTAATTGTTTATGCATCGCAAGCCGCTCCCGTAAGGTGACCCCGAACGAGCCACGCGCTCAAGCGCTTTGGGAGGGCAGTCGATGGCACTGAGGACCGAGCCGACGGCGCGCCAGTTGCGCCTGGCGGTCGAGCTGCGCAGGCTCCGGGACGCGGCGGGCCTCACAGCTCGGGAGGCAGCCTCTCTGCTCGGAGTGACCGCTCCAGTGATCAGCCAGATCGAGTCGGGCATCGCAGGGATGAGCGCGAAGCGGCTACGGCGTCTCGCCGCTCACTATTCCTGCGCCGACGCCGAGTTGATCGACGCGTTGGTGACCATGGCCACCGACCGCACCGCAGGCTGGTGGGAGGAGTACCGGGGACTGCTGCCGATGCCGTTCCTCGACCTCGCCGAGCTTGAGTACCACGCCACGTTCCTGAAGGAGGTCCAGTTCCTGTTCATCCCCGGTCCCCTCCAGACGGCCGACTACGCACGCGCCGTATTCTCCGATCGTGTTCCGGCGCTCTCCACCGAGGACATCGAGTTGCGCGTTCGTCACCGCATGCGCCGCGCGGCAACTCTGACGCAGACCCCGTACGAGGCAGTCATCCACGAGGCCGCGCTGCGCATCATGGTCAGCGACCGCAACACCTCGCGGACTCAACTCACACATGTCCTGGAGTCGTCGGAGGCGGAACACGTCACCGTCCGTGTCATCCCCTTCCAGCTGGAGGGGTTCACCAGCGCCGCGAGCGCCATGACCTACGCGGGAGGCGCCGTACCGAAGCTGGACACCGTCGTCCGCGACGGCCCGCACGGCGCTGCCTTCATCAACTCCGAGGCACAGCTCGGCGCCTTTCGAACGCTCTTTCATAAGGTGGAGGCCGCGTCGCTCGACCCCGAGCGCTCGCGTGACTTCATCCGCAAGCTGGCGAGAGAGCTGTGAGGCACCCCCCATGGACACCTGGCGGAAGTCGTCCTACTCCGGACCCGGCGACGGCGACTCCTGCGTAGAGATAGCGGCCTCCCCCACCCGCATATCCGTCCGCGACTCCAAGGACCCCACCGCCGGCACCCTCACCTTCCCGCCCGCGTCCTTCGCCCCCTTCGTCGCAGCCCTCAAGGACGTACCGCGCCCCTAGTTGCGCAGCATCACCACGAGCAGCACCACCAGGGCGATCAGGAGCGCGGCGCCCGCCGATGCCAGGGTGATCTTCAGGGCGCTGTACGGCCGTTCGCCGATGACCTCGCCGGTGCGGGCGTTGACCATGACCGGCCATGCCTTGCCGGCGTGGATGTAGGTCAGGAACCAGACGGGCAGCAGTACCAGCTTGTAGGTGAGGTCGCTGTACGCGGTGGAGACCGAGTGCACCCGCTGTTCGTCGCCGCCGATGTCCCGCTTGCAGTCGGCGCGGATCACCGGTGCCATCCGTGCCTTCGCCGACTCCAGGCCGGCCTCCGGCTCGACGTCGTAGCGGACGGTGCGGAAGCCCGCCAGGTACTCCTCCTGGTAGGGAACCGCCTCCTCCAGCGGCCAGGGGGTCAGCTTGTCCAGTTCCTTCACCGGCACCTGGCCGCTGCCGGGCACCAGCACGTCGTCGAAGAACCGGCCGACCGTCCCGGACGTGTGGTGCCAGCGGGTGTGCCGCACCCGCCGGGTGTTGCCCTCGGAGTCCTCTTCTTCCACCCAGTAGTGCTCGCCGCGTTCGCCGGTGTAATGGGTGGTGGTCTGCGCGTCGTACGTCCAGTGCGGCAGGTAGCTGCCGCGGAAGGTCTCCGCCTCGCCGACCTTCTTCAGCTCGTCGGGCGCGAACCAGCGGGACGTGGTCCACTTCGCCAGCGCCGCACGGGCCTGTTCGCGGTCCACGCCGAAGGGCAGTACCGCCTCGGGCACCACGCGCTCGGTGCCGGACGCGTCCGAGACCAGCGGCGTGGCGCAGAACTGGCACTTGTCGCTGAGCGTGTCGCTCTCGGTCACCGCATGGCAGCCGGGGCAGGTGTACACCTTCGTCCGGCCGGGTGCGACGGCCCGCCGGGGCAGCGCGGCCAGCTCATCGATCGGGTGCTCGGTCACCTGCCGCGGTACCGGCGTGATGTCCTGCTCGTGCCTGCAGTACGGGCAGCGCAGCGCGTAGGTCCCCGGCGCGTACTCGCTGACCCCGCCGCACGCCTCGCACTGGAACGCCCGGTCGGGCGCCGGCACGACGTCCTGATCCGTCAACTCACTTCTCCGTTCTCAGCCCTGCGGGGGCAGCGGCGGCGGGACGTCGGCGAGCAGCGAAGCGAGCTCCGGGACCTGGTCCGCGGGCTGCCAGGCGGCCTGTCCGCTGCGCCAGACCAGGGTGGTCCGGGTCAGGTTGCCGGCCGCCACCTGCCCGGCCAGGGCGCTCTCGTCGTACGGGCCCTGCTGCTGTCCGCCGACCGCGATGAACCAGCGAGGCGCGGTGGGCAGCGGCGGCGGGACGTCGGCCGGAGCGGCGGCGGGGGCGGGCTGCGGCGGGACCGCGGCAGCGGCCGCACCGGAGGTGCTCTGCACGATTCGCTGTCCCAAGGCCATGCCCACGCCCAGGCCGAGTGCCTCGCCGCCGGTGCCGGGGTTGGCGGCGGCGAGCGGGATCGCGTCGGCCGCCTGGAGCTTGGCGTAGTCGTCGAGGTTGCCGGTGATCGCCATGCGGGAGCGGGTGTCGATCGCCGCCTCGACCTCCGGCGGGACGCTGATGTTCTCGATGTAGAACCGGGGAATGGCGATGCCGGTGGCGGACAGCTCCAGGGTCAGTGCCTTGGCCAGCTGCTGCCCGATGCCGTCCTGCCTGGCGGCGAGGTCGAGCAGCGGCACGCCGGAGGCGCCGAGCGCGGAGCCCAGCTTGGATACGATCAGCCGGCGCAGGTGCTCGCCGACCTCCTCGGTGCGGAACTGCGGGTCGGTGCCGACGAGTTCGCGCAGCAGTGCGGCGGCGTCCACCACCTGGGCGGCGAAGGTGCCGAAGGCACGCACCCGGACCATGCCGAACTCGGCGTCCCGCAGGATCACCGGGTTCTGGGTGCCCCACTTGAAGTCGGTGAACTGCCGGGTGGTGACGAAGTAGACCTCGGCCTTGAACGGCGACTCGAAGCCGTGCTTCCAGCCCTTCAGGGTGGACAGGACCGGCATGTTCCGGGTCGATAGGGTGTACGTGCCGGGCTGGTAGACATCGGCCAGCCGGCCCTCGTTGACGAAGACGGCCACCTGCGACTCGCGCACCACGAGCCGGGCACCCATCTTGATCTCGTTGCCGTAGCGCGGAAAGCGCCACACGATGGTGTCCCGGCCGTCGTCGGTCCACTCGATGATGTCGATGAACTCACCGCGGATGCGGTCCATCAGCCCCACAGCAATCCCCCACTCCGCACCACAGTCAAACGATCAGCCGACAGTACGCCCACTACGGTCAGCGCGGCTACGGGCGGGCGCATACCCCCGGCCCGCCCGCAGCTCCTGAGCCGCCTGTCCGGTTACCGCCTCACTTCCACGGTGCGTTGAACGCCCGCCCCGGTACCGGCTTGGCGATCAGGGCGACCGGGACGAAGAAGTTGACCTGGCCTATCACGAACATCAGGGTCGCCAGGGCCTTCGGCTCGTACACCTCGGCCGCCTGGGCATAGAGGTCGTCGGGGACCCGCTCGCCGTTCACCGGAGGCGTCAGCACGGCCTCCGTCAGGGCCAGCGCCGCCCGCTCCGCCGCCGTGAAGTACGGCGAGTCCTGCCACGACGCCAGGGACGTGATCCGCTCCTCCGTCTCCCCGGCCTTGCGCAGGAAACCCGTGTGCAGGACGGCCAGGTACGTGCTGCCGACGATCTGACCGGCCCGGAGCTGGACCAGGCTGATCGTGGAACGCGGGACCGAGCCGTTGCCGGTGACCCGGAAGAGTGCCGCCGACACGTCCGCCAGCTCGGGGACGAGCTGCGCCGGGTCGTCGGTCATCCGCGGGGTCATCGGAACCTCTGCCGTGATCGAACGTGCTTCCATCGTCGTCTCCTCAGTGAGCGCTTCGGTGTCGCTGTCACCGCATTGACGGACCCCGGGAGGCAGATGTGACGAGGAGGTGGTGCGTTCGGTGCCGGCCCGGACGACATGCGGCACCACCGTGCCCGGGGTCAGGCCGGGCCCGCTACCGCCGCCAGCCGGTGGACGTCCTTCGCCGTCCCCGTGACCCCGGACAGGAAGCCCTGGGCGCGTGGGGAGGCGTTCTCGGTCAGCCAGGCCGGGTCGATGTCGCAGACGGCCACGCGGACGCCGGTGCCGGCCAGGGCCAGCGGGAGGGTGTGCACGACCGTCGAGGGGAAGCTGAGGATCGTACGGCCTATGGGACCGCGGCGGGCGATCAGTTCCAGGGGGAGGTCCGGGCGGACTATCTCCAGGCCCGTCTCGGCCGCCAGCCGGTGGAGTTTCTCGGTGCTCTCGCGGCGGTGCGCGAAGTAGCGGGTCGCGCCGTGCGCCTTGGCCAGGGTCTGGACGGCCTCCAGGTAGCGGTCGCCGTCCACGACGCCCGTCTCCACCAGGGAGGTGCCGACCATGTCGGCGCCCTTGGTGATGCGCGGCGGGCCGAAGCGGGCGCGGGTCCAGCCGAAGTCGTTCGCGGTGACCGTCACCCCGGCCGGCGTCTCCGTCACCGGCATGGAGGAGAAGACCTCCACCCGGCGGCGGGCGCTCGGGGTGAGGCGGCGGCGCGCGGAGGAGGAGACCGGCGCGAAGAGCAGGTCGCGGGCGCCCGGCCGGCCGCCCTTGCGGTGCCAGCGGACCAGGCGTTCACCGCGCGCCAGCTGGGCGACGAACTCCATCGTGGCCGTGCCGTCGTCGACCACGACCAGGTCACGGGCGCGGGTGATGGTCAGGAGCAGTTGTACGTAGCGGGAGAAGGGGTCCCCCATCACGATGCGGTCGGCCCGGCGGAGGGAGCCCGCCAGGCCGCCGATCGTCTGGAAGGGGGCGGCGGTACCGCCCCGTGCTTCCTCCCAGCGGACCCGGTATCCCTCGTCCCGTGCCAGGTCCGCCATACGGCGCAGCTGGCCCCGGGTCATGGGGTCCGTCGGGGACAGGACGACGATCGTGAGCTCCGCGCCGGGTGCAGATATGCCGGTTGCCGGGCGCCGTACCTGTCCTGGTACGGCCGGCACGGGGTCCGCCGCCCCGCGCAGGGCGTGGACATGCGCCCACTCCAGCACGTTCAGCAGCTGCACCGGACTCTCGACGAAGGCGAGTGTGTGGGGGCCGGTGTTCCCGGCGCGGGGGCTCATCGACGTACGACCGTCCCGTCGTCGTAACAACAGAGGTGTCAGACCTGGACCGGCTCGCCGGCGGCCGCGGCGATCTCCGCCTCGGCGACGAGGCCGGTGACGCGGCGCAGCTTCTTCATCGGGCCGAGCTCGGAGTCGTAGACCTTCTTGACGCCGTCGCCGAGGGACTCGGAGATGATGCGGATGTCGCGGACCAGACGCGTGAGGCCCTGCGGCTCCACGGAGGCGGCCTGGTCGGAGCCCCACATGGCGCGGTCGAGGGTGATGTGACGCTCGACGAAGGTGGCGCCGAGCGCGACCGCGGCGAGGGTGGTCTGCAGGCCCGTCTCGTGGCCGGAGTAGCCGATCGGGACGTTCGGGTACTCCTTCTCCAGCGTGTTGATCACGCGGAGGTTCAGCTCCTCGGCCTTCGCCGGGTAGGTGGAGGTGGCGTGGCACATGAGGATGTTCTCGGAGCCGAGGACCTCGACCGCGTGGCGGATCTGCTTGGGGGTCGACATGCCCGTGGAGAGGATGATCGAACGGCCGGTGGCGCGCAGCGCCTTCAGCAGCTCGTCGTCCGTGAGGGAGGCGGAGGCGACCTTGTGGGCCGGGACGTCGAACTTCTCCAGGAAGGCGACGGCCTCGGTGTCCCACGGGGAGGCGAACCAGGCGATGTTCTTGCTCTTGCAGTACTCGTCGATCTGGCGGTACTCGTCCTCACCGAACTCCACGCGGTGGCGGTAGTCGATGTAGGTCATGCGGCCCCAGGGGGTGTCGCGCTCGATGTCCCACTGGTCGCGCGGGGTGCAGATCTCCGGGGTGCGCTTCTGGAACTTGACGGCGTCACAGCCGGCCTCGGCGGCGACGTCGATCAGCTTGAAGGCGTTCTCCAGCTCACCGTTGTGGTTGATGCCGATCTCGCCGCAGATGTAGACGGGCTTGCCGGGGCCGACCTCACGGGAACCGAACTGGCGCAGGCGGGAGTTGCTCATGACTGTGGGGTGTCCTTACTTCGGGAGGGAATCGAGAGAGGGGCCGAGGATCCAGCTGGCGATCTCTCGGATCGCGCCGTCACCGCCGGGGAGGGTGGTGACCGCGCGTGCGGCGCCGCGTACGACGTCGTGGGCGCTCGCGACCGCCACGGGCCAGCCGGCTACGGCGAAGCACGGGAGGTCATTGACGTCGTTTCCGACGTAGAGCACGCGCTCGGGAGCGATGCCCTGCTCCTCGCACCACTGCTTGAGTGCGAGGTCCTTGCGGTCGATGCCGTGCAGGACCGGAATCTGTAGCTTCCGGGCCCGGGCGGCGACGACCGGGTTCTGCTCCGTGGAGAGGATCAGCATCTTCAGCCCGCTCTTGCGCAGGGCGGCGATGCCGAGTCCGTCGCCGCGGTGCACGGAGACGAACTCCTTTCCATCGGCGTCGATCAGCACCCGGTCGTCGGTCTGGGTGCCGTCGAAGTCCAGTACGACCGCGTCGACGTCGTCGGCGGTCGGCAGCGCGCCGGGGCGGTCCGCGTCGAAGAGCGGGGCCAGGGCGCGGGCGCGGGCCAGCTCGTGCGGGTCGTCGATCTCCAGGACGCGCGCGGGGTCGGTCCGCACCAGTTCGGTGTGGCCGAAGAAGCGGTGCTGGTGCTCGCGGAAGCCGTCGGCGCGCATCGCGTAGGCGGCGCCGGTCTCCAGGAAGTCCTGGGGGCGGTCCTGGCGGCGCGGGCGGAACGACTTGTCGTGGTTGACGCCGAAGCCACCGCTGGCGGCGGCCTCGCCGTCGCCCGCCGGCACCGGGGCGTGCACCTCGTCGCGCCAGACGAAGCCGTGGAAGGGGGCCACGGTCAGGGCGGTGTCGGCGCCGTTGTCGACGATCGCGCCGGCCACCCCGTCGATGTCCTCGCGGACGATGAAGGGGCTGGTGCACTGCACGAGCAGCACGACGTCGACCCTGGCGCCGTGCAGCGCCTCGTGGGCGTCCATGGCGTGCAGGACGGCGGCCTCGGAGGTGGCGGTGTCGCCGGCGATGGCGGCCGGGCGCAGCACGACCTCGGCGCCGGCCGAGCGGGCGGCTGCGGCGATGGCCTGGTCGTCGGTGGAGACGACCACGTCGGTGACCAGTCGCGAGGCGACGCACTCGCGGACCGCGCGGGCGACCAGCGGGACGCCGCCGACCGGGGCGAGGTTCTTGGCGGGGACGCCCTTGGAGCCGCCCCGGGCGGGGATCACGGCGAGGACGCGGGGCACTACGGCCCCTTCGGGGTGGGACATCGGCTCAGTTCCTTCGGACGCTCGGAGCGGGGCTCCTTGACGCGGGATCCGGTCGCTCACAGCTCTCCCATTCGGCGGATCACGGGGGCCACCCGCTGGACGCCGTGGCGGTAGGCGCCGCGGGCGGCCCGGCGCACGATCTGGCGGACGGGGCCCGGGGCCCTGTCGGCGGCGGGCGCGCCCGGGAGCGGGACGCCGTCGGGGCCGAGGTGGTGGCGGGCCAGGAGGCCGGGCAGGTAACCGGAGGCGGTCTCGGGTGTGTAGTACGGGTTCAGCGGCGGCAGCCCGCCCGGCCGTGCCAGCAGCTTCGCGATGCGTTCGCGGGCCGCGTCGAAGGCGGTGGCGTAGCTGCCGTCGGCCGCGACGCCCTGCCGTGCGACCCACTCGGCGTCGGGCACCGGGCGGTGTCCGGCGTCGAGCTGGTCCCAGGAGGCGAGGCAGCCGGAGCCGACGAAGTGGTGGTTGCCGAGCGCCTCGCGGATGCCGAGGTCGGTGAGGACGACGGTGGGGATCCGGCGGTGCAGGGACTCCAGGGCGGCCGTCGAGCTCATCGTGACGAGCAGGTCGGTGCGATCGAGTACGTCGCCCATGTGGCCGTAGACCAGCCGGAAGTTGGCGGGCACGTCCCTGCCCTGGACCAGCTTCTGGTACGGCAGTTCCTCGATGTGGGTGGTGTGCTCGCCGGGCTTGGAGCGCAGCTTGAGCAGCACCTCCCGCTCGGGGTGCCTGCGGGCGTGCTCGATCAGCCGGCCGAGCAGGTAGGTGCGGTCCTTGCGGCTGTCCGGGACCGAGGGCTGGGCGGCGAACACCACGGTGTACGGGTCGTGTTCGCCCTCGTAGGGCGCCCCGCCGAGGAACGGCAGCGCGACCTCGGTCACCGACGAGGAGTCGGCGCCGACCCCGTCGTACACCGCCCGGAACCGGTCGGCGTCCTGGCGGGAGTTGGCGAGGACGAGGTCCGCGCCGTGCCGCAGCAGCAGGCCGTCGGCGAGCTTCTCGTAGACGACGCCGACATAGCCGGTGACGACGACGGGCCGCTTCTGCCGGCCGGCCCAGGCGCTGCGCAGCCCGTGCAGCATGGCCTGCGTGCCGCCGCCGACGAGGGAGAGGACGAGGATGTCGTACGACTCCCGGTCCATCTCTCTCAGGAACTCGACGGCCGTCACCTCGCGGAGCGAGTCCGCGTGGACGCCGACCTCCTGGAGCTGGCGGGCGGTCGGGGTGGCACGGCCGCGCAGAAGGTAGCCGTCGAGCCGGACGTCCGAATGGTCGGCTTCGTTGGGAATCAGGCGCTTCGCGGTGAGCGCCCCCCACTTCCACCGGGTGTCGGAGTCCGCCAGGACGGCCACCCGCAGGGACTTCGTTGCACTTGCTGGCACACCGAAGACGCTAGGAAGCCATTCCGAGGAACTCCCGAACCCGAATCCAACAAAAGGTTAACAACACGCCTCCGGATGGGGAATCAGCCCGGGATAAGCCCTCAAAATTGCCTGGTTCACAGCTTCGCCACGCGTCGTTCACCTGGATTCAAGGCGACAGTCAAGACGGATGACGGGCGTCCCCCTAACGTCCTTCACGTGGTCAAGCTCTCCGTCATCGTGCCGTTCTACAACGTGCAGCAATACGCCCCCGACACCCTGAGGAGCCTGCGCGCGAACGCGCGTGAGGACTTCGAATTCATTCTCGTCGACGACTGCTCGACCGACGGGACACCGGAGATTCTCGCGCGGGCCGAGCGCGAGCTCCCCGGCGCGGTCCATGTCAGACACGAGCTGAACGGAGGGCTGGCCACCGCGCGCAACACCGGCATCGACAAAGCACGCGGCGAGTACGTGACCTTCCTGGACGGCGACGACTGGCTGGCGCCCGGCTACTACCCCCGGCTGGTCGACGCGATCGAGTCGCTGGGCTGCGACTTCGTCCGCACCGACCATGTGCAGTGCACGGCGCGCGCCCGGATCGTGCACCGGGTGCCCGTCGGCCGCCGCGACGTCGTGCTGAACCCGCGGGACGCCATCCTGCCCGCCGACCGGTCCACCTCCGTCGACTACGCCTACGCGTGGGCGGGCGTCTACCACCGCCGCCTGGTGGACAAGGGGCTCGTGCATTTCACGGACGGGCTGCGCACGGCCGAGGACCGGCCGTGGATCTGGAAGCTGCACCGGGAGGCCGGGTCCTTCGCGGCGGTGAACCTGCTCGGCGTCTTCTACCGGCGTGGCGTAGCCTCTTCACTCACACAGATCGGCGACGTCCGTCAGCTCGATTTCATTCGCGCATTCGACCAGGTGATCGAGGAAACGGCGCAGGACGCCGACGCGAAGGAACTCCTGCCGAAGGCCGTCCGCACGTATTGCGCCATCATTTCCCATCACCTGGGATCCATCGAAAGGTTCGAGCCCGCGGTGGCGAAGAAGCTGAAATCCATGAGTGCGGCCGCACTGCGGCGCATGCCGCAGGACGTGCTGGACGAGGCCCTGGACTCCATGGACCTCCAGCGCGCCACCAAGCTGCGCCGGCTGCGCCGCCGTCCCGCCCCCGCGGGAGCCGCCGCGTGACCACCCAGATCTTCCAGGCGTCCACCCTCTACGGCACGGCCACCCTCGCCGCCGCCCTGGACTCCGGCGCCTTCCGCCCGGCCGACCGGCACATCCTGCTGGTCTGCAACAACGCGGCGACCCCCGAGACCACCCCGGGCCTGGACGAGGCGCCGGGCTTCGAGCGGCTGCGCGACCGCTTCGACGACGTGATCTCGTACAACGAGACGATCTTCCCGTTCCACCCGGGCGGCTGGGCCCCCCGGGTGGAGGACATGCCCCTGTGGGAACGCTTCCTGCGCCACGAGTGGCAGCTGGGCGACGACGACGTCGAGTTCGCCGTCGAGTCGATCCAGGTCAACCCCTCGCTCAGCCTCACCCAGATCTTCAACGGCGCCCCGGTCACGGTCTACGCCGACGGCCTGATGAGCTACGGCCCGACCCGCAACAAGATCGACCCGCTGGTCGGCACCCGCGTCGACCGCGTCCTCCACCTCGACCTGGTGCCCGGCCTCAAGCCGACGCTGCTCACCGAGTTCGGCGTCGACGGCGAGGTCGTGCCGACCGCGGCGTTCACCAAGGTACTGGCCGAACTCGCCCCCAGCGGAGACGAGTTGCCCGAGATCGAGGAACCGGCCCTGCTGCTCGGCCAGTACCTCTCCGCACTCGACATCCTCACCCCGGAGCAAGAGGAGAACCTCCACGTCCGGATGTTGAAGGGCGCCGTCGAACTCGGCCACACCAAGGTCGTGTTCAAGCCGCACCCCTCCGCCCCGGCCAGGTTCGCCCGCACCCTGGAGCAGGAGGCCGAGAAGCTCGAGGTCGACCTCACCGTCCTGGACACCACGGTCCTGGCCGAAGTGCTCTACCAGCGGATGCGTCCCGCGCTGGTCGTCGGCTGCTTCTCCACCGCACTGCTCACCGCGTCCGCGCTGTACGGCCTGCAGACCGCCCGCGTCGGCACCGACACCCTCCTCGACAGGCTCACGCCGTTCGAGAACAGCAACCGCGTCCCGGTCACCGTGGTCGACGCACTGGTACCTGAACTCACCGACCGCAAGGCGGTCGAGGAGCAGCGCCCGCGCATGAGCGTGGCGGCGCTCGGCGAGCTGATCCGCGCCCTGAGCTTCGCCATGCAGCCGAAGATCTACCCACAGCTGCGCGCCGAGACCGAACGCTATCTCAGCAAGCACGAGAACGGTACCGCCAAGCGGTACTTCAAGCGCAAGCGGCTGACCTCCCTCGGTCTGCCCGGCGGCATCCCCGGGCGGCTCGCCTTCATCCCCCGCAACTCCACCGCCCGGCGCATGGTCCGCCGCGCCCGGGCGCTGCAGAAGGCCGTCAAGCGCTGACAGGCGGTGCCGCGGAGCACCCGGAGAGAGGCGCCGTCACGCGGCCACAACCTGTGACGAAACTGTCCGTTCCCCCAGCCCCTCGTTTTCACAAGGTATGAAAACCCTGTGAGAACGAGGGGCTTCTTACTTGCCTGAATCTCGCTTTTGTCCTGCCGCACAACCCGATGTCTCCCAGAGTTCACCCAAGGTTTCCAACCGGTTCGACCCATGGCCGAACGAGGTCGTATTTCATTCACTCACATGAAGGTTCGGGTGTGATCACGGTAAAAACGTGACCGCCCCACTGAAGATTGATTGCGTCCATGCGTATCGCTGTGTTTGTCGAGAACCGCAACGGCGTCGGTCTCACCTCGGAGATCATGAAGGCGCCGGGAGCCGAGGCACACTCCTTCCACTTGGTCACGGCAGACCGGGACGGCGATGTCGCCGGATGGATCGAGCAGGAGGCGGCGGCCCGCTTCGACGACCTCAAGGTGCACAACCTGTTCCAGGTCGACGAGCCGATCAGCGGTGACGAGTTCCTGGAGGAGGTCGGCCACCGCATCCGCGCGTACGCCGAACAGGAGCGCGTCGACCGGCTGGTGTTCTTCAACGACCAGTCGCAGCGCGGCCGCCGGGTGGCCGGCGAACTGCGCGACACGCTGCCGCTGGTCCTCGTGCAGGACGGGCACCTGGACTTCCACTTCAAGCGCACCGACCCGGGTCTGCGCGACCAGAACTGGTACTACGGCTCCTCGTCCCCCGCCGCCGTCTGCGTGTGGGGACCGGCGACCGCCCACCACCTGATGTTCCGCTCCCCGGACAGCAGCGTGCCCGTCCACATCACCGGCGCGCTCGGCCACAGCGACGACCCCCAGCTGCTGCGCGCGGCCCGCTCCACCACCCACCGGCATGCCAAGGGCCCCGGCGAGCCGCTGCGCATCGTCGTCCTCGACCAGCCGCTCAGCGACCAGCGCAAGCTCTCCAGGAAGGACCACCGGGAGCAGCTCACCGAGCTGTGCGAGGCGCTCACCGGCTTCGGCGAGGTGGAGATCAAGCCGCACCCCTCCACGCTCCGCGGCCACCTCGACTGGCTGGGGACCCTGCCGGACGTGACCGTGCTCGACGAGAGCGCGCTCCTGGACGCCGAGTCCCTCGACGGCTACGACCTCGCGATCACCTTCTTCTCCACCACCTACCTGCAGACGCTGCGGGCCGGCACGCCGCTGATCCTGTTCAGCCCGCCCGCGCTGAACATCGTCTTCCCGACGATCAACCACCCGCTGCTGCGCAACGCCGGCACGGTCGGCGAGCTCGTGGACGTCACCGCCGAACTGCAGCGCGCGGGCAAGTTCACGCCCAACGCGCACGGTGAGCCCGTCGAGCACTTCATCACCTTCCACGACGACGTCCCCTCCCGCGTGCTGCGCCGTATCGAGGAGGCCGAGGTCCCGGCGGCGCGGCCCGTGCCCCGCCGGCCCGCACCCGTCGAGGCGGCGGCCAGGGGCTCCCGTGCGGACCGCGCCCTGCGCGCCGTCGAGGAGCGGCTCAACCGGCCGCGCTCGCTGGCCGTGCTGGGCCTCGGGTTCTCCTACGTCACCGGTGTGGCGATCCCCGTGCTCACCTACACCCAGGCGCTGCTCGCCCAGAACCCGGTCGACATCCGTTACTTCGACCTCGGCGTCTACACGCGCACCGAGGACGTGCTGGCCGACCTGGCGGACACCGAGGTCGTCCTGATCAACAGCCTCGCCCCGTTCTGGCGTTCACCGCTGGCCAACGAGCTGACGGAGGCGCTCGTCGCCCTCGGCCGCTCCGTGGTGGTGTACGCGCACGAGACCGAGTACGTCATGAACTTCGAGGGCGAGCAGCACGCGCTGCGGCACGCCGAGATGGTCAAGGTGCTGCCCAAGGTCAAGGTGCTGTGCGTCTCCACCGCGCAGGCCGACATGTTCCGGCAGCTCGGCGTGAGCGACCCGGTCGTCGTCTACAACACCGTCCCGCAGGACACCCACCGCACCCTGGCCCGGCGGACGCCCGGTGAGCGGCCGCGGATCGTGATGGTCGGCTCGATGCAGGACCGCAAGGGCCTCGACCTGTTCTCGCGGGTCGCGGAACTCGCCTACACGCAGAGCCTGCCGTGGGAGTTCGCCTGGATCGGCCACAGGACCTGGCGGATCAGTTCCTCGACGCTGCTGTCCGATCGCGTCGAGTGGATGGGAGCGCTCTCCCGCGACCGGGTGCGCGAGGAACTCGCCGCCTCCGACGTGTTCTTCCTGTCCAGCATGGACGACCCGATGCCGCTCTCGGTGGTGGAGGCGGTGCAGCAGCGGCTGCGTACGGTCACCTACCACCGGGTGGGCTCCCGCGAGGTGCTGGAGGGGGTGCCCGGCTACCGGTCCTTCGCCGAGTACACGCCCGCGGCGGCCCTGGACGCGCTGCGGCAGGTGCTCGACGAGGAGGTGGCGGAGGAGGAGTACCAGGACGTCGAGGAGCTGTTCGACATCTCCGCCTTCACCGCCCGGATGACGGCCGCGCTGAACCTCGCGGGCCCCGAGGGCGTCGCACGCGCCCTGCCCGCCGCCGTCGCGGCCGACGCCCCGGAGGGACAGGAGCCGGACGACGAGACGGCCTACGCCGAGGGCCCGTTCTCCGCGGTGCTCTCCCGGCACGCCAAGTACCTCAACGAGGACTTCACCCGGCACTTCACGGCCGGCCGGCAGGACGAGGCGCTGCGCGTGGGCTGGGAGATCCTGCGCCGCCGGCAGCCGGTGGACGTGCTCATCGGCATGGCCGAGATACGGGCCTCGCGCGGCGAGACCGACGGGGCGCTCCGGCTGCTGTCCGCCGCGGCCATCGCGGGCGGCGACCGGGGCCGGGTGTGGGCGGAGATCTCCCGCGTGGCCGGGGACCTCGGCGCCCGGGGCAGGGCGATACGGCAGCTGGCCCGCAAGGAGTCGATCCGCATCGAGCTGTCCAACCGCTCGGCCCGGCTGCTGAAGTCCGACTGAGCCCTGACAGGACCAGCCGTTCGCCGGCCGATTGCATGGCCGGCGAACGAACAAATAAATACCGTCATATGAATTATCGGCGCAGCCGCCTGTGGCATTCCGGTGATTCACCCAGGTGACGGCGGTGCACCTCCTTCGTACCGGCGATGTCCGAGCCGATCGGATGATTAAAGGCTCGTCCCCGGGTAGGCGTCCCGGACCATGCCACTCGCATCCCCCCCACTGCCTTCGCCGCCTGCGCGGATCACGGCCGTCCCGGCCCCACCCGGACGGCCCCGCCCCCGCCTGCTCGCCCTCGACGGACTGCGGCTCGTCGCCGCGCTGATGGTCTGCCTCTACCACTACGCCGGCCGCGGCGGCGTCGTCTCCGCCTCCTGGCACCAGAACCCCGAGCACGTCTTCCCGACCCTGTCCAGGGCGGCCGTCTACGGCTGCCTCGGCGTCCAGTTCTTCTTCGTCATCAGCGGCTTCGTGATCTGCATGAGCAGTTGGGGCCGCTCCCTCGGCGACTTCTTCCGCTCCCGGGTCGCCCGCCTCTACCCCGCGTACTGGGTCGCGCTCGCGCTGATCACCGGCGCGTCCGTGGCACTGCCCGCGGTGGTGCACCCGGTGCGGCTCGACGAGTTCCTGATCAACCTGACCATGCTGCAACAGCCGCTGGGGGTGCCCCGCGTGCTCGGCGTCTGCTGGACCCTCTGGGTCGAGGTGCGCTTCTACGCCCTGTTCGCGCTCCTGGTGGTCCTGCGGGGCGTCACCTACCGCAGGGTGGTGCTGTTCTGCTCGGTGTGGACCATGGCCGCCGTCCTGTCCACCGCGACCGGAGGCGCCTGGGCCGAGCTGGTCGTGATGCCCGCGTACGCGCCGTACTTCGTCGGCGGCCTGGCGCTCTACCTCGTCCACCGCTTCGGCAACGGGCTGCTGCCCTGGGGGATCGTGGCGCTCTCCTGGATCCTCGGCATGCGCACGGCGACCCAGGGCCTGTGGCACCCGGGCTCGCCCCGTGACCCGTACGTCGTGATGCTCCTCGTCACCCTCGCCTTCGCCGCCGTCGCCGCGGTGGCGGCGGGCTGGACACGCTGGGCGGCCTGGCCCTGGCTGACCACCGCCGGGGCGCTGACGTATCCCTTCTACCTGGTCCACGAGCACCTGGGCTGGTTCGTTATCCGGGTCCTGCACCGGGCGTGGGGGCTGCCGCCGTGGCCGACGCTGGCGGTGACGGTCCTCGGGATGCTGGGGCTCGCCTGGCTCGTCCACCGGTTCGTGGAGACTCCGCTCGGACCGCGCCTGAAGCGGGCCCTGAAAAACGCCTGACGCTGATGTTGGCCCGCCGTTCATCTCTGCTTGGGTTTCGGACCGGCACGGCGGGCAGGCACCTTGGAACCTTGCCTGCGCACAGGTTTTTCGCAGGGATTCCACAGACCGCCGTTTCGTGTATCGAGGGAGTGCCTTCTCCGCATGGCGATAACCACCCAGGAAACGACCCGACCGCCTCGCCGTCTCGACGACGTCCCCGGCTGGTTCCCGGTGCTCGACCAGGTGCTCTTCGACTGGTTCCTGCGCCGCCAGGAAGAGGCCGGAACGCGCGGCGACCTCCTCGAGGTCGGGACCTACATGGGAAAGAGCGCGATCTTCACGGCCCGGCATTTGCGGGCCGGCGAGACGTACACGGTCTGCGACCTCTTCGAGGGCGACGCCCCGGACGACGCGAACCGCGCCGAGTCGACGAAGTCCTACAGCAAACTCACCCGAAGCATCTTCGAGCAGAACTACCTCGCCTTCCACGAGGAACTCCCCCGCGTCCTGCAGGGCCCCAGCTCCGTGGTCCCCGCCGAAGTCGCGCCCGGCTCCTGCCGGTTCGTGCACGTCGACGCCTCGCACCTGTACGAGCACGTGCACGGTGACATAAAGGCGGCGCACGAACTGCTCGTGCCCGACGGCATCGTGGTCCTCGACGACTTCCGCTCCGAGCACACGCCAGGTGTCTCCATAGCGGCCTGGGAGGCCGTCCTCAACGGCGGACTGAACCCGATCTGCCTCAGCACCCAGAAGCTGTACGGCACTTGGGGCGACCCCGAGCCGGTGCAGGAGGCGCTGATGGAGATGATCAAACAGCGGACCGACTGCCACCTGAGCACCCAGACGGCGGCCGGGCACCGGATCGTACGGCTGAAGTCCAAGGGGATGCGGGCACCGGAGTTCCCGCCGTCGCGCTACGCGGACGCCCCGGAGGAACCGGAGCCCGCGCCCGCACCCCCGGCCCCGCCGGCCGCCCCCGCCGCTCCGCCCCGCCGGCCCAGCAGGGCACGCCGAGTCGCCCGGGACCTGCTGCCACCGGTGCTCACCCGGGCCATCCGGAAGGCGATGCACTGACATGCTCCGCGCCCTGAAGGGCGGGGATTCCGGCCTTCTCGACCGGTTCTAGCCCCGCCGCGCCCCGATCCCCGCGATGACGATCTCCAGCCCCTCCTCGAAGTGCTGGTCGTAATCGTCGAAGAGCTCCCTGCCCGCCTGTGCCGCCAGCGGGAAGTCGGCCATCAGGCGGGCCCGTTCCTCGACGTCGTACCCCTCCCGGCGCTCGCCCGAGAGGGGTACGACGCCCTGTTCCTCGATGACGAAGCCGATGGTGTAGGCGTTCGTCGTCATGCCCGCCCGGGCCGCCTGGGCGAGGGTGAAGCCGGCCTCGGTCATGACGCGGAGGTAGGCCTCCTGCTCCGGGGCGTGTTCGATGCCCGTGAAGCGTGAGCCGCTGAAGACCCTCGCTCCGTCGCGGTAGCCGAGCAGCGCCGTGCGCAGTCCGCGGCCCACCGTCCGCAGCGCGTTCTGCCAGGTCCCGGTGGGGTCGAGCCGCGTCTCCGCGACCATCCGGCGGTACATCTCCGTCGCCATCTCGTCGAGCAGCGCCTGCTTGTCCTTGAAGTGCCAGTACAGGGCCGGGGCCTTGACGTCCAGCTCCTTGGCGATGGCCCGCAGGGTCAGCCCCTCCAGACCGACCTCGTTCAGCAGGCGCAGGGCCGTGTCGGCGACCCGGCGGCGGTCGAGGGGGGCGCGTCGTTCCGTACTCACGCTTGACAGCTTAACAGCGTTAAGGTCAGCCTACTCGTCGACGGTACTTAACGACGTTAAGGGGAAATGTGATGGATACGTTGGATGTACTGGTCGTCGGCGCCGGGCCCACCGGGCTGGTCCTCGGGATCGACCTCGCCCGGCGCGGGGTGGACGCGCTGGTCGTGGAGGCCGGCGAGAAGCTGTTCCCGGGCTCGCGCGGCAAGGGGATCCAGCCCCGCACGCAGGAGGTGTACGACGACCTCGGCGTGCTCGACGCGATGCGCGCGGCCGGCGGCCCCTACCCGCCCCGGCTGCTCTGGAAGGACGGCGAACCCCTCGGCACGGAGCCGATGTTCGACGCGGTGGCGGCGGACGAGGGGGCGCCGTACACCGAGCCGCTGATGGTCGCGCAGTGGCGCACGCAGGAGGTGCTGTACGCGCGGCTGCGGGAGCTGGGCGGCCGGGTCGCGTTCGGGCGTGGAGTGACCGGCCTGGAGCAGGACGCGGAGGGGGTGACCGCCCGCTTCACCGACGGCACGACGGCCCGTGCGCGGTACGTCGTGGCGGCGGACGGCGGGCGTTCGGCCGTACGGCGTGCGGTCGGCGTCGGGATGACCGGCGAGTCGGTCGACCCGAGCCCGTTCCTCGTGGCCGACCTGCGGGTGCGGGGCCTCGACCGCGAGCACTGGCACACCTTCGTCGGCGACGACGGCTGCGGTGTGGCGCTGTGCCCGCTGGCCGGCACCGACGAGTTCCAGCTGGGCGCCCGGCTGCCCGAGGGCACGGAGACCGACCTGTCCCTGGCGGGCCTGCGCCGGCTGGTGACGACGTACAGCCACCTCGACGCCGCCGACGTCACCGAGGTGCGCTGGGCCTCCGACTTCCGGCCCCGCGCCGCGCTGGCCGACCGGTTCCGGGTGGGCCGGGTCTTCCTGGCCGGCGACGCGGCCCACATCCACTCCCCGGCCGGCGGCCAGGGCCTGAACACCAGCGTCCAGGACGCCTACAACCTGGGCTGGAAGCTGGCCGCGGTGCTCGCCGGGCGGGCCCCGGACGCGCTCCTCGACACCTACGAGGAGGAGCGCCGGGCGAACGCCGCCGCCATGCTGGGCCTCTCGACGAGCGTCCACAACGGCGAGGTCCGGCGGGGCGAGGCCACGGTCCAGCTGGGCATCGGCTACCGGGAGTCCTCGCTGACCGAGGAGACCCGGGCGAACCCGGGACCGGTGCGGGCGGGCGACCGGGCGCCCGACGGGCGCAACGTCGACGGGGTGCGGATGTTCGACGCGTTCCGGGGACCGCACTGGACGCTGCTGGCCCCGGAACCGGTGGCCGGCCTCGGCGGCCTGCCGGCCCCGGAGTCGTACGGCCCGGGGGTGTTCCTGGTCCGCCCGGACGGTTATGTGGGGTGGGCAGGGGAGACGGCGGAAGGGCTACGGGTGTACGCGGCGCGCACCGGGATGGTCGACGTCGCCTGAGCGCTCCGCCGCAAGTGCCGCGACATGCCGTCCGGCGACCGCGGCACCGTGGTGGCTGGTCGCGCAGTTCCTCCCCCAGCCTTCGGCCGGGGGTACCCCCAGCGCCCCTGACGGGGCGCTGCCGAACCGTGGGCTTCACCGGACCAGCTCAGGGCAAGGCGTGCACGTGTGACCCCGGACTCAGGCGCTGGCCAGCGTCAGCTTCACCGCGAACCCGAGGAACAGCACCCCCGCCGCCGAGGTGGCCGTCGCCGACATCCGCTTGCGGCGGCGGAACGCGTCGGCCAGCCTCGTGCCGCTGAATATCAGGGCACTGAGGTAGAGGAAGCTGGCCAGCTGGGCGAAGGTTCCGAGGACGACGAAGGAGACCGCCGGGTACGCGTACCCCGGGTCGACGAACTGCACGAAGAAGGCGATGAAGAACAGGATCGCCTTCGGGTTGAAGAGGCTGATCACCAGGGCACGGCGGTACGGGCGCTCCTGCGCCGGGGCGGCGGCCGGTGCCGTCTGCTCCGCCGCCTGCTGCTTCCGCGTCCGCCACATCGTCCAGGCCGCCCGCAGCATGCCCACCGCCAGCCAGGTGAGATAGCCGGCGCCCGCGTACTTCACGATCCCGAACAGCACGGCGTTGGCCTTGAGCAGCGAGGCCACCCCGGCCGCCGACAGCGTCATCAGCACGGTGTCCCCGCACCACACACCCGCGGCGGCGGTGTAACCGGCCCGGATCCCCTGCCGGGCGGCGACGGAGAGCACGTAGAGGGAGTTGGGGCCGGGCAGCAGGACGATCAGGACGAGTCCTGCCAGGTAGGTGGGGAGATCGATGACGCCGAACATGGGAAGCAGTCTCGCACGCGGGTCCGACAACGCCCCGGGTGTCGTTCGCCATAAGGAGCCGTCAGAAGACGTCCGCCGGGACGTAGACCCCCCACACGTCCCGCAGCGCGTCGCACACCTCCCCCACCGTGGCCCGCGCCCGCAGCGCCTCCTTCATCGGGGGCAGCACGTTGTCGTCGCCCTCGGCGGCCTTCTTCAGGGCGGTGAGTGCCGCGGCGACGGCCGCCCGGTCGCGGTCGGCGCGCAGCCTCGCGAGGCGCTCCGCCTGCCGGGTCTCGATGGCCGGGTCGACGCGCAGCGGCTCGTACGGCTCCTCCTCGTCCAGCCGGAACCGGTTGACGCCGACCACCACCCGCTCCCCCGCGTCGGTCTCCTGCGCGATGCGGTAGGCGTTCCGCTCGATCTCACCCTTCTGGAAGCCGTGCTCGATCGCCGCCACCGCGCCGCCGAGGTCCTCGACCCTGCCCATCAGAGCGAGGGCCGCCTCCTCGACGTCGTCCGTCATCCGCTCCACGGCGTACGAACCCGCGAAGGGGTCCACCGTCGCCGTCACGTCGGTCTCGTACGCCAGCACCTGCTGGGTGCGCAGGGCGAGCCGCGCGCTCTTGTCGGTGGGCAGCGCGATCGCCTCGTCGAAGGAGTTGGTGTGCAGCGACTGGGTGCCGCCGAGGACCGCGCCCAGGGCCTGCACCGCCACCCGCACCAGGTTCACCTCCGGCTGCTGGGCCGTCAGCTGCACGCCGGCCGTCTGCGTGTGGAACCGCAGCATCAGCGACTTCGGGTCCCGCGCCCCGAACTCCTCCCGCATCACCCGTGCCCAGATCCGGCGCGCCGCACGGAACTTTGCGACCTCCTCGAGAAGCGTCGTACGCGCCACGAAGAAGAAGGAGAGGCGCGGCGCGAAGTCGTCGACGTCCATGCCGGCCGCGACCGCCGTGCGCACGTACTCGATCCCGTCGGCGAGGGTGAAGGCGATCTCCTGCACGGGGGACGCCCCCGCCTCGGCCATGTGGTAGCCGGAGATCGAGATCGTGTTCCAGCGCGGGATCGCGGTCCGGCAGTACCCGAAGATGTCCGCGGTCAGCCGCAGGGACGGCTTGGGCGGGAAGATGTACGTGCCCCGCGCGATGTACTCCTTCAGGACGTCGTTCTGGATCGTGCCGGTCAGCGCCGCCGCCGGTACGCCCTGTTCCTCCGCCACCAGCTGGTACAGCAGCAACAGCACGGCCGCCGGGGCGTTGATCGTCATCGACGTCGACACCCTGTCCAGGGGGATCCCGCCGAACAGCACCCGCATGTCGTCGACCGAGTCGATCGCCACGCCCACCTTGCCGACCTCGCCGTGCGCGAGGGGCGCGTCCGAGTCGTGGCCCATCTGGGTGGGCAGGTCGAAGGCGACGGAGAGACCGGTGGTGCCGTGCGCGATGAGCTGCCGGTAGCGGGCGTTGGACTCCGCGGCCGTGCCGAACCCGGCGTACTGGCGCATGGTCCAGGGGCGCCCGGTGTACATCGTCGGGTAGACGCCCCTGGTGAAGGGGTACGAGCCCGGGTCGCCGAGGCTGGCGGCCGGGTCCCAGCCCGCCAGGTCGCCGGGACCGTAGACGGGCTCGATGGGCAGTCCGGACTCCGACTCACGGGCCATGACGGGTGACCTCCGCAGTACGCCGATACACCGGTACGCCGGTACGTCTGTCGGTTCCCACGATGCCTCCTTGTTCGGCGGCGGTCACGCGGGGAAGCATCCTCGGCATGAAGGTCTCTGGGTATTCGGGGGTCCTGGCCGCCGTACTGGCCGTGCTGTGCGGGTGCACGGTCCAGCCGGCGGGCGGCGGGGACGCCAAGGGGCACTCGCCCGTCCACATCGACCTCCCGCACAGCCCGGCACCCGTCGGCACCGCTCCCACCGCATCCCCTCCCACCGCGTCCGGCACCACCATGCCCACCGCGGGCACCCCCTCGCCGTCCGCCGTCGAGACGGTCCCGCCGCACATCGTGTACACCCGCGGCGACACCGGCACCGGCGTCCGCGAGCTCCAGGCCCGGCTGCGCCAGGTCGCCTGGCTGTTCGACGGGCCGACGGGGACCTACGACGACCTCACCGCCCAGGCCGTCGCGGGCTTCCAGGGCAGGCGCGGGCTGCCGCGGACCGGCGAGACCGACGCCGTGACCTGGCAGCGGCTGGTCCGGATGACGCACAGGCCGGGGAAGTGGGAGCTGTACCTGATGGGCGGTCAGCCGGCCGCCGCGCCCGATCCGCGGTGCCTGACCGGGCGGGTGCTGTGCATCAGCAAGACCAGCCGGACACTGCGCTGGATGATCGACGGGCGCACGGTCTCGACGATGTCGGTGCGGTTCGGGGCGCAGTACACCCCGACCCGCGAGGGTGTGTTCCACGTCTACTGGAAGTCCCGCCACCACGTGTCGACGCTCTACCACTCGTCGATGCCGTACGCGATGTTCTTCAGCGGCGGGCAGGCGGTGCACTACTCCTACGACTTCGCGGCCCGGGGCTACGCGGGCGGCTCGCACGGGTGCGTCAACGTACGGGACGAGACGGCGATCGCGGATCTGTTCGCGCAGGTGCGGAACGGCGACAAGGTCGTCGTCTCCTGGTGAACGGGTACGAGCGGGTGACGTTCGGGGCGGGGGGGGGGGGGGGGGGGGGGGGGGGGCGCCCCCCCCCGACCCCCCCCCACACCCGCAGCGGAAAACACACCCCTCTCCTTCCGCCCCCCCACCCCTCCCCCCCCCTCCCCCTCCTCCC
>NZ_JBVJNZ010000019.1:0-5055 GCF_055583445.1 Streptomyces sp. NPDC104761 | reverse complement strand
GTGGTTTTTTTTTTTTTCGTGCGGCGGGGGGGGTGCGGGTTTCCTTCCCGCCCCGCCCCCCCCCCCCCCCCCCCCCCCCCCCCCCCCCCCCGATGCACGAGCCACGGGTACGGGGGGAACCCCGGCTCTGTGCGACGGCCGATGACCAGTCGGCTCACTCTGTACTGCGTCGCCGCCGCCGAAAACGTCACACCCTGCGGGAAAAAAGTTCAGGTGGTTTCAAAAACGCAGGTCACAGCGGCGCGTAAAGGTCAAAGCGCGCTGTACGTGGGGCTGGGCGAGGTGCGGGGCTGGTCGGGTCGCGCGGGTGCGAAGGCGGTCGGGGCGGGGGTGGCCACGCCGTCCTGGCGGTGGTCGTCGCCCCGGCCGCCGTCCTTGCCGCCGCCGGTGCCCCGGCCCGGCCGGCCCTCGTCGTCGCCCGTGCCGCTGCTGTCGCCCTTGCCGTCGTGCCGGCCGCCCTGGGTGTTGTCGTCGCCCTTGCCGTCGCGGGCCACGCCGTCCTTGCCGTTCAGCCCGGTGTCGAGGACGGCCTTGCAGAACTTGTCCACCCGGGCGGCGCCCCCCGCCAGTCCCTCCAGGGCACGCCTGCGGTCGGCGCCGAGGGACTTGCCGTTCTGCATCGCGCGGCAGGACGTCACGGCACCGCTCCACCCGCCGGCCGGGACGCCGGCCGAGCCGGTGTCGCGGTTCTTCCGCCGGCCGGACGGGTCGGGCGAGGGCTGCCCGGAGCCGCCCGAGGCGGCACCGGAGGACGGCGTCCGGGTCTCGCCGCCGAGCAGCGACTCGGGCGACTGCGAGCCCTGCGGGCGTGCGGGGGTACCGGCGGCCGAGACGGAGGCGGCCGGTCCCGGGTGACTGTCGTCGAACGGCGTCGGCAGCACTCCGGTACCCGCGGCCACCGCGACCCCGCCGAGCATGCCGACGGTCAGCGCGGCGGCGAGACCCAGCCGTGCGGGACGGGCCCAGCCCGGCGCCCGGGCCGGCCGGGAACCGGCGCCGATCCTGAAGAGGCCCGCGTCGGCGGTCCGCCCGCCCCGGCCCTGCCACGTGGCCGCACCGGTCCGGGCGTCCTCGCCGGATTCGCGCGCTTTGCGGAAGGCAGCCAGTGCGGCTTCCTCACCGGGGAGTTCGGCAGCGGCGGGCGTGGCCTGCGCGGAGAGCGCGCCGAGCGTGTCGGCGAGGCGTTCTGCCTGGTCACGGGCGGAGGCGTCGACAGCTTCGAGCGACTCACCGCGCAGCAGACGTTCCGCCGTCACCCGGTTCAGCCACTTGTCCTGCTGGTCGGCCATCACATGTCCTTCTGCGTCCGCGAACGCGTATGCGTCACACTCGCGGACGTCACCGCACGGGCGTTCGGTTCTCGCTGGGGTGGCAGCGCATCGAGGACGTCCGCCGTCTCGGGGTCGGCGCCGATCAGTTCGGCGAGTTTCTTCAGCCCCCGGTGGGCCGCGGTCCGCACGGCGCCGGCGCGCTTGCCGAGGGTCTCGGCGGCGGTCTTGGCGTCGAGACCCATGACGACCCTGAGGACGACGGCCTCGGCCTGGTCCTGCGGCAGCCGGGCGATGAGGGAGAGGGTGGAGTCGGTGGTCAGCGCCTCGATGGCCTCGCCGGCGGTGTCCGACTCGGCGGGCCGGCCGGTCAGTTCCGTCTCGTCGCCGCCGATCGCGGGGCGGCGGCCGCGCATCCGTATGTGGTCGAGGGCGCGGTTGCGGGCGATCCGGGCGGCCCAGCCGCGAAACCGGTCCGCGTCCCCGCTGAACCGGGACAGGTCGCGGGCGATCTGCAGCCAGGCCTCGGAGGCGACGTCCTCGGCGTCCGGCTCGCCGACCAGCGTGCGGACGTACCCGAGCAGTCGGGGCTGCACCGCGCGATAGACGATGCGGAACGCGGTCTCGTCCCCGTCCTGTGCAGCACGTACCGCGGCGGTCAACTCCGCGTCGTCCCCCAGCACCCGTGTGTTCCCTACTTTGGGCCTGAACCGGCGCCGCTCTCACGGTTGTGGTTCTCGCCGTCGTGGTTCCTCAATTGATGGTTGCGGTGTTCGGGACCGCGGATCCTTGCGGTGGTCATACGTCCTCCGCGGCCCGGCGCGAACTGCACGTTACGACCTGAAACCGCTCCCCGTCCACGTCCGTACAAAGTGCAACTAACTCGTGACGCCCTGAGGTGTGACAGAAAACGCACTCCTGACGCTGAACAGAGTACGGGCCGCCGCGCGGCTCGTGCCGCGCGACGGCCGGGGCCTCTCCTGTGGGGGGTGGCGGCCCCGGCCGTTGCTTCGGTGTCCGCCGCTTCCGCATCGCGGCCATGCGGATCCTTCCGGGGCGGCGGGGCCGGCTCAGGAGGCCGGGTCCAGGGCGTCCTCGGGCAAGGGCTTCCCGGCGAGGGGCTCTTGGGCGGGGACCGCGCCGCGGGCCCTGCGGTTGTCGAGGCGGATGGAGACCAGGGCGACCAGGACCGCGGCCGCCGCCATGGCCGCGCCCACGGCGCTCGCGGAGGCGTAGCCGTACCCGGCGTCGATGGTGAGTCCGCCGAGCCAGGCGGCGATGGCGTTGCCGAGGTTGAAGGCGCCGATGTTCAGGGAGGACGCCAGGGTGGGCGCCCCGGCCGCGTTGTCCAGTACCCGCTTCTGCAAGGGCGGCACGGTGGCGAAGCCGAAGAAGCCGATCAGGAAGATCAGGACCACCGCGGCGGCCTGGTGGGAGGCGGCGAGGGAGAAGGACAGCAGGGTCACCCCGAGCAGGGACAGCGCGGTGGCGAGCATCGGCATCAGCCGGCGGTCGGCGAGCCGGCCGCCGACGATGTTGCCCAGCACCAGTCCGCAGCCGAAGACCACCAGGAGCCAGGAGACCGAGGACTCGGAGAACGAGGCGACATCGGTCAGGATCGGTGCGATGTAGGTGATGGCGGCGAAGACCCCGCCGAACCCGAGGACGGTCATCAGCATCGCGAGGATCACCTGCGGATCGCGGAGCGCGGCGGTCTCCCCGGCGACGCCGGACACCTCGGGGCGCCGGTCCTTGGGGACGAAGCAGAGCACCCCCGCGACACCGAGGACGCCGAGCGCGGCGATCAGGACGAAGGTGACCCGCCACCCGGCCGTCTGGCCGACCAGTGTCCCCAGCGGGACCCCGGCGACATTGGCGATGGTCAGTCCGCTGAACATCAGGGAGATCGCCGAGGCCCGGCGGTGCGGTGCCACCAGACCGGCCGCCACGACCGAGCCGATGCCGAAGAAGGCGCCGTGCGCGAAGGAGGCCAGGACCCGCCCGGCGAGCAGCAACGCGAAGTCCGGTGCCGCCGCGCAGAGCAGGTTGCCGGCCGTGAAGACGCCCATCAGCAGGGCGAGCATGGTCTTCCTGGGCATCCGGGTGCCCAGCAGTGTCGTCACGGGGGCACCGACGACCACGCCGACCGCGTAACAGGTGACCAGATAACCGGCCGACGGGATCGACACCCCGAAGGTGTCGGCCACCTGCGGCAGGATGCCGGTGGCCACGAACTCCGTGGTTCCGATCCCGAACGCACCTATGGCCAGGGCCAGCAGTGCCAGTGGCATATGTCCTCCTCGGCCGCCGCGCACCGGGACGATGCGCGGGGCTCGCGACGGAGGGCGGCCGTACCGCGCGGACAGGCGCGAGGCTGTGCGGGACCGCCCGCGGTGACCGATGGGTCCCCGGCCGGCCGACGGCGGGGGGTGCGGCCGGCCGGGGTGTCACCGCGCGGCGACGTTAGCCCTGCGCGTCGCCGTGGTCCGAGGGATGCGGTCGTACGACCGGCGGCTTCGGCAACTTGCCGGGGTTGTGCGGGAGGGGACGGACGACAGAGGACAGGGTCAGCGGACGGGGGTCCCGATGCCCGCCTCCGGTACCCGGAGAGTGGAGGAGAGCAGGCGCAGCGCCGCCTCGGACTCGGTGCCCACGCGGGCCGTGTAGGCGATCATGCGCTGGCCCGCCGCGCCCGGCACCAGCAGGCTCTGGAACGACAACTCCATGGAACCCGCCAGGGGATGGACCATCTCCTTGGTGCCGGCGACACACGTGCGCACCGGATGCCGGGCCCAGCGCTGCGCGAACTCCTCGCTGTTCATGATGAGTTCGCCGACCAGTTCGGCGAGCTGCTTGTCCTGGGGATAGCGGCCGGCCACCAGCCGCAGGGAAGCCACCGCGAGCTGCGCCTCCTCGTGCCACTGCGGATACAGGTCCCGGGTGCGTTCGTCGAGGAAGAGCATCCGGGTCAGGTTCGGCCGCCGCGACGGGTGTTCGGGCGCGTCGAAGTCCAGGTGCATGGCCAGCAGCAGGTGCCCCATGGCGTTCCAGGCGAGGATGTCGTTGTGCCGGTCCAGGACCAGGGCGGGGGTGTCGGCGAAGGTGTCGATGAGCTGGCGGACCCCGTGGTCGGCGCAGGCGGCGCGCGGCGGCTGAACGCGCCGGGAGGTGGCCGTCTCCGGCCGGGCCAGGTCCATCAGATGGCTGTACTCGTCCGGGGTCAGCCGCAGGGTGCGGGCGATGGCGTCCAGGACCGCGTCGGACACCTGGACCGTGCGGCCCTGCTCCAGCCGGGTGTAGTGGGTGACGCTCAGGCCGGCCGCCAGCGCCACCTCCTCGCGACGCAGACCGGGCACCCGGCGGCGCTCCGCGAACTGCGGCAGCCCGATCTCCTCGGGAGTGAGAGCGGCTCGGCGGCTGCGCAGGAAGTCGCTCAGCTCGGAGAAGTCAGGCATGGGGTGTCCCTCCCGTGAATCCGGTGCGATGGACCGTGCTCCTCGTCCAACGGACGCGGGGTCCGTCTCCTTCCCGTCCTGGGTGGTCAGGATCTGACCACCCAGGGCACGGCCCGTCAGCGCCAGGCGAGTCGGATCTGGGGTCTGGGTAGCTCCCGGCCCCGGCCGCAGGATTCCTTCCGTCGACGTCTCCCGGCGTTTCGGCGTCCCGGAATCTCAGCGTCTCGAAGGGGATCTCATGTCTGTTGTGGATGGTGTGGTGGAGGGGTCGGAGGGGTCGGTGGGGTCTGGTGTGGGGGGTGGGGGTGTTCCGGGTGGGTTGTCGTCGCGGA
>NZ_JBVJNZ010000018.1:101809-185009 GCF_055583445.1 Streptomyces sp. NPDC104761 | reverse complement strand
GCGAGTTCGCGGACGAGGCGGTCGTGGGTGTGGGCGTTGCCGAAGACCCAGCCGGCGCCGTGGATGTAGAGGATGACGGGCAGGGTGGCGGTGGTACCGGCGGGCTTGACGATGCGGGCGCGGACGGTGCCGGTGGGGCCGCCCTCGACGGTGATCCACTCCTCGTCGACAGCGGGCTTGGCGACGTCGCCGGACTGGACCTCGTCGACGGCCTTGCGGCCCTCGGCGGGAGCGAGGTCGAAGAGGTAGGGCGGGTTGGCGGTGGCCTCGACGAAGGCCTGGGCGGCGGGTTCGAGAACCGGAGTGACGGGCGTGGCGTCGGTCATGACGGCCTCCTCGGTATCGGGTGCCGCACGCAAGGGTGCCCGGCGATGTTCACCGGGGCGGCGGCACGAGAAAGAGAGTAGCGCGCGATTAAGTCGCGCGCTACTTATCGTGGGTCGATCTGTTGGTGCCCGATGTCATCGGATGCGAAGAGCTTGGGCTCCATGGGGTCGAGGGGACCGGAAGCTAAGGTGGTGACCGGCCAGAACGCCGCAGGAACCAGGAGCCGCCCCGTGGACCGCACCGCCGCCGAGCCGGCCGAGGGCTCGCTGCTCCTCGACGACCAACTCTGCTTCGCGCTGTACGCCGCCTCCCGCGCGGTGACCGCGCGCTACCGCCCGCTCCTGGACGAGCTGGGGCTGACCTATCCGCAGTACCTGGTGATGCTCGTCCTGTGGGACCAGGACTCGGTGTCCGTGCGCGAACTCGGCGCCGCGCTGCAACTGGAGTCGAGCACGCTCTCCCCGCTGCTGAAGCGCCTGGAGGCGAGCGGCCTGGTCACCCGGGAACGGCGCCCCGACGACGAGCGGTCCGTCGCCATCCGGCTGACCGCGGACGGTGCCGGGCTCCGGGACCGCGCCCGCTCCGTCCCGGTGGCCATCGGCGACGCGATGGGCCTGACGCCCGAACAGGACGCCACGGCCAAACAGTTGCTGCGCCTGCTCACCGCGAACGTCTCCGAACCCGCCGTCGGCCGCTGACGGCACCCGCACCAGGCACCGTCCGGTGCCGGTGATCCGCACCCACCGCACGACGGCCGGGAGTTGTGACGATGACACAAGCGACAGGCAGCACCGGTGCTCCGGTGTGCGGCTTCGTCGGACTCGGGGTGATGGGGCAGCCCATGGCGCTCAACCTCGCCCGGGCCGGCACCCCGCTCGTCGTGTGGAACCGGACGCCGGAGCGGGCGGAGCCGTTGCGGGCGGCCGGGGCGCGGGTGGCGGCGAGCGCCGAGGAGGTCTTCGCCCACGCCCGTGTCGTGTTCGTCATGCTCGTCGACGAGACGGTGACGGACGCCGTCCTGGGCCGGGGCGGACCGGATTTCGCCAAACGGGTCGCCGGCCGGGTCGTCGTGTCGACGGGCTCGACGTCACCCGAGTACGCGCGCGGACTCGCCGCCGACATCGAGGCCGCCGGCGGCCGCTTCGTCGAGGCGCCCGTCTCCGGGTCGCGCAAGCCGGCCGAGGCGGGCGAACTGGTCGCGATGCTCGGCGGCGACCCGGACACGGTGGCGGAGGTGCGGCCGCTGCTCGCCCCGATGTGCCGGGAGGCCGTCCACTGCGGCCCGGCCGGATCCGGTGTCCTCATGAAACTGGCCGTCAACCTCTACCTGGACACCACCCTCGCGGCACTGGCCGAGGCCGTCCACTTCGCCCAGCGGCAGGGCCTGGACCTGGAGACCTTCCGTGCCGTCGTCGACTCCGGCCAGCTGGGCAGCGGCGTCACCCGGGTCAAGGTCCCGATGCTCGCGGCCCACGACTTCACCGTCCAGGCCGCCACCGCCGACGCCTACGCCAACACCCGGCTCATCGCCGACGCGGCCCGCGCGGCCGGGATCGCCACCCCCATGCTCGACCTCAGCAGCGAGCTCTACGGCGAGAGCGTGCGGCTGGGCAACGCCCGCCTCGACATGTCCTCGGTCCTCACCGCGATCGAGGCCCGCACGGACACCGCGCCGCGGCCGGTGACCGACTAGGCTCCGGACCATGCGGATCTCCGTCTCCTCCGACATGGACGAACCCGTCGCCCGTCTCCTCGTCGAAGAGCTGCGTCGCCGCGGTCACGACGTGCGCGCGTACGGCGCGCTGGCACCCGGGGCCGACCCGCAGTGGGCCGTCTGCTCGGAGGCGGCCGCCCGCGACGTCGCCGCCGGCGCCGCCGACCAGGCCGTGGTGTGCTGCTGGACCGGCACCGGCGCCTCGATCGCCGCCAACAAGGTGCCCGGTGTCCGCGCGGCGCTGTGCGCCGACGCCTACACCGCGGACGGCGCCCGCCGCTGGAACGACGCCAACGTCCTCGCCATCGGACTCCGGCTGACCTCGCAGCCGGTGCTCAAGGAGATCCTCGACGCCTGGTTCGCGGCCACGCCGAGCGAGGACGCCGAGGACCTCGGGAACGTGGCCCACGTCGGTCGCCTCGACGCGGGCCGCGGGACTGTCTAGGGTCTGTCCAGGGCACTGTCAGGTGTCAGTGGGCGCCGAGCCCGCCGCCGCCGAACGAGCCGCTGGAGCCCTTGCTCCAGCGTGGCCGGTCCTTGGACGTGCTCGGCCTGGTCTGCTGGTTGCTGAGTTCGTACGGGGTGAGCGGGCGGCCGCCCTTGGGCATCAGCGGGATCTCCTCCGACTCGCGGTTCTCCCGGATCTCGTGCACAGCACCCTCCGGTGGCAGCTTCGGCTGCTCCTCGGGACGCGGCCGGGGCGACTCGCGGTACTTGACCCGGTTGCCCAGCCAGAAGCCCCCGGCGAGCATCGCCAGCACGGCCACGGCCACCACGAAGAGCGCGAGACTCAGTAGGCCGCTGGGAGCGGCCAGCTGCATCGGTTCCGTACTCATAGCAAAGGGATACCCAGCCCAGAACGGCATGAACCGCACGCAATCGGTAGCCAATCGTACACAGCGGGCAACGGCGCGACGCCGCGAGGGGGCGAGGGGGCGAGGGGGCCGGAACGTACCAGAGCGGACCAAAATGGGGCGGAACGAACCCAAAGGGGGCAGGTAGGAGCCTGCCTCGCGTCAGTGCGGATCGTCGCGTACCGAGACCGGGCAGAGGCGGCAGCGGACGTCGACCACGCCTTCCACGGCGCGGGTCAGGCGTTCGGCGACCGGTGCCGGTTCCGGGCCGTCGATCCAGCCGGTCAGGGTGACCACACCCTCGGCGACCTCGACCCTGATGTGGTCGGCGGAGAGCGGGAACAGACGGTCGACGACCTCCCGGCGCACCTCCTCGGTCAGTTCCTCGTCCGCACGCAGGAACACCTTCAGCAGGTCCGCACGGCTGACGATGCCCGTGAGGACGCCCGTACCGTCGACGACGGGCAGCCGCTTGACCCCGCGCCGGGCCATGACGCGAGCCGCCTCCGCCACGGTGGCCTCGGCGTGCACGGTCACCGCGGGCGCGTTCATCAGGTCGCCGGCGGTCACCGCGCGGGCCCTGGCCAGGTCGGCCTCGGACACGACGCCGACCACCCGGCCCCCGCCCTCCAGCACCGGCAGGGTGCTCACCTTCCACCGGTCCATCAGCGTGACGACGTCCTTGAAGGGGGCGTCGCGGTCCACGGCCACGGGGTCGCGGGTCATCACGTCGCCGACGGTGTGCGGGCTGTCGTGCATGGTCGCCTCCTGGGATCCCGCCGACCACGAGAGGGCGGGAAGGACGCCATCCGCTTCTCGCGGATCCTGATTGCGCGGTGCGCGGCCGTGGCCGACCGCTTCCCCGCGTCACTGGGGGTCCTTCCCGTCACCTCCAGCACACCACGGGAACGCCCACGCCACCAGGGCTGACCGGTCCGCAATTCACCGTCCCGCTCCCGCACGGCGGCGAACGGACCGTGTCATGCCGCCGGCCGCACTTCTCTGGCGGTGCGGCCGTCCGTCGCGCAGCGTGGAGGAGGGGCCTGCCGGACGCCCGAGGGGAGCCCGAGGAGAGGTGGAGCGCATGGACGGGGATGTCACCGAGCGGCGGGTCGTGGTCGGCGTCGACGGGTCGCCGTCCTCGTACACGGCCCTGCGCTGGGCGCTGCGGTACGCCGGGTTCGTCGGCGGTGTCGTCGAGGCGGTCGCCGTGTGGGAGCTGCCGGGACTGTACGGGTGGTCGGGGCCGGCCGTGGACATGGACGTCGACGCGGAGGAGGCCCGGGACCGGATGCGGCAGGAGCTGACCGACGTGCTCGGCGCCGACGCGGCGGGCTCGGTCCGCTCCCACCTGGTGCACGGCAACACCACCGACGTCCTGCTGCGGGCCGCGGAGGGCGCCGAGGCCCTCGTCGTCGGAAGCCGCGGCCGGGGCGGGTTCGCCCGCGCGCTGCTCGGTTCCGTCAGCCAGCAGGTGTCCCAGCACGCCACCTGCCCGGTCGTGATCGTCCGCGCCGAACAGAACTGAGCCGCTGCCGGCGCCGCGTGGCGTTTGCCCGCGCCGTGTGCTGGTTACCCGGGCCGCATGACTTGGACGTCTTCTCAACAGGACCTGTACCGGTTCCTGGAAGACCGGTTCGCGTGCGCGCAGGCCTGCACGGAGTGCGCCCGGATGTGCGCGCTGCGTGCGGGGGTACTGAATCCCGGCGGGGCCGCCGACGCCGAGGCGGACCGGTTGCGCCGCACCGGCATCATGTGCGCCGAGGTGTGCGACGCCACCTGCCGGGCCCTGACCGAGGAGACCGGCAGGGACGAGGACGGTCTGCGCGTCCAGCTGGAGTGGTGCCGCACGGTCTGCCTCGACTGCGCGCGGGCCTTCGACACCCGTCCGGGCGCCGAGTCCAGCGCGGCCGCCTGCCGGGCGTGCGCCGTGGCCTGCACGGACTTCATGGCGGCGCTCGGCTGACGGGGTCCCCGCTCGTCCCCGAGGGTGCGAGCACGCGGGGCGCGCCGAGCGCGGGGCGTGCCGGGGCCGCCGACCCTGCCGTGACCACGGAACCGCCGACCCGATGGCAGGCATCGCCGATACGCGTTTCCGCCGTACCGCCGGGCTGCCTAGCGTGACCTGAGCAGCGCCCTGGTCCCCAGCCTCCCGTGTGCCACAAGAGGAGCACCGTCATGAGCCAGCCGCCCCGCCGGATCGTCACCGGTCACGACGAGACGGGCACGTCCGTGTTCCTCTCCGACGGCGAGCCGCCCGTCGTCCGCACCGCGCCCGACGGCGCCGCCTTCTACGAGATGTGGAACACCGACTCGGTACCGGCACCCGTCGCGGCCGACGAGCCCGAGCCCACCGAGCGCGACCTGACCGTGCCGCCGGCCCCCGGCGGCACCAAGATCCGCGTCAACGAGTTCCCGCCGGGCTGCGTCTCCCCGGTCCACCGGACGCAGACCGTGGACTACGGCATCGTCCTGGCCGGCGAGGTCGTCCTCGTCCTCGACGACTCCGAACGGGTGCTGCGCGCCGGGGACGTGGTGATCCAGCGCGGCACCGACCACCGCTGGGAGAACCGCACGGACGCCGCGGCCCGGATGGCGTTCGTCCTCGTGGACGGCGTCTTCACCGAGCCGCTGCTGAAGGTCCTGGGGCCCGAGGTGCTCGACTCCCTGCACGGCAGCCCGCTGGCGCCCGGCCGGTCCTGACCCCGGTCGCGACGGGCCGCCGCCATTCCCAATTTCTGTAACACGTTCTACGGTGTGCGCCGTCAGGACCGCCCTTGGGGAGCCTGGAGGCGCCGTGCACCTCGACCACACACCCGAGCAGCAGCGGCTGCGCACCGAACTGCGCGCCTACTTCGCCGGCCTGGTGCCGGAGAACGCGTACGCCCGCTACGCCGACCCGGCCGCGCAGAAACGCTTCTACCGGGAGACCGTCCGCCGCCTGGGCACCGACGGCTGGCTCGGCGTGGGCTGGCCGAAGGAGTACGGCGGCCGCGGCCTGACCGCGATGGAACAGTTCATCTTCTTCGACGAGGCCGCCCAGGCCGGCGTACCGCTCCCGCTGATGGCGCTGAACACCGTCGGCCCGACGATCATGCAGTACGGCACCGACGAGCAGAAGTCGTACTTCCTGCCCCGCATCCTCTCCGGCGAGATCGACTTCGCCATCGGCTACAGCGAGCCCGACGCCGGCACCGACCTGGCCGCCCTGAAGACGCGGGCCGTCCGCGACGGCGACGAGTACGTCGTCAACGGGCAGAAGATCTGGACGACGAACGGCGACACCGCCGACTGGGTCTGGCTGGCCACCCGCACCGACCCAGGGGCCCCGCCGCACAAGGGCATCACCATGCTGCTGGTGCCGACCACCGACCCCGGCTACTCCTGCACCGTCATCAACACGCTCGCCTCGCACGACACCACGGCCAGCTACTACGAGAACATCCGCGTCCCCGTGTCCCGCCGGGTCGGCGAGGAGAACCAAGGCTGGCGGCTGATCACCAACCAGCTCAACCACGAGCGCGTCACCCTCGCCGCCCACGGCACCATGGCCATCCGCGCCCTGCACGACGTCCAGCGTTGGGCCATGGAGACCAAGCTCACCGACGGCCGCCGGGTCGTCGACCTGCCCTGGGTGCGGCGCAACCTCGCCCGTACCCACACCCGCCTGGACGCCATGAAGCTCCTCAACTGGCAGATGGTGAGCGCCGTCCAGGAAGGCACCCTCACCCCGCAGGACGCCTCCGCCGTCAAGGTCTACGGCTCCGAGGCCCGGCGCGACGCCTACGCCTGGCTGATGGAGGTGGCCGGCGCGGCCGGCCCGCTCAAGGAGGGCTCGGCGGGCGCGGTCCTCCACGGCGACCTGGAACGCGGCTACCGCTCGGCGGTCATCTTCACCTTCGGCGGCGGCAACAACGAGATCCAGCGGGAGATCATCTCCTGGATCGGACTGGGGATGCCACGGGTACGGCGCTAGCCTCTGCGACCGCTGACGGCGGTCCTCACGTCACCGAGGGCGGCCGGGACCGGCCGCCGCGATGCGCCTCCGCGCGAACCGTCATGCCGGTGGCAGCCCCCGTGCCTCGCGTATGGCCGCGAGCCTGGCCATCTGCTCGCCCATGCCGCGCGCGCCGGCCAACGGCGTGCGGGCGTGCGGCCAGACGGAGCGCACGAGGCCGGTATGCCGTGCACCGCCCAGGGCCACCACGGGGCCGAGGCCCACGATGTCACGCACGGTCGCCTGCTCCAGCAGGATCTGGGCGGTCACCGCGTCGGCCGCGCCATGGGGTGTGTCGTACGGCTCGATGACGTCATCGAGGTCGAGGAGACCGTGGCGTGCGGAGAGGACGAGCAGCAGGCCGGGGCGGAGAGCGTCCGCTGCCTTGCGGCATGCCCGGTGGTAGGTGCCCGTGTACATGTCCGCCGCGCGCGCGGGCCGGCCCAGTTTGCGGCTGCCGCAGGGAATGACGACGAGTTGTGGTTCGAGGTGGTCGGGGCGGCCGTTCGCGGTCATGCCTGTCGTCCTGTCTGTGGGTGCGATGTGATCGGTACCGGTGGGTGCGCCCAGTTCCCGCGGGCGCCGGGCGGGCGGTGGGGTCAGCACGTCGCAGGTCTGCGGCTGCGGGACCCGGGGTGCGGCCGGTAGGGGCTGACGCTCGGCTCGCCCAGCACCCAGAAGCGCCAGGGGTACCAGGCGGCAGGACCGCCCACCCCCGTCCGCGGCCCACGGCCGATCCGCGCGGACGGAACACCGCCGGTGGGCTCCGCGAGGAACAGCTCCGCCGTCCCGTCGCACGCCGGCCGCCCGTCATGACGCAGATCCGCGATGCCCAGCGCCCGGGCGAGGTTGGCCGGGCCACGGCCCAGGTCGCGTGCCCGCAGCCCGGGCCCACGGCGTTCCCGGGCGAGGTCCGCGCCCTGCACCACGGTGCCGGCGCGGAGCAGCACCGAAGCGGGACGCCCGCCGGGTCCGCAGACGACGTTCAGGCACCGGTGCACCGCGTGGGTCCGGTACACGTAGAAGGTTCCCGGCGCTCCGAACTCCGCCCGATTGGTCCGGTTCGGGCCGCGGAACGCGTGGGAGGCCGGATCGTCCGGGCCTTCGTACGCCTCCACCTCGGTGACACGCACCGCCGTCACTCCGCGCTGCGAACGCGAGATCACCAGAGCCCCCAGCAGTTCGGGAGCCACCTCGACGGCGGGCCGGTCGAAGAAGCGCTCGGGCAGGGCCGACCGGCCGGCCGGCGCGGCCTGCGGTTCGTCGAACGCCCGCAGCTGCTCGTGATCGGTCCCGGCCGTGCCCGGGACCGTCCCATACTCCGTCAAACCGCTGCCTCCTGTCGGGATTCCGGGGCGGCCGGATACGGCCGCCCCGGAATCCCCAGCGCTGTCCTCGCCTCGCTCCATGGCCGTGGAAGCGGCCGCAGGACACTCGGATACGGACATGCGAACCGGGCGCCCGGGACGCCGCCGGAGACGCCGGCCGCGGACGGTCACGGCCCGACGCGGCGGGCGTCCGGGCGGCGCATCCCCGCCTTGCGTACGCGGTGAGCGTCACGGAGCGCGCGTGCGCCACCGGCCGGCCGGTCGGGGAGCGGATGCCGGGGCGGACCGTCGACTTGGCCTGACCTGCCTCGTCCGGCACGGCGGGCGTGCCGGACCTCGGCGGTGTCCCGAGCGCGCCGGGCACCTCCCGGGGGGTCAGGTGCGTGTGCCGTCGTCCGCGGTGTGCGTGGTCCGGAAGCGTGCCCGATAGGCCCCCGGCGTGACGCCCAGGTTCCGCGTGAAGGCGCGGCGCAGCGACTCGGGTGACCCGAAGCCGGTACGCCGGGCCACCGTGGCCATGGGGTCGTCGCCGTCCTCCAGCATCGCCCGGGCGGCTTCCAGGCGGACCTGCTCGACGTAGCGGGCGGGGGTCGTGCTCATCTCCTCGTGGAACAGGCGTGACATGTGGCGGGCGCTCACACCGGCCCGGCGGGCCATGGCGGCAAGGGTGTGCGGGGCCGACGGGTCCTCGGCGACCGTGTCCAGGACCCGGCGCAGCATCTCCTGCCTCGCACGCGGAGTGCGGGTGCGGACACTGAACTGGGACTGGCCGCCGGGCCGCTGCATGAACACGACCATGTCCTTGGCCACGGCGCGGGCGACATCGGCGCCGAGGTGCTCCTCGACCAGGGCGAGCGAGAGGTCGATGCCCGAGCTGACGCCGGCCGAGGTCATGATGCGGCCGTCTCGCACGAACAGGGCGTCCGCCTCCACGGTCACCAGTGGATAGCGCAGGGCCAGTTGGTCGGCGAAGCGCCAGTGCGTGGTTGCCCTGCGTCCGTCGAGCAGTCCCGCCGCGGCGAGGAGGAAGGCTCCGGTGCAGATGGACGCGGTGCGGCAGCCGCGTGCGTCGAGCGCCCTGATGGCGTCCAGCAGGGCGTCGTCCTTGACGAGGGAGGGCCACTCCGGGCCGCCGGGGACGACCACCACGTCGCCGGCCTCCCGCACCTGCGCGGCAGCCAGGTCGACGCGCAGTCCGGTGCCGGCCGCGGTGACCACGTCGGCGCCGTCGGGGGAGACCGTGCGCACGCGGTACCGGCCGCCGAAGTCGTTGGCCGTCGTGAACACCTCGATCGGGCCGGTGACGTCGAGCAGCCGTACGCCGGGGAAGACCAGCACGGTCACCAGGAGCGGCTTCCTGCCTGACGGCCTGTCCTTCATCGTGTGCCTCCCGGACGGACTGGGACCCACAGCGGAGGAGACCATCATCCGCCCGGAGCCGCCCGGCCCGCCCCCATGGCGGGCGTCGCCGTCGTCCGTGCGGGACGATGCCGCGTCCCGTCGTGTGCCGAGGCGCCGGGTTCCGGTGCCTCACCCGCAGTCAGCGATCGCCCGCCGTGGCGTCATGGCCGTACCTGTGGCCACAACACCCTCGGATGAGGACATCGGGACATCCGGCCGTCAGGTGGTACGGGCCCGCCCGGTGCCCGATGTCCTGGTGTGAGGGCCTCGTGGCGCATGCGGTGCTGTGGCCCGAGCCGCGTTCGTCCGTAGCGTCGGGGCGCCAACAGGCCGCCGGGCTCCGTGGCGGCCCGAGGGCTGTCGGCTGCGGTCCGGCCGGTCACCGCCGCTGATCGAGGGCGGTGACGCATCCGACACGAGAAGAGAAGGCGTTCCGAGCCGTGACACCGCACCGCAGTCCCAGTCGAGCAGTCCACGCCCGGATCGGCCCGGCCCCGGGATCGTCCGCGCAGGTACGTGACCAGCCGCACGCGGCGGGTGACAGGAAGCGGGGCGGGATCGGCCCCGGCTGGTTCGCGGCCGTCATGGGCAGCGGGATCGTCGCCGTCGCGGCCGCCACCCTGCCGCGGGGTCTCCCCGGGCTCGATGCGGCCGCCACGGCTGTCTGGGCGGGGACCGCGTTGCTGCTGATCGTGCTCGCCGGCGTCTATGCCGGGCAGCGGAGGCTGCGGGCGCATGCCGGAGATCCGGCACTGGCGCAGTTCTTCGGGGCGCCGCCGATGGCGCTGCTCGTCGTCGGGGCCGGAACGCTTCTGCTCGGCCGGCGCCTGGTCGGGGAGCGTGCGGCGGTCGACGCGGACTGGGTGCTGTGGTCGGCCGGTACGGTGCTGGGCCTCGCCACCGCCTGCACGGTTCCGTACCTGATGGTCACGCGGCACCGGTTCACGCCGGACGCGGCCTTCGGCGGCTGGCTGCTGCCGGTGGTGCCGCCGATGGTCTCCGCCGCGACGGGCGCGCTGCTCGTCCCGCGGGCGCCGGCCGGCCAGGTGCGGCTGGCCCTGCTGCTGGGCTGCTACGCGATGCTCGGGCTCGGACTGGTCGCGGTCCTGCTGGTGCTGGCCATGGTCTACAGCCGCCTGGTGCATCACGAAGCGCCCGGTGGCGCGGTGGTCCCCACGGTGTGGATCGGTGTGGGCGCGCTGGACCAGGCGGTGACGGCACTGTCGTCGCTGGCCACTGCGGCGCCGAGCGCACTGCCCGCCCCGTACGCCCGCGGGACCGCGGTCGCAGCGCTGCTCGGCGGGCTCGGGATCTGGGGCTTCGCCCTGCTGTGGCTGGTGCTGGCCACGGCGCTGACCGTACGGGAGATCCGCAGAGGGCTGCCCTTCGCGCCCACCTGGTGGTCCTTCATCTTCCCCCTCGGCGCCTGCGTCACCGGCACCAGCGCTCTCGCCACGCGCACCGGTTCGCAGCTGTTCGTCTGCGTCGCCGTCGTCCTCTACGTCCTGCTCGTCGCCGCCTGGGCGATGGTCTCCTGGCACTCCCTGCGCCATGCCGTCGGGCAGCGCGGCCGCGCCCGCCGATGACAGGGCCCGTGCACCCCTTCCGCACGGCACGGACGTAGCCCGAACCCGTCCCTACGGCGGCGCTCCGGGCGTCCTACGGCGGCGCTCCGGGCGCCGCCGGGGACGTGCTCCGCGGGCGTGCGGTACGGCCCGTACCCGCGGATCCGCGCGTGGCCGTGGGACGGGCCCGGAGCCTGCCGAGGACCATGGCGGCGAACACGACGGCCCAGAACACCGCGGCGATCCAGACCTCCCAGCGCCCCGCGCTCGTCAGCCACGGGGTCCCGGTGGCGCGTCCCAGCTCGTGCGTGGTGACCGCGTACATGCCGACCGGGAAGACGAGGTTCCACCAGCCGAGCTCGTAGCGCAGCGGGACCCGGCGCAGCGCGTGCCGCCAGACGCCCAGTGCCAGCAAAAGCGGGATCAGCCAGCTGGAGAAGGCCCACAGGACGACGGACGTTCCGGTGACGAGCGGCCGCGACAGCATGGTGCTGCCGGGCGGCAGCGCGATCAGCCGGACGCCGGCGAGCACGGCGATCGCCGCCGCCCCCATGAAGATCCACACGGACGTCATGAGGCCTTCCGGCTGCACCGGCCGCACCAGCAGCCGGGCCAGGACCAGCGCGGCGGTCAGCAGGTACTGCACCAGGCCGACGGCCCAGCACACCACCGCCAGGACGGCCGGCACGTGTCCCGGGGTCACCCGGGCCAGCGAGGCCGCCGCGACCGCGACCGACTCCGATCCCACCGCCCACAGGAACCAGGTGCCGTTCACCTGGTCGAGCGAGGGGCCCCGTCTCAGGGAGGTGACGAGCGCGAGCGGGACGCCGTAGTCCAGCACCACCCACCCCAGCGTCCCGAAGGCCAGGAACGCCCCGGCGACCGCGGTGTGGCCGTCCGGCACGAGGCGTGCGGCCAGCACGTTCGCGGAGATCGCGAGGGTGACGAACGCGAAGGCACGCGGCCCGAGGAGATCGGCGACGAACCGCTCGCGCCGGCGCAGCAGCCGCCAGCCGTACGCGGGCACGAGGAGCGCGAAGCCGGCCAGGGCCACCCACAGCAGTACGGCGGAGAAGGTGAAGGCACCGTTGACGTACAGAGCGGTGGAGACGATGCCGGTGCCCATGACGAACGCGAGCGCGCCCGGGTTGAGGCCGGTCACCGCCTCGGACAGGGCGGCCCGGTGCCCGGGCGGTGGGGGACCGGGAGCGGTTCGGCCGGGCAGGGCAGGGGCGGCAGCCTGGCGCCGCTCGTCGTGAGGGCCGGGTTCGGCGAGCCACTCGGCCAGGACCGAGGTATGGCTGTGGTCCACGTCCCCGGTGGCGGTCAGCAGGGTGAGGCTGTGGTGTTCGGCCAGGTCCCGGAGCCGGGCGGCCGCGTACCGGTGCCGCTGGTCGCCCAGTTCGGCGCGATAGCGGCGGCGGAACTCACCGAACTGCCGGGGGTTGTCGCCGTACCAGCGCTGCAGCTCGACGGAGGGTGCGACCTCCCGCAGCCACTCGTCGAACGGTGCGACCTGCTGGCGCATTCCTTCCGGCCAGGCCCGGTCGACCAGCACGCGCTCGCCGGCCTCACCGTCCACGTCCGGCGGCTGTTCGTCGACTCTGCGGCAGACGATCCTGGCCATGATCCATCCTCCGGCCGCTCTCGCGGTAGAAGCATTTTACTGGTATGCGAAATTCATTGTCTTTTGGGTGCGGGGATGGCGCGGGGACCGGCAGGTACCGCGGTGACGGCCGCGCGGTTCAGGAACGTGCCGTACAGGGCGATCGTCGGATGCAGGCCCGCCATGGCCATCCCAGCGGCCGAGGCGACCGCACGCTGCTCGGCGATCCCGAGGTCGGGGAACCGTGCCGGGCAGCGTGCGGCGAAGTCGTCGAGACCGACGGCGCCGGGCATGGCCGCGGTGATGCCGATGCCGTGCATGTGGTCCTCCTCGTTCTGTTCGGCCGCCGCGTATCCGAGCCCCCTGCGCGTGATGCGGTGGACGACGTCCGGGGCACCATGGGCCTCGGCCCGTTCCAGGGCTGGTTCCAGGGCGGTGATGTCGTGACCGCCCACGGGCCCGAGGTAGTGCAGCACCTGGCGGCCCTGCGCACCCACGCCGTGATCACTGGAAGGCCGATGTCACGAGAGCCTTCTGCTCCACGCCGTGCCGGCGGGCCGAGCCGGCCGCGGGCGCGGGCGCCTCGGGCCGGCTCACGCACTCCACGGCGCGCCGGGTCAGCCGGGACAGACGGGGCGCGACGAACGACCACGCACCCTGGTTCTGCGGCTCCTCCTGCACCCACCGCACGTCCGCGGCCGCGGGGAAGTGGGCGAGTTCCGCCGCGAGTTCCTCGTCGGGGAACGGGTAGAGGCGCTCCACGCGGACGATCGCCGTGTCGGTCGAGCCCACGGCGTGCCGGTGGGCGTCGAGGTCGTAGAAGACCTTGCCCGAGCACAGCAGCACGCGTGAGACACGGGCCGGGTCCGTCGTGTCGTCCGGCAGGACCGGGCGGAAGCCGCCGTGGGTGAACTCGGCCAGGGCGGAGACGGCCGCCTTCGACCGCAGCATCGACTTCGGGGTGAACACCACCAGTGGCCTGCGGCCGTCCAGCGCTTGCTGCCTGAGCAGGTGGAAGTAGTTGCCCGGCAGGGACGGCATGGCCACGGTCATGTTGTCCTGCGCGCACAATTGCAGGAAGCGTTCGATCCGGGCGGAGGAGTGGTCGGGGCCCTGGCCCTCCAGGCCGTGAGGCAGCAGCATGGTCACTGCGGAGCGCTGGCCCCACTTCTGCTCGGACGAGGCGATGTACTCGTCGACGACCGTCTGCGCGCCGTTGGCGAAGTCACCGAACTGGGCCTCCCACAGCACCAGGGCTTTCGGACGGGCCTGCGCATAGCCGTACTCGAAGGCCAGCGCTGCCAGTTCGGACAGCATCGAGTCGTACGGTGCGAAGCTCGCGGCCTGCGGGCCGAGGGAGTTCAGCGGCGTGTGCTCCGCGCCGGTGCGCCGGTCGGTCAGCACGGCGTGGCGCTGGCCGAAGGTGCCGCGCCGGGAGTCCTGTCCGGCCAGTCGTACCGGGACGCCGTCCAGCAGCAGCGAACCGATCGCCAGTGTCTCCGCGGTGGCCCAGTCGACGGCACCGGTGTCGAGTGTCGCCGTGCGCCGGTGGAGCTGCGGCAGGACACGTGGGTGCACGGTGAAGCCCTGCGGCAGGTCGGTCTGCGATGCGATGACCTGACGGGCCGTCGCCTCGTCGATCGCGGTCGCCGCGCGCGGGGTGGCCGCCTGTCCGGTGTCGGCGCGAGGAAGGCCTTCGGCCGGTGTGGGAGCGGGCAGCGCCCGGGTCTCGGCGAAGGCCCGTTCGAGGTGATCCTGGTAGTTGCGGCGGGCACTGTCCACCTGCCGCTCGCCGATGTCCCCGCGGCGTATGAGGTCCGCGGCGTACAGCGTGCGCACCGAAGCCTTGGCGTCGATGCGTTCGTACATCATCGGCTGCGTGATGGACGGATCGTCGACCTCGCTGTGCCCGTGGCGCCGGTAGCAGACGAGATCGACCACGACGTCCTTGTGGAACGTCTGGCGGTAGTCGAAGGCCATCCGTGCGACCCGGTCGACGGCTTCCGGGTCGTCGCCGTTGACGTGGAAGATCGGGGCCTCCACCATCCGGGCCACATGGGTGGCGTACGTGCTCGAACGGCCGTTGGGGGGCAGGGTGGTGAAGCCGACCTGGTTGTTGACGACCACGTGGACCGTCCCGCCCGTGCGGTAGCCCGGCAGTTGCGACATGTTCAGGGTCTCGGCGACCACGCCCTGGCCGGCGAAGGCCGCGTCGCCGTGGAGGACGACCGGCAGTACGGGGAAGGGCTCGCCCTGGTCCCCGGCCAGGTCCTGCTTGGCGCGCACCACGCCCTGGGTCACCGGCCCCACGATCTCCAGGTGCGAGGGGTTCGCCACGACCGAGACGGCGATGGTGCGGCCGTCCAGGGCACGGTAGGTGCCCTCCGCGCCGAGGTGGTACTTCACGTCCCCCGAGCCCTGGACCGACCGTATGTCCACCGCGTCCTCGAACTCGTCGAAGATCTGGCCGTAGGACTTGCCGATGATGTTGGCCAGGACGTTGAGCCGGCCGCGGTGCGCCATCCCGATGACGGCTTCCTGGACACCGCCTTCGATGGCGCGGAGCAACAGGGCGTCGAGCAGCACGATGGCCGACTCGCCGCCTTCGAGCGAGTACCGCTTCTGGCCCACGTACTTGGTCTGCAGGAACGTCTCGAAGGCCTCCGCGGCCCCCAACCGGTAGAGGATCCGCAGCTGTCCGGCACGGTCCGGGCGGCGCTGCGGCCCCTCGACGCGTTGCTGGATCCAGCGGCGTTCCCGGGCTTCCTGGATGTGCATGTACTCGAACCCGGCGGTGCGGCAGTAGAACTCCCGCAACGCCCCGAGCACTTCGTCGAGTGTCATCGTGGTGTGCCCGGCGAACCCGTCCACGGCGAAGTCCTCGGCCCGGTCCGCTTCGTCGAGTCCGAACGCGGCGATGTCGAGTTCCGGATGTGCGGAGGCGGGCCGCGCCATGAGCGGGTCCGTGCCTGCCATCAGGTGCCCGCGCACGCGATAGGCGTGGATGAGCGCGGCGACCCGTACCGCCTTGAGTGCCGCCTCGTCGGTGCCCTCGTGGTGTGGGGCTGAGGCGGTCGGGGCGGCCGCGGCGGCCGGGGACACCAGGGTGGCGAAGAAGTCCCGCCACGTCTGGTCGACCGAGCCGGGGTCCTGGAGGTAGCGCCGTCGCTGCTCGTCCACGACCCATTCGTTGAGCCCGAAGTCCAGCCCGTGAGACGCTGCTCGAGCGGTGTCTGATTGCGACGCCATGGCGCGAACGCCTTCTTTCCTCTGCGAAGCCTTGGGATGGCGGACGCGGCCACGGCGGTCGTCCGCCTGCGTGTCACGTGTTCGAGGACTTCGCACCCGTTGCGGAGACCGACCCGTTCGACCGCGTCGCACTGACGACGCTAGGACGCCGGGAGTGCGCGGACGGATGACCGGGCGCGCCACGACGGCCTCACATCGGGACATCGGCCGGGTGACGGCCTGCCACGGGCTTGCGGCCGGATGACCGACCCTGGCTCATTCTCGACGCGCTCGCCGCCGAGCCGGCGGCCGTGCCGGCCGCGGGCGCCTCGGGCCGGTGGAGCGGGGCGCCATCTTCCTGCGGGACGGGCGGATGATGCCATCGGCGGGGGCAGCGCCGGTATCGGCCTGTCGCCGGCGCTCGTCGAAGACCACTACGGCGCGGAGCTCGCTCGGGCGGTCGCCGAGGACATGGTCGTCTCCATGCAACAGCCGGGTGGCCCGTCCCAGTTCAGCGTCCGCTTCCGTGCCCCGTTCCGGGCCTGTTTCCGCACGACCGGCGTAGGCACGTCCGAGGCGGGAGAGCCCCGGTCGACGGCAGTCCGGAGGGAGGAAACCCATACCTGAGAAGAACCACGCCGCGGTCGCGGTCGCCGGAGCGGCACCATCGGCCCGCGAGCCCAGGGCTTCCCCCCACGACTCGACTCCTGGTGCCTAGGCTGTGGCCGCGATGCGGTAGAACTCGGCCGCGGTGACGGTGGCAGGGACGCCGAGTTCGGCGGCGACGGCGGTGATCGCCGTGTCGCCGACGGCGAGGTCGGCCTGGCCGTCCGCGGTGAAGTGCGGCGCGATGAACGCGTCGTAGTGGGCTCGGGCCTCTTCCGCGGTCTGTCCGCCGAGGAACGTCTGCATGTGGCGCACCGTGGTGTCGGGGTCGTCGTGGATCACCTGAAGGGCGCGCCGGTGGGCTCGTACGACGGCCTGGACCGCAGGGTCGTCCGGTGAGATGTAGGTGGGGTCGACGGCCACGCCCACGGTGGGGATCTGGAAGTGGTCGCCGACCCAGGCCAGCACCTGCCAGCCGTGCTCGGCGGCCACCGCCTCCGGTGCCATGGTGCTGCCGACGTAGGCGGCGTCGATGCTGCCGTCGTTGAGCCGGCGCAGATCCATGCCGTAGTCGCCGGGCGAGCGGACGATGGTCTTCACGTCACGGTCCGGGTCGAGGCCGGCCTTACGCAGCACGATCCGGGCGAACGCGCCGGGCGGGGTGTGCGGGGCGTGGACCGCCAGCCGTCGCCCGGCCAGGTCGGCCAGGGACGTCAGGCCGGGGCGGGCGAGGAACCAGAACAGCGGGCGGTGGGTGTTGACACTGAGTGCGACCCACGGGGTGCCGTCGGTCAGTCGTGACAGCAGTGCCCGGCCGAGCCCGATGGTGGCGCAGCGGCGCAGCCGTTCCACGTCCCAGGTGCAGCCGTCGCGCAGCGCGACGTGGACACCCTCCTCGGCGTAGTAGTCCTGCTGGTCGGCGATGTAGGCGGCCAGCTCCTCGTGCAGGCCTCGTCCGACGTAGGCCAGGTCGATGGTGTGCATGAACGTCTTTCCTCGATGGTTTAAGGGCTCGGCCGCGTGTGCGGAGGTCGGCGAAGGCGTCAGTACATGGCCATGCCGCCGTTGACCGCGGCCGTGGTACCGGTCATGAAGGAGTTGTCCTCGGCGGCGTAGAAGGCGACTGCCTGGGCGACATCGGCCGGGTGGGCCAGGCGGCCCAAGGGGGTGGCGGCCACCTGCCGCTGCCTCGTCGCGTCGTCGAGCACGGCGTCGGCGGTGCGGGACTCCACCGGGCCGGGCGAGACGACGTTGACCGTGATGCCCTGCGGGCCGAGTTCCTGGGCGAGATACCGGGCGAACTGCTCGACCGCGGCCTTGGAAACGCCCAGCGCGATCATGCCCGCCCGAGGCAGGCGGCTGAGTCCGGTGCCCATGTAGATGAGGCGTCCCCACCCTCGTTCGGTCATGTTGGGCAGTACGGCTTTGGTGACCGCGAACGCCGCGTGCATCTCGGCGTCGATCTTGCCGCCCAGTTCTTCCCACGTCATGTCCTGGAACGGCTTGACCGCATACGGGATGAGCGCGTTGTGCACGAGCACGTCGATGCCGCCCCAAGCCGCCTGGACCTGGCCGACCATGCTCTCGACGGCCGCCTCCTCGCGCACGTCGGCCTGCATGGCCATGGCCTGGCCGCCCGCGGCCTCGATGTCGGCCACGACCTCCTCGGCCGCCTTGGTGTTGCGGAGGTAGTTGACCGCGACGCGCATTCCTCGCGCGGCCAGAAGTCGCGCCGTGGCCGCGCCGATTCCGCTGCTGGCCCCCGTCACCAATGCCACCCTGCTGGTCGTCCCGGTCATGGGCCCGCCTCCTGATCGTCGTCGCGGGCCGTCGGTACGACCGCCCGGGGGTGTTCGTCGTCGATGCCCCGGCCTGTCGGGCGGATCGCCCCGTACAGCACGGTGTCGACGGTCGCCCGCAGCAGATCGGCCGCGGTCCAGTCCAGCTCGCGCGGCAGTTCCGACATGAGCAGCCGCTCCAACGCGCCGCGGGTGATCTCACTCAGCAGCTCGGGCGGCGCCTGCAGCAAGCCCTGCTGGTGTCCCTCCCGGAACAGCTCGTCGAGCCGCTGGTAGACCACCGCGTCCACCCGCTGCTCCACGTACTGGCGCAGCATCGTGTCTCCCCGCCCGGTCGCGAGCTGCGGCGCGCCGATCCGCCCGAGCTCGCTGCCCGCCGCGATCAGGAACCGCTGCACCCGCACAGCGAACGGCTGCCCTGCAGCGTCCTCGGTCGCCGCCACCAGCGTGCGCTCCACCGCGGCGAACTGGCGGTCCAGCACCGCGGCCAGCAGGCTGCGCTTGTCAGGGAAGTGACGGTAGATCGTCTTCTTGCTCATCCCGAGCTCACGAGCGAGATCGTCCATGCTCGCCCGCGCGAAACCCGCCCCGAAGAACAGCCGGCCGGCCGCCTCCACGATCACGTCCGCACGCCGCTCGTCACTGTGGGAAACTCGAGAAACTGGATTAGTTTCCATAGTTCCCATCGTTGTCCTCCGTCTCTCTCGCTGTCAAGGCATGCCGTACGTCCCAAGTGCCTGCCGGCGAGGTGGCCGGGGCGCTACCCGGCGGTGGCGAGCCCGATGAGCAGCAGGGCGATGTCGTCCGTCCGGGGCGCGGTCTGCCGTGCATGGTCGATCAGGGTCGTGGCGAGCCGGTCCATGGGCTGGGCCGAGGCCCGGCCGAGCTGGGTGGCGAGCCCGGACAAGGCGTCGTCCATGTCGACCCCGGGAGTCTCGACGAGGCCGTCCGTGTACAGGGCGAGGACGGTGCCGGGGGTCAGCGGGATCTCGATGGGGGGATAGTCCGCGTCGGGGTCGATGCCGAGCAGCACCCCGGGTCGGAGCGCAAGGACCTCGGCGTGGCCGTCCGGGTGCCGCACAACGGGCGGGGGATGACCGGCGGTGGCGAGGACGGCCCGGCGGCGGGCGAGGTCGAGGTGGGCGTAGAGGCAACTGACGAAGCGGCCCGGGTCCATGGCGACCAGCTGGCGGTTGGCCTGCGCGAGGGCCTGTGACGGCGTGGCCCCCGAGGCGGCGTGGGAGCGCATGGCGGGGCGCACCCGGCCCATGAGCGCGGCGGCGGTCACGTTGTGGCCCTGGACGTCGCCGATGACCGCGGCTGCGGTGGTGTCGTCGATGCGGACCAGGTCGTAGAAGTCGCCGCCGATGTCCATGCCGCGGACGCTGGGCAGATAGCGGGCCGCCACATCCAGCCCGGGAAGGTCGGGCAGCGAGTCGGGGAGCAGGGCCGCCTGCAGGGTCTTGGCGAGTTCGTTGCTGGTGTCGTACAGGCGGGCCCGTTCCAGCGCCTGCGCGATCAGTCCCGCGAGCGCGATGAAGACGACCCGCTGCCGGTCGGGAAAGGGGTGGGGCCGGTCGAAGGCGAACACGCACGAGCCCACCGGACGCCCGGAGGCGATCAGCGGCAGAAACGCCCAGGCATGCAAGCCCTTCTGATGCGGGGCGGGCGGGTAGGCCCGGGACAGCTCGTCGAAGGAGGCGAAGAAGCTGGGCACGCCGGTGGCGAGGACCCGGACCGCGGGTGCCGGGTGGGTCAGCGGCACGCCGTCGAAGTGTTCGAGCAGCGAGGGGTTGTAGCCGCTGCGGCCGATGACCCGCATTCTGCCGTCCTCGGCCGCGAGCAGGGCGACGGTCCGGGCTCCGAACGCCGGCAGCATCTCCTCGGTGACCAGATCGACCACGTCCGAGACGCCCACGGTTTCCGACAGGGCGGCGGCCAGGTGCAGCACCCGGTAGATCTCGCCCAAGCGGATCGGCTCGCCCTGGAACGTCTCCGTCGTGGTGGGCCCCGGCTGCGAGTCCCCGCCCGGACCGGTCGGCGATATGCGGACGCTCACCCCCGAGCCGTCGGGATAGAGCTCGAACGCGAGCCACTGGTCCGGCGGGTGCATGGCGGTGTAGTAGCCGGGCTTCCGGCTGACCACGGTGGCGCGGAAGTGGTCCTCGAAGGCCGGGTCGGTGCACCAGGGCAAGGACTGCCAGGGACGCGTGCCGATCAGATCGTCGGGGCTGCTCGCGCCCAGGAGGGCGGCGGCGGTGGCGCTGACGTACGTGAACCTGCCCTCGAGGTCGAGGGAGCAACTGCCCCAGGGCAGCCGCTCGACGAGGTCGGCCGCGGCGAGCGCCTCGGCCGGCCCCCGTTTGCCGGCGGGCGGCTGCACCAGGGTGCGGGGCGTGGGTCCCGGGCCGACGGCGTGGCCGGTGCCGGCGGCGTCGCGCAGGAACCGCGCCAGACGCCGACCGGAGGCACGGACCCGTTCAGGGCTCGGGCCGTCGGTACTGGTGGCGCCGGCGCCGGGCCAGAACAGCAGCAGCGCGCCCCAGACCGTGGTTCCGGTGAGGAGCGGTGCCGCGGCCACCGCATGGTGGTAAGGCAGGGCGATCGCCGTGCGCGGATAGCGACGGGCGAGTTCTTCCGGGTCGCCGAGCCAGACGAGCCGCCGCTCGCGCACCGCATCGGTCACGGGAAAGCGGCTCGCCAGCGGGACCCCGAACCAGGGCGCGAGATACTCCGCCGGGATGCCTGCGGTCACCTCCAGCCGCAGGGTCTGCCCGTCGGACGCCGGCAGGAAGACCGCTCCCGCGTGCATGCCCGTGTCGCGCACGGCGAACTCCAGCAGACGGTCCAGCTCGGCCCGGCGCAGCGACCCGGCGGTGGGTGAAGGGGAGCGGGGCCCGTGGGGCTGCGCCGCGCCGCCTTCCCGCATGGCGCACATATCAGTACCGTACGTCCGCACCCGCCGACCCCGCGCGGAGGCCGCTCGGCGAGGCAGCCGAGGACCTGGGCGGCGAAGGCCTCGTTCAGCTCCAGTACGTCGAGGCCGGCGAAGGTCCGGGCGGCCCCATGGCCAGGGTGGGGGTGGGGACGACGGCCGGCTCTCAGCCGTCGGTCAGGTGCGCGCCGGACCGGTCCGCATCCGGTCCGTGAGACGCACGGACGGCGGCCGTATTCCCGGTTCGGCGTCCCTTGGCCCGAACCCTCGTCGCTCGGGAATGCGGACCTGCCGGACGCCGTTCCGGTGACCTCGACCGGCATGTCCGCCTGACAGAGGTCCGGATCCACGGTCCAGCCCGTGGACACCCACCGCATCGCGCAGACGAGTGATGTCCGTCGAGAGCGGCAGGCCCCGGGCGCGGAGCCTGTCGCACGAACAAGGTATTTCGACGCCAGTGCCCGTTATCCCCCGCGGATTACGTTGACCCCCCTCGTTCAGGCATCGAAAGTCTTGGCTCCAAGCGGACGGCGGGACTGGGGAATTCTCATGAAGACATTCGTGCATCGAGGACAGATCACCAAGGTGGTCTTCGGCAGCGGTACGCGCATCCGTATCCCTGAAGAGGCTGCTGCCCTTGGATGCCGTCGCGTGCTCATCCTGTGCGCACCTGGCCAAGCGGGCCAGGCAGTGGAGGTACACGACGTACTGGGTACGGCGGCGGTGGGAACTTTCACACAAGCGGCTCCGCACACCCCCGTCGAGGTCACGGAGAAGGCGGTCGCGTATGCCAGAACCGTGGGAGCGGACTCGGTGCTCGCCATCGGCGGTGGCTCGACGATCGGCCTCGGCAAGGCGATCGCTCTGCGGACCGGGCTGCCACAGCTGGCGTTGCCCACCACGTACGCCGGCTCGGAGATGACGCCGATCCTCGGGGAGACCGAAGGGCGCCGCAAGACGACCCGCCGGCTGCCGGAAGTGCTGCCGAAGACCGTGGTGTACGACGTCGACCTGACGTTCACGTTTCCCGCGGCGGCATCGGTGGTCAGCGGCATCAACGCGATGGCGCACGCGGTGGAGGCCCTCTACGCACAGGACCGGGACCCGCTCGCCCACCTGATGGCCGGTGAAGCGCTCGAATCCCTCATCCGCTCCCTCCCGGTCGTCGCACCACGTCCGGACGACGGCGAGGCGCGGGCCGATGCTCTGTACGGGGCGTGGCTGGCGGGCACGTGCCTCGGCACGGTGGGCATGGCCCTGCACCACAAGGTGTGCCATGTCCTGGGCGGCACGTTCGGGCTTCCGCACGCCGAAACCCACGCGGTCGTGCTGCCGCACGTGGTCGCCTACAACGCACCCGCGGCGCCCGAGGCCATGGCACGCATCGCAAGGGCGCTGTCGGCGGCCGACGCCGCGAAGGGACTCTTCGACTTCGCGGGACGGCTCGGCGCCCCCAGGGCACTGCGGGACCTCGGCATGCCGGAATCGGGCATCGAGCAGGCGGCCGAACTCATCGTGCGGGACGGCTACTGGAACCCGCGACCAGTCGAACAGACGGCGGTACGCGCCCTCCTGACCCGCGCCTGGGCCGGGCAGCCGCCGTGCACATCACCCGGCGACGGACATCCCCGGACCGCGTCCGCGGTCCACCACCCCACCACTACGGGAGCGCGTCATGCGTGATCTGACCAGCGACACCATCACCGAGGCCGTGATCTCGACCATGCGGGACACCAAGGACTCCCGCGTCGCCGAGATCCTGGAATCACTGGTGCGGCACCTGCACGCCTTCGTTCGCGACGTCGAACTGACGCAGGACGAATGGGCCCGGGGAATCGACTTCCTGACGCGCACCGGGCAGACGTGCACCCCGGCGCGTCAGGAGTTCATCCTGCTGTCCGACGTGCTCGGCGTCACCATGCTGGTCGACGCCCTGACCAACCGACGCCCCAGCCAGGCCACGCAGAACAGCGTGCTGGGCCCGTACTTCAGGGAGGACAGGCCGCAGCAGGCCGACGCCGCCGACATCTCCGGGGGACTGTCCGGTACCCCGCTGTTCTTCGAGGGACGGGTCGTGGACCACGAGGGGGCGCCGGTGGCCGACGCGGCGGTGGACGTCTGGCACAGCGACTCGGACGGCCACTACGACATGGAGGTGCCCGGGCTGGACGAGCCGGCCATGCGTGCGCTGTTCCGTACCGACGAGACGGGGCACTTCGCTTTCCGTTCCATCCGCCCGTCCAGCTACCCGATACCCGGTGACGGCCCGGTCGGCGAGTTCATGAGCGCGACCAGCAGGTCGCTCATGCGTCCCGCCCATGTGCACCTGCTGATCGAAGCGCCGGGATTCCAGCGCGTGACCACCATGCTCTTCCCTTCGGACGACCCGCACCTGGACACCGATCCGGTGTTCGGCGTCAAGGAGTCGCTGGTCGACCGCTACGACACCTACCCGGCCGACGCCGGTCCCTGCCGGGGCATGACCGACGTGCCGTACACCCTGCTGCGCCACACCTTCGTCCTCGAACCCCTCGTCACGGACTGATCCCCACGGCGCCACCACGACGGGAGCCGGTCGTCCACGAGGACGGCCGACGTCGAACACTTCATCACACCGCGGGGTTCAGCCCCGAATTCACGGAGGTCCTCACATGAGTGAAACCCTTGATGTCGTCTTCGGGTTCCGAGCCACGATGAGCCGGCTCGCCACGGGTGTCAGCGTGATCACCACATGCTCGGGCAGCACGCCCATCGGCATGACGGCGAGCGCCGTCTCCGCGCTGTCCCTCGAGCCGCTCCAACTGATCGTGTGCATCGGCAACCAGCTCTACACCCGGACCGCGATCGCGGAGCACGGTCGCTTCGCCGTCAACGTCCTCGGCGAGGACAGCGAGCACCTCGCACGGAACTTCGCCGCTTCCAAGCCGGACAAGTTCGCGGGTGTGGAGACCGTCGACGACCACGGCGTGCCGGTCCTGAAGGACGCCATCGCGGCTGTCGTGTGCGATGTCGCCGCGGCGCTGCCCGGCGGCGATCACACCATATTCGTGGGCGACGTCCGCCACTTCGAACACCGGATGGAAGGCCGGCCGCTGCTCCACTTCGGCGGAGACTTCGGCACGCTCAGGCCCCCCTGCTAGCGCGGGTGCCGGCGGCCCGACGAAGGCTGCCGTATCCCTGCCCCGGTCCACCACGGCCCCCGGCGTCCGGCTCCTGCAGGCGAGCCACGGACGCCGGGGGCTCCACCAGTCCCGACGAGTCCACCGAAGGTGCCATGACCAGTTCCGTGCCGACCTTCAAGCTGCGTCCTGGGGACCAGCCCCCGCACCGGCTGACCCGCCCCCGGCTGCTGCGCCGGCTGGACGCGTCGACCGAGCCCGTGGTGGTGGTCTCCGCGCCCGCCGGTGCCGGAAAGACGGTGCTCCTGACCGAGTGGTCGCGAAGCCTCGCAACGCGTGGCGCGTGCGCCTGGCTCAGCCTGGACGCGTCCGACAACGCCCCGGGCCGGCTCTGGGCCGGCATCCTGCGGGCGTTGCAGCACGTACGTCCGGAACTGCCCGTCCGCTCCCATGGCGGCGAGTGGACACTCGACGCGTGGCTCGAGGAGATCCTGCCGAGCCTCGTGAGCGGACTGGACGGACAGGGACCGCTCGCGCTGATACTCGACGGAGTGGAATCGATCACGGACGTCGATGCGGTCCGCAGCCTTTCGGATCTCCTGACCAGGCTTCCGCAGGGCTTTCGCGTCGTTCTGTCGACCCGTCACGTTCCGGGCGGACCCGTACCGACCCTGCGCGCCCGGGGAGCGATCGCCGAACTCGACCGGCACGACCTGGCCTTCACCCCCGAGGAGGCGCAGGCCGTGCTCACCGATCTGCTCGGGTCCGCTCCGGCCCCGAACACGTTGAGCGCGGTGTACGAGACCACCGAGGGGTGGCCGGCGGCGCTGTGCATCATGGGCCGTACCCTCGCTCGCTCGTCGGACGACGCCGACACGGCGGCCGACCTGGCCCGCGGCAGGCGAGCGGTCACCGAGTACCTGGCCACCGAGGTGCTCCAGCGGCTCACCACCGAGCAGCGCGAGTTCCTGCTCCGTACCAGTGTGCTCGACGAGTTGAGTGCCGGGCCGTGCCGAGCCCTCGCCGGGGACCGGGCGGGCGTACTGCTGCGCGAGCTCGCACGGACCGTCCAACTGCTCGTACCCGTGGCCGCCGATCCCTCGGCATACCGGCGGCACCGCGCACTGTCCGCGCTGCTGTGCGACCTTCTCGGATCCGAAGGGCGGGAGACCGCCGTGTCGTTGCACAGGACGGCGGCTCGGTGGTATTCACGGCAGGGCGAGACGACCGCGGCCGTACGGCACTGGGTGCGCGGCGGTGACGAGGCCGCCGCCGTCGCGTCGATACTCCACGGCTGGGAACAGGCGATCTCGGCAGGCCGCGGTCACGAGGTCAGGCAATGGCTGGAGCTCCTGCCGCTCCGCACGGTCGCCGCCGACGCAAGACTGTGTGTCGTGTCGGCGATGGCGGCCCTGTCAGGGGGTGCTCCGGGGACGGCCAGGCGCTGGCTGGACGTGGTCCGGCTCAGGGGGCCGGGAGCAAAGAAGGTCGGCGAGGGCAGCACGGTGTGCGACGCGGCGGCCGTCGCCCGGGCCGTGGCCTGCTGGCTGGAGGGGGAGGTCCTGACCGGCGGCCGTCTCGCCGAAACCGTCTTCGCCGGCACCGTCCCGTTGACTTCCTGGCGTGCCCTGGCCTGTACGGCCCGCGGTACCGCTCTGCTGTGGACCTCCCGCTACGAGGAGGCCGAGGCGCTGCTCGGCGAGGCGACCCGTGACGCGCATGCGGCCGGGCACGCCCTGACGCTCGTCCGCGCGCTGGGGCTGCGGGCGCTGTGCGCCCTGCTGGCCGGACGCCATGAGCCGGCGCGCATGCTGAGCGACGAAGCCCTGGACGCGGCCGGGACGGCCGGGCTGGAGCGGCACTTCGTCGCGGCGCCCGCCTACATCGGCAGGGCCGGCCTGCTCCTCGACGAGGGACGGGCCGACGAGGCCGAACGGACCCTGGCCGATGCGGAAGCGGCGCTGGCGGACTCGTCCAGGACAGGCAGCGAACCCCAGATGCACGCCTTGTATCACGGCACGCGGGCACGGCTTGCCACTGCGCGACGCGACGCGGACACCGCGCGGGAAGCCCGTGAGGCGGCCGAGCGGGCAGCGGCCCGGTGCGAGTCACCAGGAGTGCTCACGGATCTGCTCGGGGGGGTCGGGGAGGACACCGTCGTGCCGCTCGCCGTGTGCGGCGCCCAGGAGCTGTCGCTCGGCGAGCGCCGGGTGCTCCGCGCCCTGTGCGGTCCGCTGACACTGCGTGAGATCGCCGCCGAGTTCTACGTGTCCCACAACACCGTCAAGACACAGGTACGGGCGGTCTTCCGTAAACTCGGTGCGCACGACCGGAGCGCAGCGGTCGCCAGGGCCCGGGAGTGCGGCATGCTCTGACCCGGGCCCCGGCGTTCTGCTACGAGGCGTTCTGACGAGAGGCGTCCTGGCGTCGGGCGTAGTCCGCCTGGGCGAGGTACGCGGTCTCCTGCTCCCCGTCGCTGCTCACGCTCTCGATGCCGCAGACCTTGCGCGCGAGGTCCGCCATGCTGCCGGTGGGGGACATCTCGGCACGTTTCATCGTGAGGCTTCGGATGGCCAGCAGGGGCGTGCCGTTGAAGTTCTCGAAGGTGCTGATGCGGTCGCCCCAGTCGGACAGGAACATGTCGCGGATCACCCGGCTGATCTTCAGCCGGTCGTGCGGCCTGCCGACCGGTCCGGTCTGCAGCGCCGTCAGCCACGGCCGCAGTTCGGGCCGCTCCCACTGCCCCTCGGTGGGATAGATGAGCGCGGCACGACCGGACAGGTCGATGAGCTCGTGGGTCAGGTCGGTGATGTGCTCGATGTAGTACGCCCGCCCGAAGTCGAACATCAGGACGTTCGGTTTGTAGATGCCGCCGGGAGTGAAGAACCCTTCGTCCTCCGAGGCGATCACATGCGCCTTGAGCGTCTGGAGGAAGCCGGCGAACCGGGCGATCCGCGCCTGGACGGGCGGCAGTTGGTAGGTTCCGATGTGCTCGGTGATCAGCAGGGCCAGACCGAGCATCAGCTCGGCCTTGACCATGGCACGCACCAGCGAGTGGTAGTGCAACCAGTCGAAGACGCGCTGCGGGTACAGCGAGGCGTGCTGGGGGTTGCCGATGTGGAAGACCCGGTTCCAGGGGATGAGCACGTCCTCGAACACGATGATGCTGTCCAGCTCGTCACCCCGCGAGGCGAGCGGGTGCTCCACCTCCTCGCCGTCGCGGACGTTGCTCTCGCGGCAGATGATGGTGACCCCGGGGGTGTTGGGCTTCACCGCCCCGTAGACGATCTGCTCCGACACGATGCCGGGGCGGTAGAAGACGCCGATGTGGATCCAGTCCCCGAAGGCCGCGCCGGTGCTGATCGACTTCACGCCCCGCACGGTGATGCCCTCGTCCGAGGTGGCGACCACCCGCAGTGCGGGGGAGGTGGCCTGTGCGGAATCGCGCGAGCGGTCCGCCTGCGGGTCGACGAAGGCCGGCGTCGCGTTGAGGTCGCCGTCCCGCATCACGTTCCAGAAGTCGAGGATCCCACCGGTGAGGTCCCGCCCGTCGGTCCCGACGGACTGGCTGCTCCAGGGCTCGGGGTCGTCGACGTAGGTCAGCAGGACGTAGTTGTTGACGTCCGGCGTGCGCGGGATCGCACCGCCGCCCAGTTCCCGCTGCACCGTCTCCAGGTAGCGCCGCTTGCGCAGCAGGTCCTCCTTGGAGCGGTGCTGGAACCATGTCATGGACCGCCGGACACCGTCCTCGTCCAGGAACGTCATGACGTCCTGGAGGTCGGGACGGTGGTGCAGGTCGTAGAAGTCCGCGATGCTCCGGGCGTACGCCCTGGTCTTGGGGTGCGTGGACACGTCGTCGACGAGTTCGTCACCCACCCACACCGTGCGGCCGTCGCTCAGTGCCGCGAGGTATTCCTTGCCTGTACGCACGTCGTGCTCCTCTCGGGGGCAAGAGATCTGGACGCCCGAAGGATGTGTCGTGGCGGGGTGAGCGGACGGCACGGAACGGGTAATCACCCGGGTGAAAGCGCCGGGCCCACATGAACCGGCGTTGAGGGCGATGTGGCCGTGCGGCATGCTGGCCCCATGCGCAGCACAGACCCCGTGGGTGACCGGCCCGGTGGGCGCGGGCACCGGGCCGTGAACGGCCTGCGCCTGAGGGGACGGGCCCGCGAGATGGCGGCTGTCCGTGAGGCCCTGGGCACGGTGCGCGGCGGGCGGGGTGCCTGCGTCGTCGTGGAAGGCGCACCAGGCGTCGGCAAGAGCCGGCTGCTGGCGGAGCTGGACGACCTGGCACGGCGGTCCGGGTTCGACGTGGTGTCCGTACGGGCCGACGAGCTCGACCAGTACGCCGCCGGAGCCGCCCTGCAGCCCGCCCTGCAGTTCTCCGACGGTTCCGAACGAGCGGCCGTGCCCACCGACGATCAGCGGCTGTGGCTGCTGGACAGCATCACGGACGCTCTCGAGGAGCGTGCCCAGCGCGCCCCGGTGGCCGTGCTGGTGGACGATGCGCAGTGGGCGGATCCGGCCACGCTCCTGGTGCTGCGCACCCTGCCCCGGCGACTCGCGGCTTCGCGGATCCTGTGGGTGCTGGCGGTACGGTCGGAGACCGAGCGGCCGACCGTTGCGAGGGTGCGGGAGGACCTCGAACGCCTCGGAGCCCGGTGGCTGACCCTCGGTCCCCTGCCGCAGCAGGAGTTGCAGCACATCGCGGCCGACGTCCTCGGGGCGAAACCGTCACCCGGTCTGGCCCGGCTCCTGCGCGGCGTCGGGGGCAATCCGTTCCTGGCGATCGAACTGGTGCGCGGCTTCGTCGACACGGACGCCGTCAAAGTGGAGGCGGGCGTGGCGAGCCTGCTGCACGACGGCATCCCCGTCGGTTTCCGGCGGAGCGTCGCCGCGCGTCTGGACCGGCTCCCGGAGGATGCCGTGCGCCTCCTCCAGGTCGGCTCCGTCCTCGGCCGGGAGTTCGACCTCGGTACGGCTGCCCGCCTGCTCGGCAGGCAGGTCGGCAGCCTGCTGTCGGGCGTCGAGGCGGCCCTGAACGCCGGTCTGCTCTCCGGCGAAGGGCCGCGACTGGCGTTCCGCCACGACCTCATGCGGCAGGCCGTCCACGAGCATCTGGCGCCGGCCGTACGGACCGCTCTGCACCGGGAGGCCGCCGACGTTCTGCGGGGCATGGGGGCACGATCGGCCGAGGTGGCCTGGCACGTCGTCCTGTCGGGCGGCCCGGTCGACGACGACGCCGTGACCACATTGACCACCGCGGTACGGGAACTGTCCTCGTCGGCCCCTGACGCGGCTGCGGACCTGGCTCAGCAGATCGGCGGACTGCTGCCCCTGCACGACCGGCGGCGCATCGCCCTGCTGACCGACGCCGCGGAGTACCTCGGCCGGACCCGCCGGGTGCACCAGGCGCTCGACCTGGTCGACGCGACCCTGTCGGACCGGCTGGAGCCGGTGCAGGAGGCGCGTCTGCGCCTGGTGGCTGCCGAGATCCACCAGGCCGCGGGAGACGATGCCGCAGCGATGACACACCTCCAGCAGGCTCTGGTCCTTCCCGGGCTGCCGACTGACCTGCGCATCAGGCTGCTCAAGACCAAGGCGACGGGCCACGTGTACCTCGGGGACGTCACCGCTGCCGAGCAGACCGACATCGGACTGGTCGAGGCCTCCTACCGCAGCGAGGACCCGGCCGTCGTCGTCAGCGCCATGGTGTTCCAGTCGCAGACGTTCTTCTACCGTGGGCGCCTGGCCCGTGCCCTTGAGCTCGCCGAGGAGGCCACGGCACGCGCCGCCGGCACGGAGTCCGGCGTACTGTACCTGCGGCCTCCGCGGATTCCTGCGCTGTGGCTGGCCACGGTGCTGACCGCCACCGACCGGCTCGAGGACACCGAGCGGGTGCTGCGGGAGGGGCAGCGCGAAGCGGAGACGCTGGGCCTGGGCTGGTCGCTTCCCCACTGGCATGCGAGCCGTGCCTGCGCGCTGTTCGAGCAGGGGGCGCTGGACGACGCGGCCGTGGAGGCGGAGGCCAGCCTGATGGTGGCCGACGAACTCGAGATCACCCAGCCGAATCCACAGGCCCGCTCCGTCCTGGCACTGGTGGAGACCAGACGCGGTGACCTCGCCAGAGCCAGGGACCATCTCCGCGCCGCCGAGGCCGGATCCGGCACGAGGACCCAGCGGTTCGGCCTGTGGGTGTCGCTCGCACGCGCCTGCCTGGCCGAGGCGGAGGGCCGGGACACCGCAGCGGCAGCGGCGATGGGCGGCAGCTTGACGGACGCCGAGCCGGCACGCCTGCTTGCGGTGCCGCCCTCCCACTGGCCAGGGATCGTGCGCATGGCGCTCCGCGGCGAGGACCCCTCGCTCGCGCAGGCCGTGTCCGGCGCATTGCGCACCCTGGCCGCACAGGACGGCGGCCAGCAGATCGTCGGGACCGTCAGTGCCCACGTGGACGGCCTGCTCCACCACGACCGGGCCGCACTGGCGTCCGCCGTCACCGGATACCGGAGCACCGGCAGGCGGCTGGCCCTGGCCGCGGTCTGCGAGGACCTCGGGGACCGCGTGGCCGCGTCGGGCGACAGCACGTCGGCGATCCCGTATTTCGAAGAGGCGGGTGAGCTGGCGGCGGCATGCGGAGCCCTGCGCGATCACGAACGGATCATGCGGCGCCTCAGACAGTTCGGCGTGCGCACAGCTGCCCCACGGCACCACACGACCGGCGCAGCGGGATGGGAGAGCCTGACCGAATCCGAGCGGAAGCTCGTCCCGCTCGTCGTGGAGGGCCTGACCAACCGGGCCATCGCCGACCGGCTCTACGTGTCCGTGCATACCGTCAACACGCATATGAAGCACATCTTCACCAAGCTCGGCATCAACTCACGAGTCGAACTGGCCCGGCTGGCGATCGAACGCGGCGGCATCTCCGACGGGCCGGTCTGAACGACGCCTGCTGCGGCGGGCGTGGTCCCTGGATTCCCGCGGTGCGGCACCGTTCCTCCGGCGAATGCCGGAGACATTCGCTCTGGGCTGCTTCAGGGAATTCGCTCAAGCGGGCCGGCAGGACTTCCCGCCGCCGAATGTGCCGCATGTCGCATCAATGCACCATTGTGACGCGGACGTTGGCGGCTGTACCTTCCATCCGTGATGAGAATTTCAGCAATCGTATTCATCGGCGTCGTGGCAGTCACATTCGGAGCTTTCGCAACGTCCGTGTCCCCCTGGTGGTGGCCGGCCGCCCTGCTTTTCGCGGCATTGGCGGGCGTGGGTTCCCATGATCTCCTCCAAAAGCGCCACTCGGTGCTGCGCAATTATCCGGTGCTGGGACATGTGCGTTTCATGCTGGAGTCGATCCGGCCGGAGTTGCAGCAGTATTTCATCGAGCGCAATTACGACGGCCGGCCCTACGACAGGGATGTGCGCAGTCTCGTCTATCAGCGCGCCAAGGGCCTGGAGGCGGAGCAGGCGTTCGGGACCGAACGGAACGTCTACGCCGAGGGCTACGAGTACTTCGAGTCGTCGATGAGGCCACACCCCGTGCAGGCGGAGCAGCCGAGGGTCCGCGTCGGCGGTCCGGACTGCACCAAGCCCTACGACATGGCATTGCTCAACGTCTCGGCGATGAGCTTCGGCTCGCTGTCCGCCAATGCCGTCCTCGCCCTGAACCGGGGCGCCGCCCTCGGGGGATTCGCTCACGACACCGGTGAGGGCGGCCTGTCGGAATACCATCTGCGTCACGGTGGCGACCTGGTGTGGGAGATCGGCACCGGATACTTCGGCTGCCGCACCGCGGACGGCCGCTTCGACCGGGCGCGGTTCGCGGCCAAGGCCGCGCACGACAACGTGAAGTGCGTGTCCCTGAAGCTCTCCCAGGGAGCCAAGCCCGGCATCGGAGGAGTGCTGCCCGGGGAGAAGGTCACCGCCGAGATAGCCCGGGTACGTGAAGTCCCCGAAGGCCGGACCGTCATCTCGCCCCCTTACCACGAGGTCTTCAGCACTCCACGGGAACTGATCCGGTTCCTCGCCGAGATGCGCGAGCTTTCCGGAGGCAAGCCGGTCGGCTTCAAGCTCTGTGTGGGCTCCCGGCGTGAGTTCCTGGCGGTGTGCAAGGCCATGATCGAGGAGGGCACCGCGCCCGATTTCATCATCGTCGACGGAGCGGAGGGCGGCACCGGAGCCGCCCCGCTGGAGTTCGCCGACCATCTGGGCAGCCCCCTCACCGAGGGCCTCATCACGGTCCACAACGCTCTGGTCGGCGCCGGCCTGCGGGACCGGATCAGGATCGGCGCCAGCGGGAAGGTGGCGACCGGAGCCGACATCGTCAAGCGCATGGTGCAGGGCGCCGACTTCACCAATGCGGCTCGCGCCATGATGTTCGCGATCGGCTGCATCCAGGCGCAGAGCTGCCACACCAACACCTGCCCCGCCGGAGTCGCCACACAGGACCCGCGCCGCGCCCGCGCGTTGCACGTCGACGACAAGTCGGTCCGGGTCCAGCGCTTCCAGTCCGCCACCGTGCACAGCTCCATGAGGATCATCGCCTCGCTGGGCGTCAGCGGACCGGCCGCGCTGCGCCCGGACATGCTGCGCCGGCGCGTGGATCCGGTCACGGTCCGCTCCTACGCGGAGCTCTACGAATGGCTGGCTCCCGGGCAGTTGCTGATCGAGCCGCCGGAGTCCTGGGCCGCGGACTGGAAGGCGGCCGACCCCGATCGTTTCACCGCCTGAGCGGGGGGTCGCCGGGACAGGGCCGTCCGGCGACACCCCTCGAACTGCCCGGCGGCAGACGAAAAGGAGAGCCCACCGGTCCGGGGCCGAGCACCGCCGGTACGTTCCCTGGCCGGACCGCCCGTGCCGCCGCATCATGGCCGCCCACGGCGAGCACGACCACCCCGGACACGCCGTCCACTGGGCCGACGTCAACGCCGTGGCCCGACCGCGCCGATGTCTTCCTTGACCGCTTCAGAGGGCTGACACAGAGTGCGGCCTGGACCAGCAGAAATGCAGGAGTCCAGGGAGGCCGCAGCCCGGGCGGCGTATGGGGGTCCGAGCCTGGTCAAGAACGAGGTTCTTGCGCCTTTCAAGCGCGGCGCGCATTCGGTGACGTGTGATTCTGCCGGCCGACTGCGAGCCACGCCGAAAGCCAGGGCATCAGTCCCTCTGCACATGTCCGGCCTGCCTCGTCCTCGGGAGAGCGGGGGACGGCAGTGACGCACTCCGCGATGTGCGGGTGACCGGACGGGGAAGGTCGTGATTCGGCCGGCGTGGAACTCGGGATACTGTCCTTGGCGCTCATCGTGCAACACACTCCTGACGCTGAACTCTTCGTGGACCGGGCGACGGCCGGGGGCAACTCGCCGACGCAGCCGGATCAGCCGACCTTTCGGAGCTCCGTGAGCCGGTTCCAGGCCCACGGGTAGAAGCGGTCGAGGCGGTCGTAGGCGTAGAGGCCGCAGTGCCCCTTGGGGAAAACGGCCGCACTCGCGGAACCGCCGGCCGCGAAGAGAGCACCTGTGGCGAGTGTGAGAGAAGCAGTCGCGATCGCGACGCCACGTGCGAGCTTCGGCATGGTCATTTCCCCTTGCTTTCGCGATCGCTGACAGGATCACTATGGGACGGAAAAGAGCTGGGAGCGTCACGCAATCTGGTGATGGAGCGGTGCGGGGGCGCACAGGGTAGGGAACGGCCGAACCGATCACCAGATCATGCGATGCGCTTCAATTCCGTGCCGTGTCACTCTGGCCAGATGGAAAAGTTCCTTGTCCGGGTCGGCTGCCCGGGAATGAACGGCCGCAGATGAGCGATCAGACGAAAGTGATCGTCCTGGGAGTGATCGGACTCGTCCTTGGTGTCATCCTTGGTCTTGCGCTGCAGCCCGCCTGTACGCCCTGAGGGACATCGCTCCCGGTCCGCGCGACCCGGACCGACCGCCTCACCGCACAGGGCACCGCTTCAGTCTCGCGTGGGACTGAACTGACCGGTACCACGCGCGGTGTTAGGCGCCGGCCACCAGGCTGCGTCCGAGACCGGGGTCGCCGGCGAACCGGTGAGCCGGGGAACCACGTCGGTGACCACCGCCGCCAGGCGGTGGCCCGTACGGTGTCCGGAGACCAGGACGAGGGCCGAGGCGCCCGCGAGCGCCCTGCGCATGCCCGCGGCGTCGGCGTAGGCGGCCGGACCGCGTCGCCGGGCGCCCGGCAGTTCGGGCATGCGGTCGGGACTACGTCCGACGAGGAGTTGCGGGACCCCGTGGTCGGCGAGTCGGGCCGCGATCCCTGTCTCACGATCCGTGTCTCGCGTGCCGGGGACCGAAGTGTTCGGCGCCTGCGCCGACCGGTGTCCGGCTGTGCCCGTCGTTCAGGGTGAAGTCGGCCCGGACCGCCACACCGGACTGCAGCAGCTTCTGATGGACCAGGGGGTCTCGTCCGGGGTGCGACGCGACGACGCTGACGTACCCCTCGGGCAGGCCGGTCACGGCGTACTCGCCCTGCGCGTTCGTCGTGGTGCGCACCAACTGCCGGCCGCCGGTGTCCATGACGGTCACCGCGGCATGGCGGACGGGCTGCTGTGCGGTGTCGCGGACGGTGCCCTCCAGCATCGGCAACAGCTCGCCGAAGTGGTGCGGGCGGACCGGCAGTGCGGTGGGGGTGGGCGCCTCCACGGACGGGTCCTCCACCGGCGGCTCGGGAACGTCCTCCTGCCCGTCCTCGGCTCCCAGCGCCGCGGCTGCGCGGTGCTGCCGCCACGCGTCCAGGCCCAGCAGCGCCGTCCCCGCGGTGATCCACGCGCAGAGCACGAGGACCGGCCTCAGCACCCCCGCACCGTCGAAATACATCACGCCCCTCAAAGCGTCGACCGCATTGCCCAGTGGCATGACGGCGTGCAGGCCCTGGAAGAACCGCGGCAGCAGCTGGACGGGGACCAGGCCGCTGGACGGAACGCTCAGCACCACGTACAGGCCCAGACCCGCGAGCGGGAAGAAGTGCCTGACGAACGGTGCCATGCCGAGGGAGAACGTGGCCACGGCCGTCGTGAGCAGGAAGGCGATGGCCAGGGCCGTGGGGTCGTCGGGGAAGAAGTCCAGTCCCACGCCGACGAGGAATCCCACCAGGCTGAAGAGACCGGCGGCGCCCGCGATCGTGATCAGCTTCCGGCGCCGGGTGAAGGTCACCGCCCGCAGCAGAGTTGTGGCGAGGATGTAGCCGGGGACGTTCCAGGCGATCCCGAAGTAGACCAGGGTCGTGCCGGGCCCGTCCTTGCCGACCGTGGGGGCCACGTCCGTGACGGTGAGCTTCTGGTGGTTGTGCGCCGCAAGCTGGGTGAAGCCCTTGGCCAGCGCCTGCTCCAGGGCCGAGCCGTTGGCCTTGGCCACGTACAGCACGGCGTGTCCGCCGTCGGCGGCGAAGCCTGCCACGGCGTCCCGGTCCAGCACCGCCCGGCGGGCCTCCTGGGCGTCCGCCACGGCGGTGACGTCGAACCCGCCGCGATGCGCCCGCTGCAGCGCGGTGTCGACCTTGCGTTCCACCGCGAGGTGGGCGACCGCGATCCTGGCATGGTGGGGCTGAGGCTGGTGAAAGGCGAGGGGGAAGCAGAACAGCAGGCCCAGGAAGAGCGCCACCGGGATCGTGAGGGTCTCGACGAGGACTCTGGCCCCGGAAACGCCCCGGGGCCGCTCGATCCGGGCTTTCACAGAACCCCCGCTCGCCCGCCGCGGGGCACGCGGGCCACCGGACGCCCGGCAGTCCCGAGGGCGTCTCCCCGGTGCCGGTGGGCCTGCGGTATGCGCGGTCCGAACAGTTTCACGGCGCCTCTCCCGACTGTGCCGCGCCCAGGCATCGTCAGGGCGCCACTCGATTCACGTACCGATCGGAACATCTATCCCTGCTGGACCTTACGCGTACCGATCGGTACAGTCAAAGGGTGTCGCGCCCCGTCAATGCAGAGAAGCGTGCCGAGCTGCTGAAACAGGTGGTGCACCGCCTCCAGCACCACGGCGTCGCACAGATGTCACTCAGTCCGCTCGCCCAGTCGATCGGCACCACCAAGCGCATGCTTCTGTACTACTTCGGCAGCCGCGAGAACCTGCTGGCCCAGGCGCTGGCCGCCAGCCGCCCCGACGCCCACGCCATGTTCGACGGCGTTCGCGACAGCGAGGGACTGCGCAAGGCGGCTCACACCCTGTGGGACGCGATGACGGTCGGGGAGCAGTCCGGGCCGGTCCGCATGCTGCTGCAGCTGCTCAGCCTCGCCGCCACCGATCCCCAGCAGTACGGCGCCGTCGCGGCCGAGACCGTCGAGGTCATGATCGGCCCCATCGCCGCGGCCTACGTCCGGCTGGGGCACCCGCCTCAGGAGGCGCGGACGGCGGCCACGCTCCTCGTCTCCGGACTGCGCGGTCTGTGCCAGGACCGCCTGGTGACCCATGACGCCGCCCGCACCGACGCGGCCGCCCGCCGGCTCATCAGGGACGCGGTCGCGGCGGCCGACTGAGCCGGTGACCCCCGTCCGCGCCCGGCGGCACGGCCGTACGGCAGACTCCGGACCGTGTTGAGAGTGGTCCAGGGGCACTCGGGGAAGGACTCCGGGTGACGCCGTGGGGCCGGTTCGGGCAGGTCCGCGGATCCGTGCCGATGCCCAGGCCCCCCCCGGCGGGCAGTCCCACCCGGTGCTGGAACCGCCTGGCAGAAACGCAGGTCGACATCGTGCTCCGGAGACATCGAGCGGCGCCGGCCCCGTCCGCCGGTACGGACGGCGACCCGGGGCTCTTCACCCCCGGCTCCGTGACCTGGCAGATGCACGGCGACCCCATGATGTGGGTCGCCGGCATCCGGGCGCTCTACCTCCAGGCCCTGCATCCCCGCGCGGTGCGCGGTGTCATGGAGAACTCCGACTTCCGCCGCGACGCCTGGGGCCGGCTGATGCGGACCGCGAACTTCGTCGGTACGACGACCTACGGCACCACCGAGACCGCCGAGCGGGCCGGAGCGCGGATCCGGAAGATCCACAGCATGCTGGGCGCGACGGACCCGGACACCGGCGAACGCTACGGCGTGGACGAACCCGACCTGCTGTTGTGGGTGCACTGCGCCGAGATCGACTCCTATCTGCACGTCGTCCGCCGCTCCGGCTTCCCGCTCACCGACGCACAGGCCGACCGCTACATCGCCGAACACCGGGTCAGCGGCCGCCTGGTCGGCCTCGACCCCGCCGCCGTGCCGGGCGACCAGGAGGAGATGACCGCCTACTTCGAGAAGGTGCGACCGCAGCTCGCCGCCGGCGCCGACGCACACGCGGTCGACGACTTCCTGCTCAGCCCCCCGACGCATCCGCTCCTGATACCGGCGCGCGCAGCACTGTGGCGGCGCGTGGCCCGCCTCGCGTACGCCTCTCTGCCGCCGTACGCCCACGAGCTGTACGGCAGACCGGCCCCCCGACCCGCCGTCGTCACCCGCCGACTGCGCGCCACCGGCACCCTGTTGCGCTGCGTTCCCGCACGTCTGCGCTGGCAACTCCCGCCCAAACACATCCTGCGCGCCATGGCGAGGCTTGGCCCGGCCACGCGCCCCGCACCGTACAAAGTCGGGCGATAGACAGCCATACTGGGCGGGCAGGGGGGTGTCACGACCGCGACGGGGGGCGACGGCGCGCGATGGCTGACGGCAGGCTGGTCCAGGGACGGTACCGGCTGCTCGACCTGATCGGGCGGGGCGGGATGGGCGAGGTGTGGCGAGCCCGCGACGAGTCACTCGGCCGGCAGGTCGCCGTGAAGTGCCTCAAACCGCTGGGCCCGCACCACGACCAGGCGTTCACCCGGGTGCTGCGCGAGCGGTTCCGGCGCGAGGCGAGAGTCGCCGCCGCCCTCTCGCACCGCGGGGTCACCGTCGTCCACGACTTCGGCGAGTACGACGGCATCCTCTACCTGGTGATGGAGCTGCTGAACGGCCGCAACCTCAGCCAGCTCCTCGAGGACGACAAACACCACCCGCTGCCGGTCGGCGACGTCGTCGACATCGCCGAGCAGGCCGCCGCCGCCCTCGCCTACACCCATCAACAGGGCATCGTGCACCGGGACCTGAAGCCGGCCAACATCATGCGGCTCACCGACGGCACGGTGAAGATCTGCGACTTCGGCATCGCCCGCCTCGGCCACGACGTCGGCTTCACCTCCCGGCTCACCGGCACCGGCATCGCCATGGGCACCCCGCACTACATGTCCCCGGAGCAGATCGGCGGCACCGAGGTCGACCAGCGCAGCGACCTGTACTCGCTGGGCTGCGTCCTCTACGAGATCGCCACCGGGGCACCGCCGTTCGACCTCGACGACGCCTGGGCGATCCTCGTCGGCCACCGCGACACCCCGCCCGCCCCGCCGCGCAGCCACCGCCCGGAGCTGCCCGGCTGGTTCGAGCGGGTCGTCCTCGACCTGCTGGCCAAGCGGCCCGAACAACGGCCGTACGACGCCGGGGAACTGGGCCGCCGGATCATCTCCGGGCGGACGACGCCCACCTACGTCCCCACCGTCGTCACCGCGCGGCCCCGGCCCCGGACCGCGCAACCGAACGCCCGCGAGCCCCGGTTGCCGTCCTGGACCCGTGGCATGACCACCGGCCACAAGGCGACCGGCGCCGCCCTGCGCACCACCCCGGCCGACCCCGGAGCAGGCCTCACCGGCGAGTGGACCACCCACCCGGCCACCGGCGTCACGGAACCGCTCCCGGCCGTCCCCGCGCCCTCCCCGGAGATCCTCGCCGCCCTCGCCGGCCGGCACAACGCCGGGCTCACCCTGGGACGGCTCGGCCGCTGGGCCGAGGCGGGCGACGTGCACCGCGCCGTCGCCGCCGAACGCACCCGTCTCCTCGGCCCCGACCACCCCGACACCCTCGCCAGCCGCTACGAGACGGCCTTCACCCTCAGCCGCACCGGCCGTCCCGCCGACGCGCTGCGCGAGTACACCGAGGTCGCCGCCGCCCGGGAGCGCGCCCTCGGCGCCGACCACCCCGACACCCTCGCCGCCCGCCAGGAAACGGCCTACGTGCTCGGCCAGTTGGGCCGCCATTTCGACGCCCACCAGGTGTACACGGCCGTCCTCGCCACCCGGCTGCGGCTGACCGGCCCCGACCATCCGGACACCCTGCGCTGCCGCCACAACCTCGCCTTCAACCTCAGCAGGCTGGGCCGCCTGGAGGACTCGTACCGCATGGCCCACGAGGTGGCCGCGGCCCGCGCCCGGGTGCTCGGCCCGCTCCACCCCGACACCCTGGTCACCCGGTACGAAGTCGCCTACGCGTCGGGTCAGTTGGGCCGCTGGGAAGAGGCCCTGCAGACCTACCGCGAGGTGGCCGAGGCCCGCGGCCGCGCCCTCGGCGCCGACCACCCCGACACCCTCGCCGCCCGCTACGAGGTCGGCATCAGCCTGGGCCGTCTGGGCCGCAGCGCCGAGGCGCTCACCCTCTACCGTGCGCTGATCGACGACCGCACCCGCGTCCAGGGCCCCGCCCACCCCGAGACGCTGCGCGCCCGCCACGGCCTGGGCGTCAACCTCGGTCGCCTGGGCCGCTGGGAGGAGGCCCTGGCGGAGTCGCGCGACGTGTGCGCGATCCGGGAACGCGTGCTCGGCCCGGACCACCCCGACACGCTGGTGAGCCGCCGCGAGGTGGGGGTGAGCCTCGGGTGGCTGGGACGCTGGGCGGACGCGCTGGCGGAGTACAGGAGGGTGGCGGCCGCCCGGGAACGGGTCCTCGGCCCCGACCACCCGGACACCCTCGCCAGCCGCAACGACGAGGCGCACTGCCTGGAGCAGTTGGGGCGGGGGGCCGAGGCGGTCGAGCTGTACCGGAGGGTGGCGGTCCGCCGTCAACAGCGTGCGTCCGGGGGCCGACTCTGAGACGCGCCCCACAACGCGCCCCGAAAGGGCGCTGAGGATACCCCCGGCCGAAGGCTGGGGGAGGAACTGCGCGACCAGCCCCGCACGGCCCGCACGTGAAAACCGGCCCTCCCCGCGGAGCGAACCGGCATGGCTCTTACCTACGTAGATCATCGTGTGTTACGAAGAGCTATGCCCGCTGCCACGGAACCCTCCCGCACCTACGACGCCATCATCGTCGGCGGCGGCCACAACGGCCTCGTCGCGGCGGCCTACCTGGCCCGGGCCGGCCGCACGGTCCTGGTCCTGGAGCGGCTCGGCCGCACCGGCGGCGCCGCGGTCTCCACCCGCCCCTTCGCCGGCGTCGACGCGCGGCTGTCCCGCTACTCGTACCTGGTCAGCCTCCTGCCGCGGAAGATCGTCCGCGACCTCGGCCTGAACTTCCGCGTCCGCGGCCGCACCATCTCCTCGTACACGCCCGTGGAACGCGACGGGCGGCCGACCGGCCTGCTGGTCGGCGGCGGCGAGCGGCGGATCCGCGAGGCCTTCGAACGGCTGACCGGAGGCAAGGCGGAGTACCAGGCCTGGCAGCGCTTCTACGGCACGACCGGCCGGGTCGCCGAACGCGTCTTCCCGACGCTCACCGAACCGCTGCCCACGCGCGAGGAACTCCGCCGCCGCATCGACGACGAGACGGCCTGGCAGGCCCTGTTCGAGGAGCCGATCGGGGTCGCGATCGAGGAGAACTTCACGGACGACCTGGTGCGCGGGGTCGTCCTCACCGACGCGCTGATCGGTACCTTCGCGGACGCCCACGACGCCTCGCTGCGCCAGAACCGCTGCTTCCTCTACCACGTCATCGGCGGCGGTACCGGTGCCTGGGACGTACCGGTCGGCGGCATGGGCGCCCTCACCGACGCACTGGCCGCCGCCGCGCGCTCGGCGGGCGCGGTGCTCGCCACCGGGCACGAGGCGGTACGGATCGAGACGGACGGCCGGACCGCGGAGGTCGCCTACCGCACCGCGGACGGGGAGGGCGTCGCGGCCGCCCGGCACGTGCTGGTGGGCGCCTCCCCGCAGGAACTCGCCGCCCTCACCGGCGACCCGGCCCCGGAGCCCGCCGAGGGCGCCCAGCTCAAGGTGAACATGCTCCTCAAGCGGCTGCCCAGGCTGCGCGACACCGCCGTCGACCCGCGCGAGGCGTTCTCCGGGACCTTCCACATCGCCGAGGGCTACGGGCAACTGGCCACCGCCCATGCCCAGGCGGCGGCCGGCCGGCTGCCCGCGGCCCCGCCCTCCGAGATCTACTGCCACTCCCTGACCGACCCCACCATCCTCGGCCGTGACCTGGCCGAACGCGGCTACCAGACGCTCACCCTCTTCGGCCTGCACACCCCGGCCCGGCTCTTCGCCGCCGACAACGACGCCGTACGCGACGAACTCCTCAAGTCCACCCTCGCCCAGCTCGACGCCCACCTCGCCGAGCCGATCGCCGACTGCCTGGCCCTCGACGCCGGCGGCCGCCCCTGCATCGAGGCGAAGACCCCCCTCGACCTCGAACGCGACCTGCGGCTGCCCGGCGGCAACATCTTCCACCGCGACCTCTCCTGGCCCTACGCCCAGGACGGCACCGGACGCTGGGGCGTGGAGACCCGGCACGCCAACGTCCTGCTGTGCGGGGCGGGCGCGGTGCGCGGGGGAGGGGTGAGCGGGGTGCCGGGGCACAACGCGGCGATGGCGGTCCTGGAACAGCGGGCCGACTGACCCCTGGCCGGAGCACGGTCAAAGAATCTGACGAGGCATCAGAAAATGTCTTCCGTCGGCCGGACGACTGCGGCATCCTGCGCCCATGCAGACGGAGCTGAGCAAGACCCTGGGAGTCGAGCACGCCGTCTTCGGCTTCACGCCGTTTCCCGCCGTGGCCGCGGCCATCAGCCGGGCCGGCGGCGTCGGAGTGCTCGGCGCGGTCCGCTACACCGCACCCGACGACCTCAAACGCGACCTCGACTGGATCGAGGCGCACGTCGACGGGAAGCCGTACGGGCTCGACGTCGTGATGCCCGCCAAGAAGGTGGAGGGCGTCACCGAGGCCGACGTCGAGGCGATGATCCCGGAGGGGCACCGGCAGTTCGTGCGGGACACCCTCGCCAAGTACGGCGTGCCCGAGCTGGCCGAGGGGGAGGCGTCCGGCTGGCGCATCACCGGGTGGATGGAACAGGTCGCCCGCACCCAGCTCGACGTCGCCTTCGACTACCCCATCCGGCTGCTCGCCAACGCCCTCGGCTCCCCGCCCGCCGACGTCGTCGACCGCGCCCACGACCGGGACGTCCTCGTCGCCGCCCTCGCCGGCAGCGCCCGGCACGCGGTCAAGCACCGGGACGCGGGCATCGACATCGTCGTCGCCCAGGGGTACGAGGCCGGCGGCCACACCGGCGAGATCGCCACCATGGTCCTCACCCCGGAGGTCGTCGACGCCGTCGCACCCCTGCCCGTCCTGGCGGCCGGCGGCATCGGCAGCGGCCGCCAGGTGGCCGCCGCGCTCAGTCTCGGCGCTCAGGGTGTGTGGCTGGGCTCCATGTGGCTGACCGTCACGGAAGCTGACCTCTCCTCGCCCGCCGTGACCCGCAAACTGCTCGCCGCCGGCTCCGGCGACACCGTCCGCTCCCGCGCCCTGACCGGCAAACCGGCCCGCCAGCTGCGCACCGAGTGGACCGACGCCTGGGACGACGCGAACGGCCCCGGCACCCTCCCCATGCCCCTCCAGGGCCTGCTCGTCGCCGAGGCCCTGACCCGCATCCAGAAGTACGAGGTCGAGCCCCTGCTCGGCACCCCCGTCGGCCAGATCGTCGGCCGCATGACCGGCGAACGCAGCGTCCAGGCCGTCTTCGACGACCTCACCCGGGGCTTCGAACAGGCCGTCGACCGCATCAACCGCATCGCCGGAAGGAGCGGCACGTGACCAGCACGCCCCCCGCCGGGTTCTGGGCCCAGGCCACGAGTGATCCCGACCGCAAGGTGCTCGTCGCACCCGACGGCGAGGAATGGACCGCCGGCCGCCTGCACGCGGCCGTCAACCAGCTCGTCCACGGACTCCGGGCCGCCGGCCTGGAGCGCGGCGACGCCTTCGCGGTCGTCCTGCCCAACGGGCCCGAGTTCTTCACCGCCTACCTCGCCGCCTCCCAGGCCGGCCTCTATCTCGTCCCCGTCAACCACCACTTCGTCGGCCCGGAGATCGGCTGGATCGTCGCCGACTCCGCCGCCAAGGTGCTCATCGCCCACGAACGGTTCGCCGGCCCGGTCCGCCACGCCGCCGACGAGGCCGGCCTCCCGGCCACCCACCGGTACGCGGTCGGCGAGATCGAGGGCTTCCGCCCGTACGCCGAGCTCCTCGACGGGCAGCCCGAGTCGGCGCCCGCGGACCGCGAACTCGGCTGGGTCATGAACTACACCTCGGGTACGACGGGCCGCCCCCGCGGCATCCGCCGCCCGCTGCCCGGCAAACTCCCCGAGGAGGCCTACCTCGGCGGCTTCCTCGGCATCTTCGGCATCCGCCCCTTCGGCGACGACGTCCACCTGGTCTGCTCGCCGCTCTACCACACGGCCGTCCTCCAGTTCGCCGGAGCGTCCCTCCACATAGGCCACCGCCTGGTCCTCATGGACAAGTGGGCCCCCGAGGAGATGCTCCGCCTGATCGACACACACAAGTGCACCCACACCCATATGGTCCCCACCCAGTTCCACCGCCTGCTCGCCCTCCCCGACGATGTGCGCGCACGCCATGACGTCTCCTCCATGCGGCACGCCATCCACGGCGCCGCCCCCTGCCCGGACCACGTCAAGCGCGCCATGCTCGACTGGTGGGGACCCAGCGTCGAGGAGTACTACGCGGCCAGCGAGGGCGGCGGTGCCTTCGCCACCGCCGAGGACTGGCTGAAGAAGCCCGGCACGGTCGGCAAGGCCTGGCCCATCAGCGAGCTCGCGATCTTCGACGACGACGGCAACCGGCTGCCGCCCGGCGAACTCGGCACCGTCTACATGAAGATGAACACCGGCGGCTTCGCCTACCACAAGGACCGGGCCAAGACGGAGAAGAACCGCATCGGCGACTTCTTCACCGTCGGCGACCTCGGCTACCTGGACGAGGACGGCTACCTGTTCCTCCGCGACCGCAAGATCGACATGATCATCTCGGGTGGGGTCAACATCTACCCCGCCGAGATCGAGTCCGCGCTGCTCTCCCACCCCGCCGTCGCCGACGCCGCCGCCTTCGGCATCCCGCACGACGACTGGGGCGAGGAGGTCAAGGCCGTCGTCGAACCCGCCCCCGGACACGAGCCAGGGCCGGACCTCGCCGCCGACCTGCTCGCCCACTGCGCCGGACAACTCGCCGGCTACAAGTGCCCGAAGACCGTGGACTTCATCACCGAGATGCCCCGCGACCCCAACGGCAAGCTGTACAAGCGGCGGCTGCGGGACCCGTACTGGGAAGGACGCAGCAGGCCGGTGTGAGCGGCCGGGCCCCGGCGAGCCGGCGCGTCAGGGGCGTGCCCGGTGCCGGGTCTCCAGGAACCCGGCGAGGCCGCCGGCATCGGTGCCGAGCTTGCGGTAGACGCTGGACAGCAGCTGCCGCACACCCTGCTCGGTGAGGTGCAGTTCCTTGGCGACCACGCCCACCGGGTGCCCCTGGACGGTCAGTTCGGCGGTCTGCAGCTCCGCCGCGGTGAGCGTCTCCACCTGCGCGTACCGCAACGGCAACGGCCGCAGCCCGGCCGCCGACAGCTCCTCCCGGGCCCGGGCGGCGAGCGCCCCGGCGCCACAGTGGACGGCTCCCTCCAGCCCCTGGTAGAGCCGCTCGGCGGCCTCCTGCAGCCGGCCGGCCAGCGACAGCGCGGCACCGTGGCCGATCTGGGCGCGGGCGAGTTCGTAGGCGGCCGGCGACTGCTCCAGCTGCTCTACGGCCTGCGCGTACAGGTCGACCGCCGACGGCCCGCCGGTCACCTCGGCGAGTGTGTGCAGGGCCTGCCCGACAGCCGAGGCGGCACCGAACTCACGAGCCCTGCGCACCGCTTCCTCGGCATGACCCACCGCCTCCCCGGGCGCGGTGGGGGCGAGCGCGGTCGCGAGCCGCAGCTGCCACGGGCACCAGGCCGGGTTCCGCCAGCCCCGCCCGTCCAGCCACTCCCCGACGGCGGACAGCAGCTGTGCGGCCTCGGCGTGCCTTCCCTCGGCGAGGAGGAGTTCGGCGTAGACGGTGCGGGGGTCGGGGTAGATGACGGCGTTGACCGGGGTCGCGCCGAAGTGGTGTCCGTCGGCGAAGTCGCGCGCCTCGGCGATGCGCCCGCGGGCCAGCAGGGTCTTGATGAGAATGCTCACACCGAACCACTGAGCGGCCACCACCCCGTCCACCTTGTCGGCGATCCGCAGGCCCTCCCGTACGGCGTCCTCGGCTTCGGCCAGACTGCCGCGGCGGTAGTGGACGTACCCCGCGATGGTCTGACCGAACGCCAGGTGGGAGCCGTGCCAGCCCTTGGCCACGCATTCGGCGATGCCCTTGCTGAATAGTTCCTCGGCCCGCCGCGGCTGGTCGCCGTACATGTACACCAGGGCGACGGAAAGGGGTACCTCGAACCCCCGGTTCTCGTCGGTCCAGCTCATGCCGCCGTGCAGGGCCTTGTCGGCGTACGCGAGGGAGGTCTCCCTCGGTTCGCCGCGCAGGGCGGCGTCCCAGGCCCGCAGCCCCAAAATGTAGCGTTCCTCCAGACTGCGGCCGGGCAGCTGCTCGGCCAGGCGCGCCAGCGTCCGGGAGCGGGCGGTCGAGTCGTGGTCGTCCGGGCGCACCATGCTCCAGACGAACTGATCGGCCTGCATGCGGAGTTTGACGCGTGGGTTCGTGGCCTTGCGTGCCTCCTCGGCGGCCACGTTCACGGCCTCGGCCAGTTGGTCGGTGTGGGCCATGGCCGTGGTGAGGCGGTAGACGATGGAGGCACGCAGATCAGGGTCGACGTGCGGCTGGGCCAGCGCCTGGCGCAGATGCCGCACCGTGGCCGTGGGTTCGATGAGGAAGGTGGCGCAGGCGAGTTCGTGAAGGACCGCGGCACGGTCCTCGGGCGGGGGCGGTTCCTGCAGCGCGCGGGTCAGCAGACGCCGCGCCGCGTCGGTGGCTCCGGCACGGAGGTGTGCGCGAGCGGCCTCGCGCAGACACGTGACGGTCTCGGGGCGCTCCTCGCAGGGGACTTCCAGCAGATGCCGGGCGGCCTTGACGGGTCCGTAACCCGCGGCGAGGACGGCCTGCGCCGCGGTGTTGTGCAGACCGGTCCGGAAGCCCGTGCGGATGGACCGGTAGATCGTCGTGGCGATGAGCGGGTGCACGAACTCGAGCTCACCCTCGTGACCGTGGCCGCCCTTCAGGATCCGCGCCGCACGCAGCTTCTCGATCGCCTCGGCGGCGGCCTCGTCACCCAGCACGGCGATGGCCGCGGCGAGCTCCGGCGCGAACGGCGAACCCAGTACGGCCGCGGTCTGCGCGAAGCGCACGGTCGCGGTGCCGAGCCGTTCCAGGCGTTCGATCAGCCCGGGGCCCTTGATCGCGGCGGCCAGCTCACGCATCGTGGGCAGGTCGTGGTCGGCGCCGCCAACAGCGCGCTCACCGAGTCCGATGGCCAGTTCCACCGTCTCGAAGGGGCTGCCGCCGGTGGCCGACCAGCACTCCTTGCAGAACCGGTCCCCGGCAGCCTCCCCGATCTCGTGCCTGACGATCTGCGCGACGCCTTCCGGGGTGAGCAGGGCCAGATTGTGCGGGCGGTTCCCGTGGTCTGCGAGGAGCGTGCGGAACTCGCCTGCCTCGGGGGGAAGTTCGTCGGGCCGGTAGGTGACGACGATCAGCAGGGGGAGATCCTCGACCCGTGGTGCGAAGGAGGTGAGCCAGCTCAGGGACTCCGGGTCGGTCCAGTGGAGGTCGTCCAGGATCAGGACGACGGGAGCCTTCTTCATCGTGAGGCGCGTCATGACCCAGTCGAGACCCTCGCGGACTCCGGTCGGGTCCGGCGCGGGGGCGGGTCCGGTCGCTTCGAGCCCGAGGACGGCGGCGACGGTGTCGTACCAGCTGCCCAGGAAGACGCGGAGTTCCGCCTCGTCCATCCGCGCCAGCGAGGGCTGCATCAGCTGGCGTACCACGCGGAACGCCGAGCCCTGTTCCGTCTCGCTGCCCCTGCCCGAGAACACCGTGAACTTGTGTGCCACGGACCGGGCACGTGCTTCCGTGACGAGCGCGGTCTTGCCGAGTCCGGCCGCCCCGGAGAAGGCGAGCAGCCCTTTGCTCCGTACTCGTGGCGCGCCGCCCGTGGTGCGCCGCAATTCCCGGAACGCCGCATCGAGGGCCTGAAGTTCCCGGCGGCGCTCGATCAGGGTCTCTTGGTCCGTGATCGGTTGCCGCGGCTCCATCGCCATATGCCGTACCGCTTTCTTTCGTTCGGCCCGGGGAGAGCCGAGCGTACGCCTTGCTGCGGTGGGGGCAGGCCGGACTGAGTACTATCGGGTGAATCATGAACTGCAGAAGGGATAATGTCCGTTCTCTGGGTAAGAGGCCCTGACCGCCGCCTTCCTCAGGTGCGTTCGCGGGAGCGTGTCGAATACAGCTGTGTCACGGCGGGCACCGACGCCACGTCCGCGTACCGGGGTACGGTTCGGGACCAGTCGTAACAGCCGCGGATCCAGCCGATCATGCCCTCCACGTATGCGGCGCCCGCGGGACTCAGCTCCGGTGCGATCTCCGCGTGGAGCCGCTCGAACTCGCGGATGGTGCTGTTGATCTGCCGGATGGCCAGGACGACGGCGGCCTGCAGGGAACAGTGGTGCTCGCGCTGGTAGGCCAGGGCGAGGTTGATCATTTCGCCCGCGCGCTGCTCTTTCACGGCGGAGAACAGGTCGGCCGTCCAGACGGCCGCGTCGGCCGAGAGCCGGCTGAGCCGCCGTACGGCCGGGTGGTGGATCTCCGCGGGGGCCGGATCAGCGGATGCCGCGGCCTCGTACAGCGGGTAGAACGGCTCGACACCCGCGGTCAGTGACCGTATCGAGGCACAGTCTCCCGTGCGCAGGGCCACGGAGTTTGTCTGGGCCACGGCTTCGTACAGCAGGCCGTGCACGTATTCCCGGCTGTGCGAGGCCCATCGTGCCGCCTGATCGGGTGTGCACCGTTCCCGTACCTGCCGGTACAGGTCGGTCAGGGCCGCTCCGAGCGGTGTGCTGGGCGCACGGCCGTCCCGAAGAACGGCGACGCTCTCGCACAGCATGGGCACGAGGTCGGCCGGGGAGTGCCGGCCGACCTCCTCCGCCCGGTCGTCGAAGACGAACTGGTAGGCGATCTGGTGGGCCACGATGCGTAGGATCCCGGGGTCCACGGCAGGGCTGGTGAAGGACGCGAGCCGGGCGGGGCGAGTGAGGGCGATCATCGCGGCCACTCCCGGATCGGCGGTCAGCCCCCATGTGCCCAGCCATACGTCCACACTGGCCGAGACCTCCCGTTCATGGGGGTTGCACCGGAACGGGAACGGCATGTCCAGGTGGGTGTCGATGAGGTCCTTGAGGCTGGCCGCCACCGGTCCCTCCGGTCCGCCCACCGCGACTTCCTCATGCGTTGCCGACACCGTGGTCACCTGCCGATCGGGAGTCCGGAGCCTGTCGGGTGCAGACCGCGCGGCGCGGGAGCGGAGGGCGTGACGACGATGCCTCCGACGGCCGGTGCGGACGTGTCTCGCGGAGCATGACCAGCGAGCGCGGCCCCAGCGTGATCGCGGGGCGCGGTGCCCGGGGGGCGTACCCGGGCAGATGGCGCAGGCGCACGCGGCCCGCGATGGTCGCGAGCGCCACGGTGACCTCCACCATGGCGAACTCGTCGCCGAGGCATTTGCGGTTGCCCGCGGAGAACGGCATCATCGCGCGCCGCTGTGCCGCGGTGGGCCGGCCCGGCAGCCAGCGGTCGGGGTCGAAGCGCTCTGGGTCCGGGAACGACGACGGATCGTGGTGGAGCAGGTAGGGGCTGTAGAGCACGGTGGCTCCGGCGGGCAGCCGGCGGCCGGCGAGTTCCGTCTCCCGGGTGGCGACGCGGGTGAAGAGCCAGCCGGGGGAGGAGTGCCGCAGCGTCTCGGAGACCACGCACCGGGTCTGGACGAGGTTCGGCAGATCGTCCGGGCCGGGCCGGCGGCCGCCGGGCAGGACGGTGTCGAGCTCGGCGTGCAGGCGCTGTTCGGCCTCGGGATGGCGGGCCAGCAGACTGAAGGCCGCGGCCAGGGACAGGGCCGAGGTCTCGGCGCCGGTGAGCAGCAGCGTGATCAGGTGGTCGTGGATCTCCTGGTCGGTGCGGGCGGGGATCTCGCCGTCGCCGTGGCGGGCCGCCAGCAGGGTGCCCAGGACGTCGTCGCGGGCGGCGCCCCGGCGGCGCTCCGTGATCACCGCGTCGATGATCGCGTGCAGGCGGGCGAGCGCCCGCCGGTAGCGGCGGTTGGCCGGGGTCGGGAGCCGGAACAGCGCATCGACCGGAACGACCGTGCGGACGAACAGGCCGCGGACGACGTCGGCGAGACAGTCCCGCACCTGGGCGGCGGTCGTGTCGTCCAGCGAGTCGGAGAGCAGGACCCGGCTGATCACGCGGGTCGTGAGGGTCGTCATCGCCTCGGTGACGGGAACCGTCCCGCCCGCCTGCCACCCCTCGCACACCGACTCGGCCTCCTCGGCGACGAGTTCCGTGTAGGCGGCGGCGTGGGAAGGGCGGAACGCCGGCTGCAGCAGCCGGCGTTTGTCCCGGTGCGCGGACTGACGGCAGGTGACCAGTCCGTCCCCCATCAGATGGCCCAGCCTGTCGTACAGCGGGCCCCCCTTGTCGAAGGTGTGCGGGTCCATGAGCATCTCGTGGGCCAGCTCCGGGTGGCACACCATCCAGGCACGCCGGGGGCCCAGCCGTATCTCGACCAGATCCCCGTGCGCGGGCAAAGAACTGAGAAACGCCAGCGGGCGACGGTATAAGGCGATACCGTGGCCGAGGAGTGGGAATATGCCGGGAGCAGTACCTGTCGTCCACGTTCGTTTCTGTTCGGACACGGCACCGTTCATGGAAACCTCCTGCCCAGTACGACATGCGAAATGAACGAACCTGCTTCGAGGCTGACTGCCCGAGACAAGTCCTGCCCAGTTCAATCATGTCCGGGTTTCCGGAATCCTTTCTCCAAAGGGGCGCACAGGGGCACGTGGAAGCAGAAAGCTCATGGCATGGCTGCCTCTTGATGCATGACGCACCGACTGTGATTCCTTTTGTCACTCCCGTGCGGTTCCATCCCGTGCCGACTTCACTCCGGGACCGGCGGGAAAGCGGCGGCGGCCGAGCGGACCCGCCGGTTTTGGGCGTCGCCTTCGCGGTCGCTTGACCTGTCACGGCCGCGGGCCGAGGATCATGAGTCATGACGCAGGGACAGGGCAGCACGGTGGACGGGGTGCTGCGCCGCAGCGCCCGGCGCACTCCCGCGCGGGTGGCGGTGCGGTACGGCGAACGGCGCTGGACGTACGAGGAACTCGACGACGGGGTCTCGCGCGCGGCGAGCGTCCTGCTCGGTCAGGGCCTCGACCGCGGTGACCGGGTCGGCACCTACGGACACAACTCCGACGCCTACCTGATCGCCTTCCTCGCCTGCGCCCGCGCCGGCCTCGTGCACGTCCCGGTCAACCAGAACCTGACCGGCGACGACCTCGCCTACATCGTCGGCCAGTCGGGCAGCTCGCTGGTGCTCGCCGACCCGGATCTGGCCGGCCGCCTTCCCGAGGGCGTACCGGCGCTGCCGCTGCGGGACGCCGACCGCTCGCTGCTGGCCCGGCTCGCGGACGCGGCGCCGTACGAGGGGCCCGAACCGCGCACCGAGGACCTCGTGCAGCTGCTGTACACCTCGGGGACCACGGCGTTGCCCAAGGGCGCGATGATGACCCACCGGGCGCTCGTGCACGAGTACCTGAGCGCGATCGCCGCCCTCGACCTGAGCGCCGGGGACCGGCCGGCACACGCGCTGCCGCTCTACCACTCCGCCCAGATGCACGTGTTCCTGCTGCCCTACCTCGCGGTGGGCGCCACCAACGTCATCCTCGACGGGCCCGACGGCGACACCCTCTTCGATCTCGTCGAGGCAGGGGACGTGGACAGCCTGTTCGCGCCGCCCACCGTGTGGATCGGACTCACCAACCGGCCCGACTTCGCCACCCGCGACCTCGGCGGACTGCGCAAGGCCTACTACGGGGCGTCGATCATGCCGGTGCCCGTCCTGGAGCGACTGCGCGAACGGCTGCCGGAACTCGCCCTGTTCAACTGCTTCGGGCAGAGCGAGATCGGGCCGCTCGCCACCGTGCTCGCCCCCGAGGAGCACAAGGGACGGCTGGACTCCTGCGGCCGCACCGTCCTGTTCGTCGAGGCCCGGGTGGTGGACGAGGACGGCGCGGACGTGCCCGACGGCACCCCCGGTGAGATCGTCTACCGCTCACCCCAGCTGTGCGAGGGCTACTGGGACAAGCCCGAGGAGACCGAAGCGGCGTTCCGGGACGGCTGGTTCCACTCCGGCGACCTCGCGATGCGCGACGCCGACGGCTACTACACGATCGTCGACCGCGTGAAGGACGTCATCAACTCCGGTGGCGTGCTGGTCGCTTCACGGCAGGTCGAGGACGCCCTCTACACCCACGAGGCGGTCGCCGAGGCCGCCGTGATCGGACTTCCCGACGAGCGGTGGATCGAGGCGGTCACCGCCGTCGTCGTCCCGCGCGGCGAGATCGACGAGGCCGGGCTGATCGCCCACGTGAAGGAGCAACTGCCCGCCTTCAAGGCACCCAAGCGGATCCTGTTCGTGGACGCGCTGCCCCGCAACGCCAGCGGAAAGATCCTGAAGCGGGAACTGCGGGACCGGTTCGGCCACGCCTCCTGAGGACCAGGGACGCCGCACCCGGCCCGACCCAAGAAGTCTGGTTCCCTACCTTGCGCGGCTTCCGGCACCACGTCCGCCGTTCACCGGGGGTGCGCACACAGCAGACATGCGCTGCTGCCTCCCCGTCCCCCTCGGCGCACTCGCGGGCATTCCCGGCCCCTGCGAGATGCTGCGCTCCGGCTTCCTCCTCGCACCCGCCCTGCTCCGCTCCGCCACCGCTCCCCGCCCACGGCACCCCCGCTCCCTCGCCGCCCTCCACCTGGAGCTGGTCACCCTCACCGAGGACCGCGCCGTCATCACCTGGCACACCGCCCTGCCCGGCACCGACGACGGCACCGGCCGGATGCTGCCCGCCGTCACCGAGGGCGAGATCGTCTACGGCACCCACCCGGCCCGCCTCAACCGCACCGCGGGCGAGGACCGGCCCACCGCGCACCACCACGTCGAACTCACCGGCCTGGAACCGGGACAGACGTACTACTACCAGGCCCGCTCCCACGGCGTGCCCGCCACCCCCACCGCGCTCCACCTGGTGCGCGGCAACGCGGCCGGCACCTCCCGCCACGGCCTCGGCACACCCGGCGGCCCCTACTCCTTCACCACCCCGCAGCCGCCGCCCGGCCGCCACCTGCTCTCCCTCGCCCTCTGCAACGACCTGCACATCGGCGAGACCGTCGCCGGACTCGTGGCCGGCGTCCCCTTCCTGCGCGGAGTGGCACAACGGACGGGACAGACCCCCTACCCCGAACTCATGAGCCGCGCCGTGGTGGACGAGGCCCGCCGCCGCGGCGCCCGGCTGCTGCTCGCCGCAGGCGACATCTCCGCCGGCGGCGGACCGCGCGACCTGGCGGAGGCCAGGCACATCCTCGACGGCTTCGGCACCCACCGGCGGGACTACTTCGTCGTCCGGGGCAACCACGACCGCGCCGCGGGCGAGGGCGACGCCTTCCAGCGCGAGTTCGGCCTACCGGACGGGCCCGGCTGGTTCGAGCACGACGTGGCCGGACTGCGGATCATCGGCCTCGACACCTACGACAAGCAGGGCAACGGCGGCGACGCGGGCGGCCTCGGCGCCGAACAGCTCTCCTGGCTCCGACGCCGGCTGCGCACCCACCCGGAACAGCCCACCATGGTCTTCGGCCACCATCCGCTGACCGTGCGGGAGGCCCTCTTCCCGGTGAGCCCGGCACAGCGCCTCGGCCGCCGCCAGGCCCGCGCGATCCTCCGGGCCTACGCCGCCGCCCCGGGGGTGTTCCTCCACCATGTGGGCCACACCCACCGCAACAAGCGCACCCATGTGCCCCACGCCCCGCAGGTGACCCTTCAGGAGGTCGGTGCCGCCAAGGAATACCCCGGCGGTTTCTTCCTGCTGCGGATCCACAGCGGCGGCTTCGCGCTCAACTTCTTCCGGGCGCGCGCCGCCGAGGCCCTGGAGTGGAACGAGCGCAGCCGCCGGCAGGCCGGGGGACTGTGGCCGTACCACGCACTGGGCCGTACGGTGGCCGACCGCAACAGTGTGGCCGCCCGCGACCTGTCCGGCATCGGCCGCCTCGTGCCACCGTCCGCCCCGTCCCGTTCGTCCCAAGGGCTGACGGCGGTCCCGAACCCGCGCCCGGACGTGGCCTGACGAAGGGCACCTCACTAGCGTGGGCACATGTCGACCCTGTGGGAACTCATGCACGACTGCATCCCTGACGACCACGCCCGTCAGGTCACCTCCCGCTACTACCTCGACGAGGCGATGCGCTCGCCGCGGGCACCGGACCGGGTGGTCGACCTCGGCTGTGGCCGGGGCACGTCGGCCGAGCTCTTCCGCAAGCACGACTCCGGCGTCCGCTGGGTGGGAGTCGACATCCGCGATTCGCCGGAGGCCGTCCAGCGCACAGCCGGGCGCGACAGCGTGGTGTACTTCGACGGCGTCAATCTGCCGTTCCGCTCCGACGCGGTACCGCTCGTCTACTCCCACCAGGTCTTCGAGCACGTGGCCAGGCCCAGGGAACTGCTCGCGGAGGTGAGCCGGGTGCTGCGGCCGGGCGGCCTGTTCATCGGCAGTACCTCCCAGTTCGAGCCCTACCACTCCTTCAGTCTGTGGAACTACACGCCGTACGGATTCCGGGTGCTCGTCGAGGACGCCGGACTCGCCCTGGAGGAGATCCGGCCCTCTCTCGACGGCGTGACACTGATCATGCGCACCTACCACGGCTCACGGAAGGAGGAGTACGGCCACTTCTGGCGGAAGGAGTCGCCGCTCAACACGGAGATCGACGCCTGGGGCCGCAAGACCGAGCGGGAGACGGCCCTGGTGAACCTCCGCAAGCTCACGTTCTGCGGCCAGTTCGCGTTCCGGGTGCGCAAGCCGGCGGCCCCGCCTGCCTGACACCGGGGGCGTTCGCCGAAACCCGTTGCGGCACCGCGCCGCCGTCCCCGAAGATCGGCGCCATGCCCACCTTCACCGCAGCCGACGGGACCCGCCTCGCCTACCACGCCAGAGGGGAGGGCGAACCGCTCGTCGTGCTGCCGGGCGGCCCCATGCGCGCCTCAGGCTACCTCGGGGACCTCGGCGGGCTGACCGCCCACCGCCGCCTTGTCCTCCTCGACCTGCGGGGGACCGGCGACTCCGCGGTGCCCGCCGACCCGGCGTCGTACCGCTGCGACCGGCTCGTCGACGACGTGGAGATGCTGCGCGCCCACTTGGGGCTCGACCACATGGACGTACTGGCGCACTCGGCCGGCGCCAGCCTGGCGATCCTGTACGCGGCGGCGCATCCGCAGCGGGTGCGGCGGCTCGCGCTGATCACCGGCAACCCCTCGGCCCTCGGTCTGCGCGCCACTCCTGAGGACCGGCTGGCGGCGGCCCGGCTGCGGGCGGGGGAACCCTGGTTCGAGGAGGCGTTCCCCGCGCTGGAGGCGTGGCTGACCGGCTCCGCGGAGTTCGACGAGGTGTTCATGCCGTTCTTCCACGGCCGCTGGGACGATGCGGCCCGGGCCCACGTCGCGGCCACCGAGAAGCAGACCAACTTCGAGGCGGGCGACCGCTACTTCGCCGAGGGCGCCTTCACCCCGGACGCCACCCGGGCCGCCCTGCGCGCCCTCGCCGCCCCCGTCCTGGTGTACGCCGGTGAACTCGACGGCGGCCCCAGCCCCGCCCTGGCCCGGCGCGCCGCCGAGGCCTTCCCGGTCGCCGAGGTCACCGTGCAGCCCGGCGCCGGCCACTACCCCTGGCTCGACGACCCCGAGTGGTTCGTCCGCCGTACCGTCGCCTTCCTGGACGCCTGATTCCTGGACGCAGGAGCGGCCCCGGGTCCTGTGTCCCGAAGGCCGTCAGGAGGCGGTCGCGGAACCGGTCCGCCGCCCGGACCGGCACGCCCCGGCGGCGCGGACCGCCCCGCGGCGGTCGCGCCCCCGCCCGGGCTACCGGTCGGCGGCCACCGCCACCTCCCGCGCCCACCGGTAGTCCGCCTTGCCGCTCGGCGACCGCTGGATCGTCTCGGTGATCACCAGCTGACGGGGCACCTTGTACCCGGCGAGCCGGCTGCGGCAGTGCGTCTGGATGTCCGTGAGGGAGGGCGGCTCGGCCCCCGTGCGCAGCTGCACCACGGCCGCCACGTGATTGCCCCAGGTGGCGTCGGGCACCCCGGCGACGAGCGCGTCGTACACGTCCGGGTGCGACTTCAGCGCCTGTTCGACCTCCTCCGGGTACACCTTCTCGCCCCCCGTGTTGATGCACTGCGAGCCCCGGCCCAGGACGGTGACGACACCCTCCTCGTCGACCGTCGCCATGTCGCCGAGGAGCACCCACCTGCGGCCGTCCTTCTCGAAGAAGGTCTCGGCGGTTTTCACCGGGTCGTTGTAGTAGCCGAGCGGGACGTGCCCGGTCTGCGCGACCCGTCCGATCTCGCCCACCGCCACCGGTTCGTGGGTCGCCGGATCGACCACCAGGGTGCGGGAGTTGACGCGGACGCGGAAGCCGCTGCCGGCCCCGGAGTCGTCGGTCGCGGTGCCGTTGAAACCGGACTCGGAGGACCCGAAGTTGTTCAGCAGCATGGCGTTCGGGACGAGTTCGCTGAACTGCCGGCGCACGGTCTCGGAGAGGATCGCGCCGGAAGAGGAGACGCTGAACAGGGCGGAGCAGTCGGTTCCCTTCAGCGGCCCGTTGAGGGCGTCGACCAGCGGGCGCAGCATCGCGTCGCCGACCAGCGACATGCTGGTGACCTTCTCCCTCTCGACGGTCCGCAGTACCTCCTCGGGCACGAACTTGCGGTGGATCACCACCCGCTGCCCGAAGTTGAACCCGATGAAGGTGGTGAGCGTGGACGTGCCGTGCATCAGCGGGGGAGTGGGGAAGAAGGTGATCCCGCTGCCGCCCGCCGCGACCCGTTCGGCCAGCTCCTCGGGCCGCTTCACCGGCTCCCCGGTCGGCGCGCCCCCGCCCAGCCCCGCGAAGAACAGGTCCTCCTGACGCCACATCACTCCCTTGGGCATCCCGGTCGTGCCGCCGGTGTAGATGATGAACTGGTCGTCCGCCGAGCGCGCGGGGAACCCCCGTCCGGGCGACCCGCCGGCCTCCGCCTCCGTGAAGGCGAGGGCCCTGAGCGCCGCGTCCACCGGCTCTCCCACCCGCACCAGATGCCGCAGCCCCGGCGTCCGGGGCAGGGCCGCCGCCACCCGGTCGTCGAACTCCGCGTCGAAGACCAGCGCGACGAGATCCGCGTCCCGGTAGAGGTAGACCAACTCCTTCTCGACGTAACGGTAGTTCACGTTGACCGGCACCACTCGCGCCTTCAGGCAGCCGAGCACCGTCTGCAGGTACTCCACCCCGTTGTAGAGGTGCAGCCCGAGATGCTCGCCGGGCTTGATGCCGCTGTCGAGGAGGTGGTGGCCGATGCGGTTGGCGGCGGCGTCCAGCTCCGCGTAGGTCAGCCGGCGTTCCGCACCCGTACCGGGGTGGTCGATGTACACGAGCGCCTCGCGGTCGGCGGCCACGTCGACGACCGACTCGAACAGATCGGCAAGGTTGTACTCCACCGCTCCTCCTGACCCCGGCAACCGTGACGAAGAAAGGCGCACCCGTCCGTCCGCCGGTCATCAGAGCAAAGGGCGCGGCAAGTGTGAAGGGTTCGCGCGAAGAAATCTGACTGTCTGTCAGAAAACCCTTGAAGTGCCTCCCCGGCTACTGCAACCTGTTCTCGTTCTGGTGGAGGGGAGGCGATCCCCTCCGGAGGGGAGAGGGTCCATGGCTGGGACGGAACACCTCACCGTGCGGCGCGAGGGCGCCACACTCGTGCTCACGCTCAACCGGCCCGAGGCGAAGAACGCGCTCTCGATCTCCATGCTCGTCGGCCTGTACGACGGCTGGATCGAGGCCGACGAGGACGACGGCGTCCGCTCGGTCGTGCTCACCGGGGCCGGGGGTGCCTTCTGCGCCGGGATGGACCTCAAGGCGCTGGCCGGGCAGGACATGGCGGGCGAGCACCTGCGCGACCGGCTGAAGGCCGACCCCGACCTGCACTGGAAGGCGATGCTCCGCCATCATCGCCCGCGCAAACCGGTGATCGCCGCGGTCGAGGGCCACTGCGTCGCGGGCGGCACGGAGATCCTTCAGGGGACCGACATCCGGGTGGCGGCCGAGTCCGCGACGTTCGGGCTCTTCGAGGTCCGGCGGGGGCTGTTCCCGATCGGCGGTTCCACGGTACGGCTCCAGCGGCAGATTCCGCGCACGCACGCGCTGGAGATGCTGCTCACCGGGCGGCCGTACAGCGCCCGGGAGGCCGCGGACATCGGGCTCGTCGGGCACGTCGTGCCGGACGGCTCGGCGCTCGACAAGGCGCTGGAGATCGCCGAGCAGATCAACGCGTGCGGGCCGCTGGCGGTCGAGGCGGTCAAGGCGTCGGTGTACGAGACGGCCGAGATGACGGAGGCGGACGGGCTGGCCGCCGAACTCAAGCGGGGGTGGCCGGTCTTCGACACGGCCGATGCGAAGGAAGGTGCCCGTGCGTTCGCGGAGAAGCGGGCGCCTGTCTACCAGCGCGAGTGAGACCCGGGGTGCGCCGGACCCTGCGGGCCGTACGTGGCTGGTCGCGCAGTTCCCCGCGCCCCCAAAAGAAGGGGCGACACCCGCACCGACCTCAAGGAGGCAAGCCCCCATGCCCGAAGTCCTCAAAGCACCCCTCGTCGTCGAGTTCCCCTTCACCCGGTCCCTCGGCCCCGTCCAGAGCGCGTTTCTGACCGGGCTGCGTGAACGCGTCGTACTCGGGGTGAGGACCGGCGACGGCCGCACGCTCGTGCCGCCCGTCGAGTACGACCCCGTGACCGCCGAGGAGATCCGCGACCTCGTGCCCGTGGCCACCACCGGCACGGTCACCACCTGGGCCTGGAACCACGAACCCCGCCGCGGCCAGCCCCTCGGCACCCCCTTCGCCTGGGTCCTGGTCCGGCTCGACGGCGCCGACACCGCCCTGCTGCACGCCCTCGACGCGCCCGGACCGGACACCGTGCACACCGGCATGCGGGTCCGGATCCGCTGGGCCGAGGAGCGCTCCGGCGCCATCACCGACATCGCCTGCTTCGAGCCGTACGACGGCGAGGACACCTTCGTCACCGTCCATGCGGGCGAGTTCGAGGACCCGGTGCACGGGATCGTCGCCCACGCCCGCCTCGACTACACCTACTCGCCCGGCCGTGCCCAGTCCGCCTACATCGAGGCGCTCTCCTCCCGGCGGACCTTCGGCGAGCGCTGCCCCTCCTGCCGGAAGGTGTACGTCCCGCCGAGGGGTGCGTGCCCCACCTGTGGGGTGGCCACATCGGGACAGGTCGAGGTGGGGCCCGGCGGCACGGTCACCACCTTCTGCATCGTCAACATCAAGGCGAAGAACCTCGACATCGAGGTGCCCTACGTCTACGCCCACATCGCCCTCGACGGCGCCGGCCTCGCCCTGCACGGCCGGATCGGCGGGATCCCCTACGACCAGGTGCGGATGGGGCTCAGGGTCGAACCCGTGTGGACCGAGGGGGCCCGCTACCCCGACCACTACCGGCCCACCGGTGAGCCCGACGCGGACTACGAGACGTACAAGGAGCTGCTGTGATGCGTGACATAGCACTGGTCGCCTTCGCGCAGACCGACCACCGCCGCACCAGCGACGACCTCTCCGAGGTCGAGATGCTCATGCCGGTCCTGCACGACGTGCTCGGACAGACCGGCCTGAAGACCGCCGACATCGGCTTCACCTGCTCCGGCTCCAGCGACTACCTGGCCGGCCGCGCCTTCTCCTTCACCCTCGCCCTCGACGGCGTCGGCGCCTGGCCGCCCATCTCCGAGTCGCACGTCGAGATGGACGGCGCCTGGGCCCTGTACGAGGCCTGGACCAAGCTGTTCACCGGGGACGCGGACACCGCGCTCGTCTACTCCTACGGCAAGTCCTCACCCGGCTCGGTGCGCGACGTGCTGACCCGCCAGCTCGACCCCTACTACCTGGCCCCCCTCTGGCCGGACTCCGTCGCCCTCGCCGCCCTCCAGGCCCAGGCGCTCATCGACGCGGGGGAGACCGACGAGCCCGCGCTGGCCGCCGTCGGCGCCCGCAACAGGGCGGACGCGGCCGCCAACCCCCACGCACAGCTGAGAGGTTCGGTTCCGCAGGGGGACTACACCGTACGGCCGCTGCGCACCGGCGACTGCCCGCCCATCGGCGACGGCGCCGCCGCGGTCATCCTCGCGGCGGGGGAGCGGGCCCGGGAGCTGTGCGACCGGCCCGCCTGGATCCGGGGCATCGACCACCGCATCGAGGCGCACGGCCTCGGCGTCCGCGACCTGACCGACTCGCCGTCCGCGCGGCTCGCCGCCGAGAAGGCCGGCGCCTTCGAACGGCCCGTGGACACCGCCGAACTGCACGCACCGTTCAGCTCGCAGGAGATCGTGCTGCGCAAGGCGCTGCGGCTCGGCGACGACGTGCGCGTCAACCCGTCCGGCGGGGCCCTCGCCGCCAACCCGATCATGGCGGCCGGACTGATCCGCGTCGGCGAGGCCGCCGCCCGCATCCACCGCGGCGAGTCCGACCGCGCCCTCGCCCACGCCACCTCCGGGCCCTGCCTGCAACAGAACCTGGTCGCCGTACTCGAAGGGGATCCCCGATGAGCAAGGAGCCCGTGGCCGTCACAGGGATCGGCCAGACCAAGCACGTGGCGGCCCGCCGGGACGTGTCCATCGCCGGGCTCGTCCGCGAGGCCGCGCGACGTGCCCTCGACGACGCCGAACTGGACTGGGCCGACATCGACGCCGTGGTCATCGGCAAGGCGCCCGACTTCTTCGAGGGCGTGATGATGCCGGAGCTCTACCTGGCGGACGCGCTCGGAGCGGTGGGCAAACCCATGATGCGGGTGCACACCGCGGGCTCGGTGGGCGGGTCGACCGCACTCGTCGCGGCCAACCTGGTCGCCGCCCGGGTCCACTCCACCGTGCTGACCCTCGCCTTCGAAAAGCAGTCCGAGTCCAACGCCATGTGGGGGCTGTCCCTGCCGATCCCCTTCCAGCAACCACTGCTGGCGGGGGCGGGCGGATTCTTCGCACCCCACGTGCGGGCCTACATGCGGCGCAGCGGCGCCCCGGACACCGTGGGCTCGCTGGTCGCCTACAAGGACCGGCGCAACGCGCTCAAGAACCCCTACGCCCACCTCCACGAGCACGACATCACCCTGGAGAAGGTCCAGGCGTCCCCCATGCTCTGGGATCCCATCCGCTACTCGGAGACCTGCCCCTCCTCCGACGGCGCCTGCGCCATGGTCCTCACCGACCGAGCCGGAGCCGCCCGTTCCACGAAGCCGCCGGCCTGGCTGCTGGGCGGGGCCATGCGCAGCGAGCCGACCCTGTTCGCCGGCAAGGACGCCGTGTCGCCGCAGGCCGGGAAGGACTGCGCCGCCGACGTCTACCGGCAGGCGGGGATCGCCGACCCGCGCCGGGACATCGACGCCGTCGAGATGTACGTGCCGTTCTCCTGGTACGAGCCCATGTGGCTGGAGAACCTCGGCTTCGCCGACGAGGGCGAGGGCTGGAAACTCACCGAATCGGGGGTCACCGAACTCGACGGTGACCTCCCCGTCAACATGTCGGGCGGCGTCCTGTCCACCAACCCGATCGGCGCCTCCGGGATGATCCGGTTCGCCGAGGCCGCCCTCCAGGTGCGCGGCCAGGCCGGAGAACACCAGGTGGACGGTGCCCGGAAGGTGCTCGGGCACGCCTACGGCGGCGGCTCCCAGTTCTTCTCCATGTGGCTCGTCGGCGCCACGGCACCCGACAACTGAAAGGACCCGTTCACGTGGCCTGTTGAGTGCCGGAAGCGAAAGCTAGGCTGGCCGCGGACGACGAATTCGGGAGGAGCACGGACGTGGCCGAGAGCACCATCCAGCAGCAGCCGGCACTGGGCTGGGAGAAGCCGGAGCTGGACCTCAGCGGGGCCGATTGGCAGTCCAGCAGCCGGGGCCTGGGGGATGTCCAGATCGCCTTTGTCGAGGGATTCATCGCGATGCGCAACAGCGGCAGCCCCCAGAGCCCTTCCCTGATCTTCACCCCCGCCGAGTGGGGTGCCTTCGTGTCGGGGGCCCGGGAGGGCGAGTTCGACCTGACCTGAGCGCCCGCCCCCGGTGCCGCCACTGCGGCAGAGAGGTGAACCAGGGGGCGTTCCGCAAGGATTTCCGGACACGTGACCAGCAGCGCCCTTCCGGGGCCGCCGCCTGCGACAGGCTGGCCCCGGACGGGGAAGGTCGTAATCCGGAGGTGAGGAACGATGAGCGCAGCGCCGGTCATCGCCGCGGCGGACGGGTCGGACGACAGCCTGCGCGCCCTGGACTGGGCCGTACAGGCGGCCCGCCAGCGGGACGCACCGCTGCGGGTGGTGCACGTCCGTCAGTACGCCGCCTGGGGGCAGCCCGACGTCCTGGTCGCCGGCGAACCGGACGAGGGCGGCGACCCCGTGCTCGAAGAGGTCCGGGACCGGCTGTCCACCGGTGCCGTCGGGCTGACCGTCGAGTACGTCGCCCTGGAGGGCGCTCCGAGTGCACTGCTACCCGAACTGGGCGCCGACGCACAGCTGTTGGTGCTCGGCTCACGGGGCCGCGGCGGCTTCGCGAGCCTGCTGCTCGGCTCCAGCGGCATGGCCGCCGCCCGCGACGCCGCGTGCCCGGTGGTGGTCGTCCCCCGGCCGGGGCGAGAGGTGCACGAGGAACTGCCCGCAGAGCCCGGACCGCGGGTCGTCGTCGGCCTGGACGTGGACAGCCCCGACGACGCCACCCTCGCCTTCGCCCTCGCGGAGGCCGCCCGGCGCGGCGCCCGGCTCCAGGTGCTCGCCGCCTACCCGTGGCCTGCGCAGAGCTGGTTCGCGGCCGGGGAACTCGTCCCGCCGGCCGGCGGCCAGGACGAGGTCGAGCAGGAGACCCGCACCCTCGCCGAGGGCTTCCTCGCCCCGCACCTCGAGGGCCGCCCAGACCTGCGCGCCGACGTCCTCGCACTGCCCGGCGACGCGGCAGGCCTGCTGGTGTCCGCCTCGAAGGACGCCGCCCTGGTCGTCGTCGGCCGGCACCGCCGGCGGCTGCTCGCCCCGGCCCGCATGATGGGCTCCGTCACCCACGCCGTGCTGCTGCACGCGGCCGCGCCCATCGCGGTCGTCCCGCCGGCACCGCAGGAGTGATGTCAAGTCCCGTCGCGCAGTTACCGTCAGTAGGGAGCGGATCACCGAAGTCGGGCGTACGCTGAGCTGCCTGCAAGCCACGGTGCGCGCCGCTCCCCGCGCTCGCGTACCACCGTGGCGGGGGGTGGTCATGGGACAGCGGGTCCTGCGGAACCGGCGGACGCTCTACGAGCGCGACAGTGAACTGGCGGCCGTCGACGAGGCTTTGGCCGAACTCACCGGCCTGCGCGCGGACGGCGCGGCACCGGGCGGGAGGCCGCGCGGCGCGCTGCTCGCCTTCGCCGGCCGGGCCGGCATCGGAAAGACCACCCTGCTCGCCGAGGTGCGCCGCCGCGCCGCCGCCCAGGGCTGCACCGTGCTCTCCGCGCGCGGCGGCGACCAGGAGCAGCGCGTCGCCTTCCACGTCGCCCGCCAGCTCCTGCAACCCCGCCTCGCCGGCGCACCGGAGGCCGAACTCCGCGCCTCGCTGGGCAGTTGGTACGACATCGTCGGTCCCGCCCTCGGCCTGTGCGCCCCCACCGACGGCGCCCCGCCCGACCAGCAGGGCCTGCGCGACGGCCTCGACTGGGTGCTCACCCACCTCGCCGTGCGCCAGGCGCCGATGGTCCTCGTGCTCGACGACGCCCACTGGGCCGATCCCGAATCCCTCGGCTGGCTCGCCGCGTTCGCACCGCGCGCCGAGCAACTCCCGCTGCTCGTCGTCGTCGCGTACCGGCCCGACGAACTCCCCGAGCACGCCGACGCGTTCCGCGGCCTGCCCGGCCGGGCAGGCGGCCGCCCGCACGGCCTCGAACCGCTCAGCGCCGACGCCGTCGCCGGCCTGGTCCGCGAGAGCCTCGGCGACCACGCCGACGACGCCTTCTGCCACGAGTGCTGGGCCGTCACCGCCGGCAACCCCTTCGAGGCCGTCGAGCTGACCGCGAAGGTCTGCGACCGGGGCCTGGACCCCACCGAGGCCGGCGCACCCCTGCTGCGCGACCTCGCCGCCGCCGTCAAGGGCAGCGGGCTGATCGCCCGCCTCGAACGCCTCGGCCCCTCCACCGTCCGGTTCGCCTGGGCCTGCGCCGTCCTCGGCACCGAGATCCATCCCGCGCTCGCCGCCGCCGTGGCCGGCCTCGGCCACGAGGAGGCCGCGGACGCCGCCGACGCCCTGCGCGACGCCCGGATCCTCACCGGCGCCGAGACCCTGGAGTTCGTCCACCCCCTGATCGCCACCGCCGTCTACCGGGCCATCCCGCCCGCCACCCGGGTCGCCCTGCACGGCCAGGCCGCCTGGTGCGTGACCGACGACGGCCAGGGCGCCACCGCGGCCGCCCGCCACCTCCTGGAGACCCACCCCGAAGGCGACACCTGGGTCGTCCGGCAGCTGCGCGCCGCCGCAGGCGAGACCCTCCGGGCCGGCGCCCCCGACACGGCCCGCGCCTACCTCGCCCGCGCCCTGCGCGAACCCCCGCCGCCCAGGGAACGCGCCGCGGTCCTGCACGAACTGGGCAGCGCCTCCCTCCTCACCGAGCCCGCCACCACCGTCAACCACCTGCGCGCGGCCCTCCAGGAACCCATCGCCGAGCCCGCCCTGCGCCACCACATCGTCTACCGCCTCTCCCAGGTCCTCGCCCACAGCGACCACCTCGCCGAGGCCTCGGAGACCCTCGCCCGCGAGATCCAGGTGACCGGCGACGCCCGCGTACGCCTTCGGATGCTCTCCGAACAGTTCATGTGGGACGCCTTCCGCGCCGACGAACCCGACCACCCCTCCCGCTCCCGGCGCCTGACCCGGCTCGCCGACCGCCTCCGCGGCCGCGACCTCACCGAGCGGTACGTCATCGGGCTGCGCACCTGGGACGCCATCCAGCGCGGCGAACCCGCCGACGTCGCCCTCCACCACGCCGAACGCGCCCTGGCCGGCGGCCTCGGCTGGGCCGAGGCCGACCGCGGCTTCGAGGTGCCCGTCCTCGTCGCCCTGGCCTTCATGTACGCCGACCGGCCCGACCGCACGGAGGAACTCTTCGCCGCCGGGATCGCCGACTTCGAACAACAGGGCTGGCGCGGCGCCCACCTCTCCTTCGCCTACACCCTCCTCGGCTACGTCCGCTACCGCCGCGGCCGCCTCGCCGAGGCCGAGGAGCACGCCCGCTCCGGCCTGCGCCTCGCCGAGCGCGTCGGACCCGGCACCCCGGCCCACTGGTACGCCGTCGGCATCCTCGTCCAGACCCTGCTGGCCCGCGGCCGCACCGGCGAGGCCGCCCGCCTCGCCGAGGACCACGCCTTCCGGGAGCCCTTCCCGGCGGCCGTGGTCTTCCCCGACGCCCAGACGGTCTACGGCGAACTGCTGCTCGCCCGCGGCCTCCCGAAGGACGCGGCGGCCGAGCTCGCCGCGGCGGGGCGCCGCCTCGAGCCACGCGGCATCCGCAACCCCTCCTGGTGCCCCTGGCAGCTCCACCTGGCCCGCGCCGAGGCCCACGACGCCCCCGAACGCGCCTTCACCACCGCCCTGGCCGCCCTGGCCCACGCCCGCCGCTTCGGCGCCCCCTCCGCGATCGGCCAGGCCCTGCGGACGGCGGCGGACGTCTCGTCGGGCGAGGCCCGCCTGGCGTACCTGCGCGAGTCGGTGGCCCACCTGGAGCGCTCCCCGGCGGCCTACGAGCTGGCCTGCGCCCTGGTGAGCCTGGGCACGGAACTCCGCGACGCCGGACTGCTGCGCAGGGGTCTGGACACCGCCGTGCAGTGCGAGGCGGACGGCTTGGCGGAAGCGGCGCGCACCGAGTTGTCCGCGACGGAGACGGCGACTTTGTAACGGGCGCTGGCGACGGCACACCCAGGGGCGCGAGGAACTGCGCGACCAGCCACGACGGCGCCGCACCTGCCGAAGCACCGCCCATCACCACGGTGAACACCGCCAGGGACGGCACCGCCGAGCACCACCGTCGTGGCTGATCACCGCTGCGGCGGATCAAGAGTGCGGCGGAGCGGGAGTGCCGGCCGAGGGGGAAGGGACGGTTGTGCAAAGGGCGCGGTGACGGCGAAGGCGTCGGCCTCCTGTCAGGTGGAGGACATCGGCCGACCCGCAGCCGGAACTGATCCCCGCCCCACAACCCCGGCCCCGTACCATGGACCGCATGTCGTTCCTCCGTCGCCGCAGCGCCACGCCCGCCGGCCCCGAATTCGACGTTCTGGCCATGGACCCGGGTGACTGGCCCGGCAACCTCGGTGCCGGGCTGCTGCCCGCGCCCGACGGCACCTGCCAGGGCGTCTTCCTGCGCTACGACCTCTTCGGCGGCCGCGGCCCCGCGATGATCATCGGCAACCTCCCCGAGGGCTCCCCGGCCCGCGAGGTGGAGGAGGACGAGATCCCCTTCGAGGTCGGCCAGCTCCTCCTCGCCCTGGAGAACGACGAGGACGTCACCGTCGTCGGCACCGAGGACATGCCGGTCCTGCAGGGCGACAACCTGCTGATCGTGCGCCGCCTCAAGCTCTCCGAGAGCCGGATCTCCTGCGTCCAGTTCGACCGCAGCGACGGCGTCCTGGTGACCATCGCGGCCTGGGACCGCCCGATCACCGACGACCTGTACGCCCTGCTGAAGCCGCTCCCGGCGGAGCTTTTCCAGCAGGGCTGAGGCCGGCTACCTCCCGTGGCCGTGGTGCCGTCCGGCCTTCGCGGCCGGCACCACGTCGACGTCGGCCGCGCGGACGAACCCGACCCGGTGGCCGTACTGGATCTCGTAGTACAGGTCCTTGCCGACCACGACCTTGTGCGAGTCCGTGCTGAAGGTGACGGCGTAGTAGTACTCGCCGGGCACCTCGTCACCGGCCACGTACTTCTGACCCGCCGGGATCGTGTACGGCAGCGGTGAGACCGACTGGGCCGGTACCCCGGAGGGGTACGCGGACGCCTCCGGATAGGCGCGGCCGTACACCGGGATGCCGGTCCGGCCCGCCTTCGGCGTGATCACCACGCCGGTCGAGGCGACCGCCGCCGGGGCGCCGGCCGGGTTCTCGAACCAGGCCTTCTGCCCGAGGTACCAGATCGCAGTCCAGTCCCCCCAGGTGTCCGCCACCGTGTACTGCTGGCCGGTGGAGGCCCGCGAGGAGAGGTCGTTCACGTCGGTCGTCGGCGTCGTGCCCATGCCGATGTCCTTGATCAGGGCCGAGTTCACGTCGTGGTCGGAGTACAGCCGGACCTCGCCGGACCCGTGCGCGGCACAGGGCTGGCCCTTGGTGACGCAGCCGGTGTACGCCGGCTGGTTCGTGGCGTAGTCCGGCAGGATCGTGACCACACCGCCCGTCACCACCCGGTGCTTCTTGCCCGCCTTGTGCTTGAAGGGGTGGTCCAGCAGTTCGAAGTAGTGCCGCCAGTCCCAGTAGGGGCCGGGATCGGTGTGCATCCCGGGGATCGTCGACGTGGTCGGGCCCGGCACCGTGTCGTGGCCGAGGATGTGCTGCCGGTCCAGCGGGATGCCGTACTGCTCGGAGAGGTACTTCACCAGCCGGGCCGAGGAGCGGTACATCGCCTCCGTGTACCAGGCGTCCGGCGAGGCGAGGAAGCCCTCGTGCTCGATGCCGATCGACTTCGCGTTGATGTACCAGTTGCCCGCGTGCCAGGCCACGTCCTTCGCCTTGACGTGCTGGGCGATCAGACCGTCGGTGGAGCGGATGGTGTAGTTCCAGGACACATAGGTCGGGTCCTGGACCAGCTTGATCGTGGTGTCCCAGGAGCCCTCGGTGTCGTGGATGACGATGTACTTGATGCTCTGCGAGGCCGGCCGGTCGGCGAGGTCGTGGTTGCCGTAGTCGTTGTCCCCGAACTGCGCGTAGGGCGCGGGGATCCACTCGCACGACACCGTTGCCGGGCACTCCGTCCCGTCGTCCGCCGCCGTCGTGCGCAGCCCGGTCAGCTCCAGCTGCGCGGTGTCGGCCCGCAGTTCCGGCTGGGCGGCGAGGGCGACGACCTGTCCCGCGTCGGTGGTGCGCTGTTCGCCCGTGTGGAGGACGTCGAACACGTCGTTGGCGTACGCCGCCGCGGTCGCCGTGTCGTCGGCGCCGGAGAAACGGGCGATCGCGCCGTACCAGTCCGCCGGATCGGCGCTGAGCGGCTGGTGCAGGTCCCGCTGGGCGGCGGCGAGCAGCGCGGCACCGCCGGCCACGTTCGCCGCCGCGTCGGTGCGCAGCCGCTCGGCCGGGAGCCCGGTCAGCCCGGCGGCCTTCGTCAGGGTCTTGAGACGCGCCGGGAGCGCGGAGCCCGGCGGGACCTGCACGCTGGGGTGGAGAGCGGGACGGGCGCTGTCGCCGCGGGCGTCCTCGGTGCCGTCGGCGAAGTGCTCGGTGGCCGTCGCGAGCGCCGTGTGCGCGTCGGTGAGGTGCATCGGCCCGTAGCCGCCGGTCACGCTGGGCGCTCCGCCGTGGGTGTCCCAGCGGGACTGGAGGTAGGAGACGGCGAGCAGCACGCTCTGCGGCACGTGGTACTCGGCGGCGGCGGACGCGAACGCCTGCTGGAGCAGTCCGGCGGACGACTCGTCGGTGTCCGGTGGGGGTGCGGCGCCCAGCAGCGGCAGGAGCAGGGCCGCGGCGGCGACGGCTCCGGCCGTCCTGCGCCTGCGTCTGCCGCTGCACGGGGGTGCGGGCTCGGTGACGGATCCTCGCAATGCAGCCTCCTGGGGCGATGGGGCGCGACGGGGCGTGCGGGGCTGAGCGTGGCTCAGTGGTACCGGCTTGCCGACGATCCGTCAATCATGCCCAGAGAGACTCGAATTCCCATGTCATGCGGTGATCGTGGGAGTTTCGTGGTGGCGGTCCGCAGGCCTGCGGGGCGTCAGTGGCGTACACCAGTGGACGGCCGTGACACCCCCCGCGGACATGCGAGGATCCGCGGCGCGCAGTTGCCCTGAGCGCACCGCGGATCCTCGTCCCCGTCAGCGAGTGCCGACCGCCGCGCGCACGGCCCGTCGGGCCAGCTGGCAGTCGTCGTGCAGCCGCCGGAGCAGCAGCCGCTGTTCCTCGCCGGTCGGCGCGGCGCCCGGGTGGGCCGTACCCGGTGCCGCCGGGGTCGCGTCGTGCATCGAACGCTGCACGGCGGTCTCGTAGGTCCGGATCTCCCGGGTGAGGACCAGCATCAGGTTCACCAGGAAGGCGTCCCGGGAGGCCGGCCCCGCCGACTGGGCGATCTGGCTGATCTGCCGGCGCGCCACGGGGGCGTCGCCGAGGACCGACCAGAGCGTGGCCAGGTCGTACCCCGGCAGGTACCAGCCCGCGTGCTCCCAGTCCACCAGCACTGGACCGGCCGGGGACAGCAGGATGTTCGAGAGCAGGGCGTCGCCGTGGCAGAACTGGCCCATCCCCTGGCGGCCCGCCGCGACGGCGATGCCGTGCAGCAGCTTCTGCAGGTCGCCCATGTCCCGGTCGGTGAGCAGACCCAGCTCGTGGTACCGGGCGATCCGGGCCGGGTAGTCCACCGGGGCGTCGAAGGTGCCCGCCGGGGGCCGCCACGCGTTCAGCCGGCAGATCGCGCCCAGCGCGGCCCGGATGTCCGCGCGGGGCGGGGCCTCCGCCGGGTGGCGCTGGACCGCCGCCACCCGGCCGGGCATCCGCTCGATCACCAGCGTGCAGTTGTCCGGGTCCGCCGCGATCAGCCTCGGCACCCGGATCGGCGGCCGGTGCCGGACGAACGAGCGGTATGCGGCTATTTCGTGGCGGGTCCGCTCCGCCCAGGCGGGGGAGTGGTCCAGCAGGCACTTCGCCACGGCCGTGCTGCGCCCCGTCGTGCCGACGAGGATCACCGACCGGCCGGTGCGGCGCAGTACCTGGACCGGAGCGAACTCCGGGCAGATCCGGTGCACCGACGCGATCGCGGTGCGCAGTTGCGCGCCCTGGGGGCCGGACAGGTCGAGTCTGCCGCTGAGGGGCTGGGTGCCCGGACCCGCCGGGCGCCGCGGCCGGCCCACGACCGGTACGGCGGCCCCCGGACGCGCGGGGTCGAGGTAGGGTCCGCCGCCCGCCGGGCGGGGGCGCAGCGACCGGGGGGGAGCGGACACGGAGGACGATGCTGCGTACATGGGAGATACAGATCCCTTCGTGTGCCTGCGGTGCCTGCCTGAGAAGTCCTGTGAGGGGTTCTCGCGCCCAGCCCGTCCCGGCCGCCCGGGCACACCCTGGGGAGTGTGCCCGTCGAGTGGCGACCGGGTCGGGGTGGCGCGTTCCTACCTGACACCCGTTGCCCAGTGGCACACCATCTGGCGCACCCTGGCGAACCGTGGCGAATAGTCGCCCGGCAACCGGCACCGGGCTACTGTCAACTCAGCCGAGAACCTGGGGGCTTGACGTGACCGGAGAACCCAACACCCGCCTCTCGGACCTGTTCGGCCTGGCCGGCTGGTCCAAGGGCGAACTCGCGAGGCTGGTCAACCGGCAGGCGGCGGCCATGGGCCACCCCCAGCTGGCGACCGACACCTCCCGGGTGCGGCGGTGGATCGACACGGGCGAGATCCCGCGCGATCCGGTGCCGCGGGTGCTGGCGGCTCTGTTCACCGAGCGTCTCGGCCGTGTCGTGACCATCGAGGACCTCGGTCTGGTACGGCACGGGCGTACGGGAAAACGGCCGGACGACGGGAACGTGGAACATCCCGACGGCATGCCGTGGGCGCCCGAACGAACCGCCGCGGTCCTCACCGAATTCACGGGAATGGACCTCATGCTCAACCGACGCGGCTTGGTGGGCGCGGGTGCCGCGCTCACCGCGGGATCCGTACTCAGCAGCGCCATGTACGAGTGGCTGCACACCGACCCCACACTCAAGGCCGACGCCCCCGTCCTCGACGATCCTCTGCACGCCGACCCCGCCGGGTTCGACCGCTACGAGGCCGCCCCCATCGGGTCCGAGGAGATGGAGGAACTGGAGCGCTCCGTCGAGGTGTTCCGCGCCTGGGACGCGGCCCGCGGCGGCGGCCTCCAGCGCAAGGCCGTGGTGGGACAGCTCAACGAGGTGGGCGGCATGCTCGCCTACCGCCACCCCGAGCACCTCCAGCGGCGCCTGTGGGGCGTCGCCGCCAACCTCGCCGTCCTCGCGGGCTGGATGTCGCACGACGTCGGCCTGGAGCCCACGGCCCAGAAGTACTTCGTCATCGCCGCCCACGCGGCCCGTGAGGGCGGCGACCGGCCGCGTGCCGGGGAGGCGCTCTCCAGAGCGGCTCGCCAGATGGTGCACCTCGGCCGGCCCGACGACGCACTGGACCTGATGAAGCTCGCCAAGTCCGGCTCCGGCGACGAGGTGCTGCCGCGCACCCGGGCGATGCTCCACACCATCGAGGCCTGGGCACAGGCGTCGATGGGCAAGGGCCAGGCGATGCGCCGCACCCTCGGCCAGGCGGAGGACCTGTTCGTCTCCGACCGGGGCGACGTGCCGCCGCCGAGCTGGATGCAGATGTTCAAGGAAGAGGACCTGTACGGCATGCAGGCCCTCGCCTACCGCACACTGGCCGAGCACGACCCGGCCGCGGCCGTGCACGCCCAGCACTACGCGGAGAAGGCACTGGCCCTGCGGGTGGACGGCCGGCAGCGGTCGAAGATCTTCGACTTCCTGTCCATGGCCTCCGCCTGCTTCATCGCGGACGATCCCGAACAGGCGGACCGTTACGCCCGGCTGGCCCTGATGTCGATGGGGTCGAACTCCTCCCACCGCACCTGGGACCGGCTGCGCGAGATGTACCGGCTCACCGCCGAGTACGCGAGCTACCCGAGGATCCAGGAACTGCGGGAGGAGATCAAGCTGGCCCTGCCCAGGGCCAGGACCAAGGGGAACCACAACAGCGCGCAGGCGTAGGGGCCGGTGCGCTCGACACGAGCCGGCTGATCGCAGCAGGACGGCACCCGCTGCCTCTCCCTGCGCTGCGCTCTGCCCGCCTACTCACTCACCTTGGCGACGAGCACGCAGGCGTCATCCGCGCGCCCGCCCTCGCCGAACTCCTCGACCACGGCCCTGACACAGTCCTGGGCGGTGCGCGCCGCCCCGAACCGGGGCGCCAGGCCGAGGAGTACGTCCAGGGAGTCCGCTCCGCTGTGCCCGGGCACCACTCCGTCGGTGTGCAGCAGGAGCAGGTCGCCCGGTTCCAGGGTGACTTCGGCCTGCCCGTAACCGGCTCCCGAGGTGACACCGAGCAGCACACCGTCCGGCGCGCTGAGCGCACGCCCCGTCCCGCCGCGGAACAGCAGCGGGGCGGGGTGTCCTGCCTGCGCCCAGGTCAGGGTGCGGGTGGCGGGCCGGTAGCGGCAGCAGACCGCGCTGCCCAGCGCCGGTTGCACGGTGGCGTCGAGCAACTGGTTCAGCAGGGACATGAGCTGCCCCGGCCGGGTGCCGGCCATCGCCATCCCGCGTACGGCGCCCAGCAGCATCGTCATGCCCGAGGCGACGGCGACGCCGTGGCCGGTGAGGTCGCCGACGCTCAGCAGGGTGTCGCCGTCGGACAGCTCCAGCGCGTCGTACCAGTCGCCGCCCAGCAGGGTTCCGGCCCCCGCGGGCAGGTGGCGGGCGGCGACGTCGAGCGTGCCGGGACCCCGGCCCGGCAGCCGCAGGGCATCGTGTCCGGGCGGCAGCACGGCCTCCTGGAACGCGACGGCGAGCCGCTGTTCGGTCTCGGCCCGGCGGCGGTGCCGCTGCATCGTGTCGCGGGTCTCGCGCACCGTCCGCTGGCTGAGCCGCAGTTCGCTGACGTCGCGCAGCACGGCCCACATCGAGGCGGTGGCGCCGTCGCCGTCGAGCACCGGTTCGCCCATCATGTGGACGGTCCGCACGTTCCCGTCGGGCCGCAGGACGCGGAACTCGCCGTCGATCGGTTTGGCGTCGACCAGGCAGTCGGTGACCATCGCGGTCAGCCGGGGCCGGTCCTCGTCCAGGACCAGGGCGGGCAGTTCGTCGAGGGTGAGCGCGGACGCGGCCGGATCGCGGCCGAGGATCTGGAAGAGCTCGCCGGACCAGCTCGCCTCGTCCGTCAGGAGGTTCCACTCCGCGCTGCCGACCCGGCTGAGCAGCGAGCCCGCGGCGGGCGGGGCACCGCCGGCGGGTGCGGTCTCCGCGCCGGCCGGCAGGGGCGCCGGCCCGTCCCGCAACTGGGCCAAGTGCTCGTCCAGGTCGTTGAGCTGATGGAGTGCCAGGTCGTACAGGGCCCGCTGCCAGCGCTCCTCGGAGTCCGAACCCGAACTCCGGGTGTCCCGCCGCACCGCGTCCACGTCGCCCTTGAGCCGCCGCGTCTGCGATATCAACGCCTCGACGGAGCCGCGCCCGGGCGGCTGCGCTGCGGGGCGGTCCGCGGAGACATGGGACGGCATGAGCACTCCGATGCGGGGACTGAACGGCCAAGGCGGACGGGGGGACCGGTTACGACTGTTGCACAGCCTGCGACGCCCCGTAAGGGATTTGGCAACACACGATGAGGTGGTGCTTCTGGCATATGCCAGAGTCTTCATGGGCTGGTCGAGGCCCGTCAAAGGTGTACGCGAGTGGCGGTACGAGTCGTAGTGGGACTACGTGATTCGGCGGACTCCGCGAGCTCTCCGTGTCGCGCTCGGGCGGTTGTTCGACGCCTCTGTGTTCACAGTGTCGCGGTCTCGGCCAACCGCGGCAACTCTGTCCGGAATTCGCGTCATGCGAGGAGCCTTCCCGGAGTCCTACAGGCATGGACATCTCTTTCGAGCAAGCCGCCCGCGCCCGGCTGATCACCGCCGAGGACGAGGAGGTCCCGGTGCCCGCCACGCTCCGGTACACCTCCGGTGATCCGCTGGCCGTCTTCGTCGACTTCCCGGCCGAGGTCACCCTCGGCGGCGAGGAGGTCACCTGGACCTTCGCCCGCTCGCTCCTCGACCAGGGGCTCAGTGCCCCGGCCGGGCGCGGGGACGTCCACATCTGGCCCTGCGGCCCGGGCCGTACGGCCGTGGAGTTCCACTCGCCGCACGGCCTCGCCCTGCTCCAGTTCGACACCCAGGCGCTGTTCCGGTTCCTGCAGCGCACCCACGAGGTGGTGGCCCCGGGGCAGGAGGACGTCGAGGCCGTGGTGGAACGGGGCCTGAGCACGCTCTTCGGGGGCGTGTGAGGCGAACGGGGCGCTACCGACCCGGACTTTGACTTCTGTTCACTCCCGCCTCACCGATCCGGCCCGGAGCCTGCCGACCGCCCCGTGCACCCTGGCGCGCGGTGCGCCGCACGGGCGCACCGGTGACGAGGACGGGGCGAATGACACCGATCAGCCGAAGAGGCTTCGTGGGACTGGGCGCTTCCGTTGCGGCGGGCATGACGGTGGGCGCCGCCGGCCCGCGGACCGCGGCCACGGCACAGAGCACGGCGACCGGCACGATCTCGGACGTCGGGCACGTGGTGATCCTCATGCAGGAGAACCGCAGCTTCGACCACTACTTCGGGCGCCTCAAGGGCGTCCGCGGCTTCGCCGACCGCAGCGGCATCACCCTGAGCGGCGGCCATCCGGTCTTCAACCAGCCGAACGGTACGGGCCGCCAGTACCCGTGGAAGCTCAGCGCCACCCCCGACGCGGGCGGCAAGGACGGCGAGACCCTCGCCCAGTGCAACGGTGACCTCCCGCACTCCTGGTCCTCCCAGCACTCCGCGTGGAACAAGGGCCGCCTCGACAACTGGGTCGCGGGCGTCGGCAACGTGCGGTCCCTCGGCTACCTGGACCGCGCCGACATCCCCTTCCACTACGCGCTCGCCGACAACTACACGATCTGTGACGCCTACTTCTGCTCCACCCTCAGCGCGACCGGCCCCAACCGCACCTACCTGTGGAGCGGAAAGGTAGACTCCGCCAGCTACGACGGCGGCGACGAGTCGGGCCTGACCTGGCAGAACTACGCCGAGGCCCTGCAGGGCGCCGGTGTGACCTGGAAGGTCTACCAGAACGCCCAGGACAACTACGGGGACAACGGCTGCGCGTACTTCAAGAACTTCGCGAACGCCGGAGCCGGCAACCCGCTCCACGACCGGGGCATGTCCTCCGTCCCCGCGGTGACCGGCTCCACTCCCGACGACATCGCCGCCGCGATCAGGGCCGACGTCGTCGCAGGCACCCTCCCCCAGGTCTCCTGGGTGGTCGCCAACCAGGCCTTCTCCGAGCACCCCTACGCCCCGCCCGGCGACGGCGCCCACTTCGTCAACCTGGTCTACCAGGCCCTCGCCGCCGACGCGGACGTCTTCGACTCCACCGTCCTGTTCCTCAACTACGACGAGAACGACGGCTACTTCGACCACGTCCCGCCGCCGGCGCCGCCCGCCGGCACGGCAGGCGAGTTCCTGAACGGCGTGCCGTACGGCTTCGGCTTCCGGGTCCCGATGATCGTCATCTCGCCCTGGACCCGCGGCGGCTGGGTCTCCTCCGAGGTCTTCGAGCACACCTCGGTGCTGCGCTTCCTGGAGACCTGGACGGCGGCTCTCGGCACACCGGCGAACTGTCCCAACATCAGCACCTGGCGACGCGCCGTGAGCGGCGACCTGACCGGCGTCTTCGACTTCGCCAACCCGGTCCACGGCGCCGTCTCCCTGCCCGCGACCGGCGTCATCGGCTACTCCACCTGCGGTCCGCTGCCCAACCCGGTGCCCACCGGCAACGCGCTGCCCGCCCAGGAGCCCGGCAGCCGCCCGGCCCGCGCGCTGCCCTACCAGCCGAACGGCTACCTGGACCACCTGGAGTTCGGGACCGGCGGCACGATCCGCGCCTGGTTCACCATGGCCAACCAGGGCACCCCGGCGACCCGGCCGGCCCACTTCTCCCTCCACCCGAACGCCTACCGGGACACCACGCCCTGGCAGTACACGGTGGACGGCGGCTCCACCGCCTCCGACTACTTCAACATCGGCACCGGGAACGGCGCCGGCAAGTACGACATCACCATGGTCGGCCCCAACCGCTTCCTGCGCCGCTTCCAGGGCGACGCCACCAAGGCCGGCAAGTCGGCCGAGGTGAGCACCCGTTACGCCGTGGAGCCCGGCACCGGCAAGCTCGCCGTGTGGTTCAAGATGGCCAACACCGGCTCCGCGTCCGTCAAGTTCACCATCACCTCGAACAACTACCGCACCGACGGCCCCTGGACGTACACGGTCGCGGCGGGTGCCTCCACCGAGGACTACTTCAACGCCGTCGCGTACCAGAGCGGCTGGTACGACTTCACGGTCACGGTGGACGCCGACGCGACCTGGTCGCGCCGGTTCACCGGCCATCTGGAGACGGGCGCCGCCAGCGTCAGCGGCTGACGTCCGCGTACAGGTCCGGGCGCGGGGCGAGAGCGACGGCCGTACGGCCGCCGCTCTCCAGCGCCCGGACCCCGGCCTCGGCGACGACGGAGGAGGCGTAGCCGTCCCAGGCGCTGGGTCCGGTGACCCGGCCCTGCCGGGTGGCGGTCACCCAGGCCTGCACCTCGCGGTCGTAGGCGTCGGCGAACCGCACCAGGTAGTCCTGGGCCACCTCCTCGCGGGCGCCGCCGGCCGCGGTGACCAGCATGGTGTGGTCCTCGCCGATCCGGGCGCTGCCCTGCTCGCACACGGCCTCGCAGCGCACCTGGTAGCCGAAGCCGCAGTTCACGAAGACCTCGACGTCGACGACGGCGCCGCCGTCGGTCTCGAAGAGCACCAGCTGCGGGTCGAGCAGCCCCTCGGGGGCGCCCGCGGAGGGCCGCGGCCGCAGCACGGTCACCGCGGTCAGCTCCTGGCCGAGCAGCCAGCGGGCGGCGTCGATCTCGTGCGACACCGAGCTGTTGATCAGCATGGCGCTGGTGAAGCCGGGCGGCGAGGACACGTTGCGGTGGGTGCAGTGCAGCATCAGCGGCCGGCCCAGGCCGCCGCCGTCCAGCAGCGACTTCAGGCGCCCGTACTCGGCGTCGTAGCGGCGCATGAACCCGATCTGCGCCAGCCTGCGCCCGAGCCCCGCCTCGGCCTCCACCACCCGCAGCGCACCGGTGGAGTCCGGCACCATGGGCTTCTCGCACAGCACCGGGAGCCCGCGCTCGAAGCAGGCGAGCAGCGGTTCCTCGTGCGCCGGGCCCGGAGAGGCGATCAGCACGGCGTCGACGCCTGGCGCGGCCAGGGCGGCCAGCGGGTCCGCGTGCACGGTGACGCCGTCCAGGGCGGCCACCGCTTCCTTGGCGCGGTCGAGGTCGGGGTCGGCCACCGCGGCCACCCGCGCACCGCTCACCACCTGGTCCAGCCGTCGTATGTGGTCGGCTCCCATGTGTCCGGCACCCAGCACCGCGACGCCCAGCAACTCAGCCACGCCCACACACTCCCTCTCGGCCGACGATCACGCTCCAGAGCCTACGTCGGCCGGGTGAGGGGCCCGTCAGTAGCGCAGCACGCCGGCGATGCCGTTCTCGTCGCCCAGGGTGCCGTCCGGGACGAAGCGGACGTCGGCGCCGGTCTCCAGGCACTGCTCGACGATCTCGTCCACGATGTCGTCGCGGGCGTCCAGGTCACCGCTGGCGGCCGGGACCAGGTGGTCGCCGTCGTCGCGGACCGTGGCGCGGTAGTTCTCCTCGACGGCGAGCAGCCGGACCCGGCCCTCACGGGCGCTCTGCCAGAGCTCGTCGACACCGGCCGCGAACGTCTTGTGACCGCGCGCGGACTCGAGTTCCCGGGTCACCGACGCGGTGCTCCGGCGGTTCTCCGCCTGAAGAAGCGGAGCGATCGCCTGCCACACGGCCTCGGGGCCGGCGTGCGAGAGACCGCCGTGCCGCACGGGGATGCTGTGTCTGGCGACGTTGCCGAGCTCCTCCCACAGGGAGAGGGCGGCCTGCTCTCCGGTGACGTACAGCGGCCGCGGCTCGTCGCGCAGCAGCGCCGCCATCGCGGTGTTCGCGTCCCGCAGGAAGTGCTTGGTGCCCTCGTCGCGGAAGGTGCTGGGCGTGTCGCCGATCTGCTCCTGGCGTTCGGCGTCGAAGTTCCGCTGCGGGCGGTCCATCGGGAACCCGCCGGTCCTGCTCTCGGTGACGCGGTCGGTGCCGCCGTTCCACAGCGTGACGCGGTCCGCCGAGATCGACAGCACCCAGAACGGGCGCTCGGCGGCGTGCGCCGAGACCAGGTTGCGGGTCAGGAAGGTGTCCGAGAGCACCACGCGCTCGGGCACGCTGCGGGCCAGCGACCACACCTGGTGCTCACCCGGCGCCGCGAAGATCACCAGGCCGTCCTCGGTGTATGTCAGGTCGACCTCGGCGAGCGCCTGTTCGAGCTGGCCGACCACGTCGGAGCGCCGGTCCCTGGTGACCGCGGGATCCGCCTCCAGCTGCTTCTTCGCCTCGGCCACGACATTGCGCAGCCGGACGGGGTCCTGGGCGTTGTCGGGCTCACGGCGGTGCGTCGGGGTCAGCACCGACACGGCCGGATAGGGGCGCGGGCGGCGCAGCTCGGCAAGGGTCGAAGGACTGAGTGCGTGCTCCATATCAGCACCATAGGACCGATTCGCCATTGCGGCATTTGGGGTAATTCTCCGGCGCCTTCGGATCAGGGGCGCGCCGTAACCGTGTTGAGTCCCGGCGGCCGGTGACGGCGGCCGGGACGGCCGGTTACCGTACCCGGCAGTAACCGGATCACGCCCCAGGAGGCCCGCATGCCGCAGCTCGAAGTCGACGGAGCGGCACTGACGTACGACGACGAGGGCCCCCGCGACGGTGGCGCCGCGCCGCTGGTGTTCATCCACGGCTGGACCGCGAACCGGCACCGCTGGGACCACCAGGTGGCGCACTTCGCCGCGGACCGCCGGGTGATCCGGCTCGACCTGCGCGGCCACGGCGAGAGCACAGGGGCCGGGGTGAAAACGGTCGCCGAGCTGGCCCAGGACGTGGTCGCGCTCCTCGACCACCTGGAGGTGGACCGTTTCGTCCCCGTCGGCCACTCCATGGGCGGCATGATCTCCCAGACCCTCGCCCTGGCCCACCCCGACCGGGTCGAGCGGATGGTCCTGGTCAACTCCATCGGGCGGATGACGTACAGCCGCGGCCGCGGGCTGCTGATGGCGGCCTCGACCCTCGTGCCGTTCAAGCTGTTCGTCGCCGCCAACATCCAGCGCGCCTTCGCCCCCGGTTACCCGCGCGAACAGATCCGGGAGTACGTCCGCGCGTCCGCCGGCACCCCGCGCGAGGTCGTGATGACGCTGTACGGCGCCATGCGGGCCTTCGACGTCCTCGACCGGGCCGGTGAGATCACCGCGCCCACCCTGATGGTGCACGGCTATCACGACATCCAGCTGCCGGTGGGGCAGATGCTGCGGATGGCCAAGGCCTACCCGGACGCGGAGGTCCGGATCATCGACGCGGGCCACGAGCTTCCGGTGGAGCGGCCGGCCGAGCTGACGGCGGTGCTGGACAGGTTCCTGGCCCCGGCCGCGTAGCGCGAGCTCCCGACAGCACCTGGTGACCGGCGCCCGGCGAAAGCCGCGGCGCCGACCCGTTTGGGAAACTTTTTGCGCTTGGCCTGTTCGCGGCACTCGGGGCCCGCTGTGAGGCGGCTTTGCGGGCCTCGCGCGGGCAAAGCGCGTCCGAAAGTGGGGGTGAGGTACTCCGTTCGTGTTACGGCCAGGTTGACCGGCCGAGGTCCCGGGCGCACGCTCGCTATATAGGTGCTGAATACAAGTGGTTCGCTCGGGCAATTGCCTGCGCCGCGGAACCGCAGGTGGCGCGCATTTCCCCGGCTGACCGGCAGCAGGAGGTAGCGCATGTGTGGCATCACCGGCTGGGTCTCCTTCGACCGTGACCTCACCACCGAGAACCGCGCATTGGATGCAATGACGGAGACCATGGCCTGCCGCGGCCCCGACGACCGGGGCACCTGGAGCGAGGGCCCCGCCGCCCTGGGGCACCGCCGGCTCGCGATCATCGACCTGCCCGGCGGCCGTCAGCCGATGACCGTCCGCACCCCGGCCGGCACCGTCGCGATGGTCTACTCGGGCGAGGCCTACAACTTCACCGAGCTGCGCCGCGAACTCGCCGCCCGCGGCCACGAGTTCACCACCGACTCGGACACCGAGGTCGTGCTCCGCGGCTATGTGGAGTGGGGCGACGCCATCGCCGAGCGGCTCAACGGCATGTACGCCTTCGCCGTCTGGGACGGCCGCCACGACAAGCTCGTGATGATCCGCGACCGGATGGGCATCAAGCCCTTCTACATGTACCCGACCCCGGACGGCGTCCTGTTCGGCTCCGAGCCCAAGGCGATCCTCGCCAACCCGCTGGTCCGCCCCCGGGTCGGCCTGGACGGCCTGCGCGAGCTGTTCACCATGGTGAAGACTCCCGGACACGCGGTGTGGGAGGGCATGCGCGAGGTAGAACCCGGCACCGTCGTCACCGTGGACCGCCACGGACTGCGCACCCGCGTCTACTGGCGGCTGGAGACCCGCCCGCACACCGACGACCGTGCCACCACCGTCGCCACCGTCCGTGAACTCCTCGACGACATCGTGCGCCGCCAGCTGGTCGCCGACGTGCCCCGCTGCACCCTGCTCTCCGGCGGCCTCGACTCCTCCGCCATGACCGCGCTGGCCGCCCGACAGCTCGCCGTGCAGGGCGAGAAGGTCCGCAGCTTCGCCGTCGACTTCGTCGGCAGGACCGACAACTTCGTCGCCGACGAACTGCGCACCACCCCCGACACCCCCTTCGTGCACGACGTGGCCCGCCTGGCCCGCACCGACCACCAGGACATCGTCCTCGACGTGGCCAGCCTCGCCGACCCCGCGGTCCGCGAGCGGGTGATCCGGGCCCGCGACCTGCCGGCCGGGTTCGGCGACATGGACACCTCGCTCCTGCTGCTGTTCCGGGCCGTCCGCGACCAGTCCACCGTCGCGCTGTCCGGCGAGTCCGCCGACGAGGTGTTCGGCGGCTACCTGCAGTTCTTCGACGAGAAGGCGCGCACCGCCGACACCTTCCCCTGGCTCGTCCAGTTCGCCCGGCACTTCGGCGACGACGCCGGCGTCCTGCGTGCGGACCTCGCCAAGTCCCTCGACCTGGAGCACTACATCGCCGACGCCCACCACTCCGCCGTCACCGGCGTCGAACGCCTGGACGGCGAGAGCGACTTCGAGTTCCAGATGCGGCGCATGAGCTACCTGCACCTCACCCGCTTCGTGCGCATCCTGCTCGACCGCAAGGACCGGACGAGCATGGCCGTCGGCCTGGAGGTCCGGGTGCCGTTCTGCGACCACCGGCTCGTCGAGTACGTCTACAACGCGCCCTGGGCCCTCAAGTCCTTCGACGGCCGCGAGAAGACCCTCCTCCGGGAGGCCACCCGGGACGTCCTCCCGCAGTCCGTGTACGACCGGGTCAAGAGCCCCTACCCGTCCACCCAGGACCCGGAGTACGGCCGCGCCCTCCAGGAGCAGGTCAAGGACCTGGTCGCCCGGCCCGACCACCGGGTGTTCGACCTCGTCGACCGGGAGAAGGCCGACCGGGCGGCCCACCGGACCGAGCTGAGCACCCAGGCCGACCGGCGTGGTCTGGAACGCACCCTCGACCTGGCCCACTGGATCGACCTGTACGACCCGGAGCTCACCCTCTCCTGAGCGGGCCTCACCCCGGCGAGCCGGTGACGGAGCCGCCGTCACCGTCCGCCGGACAGGAGCTGCCGTCGGGCGGCAGCGTGCCGTAGAGCAGGAAGTCGTCGACCTTGCCGCGCACGCACCTGGACGACGTGTACCCGGTGTGGCCGTCGCCCCGGTTGTCCAGCACCACGGCCGACGGACCGAGCCGCTTCGCCGTCTCGACCGTCCAGCTGTACGGCGTCGCCGGGTCACCGCGGGTGCCCACCAGCAGCATCGGCGCGGAGGGCACGTCCTTCACCTTCTTGCGGATGAAGTCCGTGCCGCGCGGCCGGCCGTAGCACAGCAGCACCTGCGTCAGCCGGAACCGGCCGAACACCGGGGACACCTGCTGGTACTCCTGGTTCAGCCGGGCGACGTCCCGGGTGAGCCGCAGGGCGCCCGGCCGGTCCGGGTCGTCGGCGCAGTTGACCGCCATCAGCGCGGCCGAGAGGTTGTCCACGGGGATGTCCGCGCTGTCCACGAGCCCGCCCCCGTGCCCGTGCCCGGATCCGTGCCCTTGTCCGTGCGGCAGCGCGGAGCCGCCGGCGGCGAGGTTCTGCAGCCCGCGGGTGTCTCCGTCGTCGATCAGCGAGACCAGTGCCCGCTCCATCAGCGGCCACAGGTCCTTGCCGTAGAGCCCCTGCCCGATGGCGTCCACCAGGTCCTGGCCGGTGAACGGGCCGCCGAAGTCGGAGGGCACCGGGTCCTCGTCGAGGGAGCGCACCAGCTTCACGACCGCCTCACCGGCCTTGCGCCGGTCCTGCCCGAACGGGCACCCCCGGTCGGTGACGCACCAGTCCAGGAAGTCGTCCAGCGCCGCCTGCTGCCCCCGGGCCCCGGCCACCCCCTGCTCGGCCAGCGACTCGGTCACCGTGTCCACTCCGTCCAGCGCCACCCGGCCCACGTTGTAGGGGAACTGCGCCGCGTACACCGCGCCGAGCCTGGTGCCGTAGGAGAAGCCCAGGTAGTTCAGCTTCTTGTCGCCGAGCGCCTGGCGGATGACGTCCAGGTCCCGGGAGGCGTTCACGGTGCCTATGTGGGAGAGCACCGGCCCGGAGTTCCTGGTGCACCGGAGCGTGAGCTGCTTCAGCTCCTTCATCAGGGCCTGCGGGCGCGCGACGTCGGGGGGCTCGTCGGCGCTCGTGCCGTCCGCGGGGCCGCCGGTGTCCTCGCCGCAGCTGACGGGGGAGGAGCGGCCGACCCCGCGCGGGTCGAAGCCGACCACGTCGTAGCCGTTGGTCAGGCTCATGAACTCCTTGCCGTCCTGCCCGAGCTGGCTGACACCCGAGCCGCCCGGGCCGCCGAAGTTCAGCAGCACCGAGCCCCGCGACCTCCCGGTCGCCCGGTAGCGGGCCAGCGCCAGATCGAGGGTGCCCGCGGCCGGCCGTGCGTAGTCGAGGGGGACGGTGACCCTGGCACACTGCATGTCCTTGGGCAGTTCCACGTCCTTGCACGCCGCCCACCTGACCTTCTGCCGGTAGAACAGGGTCAGGTCCGGCTGCTCCCCGCCGCCCTCGGCCGCCGTGGTCGCGGGCAGCCCGCCGCCCAGCAGCACCAGCGCTGCCGGGGGGGGGGGGGGGGGGGGGCGAAGGGGGGGGGGGGGGGGGGGAACGGCAGGCACCGCGGGCCTCCACGGAGACTTCTTGGCGGAACCGGTCCAGGGTTTTTTCTCCCCCTAAACGGGCTC
>NZ_JBVJNZ010000018.1:0-101799 GCF_055583445.1 Streptomyces sp. NPDC104761 | reverse complement strand
TTCCCCCCTCCTCGTTTGCCTTGGCCGTGTCCCTCCCCCCCCCCCCCCCCCCCCACCCCCCCCCCCCCCCCCCCCCCCAGCGCCGCAGGGCGGGCCGGGTACGGGGCACGGCAGGCATCGAGGGCCTCCAGGGACGCTCCGTGGCGGACCGGGTACAGGGCTTTCGCTCACCATAAGCGGGCTCCGCGGGACCCGCCTCCCGGCGAGGGGGCCGGGCCGGGGTGCCCTGGTCTCCGCCTGTCCGCCGCCCGCCCTCCGCGGGGTCGTCCCGTTTCGATGCCCTTGCATACTTTTACTGACGGTTCGAGATCAGTGTCGCTCGATGGGGTGAAATGTGGATAAGCCATAACTCACATGGTTCGCCTGCGTTTTAACCGTTGCGGGCGAGCGCCCGCAATCATGTCTGGAAGGCAGGGAACCTATGAAACGGGTTACCCGAAACGGTGTGATCGCCGTCGCTGCCGCCTCAGGGGCGATGGCCGTGGCGGTTCCGGCCTGGGCCGACGCGGGCGCGGACGGTACCGCGGCCGGTTCGCCCGGGGTGATCTCCGGCAACGGCATCCAGTTGCCGGTCGACCTCCCGGTGAACGTGTGCGGGAACACCGTGAACGTGGTGGGGCTCCTGAACCCGGCGGCCGGCAACACCTGCGCGAACGAGGGCGGCGACGCCACCGACGGCGCGCCCGGCGGCTCGGCCACGTCCGGCGGCGCGACCGCACGGGGCGCCGAGGAGGGCTCGCCCGGGGTGATCTCCGGCAATGGCATCCAGTTGCCGGTCGACCTCCCGGTGAACGTCAGCGGCAACAGCGTGAACGTGGTCGGCGCCCTGAACCCGGCCACCGGCAACACCTCGGTGAACACCTCCGGCGACCACCCGAGTCCGCCGAAGACCTCCACCTCGGAGCCGCCCACCGTCAAGCCGCCGGCCCCGCCTAAGGCGCACACGGAACCCAAGGCGCACCACCCCGCCGCGCCGTCGGCCCAGGCCACCCTCGCCCACACCGGCACGGACCTCACCGGTGCCGCCGCGGCGGGCAGCGCGGCGCTGCTGCTCGCCGGGACCGCCCTGCACCGGCGCTTCCGCCCGGGCCGGACGCGCTGACCGGCCGGCGTGATATGGGGGCGGACTGACGCACCGCGCACCGGCAGGCCCCACCGGACCCGACCGGTGGGGCCTCCGCCGTTTCCGCGGGGCACCAGGCGCTGAGCATTCGGCCGGCGGACCGGCAGACCGGCAGGCCGACAGACGGAAAAACCGGCAGACCGGCAGACCGATTAGACCGGCGGACCGGCGGACCGGCGGACCGGCAGGCCGATCAGGCCGGCTGTCCGGCGGACCGGAACCGCACGTGGCACGTCAACGGCTTGATCCCGTCGTGGCGCGGCGCCCGGTGATCGGGAAGGATGCTGCGGGCGCGCGGCGCCGGTCGCCGCGCGGTCGGACCCCGTCACGGAATGGAGCCATCGATGACCTCTCCGGCCCCGCGGGACCTCGTCGTCACCCGGGCCACGCCCGACGACTGGCCGGTGATCGTCGGCTGGGCGGCGGACGAGGGCTGGAACCCCGGGCTGTCGGACACCGCCGCCTTCTTCGCCCAGGACCCCGACGGGTTCTTCGTCGGCCGGGTCGACGGCGAACCGGTGTCGGCCATCTCCGTCGTCAACCACGGCGCGGACTACGCCTTCCTGGGCTGGTACCTGGTCCGCCCCGACCTGCGCGGCCAGGGACACGGCCTCATCACGTGGAAGACCGCACTCGCCCACGCAGGCAACCGCACCGTCGGCCTGGACGGCGTGGTGGCCCAGCAGGAAAACTACCGCCAGTCCGGCTTCGAACTCGCCTACCGCACCGCCCGGTTCGTGGGCGAGGCCCGCGCCGCCGGGACCCCGGCCGGCGTCCGGCCCGCGCGCGCCACCGACCTGGCCGCCGTCACGGCGTACGACAGCGCCTGCTGCCCGGCCGACCGGCCGCGCTTCGTGGCCGCGTGGCTCGCCACCCCCGGGCACCGGGCGCTCGTGCGCCACGACGGCGACCGCCTCACCGGTTACGGCGTGATCCGCCCCGGCCGCGACACGCTGCGCATCGGCCCCCTCTTCGCCGACACCGCCGAGGACGCCCACGCCCTGTTCACCGCCCTCACCGCCGAGGCGGCGGGCAGCCAGGTCGCCATCGACGTACCCGCGACCAGCACGGCGGGGGTCGCCCTCGTGGAGGAGGCCGGGTTCACGCCCTCGTTCGAGACCGCCCGCATGTACACCGGCCCGGTCCGCGACCACGCCCGCGAGCGGGTCTTCGGGGTGACGACGCTCGAACTGGGCTGACCCCTCGAACTGGGCTGACCCCGCGGGCCCGGGCACCCGGCGGCCACGGGAAAAGGTGTTGCCGCCGTCGCGCCCGGATGGTGGAGTGCCCGGATGGATCACCAAGCCGTACTCGCCCTGTACGACCGTGACATGCGCGAGGGCGCCCGGCCCGACGGGCCCGGCGACCGGGTCGAACGCGTGGGCGCGGTGGTGCGCCAGGTCTCGGACGCCGGGGGATGGAACGGCGTGCTCTGGTCGGACCTGGACGAGGCGACCGCGGACCGGGCGATCGCCGGGCAGGTCGAGTTCTTCGCCGCCCGCGGGCAGGAGTTCGAGTGGAAGGTCTACGGCCACGACCTGCCGTCGGACCTCGGTGACCGGCTGACCGCGGCCGGGTTCAGGCCGGAGCCGCAGGAGACGCTGATGATCGGCGAGGTCGCCCGGCTGAGCCTCGACGCCGAACTGCCGGACGGCGTGCGCGTGGTGCCCGCCACCGACCGGGCGGGCATCGAACTCGTGGTGGACGTGCACGAGAAGGCCTTCGGCACCGACGGTTCGCGGCTGCGCCACCAGCTGCTGACGCGGCTCGCCGACCAGCCGGACAGCATGGTCGCCCTGGTCGCGCTCGCCGGGGACGAGCCGGTCAGCGCCGCCCGGGTGGAGCTGGTGCCCGGGGCGAGGTTCGCCGGTCTGTGGGGCGGCGGCACGGTGGCGCAGTGGCGCGGACGCGGTGTGTACCGTGCCCTCGTGGCCCACCGGGCCCGGGTCGCCGCCGCTCACGGTTGCCGGTACCTCCAGGTGGACGCGTTGCCCACGAGCCGGCCGATCCTCGAACGGCTGGGCTTCCACGCCCTGACCACGACCACGCCGTACCTCTCCCCGCAGTAGCCGCAGAGGAGGGACGACCGGATCCCGGGCGCGCCCGAGCGGGGGGGGGGGGGGGGGGGGGGGGGGGGACTCCCCGCCCCCCCCCCCCCCCCCCCCCCTGCCCCCCCCCCCCCCCCCCAACACCCCCCCCCCCCCCCCCCCCCCCCCCCCCCCCCCCCCCCCCCCCCCCCCCCCCAGCCCCCAAGAAGGGCGCAACCCCCCCCCCCCCTCCCCCCCGCGCGGGGGGCCCCCCCCCCCCCCCCCCCCCCCCCCCCCCGCACCGAGGCGTGCTCAGGTCACCGGCGTGCCCTGCTGCGGTCGAGTGCCGCGATCCCCAGCGCAGCCAGGGCGATCTGGATGAACCACTCGATCCAGTCGGGGCCCTTGGTGTCGGCCACGCCGAAGCCCGCCGCGAGCGCCGAACCCAGGAGCGCCGCCACGATGCCGACGACGATGGTCCACAGGATGCCGATGTGCTGGCGGCCGGGGACGACCAGGCGCCCCAGCACACCGATGATGAGTCCGATGATGATGGCGCTGATGATGCCCGAGATCTCCATTTCCGCCCCTCTTCGTCGGTACCCCGCTGCTGTCCAATCTGCCCGCTGAATCCGGCGGCAGTCCCGTCCGGTTGTTACAGCGGTTTTCTGTTCACCGACCTGACATGCCATGTACCTTTCAATGAGTTGACGCGTGTAGAAATCTCAAGCACGTTCTACGCGCGCAGAGTTGGCGCCCGCACCGCCTCTACCCCACCCCCTCACGGAGGTTCGCCGGATGCTTGGATCCAGCAGATCCCGCCACAGATTCACCACCGCCCTGGCCGGGTTCGGACTGCTCGTCACGGGAGCCGCCCTCCAGGTCGGCACCGCGGCCGCCCCCGCCCACGCGGCCACCACCTACAAGGTCCTGTTCGACGACGGCCACGCCGAGGAGGCCGGCAACGCGGACTGGATCATCTCCACCAGCAAGCCCGACCCGCTCGCCCAGGACTCCTCCCCGTCCTCGGAGACCGACTGGACCGGCGCGCTGTCGTCGTGGGGCGTGGCCCTCCAGAAGACCGGCAGCTACAGCATGAAGACGGCGACCAGCGCGCTCACCTACGGCGGTTCGTCGACGACCGATCTGTCGAACTTCGACGCACTGGTCCTGCCCGAGCCGAACACGCTGTTCACGACCGCCGAGAAGACGGCGATCATGAACTTCGTGAAGAACGGCGGCGGGCTGTTCATGATCTCCGACCACACCGGGGCCGACCGCAACAACGACGGCTACGACGCGGTCGAGATCCTCAACGACCTGATGACCAACAACAGCGTCGACTCGACCGACCCGTTCGGCTTCTCGATCGACTCGCTCGACATCAGCTCCGGCTACCCGGCCGCGATCAGCGACAGCAGCAACCCGGTGCTGAACGGCTCCTTCGGCACGGTCACCAAGAGCCTGATCGCCGACGGCACCACCGCCACCCTCAAGCCCTCGGACAACTCCGCGGTCAAGGGCCTGGTGTACCGCAGCGGCTACTCAGGCAACACCGGTGCCTTCTTCGCCACCAGCACCTTCGGCAGCGGGCGGGTCGCGTTCTGGGGCGACAGCTCCCCGATCGACGACGGCACCGGCCAGTCCGGCAACACGCTGTACGACGGCTGGAACGACAGCGGCGCCACCAACGCGGCCCTCGCCCTCAACGCCACCGCCTGGCTCACCGGCGCGTCCAGCGGCAGCAGCGGTGGCGGCGGAGGGGGCGGCGGTGGCACCTGCACCTCCGCCCAGCTCCTCGGCAACCCCGGCTTCGAGTCGGGCAACACCACCTGGACCGCCAGCAGCGGGGTCATCACCAACTCCAGCAGCGAGGCGGCGCGCACCGGTTCCTACAAGGCCTGGCTCGACGGGTACGGGTCCGCCCACACCGACACGCTCTCCCAGTCGGTGACCATCCCGTCCGGCTGCTCCGCGACGCTCAGCTTCTATCTGCACGTGGACACCGCGGAGACCACCACCAGCACCGCCTACGACAAGCTGACGGTGACCGCCGGATCCACCACCCTGGCCACGTACTCCAACCTCAACGCGGCCTCCGGATACGTCCTCAAGAGCTTCGACGTGTCCTCTCTGGCCGGCACCACGGCCACCATCAAGTTCTCCGGTGCCGAGGGCTCGACGCTCCAGACGTCCTTCGTCATCGACGACACCGCGCTCAACGTGAGCTGACCGGGGCGGACGGTTCCGGCGCGCCCGCCGGAACCGTCCGCTCCACCGCGTTCCAGCCGGAGACCCGCACCTGGGGCGACGAACCGTGAAGGTCCGCGGTCCGGTAGGTGGCCGTCAGGGTCGCCGACTCGCCCGGCCACAGGCTGACCGCGTTGTCCGACCACCGGACCGGCAGCACGGGCCTGCCGTTCGCGTCGACCAGATGGACGTCCGTCAGCAGGGACGGGGTCTTGCCGGCGCCCGTGGTGCGGACGGTGACCGTGGTCGTCGACGTGCCGTCGGCCTCCGTCGTCGACGCCGTCGCCGTGACCGGGACCTGGGCCATCGAGGACAGCCCCGTCAGGTCCGCGTAGCTCGTCGTCGGCGTGTGCCACCAGTCGGTCCTCGCCCAGTCGAGGGTGTCGGCCTTGGTGGAGAGCCAGTAGACGTTGCGGCTCACCTCCCTGCCGTCGGCGTCGGTCAGCGTCAGCCGGGCCAGGTAGGTGGACGCCAGCCCGCTGACGGACGCCGGCAGTGCGAGCGCGGTGCTGTGCGCGCCGTCGCCCTGGACCGAGACACCGGTGACGGTCCTGTCGTACTTCTGGGTGCCGTCGGGGTTGAACAGGGTGGCCCGCGCGGTGAGCCCGGAGACCGGCGTGTGCCGGTTGTTCACCACGGCCACCGAGCGGTCGTCGTAGGAGTACTGCACGTGCAGCGGCTCGTTGGCCTTCTTCGCGCCGAAGTAGGCGCCGCCCTGGTCGAGGTAACGGTCCATCAGCTGCCAGTGCAGGGACGTCCAGCCGCTGTTGAACATCCAGTACACGACCCCGGTCGAGGGCTTCGAGGTGTCGGTCTGGTTGCGCTCGTACGCCTCGTACTGGGCGCGGACGTTCTCGTACTGGGCGAGCTGGGCCTTCCTGACGTAGTCGGTGAGGCTCTCCGGGGCACCGTAGCGGCCGGTGAGGGCGGCGTCGTAGACCTTCAGGGTGCCGAAGGTCGCGGACGGCGAGCGGTGGTACTGCTTGGCGTCCGGGTTCTTCCAGAGTGTGTCGAGTTCGGCCGGGGTCATCATCCGGCGCAGGGTGTCGAGGGTGGGGATGTCCGGGCCCGCGCTGGTCTCCGAGTTGAAGCCGGTGGCGCCGCCCTCGCGCTTGGCGTACCAGTAGCCCGGCGGGACCCAGTCGTAGGGGCCGGTCATCTTCATGCCCGAACCGCCCAGCTGGGGAGCCGACTTGTCGGAGGCGGCGGGAACCACCGGGACGGTCCAGTCGGCGGCGTCCAGGGCGTCCAGATAGTTCTTCTCGATCGTCGCGTCGGGCGCGGCGTCGCTGCCGATCAGGAAGGAGACCACGCTCGGGTGGTCACGCAGCCGGGCGGCCTCGGCGGCCATCGAGGCCTGGGCGACCTGGTAGTCGGCGGCGGTCCACTTCTCGCCGCTCTCTCCGGGGTTGGTCTGCCCCTCCCACTTGTCGCAGCACTCCCAGCCGGGCAGGGTGAGGACGCCCAGGCGGTCGGCGAGGTCGAAGAACTCGTCGGGCTCGATGTGGCCTTCCAGCCGGATGGCGTTGAGGCCCAGGTCCACGGCGTACTCGAGCCGGTCCGCGGCGTACGTGCGGTCCCAGCGCAGGAACTCGTCCGGTGACCAGCCGCCGCCCTTGATCAGCAGCCGGCGGCCGTTGATCGAGTACTGGCGGGCGCCGTCGGGGTTCAGCGGCGCCCGGACGTCCCGGATGCCGAAGCTCTCGTGGGCGGTGTCCGAGGCCGTGCCGCCCACGGTCGCGGTGAGGTCGAGGTCGTAGAGGGGCTGGCCGCCCATGCCCGCGGGCCACCACACCCTCGGGGAGGTCAGGTGCAGCCCCGGGGTGTCGGCGGGGGCGAAGGTGACGGTCCTGGTCTGGTGGGCCGCGAGCTCCACCGACCTGGTCAGGGTCACCCCGGCGACGGTGCCGGAGACCTCGGCGGTGACGGGGACGTCCGAGTCGTTGCGCGCCTGTGCCTTCACCGTCAGGTCGGCCGTCGCGAGGGACGGCACCGCCAGCTTCGTCACCACGTGCGCGTCGCGCAGCGCGACCGGACCGCCGCGCCGGACCAGCACGTCACGGACGATGCCCATGTTCTGGTCGGGCGGGGGCTGGAGCCAGTCGAGCCAGCCCATGGTGAGGTTCTTGTTCGGGTTGTTGGGCCGGATCCGGAAGGCGACCGTGTTCGTGCCGTCCTTCACCAGCGAGGTGACGTCCAGTTCGTGCCGGGTGTAGGCGCCGGTGACGTCGGCGGTGGTGGCGACCTGACGGCCGTTCACGTACACGTCGGCAGCCGAGATCACCCCGCTGAAGTCCAGGTAGGTGCGGTGCGCGGGGTCCGTGACGCTGAAGTCGCTGCGGTACCACCAGGGGACCTGGAAGGGCGACTTGGGGATCTTCTGGAGGTTGGTGGAGACGAACGGGTCGTCGTAGACGCCGTCGGCGAGCAGCGCGGCCAGGACCGTGGAGCGGGGGCCCGCCGGATACCAGCCCTTCGCCGGGTAGCCCGGGGAGGAGACCGCCGCCGCGGAGTCGCCCACGTCCGCCGTCGACCGGATCGCGAAGCCGGACAGCGGGGTCGCGGACCCGGCGGCGGACGGCACACGGGTGATCCGGGCGGACCCGTGGGCCGGGTCGCGGGCCCCGGCCCAGGCGCTGGTGTTGAGTGAGCAGAGCAGTCCCAGGGCCACGGCGGCCGTGGCGAGGCGGTGTCCGGGGGCGCGGCGAGGGAACACGATGGTCTCCAGGCTCGTAAAGTTAGGAAACTTTACTAACCCGGCTCAAGCTAGGGTGCCACGAAGACCGTGTCAATCACCCTGGCGCCCGCGCGAGTTGGTGGCGCGGAGCTCAGGAGTCGCCCGACCTGCGGTCGAACACCAGGTCACGGGCGGTGCCCAGGGCTGTCGCCACCGCGCCGAGCAGCACCGCGTCCTCACCGAGCCGGCTCGGTGCCAGCTGCGGGCGCAGCGGGGTGAGGGTGCGCAGGTGCTCGCGCACCGGGCGCAGCAGCAGGTCGACGCTGTGGCCGACGCCGCCGCCGAGCACCACCAGGTCGGGGTCGAGCACCGCCGCGGCCGCGGCCACCGTGTGCGCGATCCGCTCGCCCTCGAGGCGTACCGCCTCGGCGGCGGCCGGATCGCCCAGGCGGGCCGCGTCGAACACGGACTTCGCGGTGAGCTGCCCGGTCATCCCCAGCCGCCGCGCGGTCTCGACCACGGCCACCCCCGACACCGCGTCCTCCAGCCGCTCCGGCTCCCGCTGCCGCCCCGGCCAGGGCAGGAAGCCGATCTCCCCGGCGAGCCCGTGCGCCCCGGTGAACAGCCGCCCCTCGCTGACCACACCCATCCCGAGGCCGGTGCCGATCATGATGTACGCGAACAGGCGGCTGCCCGCCCCGACGCCGTACGTGAACTCGCCGAGGGCCGCCAGATTGGCGTCGTTGTGCACCTCCAGCGGGACCCCCAGCTCCTCGCGCATCCGGTCGAACAGGCCGGCGCGTCCCCACCCGGGCAGATGCATCGCGTACCGCACCCGGCGCTGCCGCTCGTCGTACACGCCCGGCGTGCCCACCACCCCGTGCACCACCGCGGCCGGATCCACCCCGGAGTTGGCGACGACCTGCCGGGCGGTGGCGACCAGCAGGTCGGCCATCGCGCCCGAACCCCGGGCCCGGTTGCGCACGTCGGAGCGGGCGACCAGGGTGCCGTCGAGGTCGGCGACCGCCACCCGCAGCCAGCTGCGGCCCACGTCGATGCCGAGCGCGAACCCGGCCGCCGGGTCGGGCGCGTACAGGACGGCCGTGCGGCCGCGCTCCGGCACGTGGGTGCCGACCTCGTGCACCAGGCCCGCCGACTCCAGCGCGGCGAGCGCGCTGGACACCGTCGGCTTCGACAGGCCCGTCTCGCGGGCCAGCTGGGCGCGGGAGGCCGAACCGAGCAGGCGCAGCCGGTCAAGGAGCAGCCGCTCGTTGGCGCTGCGCAGGCGCCGCCGGCTCCAGGGCTGGTCCTGCTCCTCTACGACGTCGCTGGCGGCCATCGCACCATTCTCACCGATTCCCGACGCATACTTGACGCATCTAGTAAGGCTCCTTAACTTTATCGGCCATCCCGCCGAGTCGGCCCCCGCCCGTCGTACGCGTCCCCGCCCGCCTCCCCGTGTCCCGCCCAGGAGCCCTCATGTCTGCAGGTCCCGGTAGTCCCCTCGTCTCGGGCAGTGCGCCGCCGGCCGGCGGGTTCGTCCGCCGCGTCGGCCTGTTCCAGGCCACCGCCATCAACATGAGCCAGATGTGCGGCATCGGTCCGTTCGTGACCATCCCGCTCATGGTCGCCGCGTTCGGCGGCCCGCAGGCCGTGATCGGCTTCGTCGCGGGCGCGGTGCTCGCGCTCTGCGACGGCCTCGTGTGGGCCGAACTCGGCGCCGCGATGCCCGGCTCCGGCGGCAGCTACGTCTATCTGCGCCAGGCCTTCCAGTACCGCACCGGACGCCTGATGCCGTTCCTGTTCGTGTGGACGGCCATGCTCTTCATCCCGCTGATCATGTCCACCGGCGTGGTCGGCTTCGTCCAGTACCTGGGCTACCTCGCCCCCGGCCTCGGGCAGACCTCCGGCGACCTCATCGGGCTCGGCGTCATCGCCCTCGTGGTGCTCCTGCTCTGGCGCGGCATCGAGCACATCGCCAGGATCACCGCCGTCATGTGGACGGTGATGATCGCCTCGGTGCTGCTGGTGATCGTCGCCGCGGCGACCGACTTCAGCCCGCACCTGGCCTTCACCTACCCGGCCCACGCCTTCGACCTGACGAGCGACCACTTCTGGCTGGGCTTCGCGGCGGGCCTGACCATCGGCATCTACGACTACCTCGGCTACAACACGACCGCGTACATGGGTGCCGAGATCAAGGAACCCGGCCGCGTCCTGCCGCGCTCCATCCTCTTCTCGATCCTCGGCATCATGGCGATCTACCTGCTGCTCCAGATCGGCACGCTCGGCGTCGTCGACTGGCACCGCATGACGAACCCGGACGACATCGCGTCGACTTCGGTGGCCTCGGCGGTCCTTGAGAAGACCTGGGGCAAGGGCGCCGCCGACACGGTGACCGTGCTGATCCTGATCACCGCCTTCGCCTCGGTCTTCACCGGCCTGCTCGGCGGCTCCCGGGTGCCCTACGACGCGGCCCGCGACCGGGTCTTCTTCCGCCCCTACGAGAAGCTGCACCCCAAGCACCGCTTCCCGATGCTGGGGCTCGCCACCATGGGCGTGATCACCGCGATCGGCTTCCTGATCGGCCGGCACACCGACCTGGCGACCCTGATCCAGCTGCTCACCACCGTGATGGTGATCGTCCAGGCGCTGGCCCAGATCGTGGCGCTCACGGTGCTGCGCCGCCGGCAGCCGGCGCTGAAGCGGCCGTACCGCATGTGGCTCTACCCGCTGCCGAGCATCGTGGCCTTCGCCGGCTGGTGCGTGATCTACGGCTACGCCGACCGGAACTCCCCGGGCCGCCACCCCATCGAGTGGTCCCTGGCCTGGCTCGCCCTCGGCTGCGTGGCGTTCCTCATCTGGGCGCGGCTGGAGAAGGTGTGGCCGTTCGGGGTGAAGGAGATCAGCGAGGAGTACCTGACGCCACAGGAGCCGGCCGTGGTGTAGTGTCCCGATCACACGTCAGCCTCATCCGGCGGCCAACCGCCGCCGGACGAGGCTTTTTCATGACCGTACCCACTGCAGCGGACGTCGTCGTCCGCCTCGCCGTCCCCGGGGACCGCCCCGCCGTCGCCCGTCTGTGGCTGATGTTCCGCCACGACCTGTCCGAGTTCCGCGGACTCCTGCCGAGGCCCGACGGCTCGTTCCGCGACGAGCGTGTCGAGGACGCCTTCGTGGCGCCCGGCTGGGCGCCCTATCTCCTCGTCCGGGGCGGGCACCCGGTCGGCTTCGCGTTCGTCCGGGCGCTGGACGCGCCCGTGCGGGTGCTCAACAGCTTCTTCGTGGTGCGCGGCGCGCGGCGGACGGGCATCGGGCTGGCTGCCGTCCGCGAGGTCCTCGCCCGTCATCCGGGGCGCTGGGAGATCGCGTTCCAGTACGAGAACCCGGGCGCCGTCGCCTTCTGGCGACGGGTCGCGGCCGAGGCCGCGGGCGGCGCCTGGACGGAGGAGACCCGGCCGGTGCCGGGCATGCCGGAGCTGCCGCCCGACGGGTGGATCTCGTTCGGCACGGCTCGCTGAACCGCACCGTGCCGGCGGCCCGCATTGACATGCAGGCAATCGCCTGCATAACGTTGAGTAGTGCGATCAGAGGACGACAGCGGGATGGACCAGGTCTTCAGGGCGCTGGCCGACGACACCCGCAGACGGCTGCTGGACCGGCTGCACGAGCAGAACGGCCAGACACTGGGCGAGCTGTGCGAGCGCATCGCGATGACCCGGCAGTCGGTGACCCAGCACCTGGCCGTCCTGGAGGCCGCCAACCTGATCAGCACCGTGCGCCGGGGGCGGGAGAAGCTGCACTACCTCAATCCCGTGCCGCTCCACGAGATCCAGGAGCGGTGGATCGACAAGTTCGAGCGCCCGCGCCTGCGCGCGCTCGGCGACCTGAAGCGACGAGCCGAGGAAGCCATGAGCGACCAGCCCAGCTATGTCTACGTCACCTACATCGCCAGCACCCCCGAGAAGGTCTGGGACGCCCTCACGGACGCCGGCCTGACCGCCGTCTACTGGGGGCACTCCAACGTCTCCGACTGGCGGCCCGGCTCCCGCTGGGAGCACGTGCGCACCGACGGCTCCGGCATCGCCGACGTGGTCGGCACCGTCGTCGAGAGCGACCGCCCGACCCGGCTGGTCGCCACCTGGGCCGCGCCCGCGGACGAGGGCGACCCCGGCCGACACTCCCGGGTCACCTTCGACATCCGCCCGCACGCCGACATCGTCAAGCTCACCGTCACCCACGAGGACCTCAACGACGAGGGCGAACTGCAGGGCATCTCGGCCGGCTGGCCGGCCGTGCTCTCCAACCTGAAGTCCCTCATCGAGACCGGCAGCCCGCTCCCGCAGGAGCCCTGGCTGGTCCCCGGCCGCTGAGCGCACGCGCGGCGGGGCCGGTCCGCCGTTTTCGGACCGGCCCCGCGTCCTCCCTTCCAGGGGATGTCCGGTGTGCCTAGGTCATGGGCGTCCGCCTGGCCGCCGAAGCGGCGCACACCAGCCCGAGGCAGAGGGCCAGCGCGCCGATGATGACGTTGTTGATGATGACGCCCGTGTCCGGGCTGCTGCCGACCACCCAGGGGGCGATGATCATCCAGATGCCCAGTGCGCACATGGCCCAGCTGAGGCCGTACATGCGCTCCGGTGCCCTGGTGAAGCCCAGTGCCAGCAGGCCTATCGCGATGCCCATGATCAGGTTGTGGGTCACGAGCGCGGGCTGGCTCGCCGTGTAGTGGAGGATCCACGGGGACGCCGCGCAGTACAGACCGAGCAGGAACACCGGTCCGTCCACGAGCGCCACATCACGGCCGCCGAGCATGCGGGCGTAGCGCTCCCGCATCTCGGAGACATCGGGGTGGCTGGTTATGTCACTTCTGCCGTGCGAGACGTTGGCCATGACTCGTCTCCTTCTCGACTTGCAGGCCTGACCGCGTCTGGTGCGTGCGGTAAACGCCGCTTGATAGCATTCTGCTCTTATTTCTTCTTTATGTGTAGTTCTGGGTGTGCAGTTCCGGGGGTGCGGTTCCGGGCTCAGCCGCGCTCCCGCGCCTGCCGGAACCGGGCGAGACCGTCCGCAGGTCGACGATCGGCTCCGGGTAGCCGAGCGCCGCCCGGTCCGGGCCGCCGAGCTTCCACGGCTCGCGCGCCTTCGCCCCCGGCAGCCCCGCCAACTCCGGCACCCAGCGCCGGACGTACGCGCCGTCGGGGTCGTGACGCTTCGCCTGGGTCACCGGGTTCAGGACCCGATTGGGGCGGGTGTCGGTGCCGGTGCAGCCGCCCCCGGTTGTGCATCCAGCCCTCGTGGCGCAGCTGGCGCATCGCCGCGTCCACGACCGGGTAGCCGGTGCGCCCCGCCCGCCACGCCTCGGCGTCCTCGTCACCTTCCCGGGCTCCCGCGACGGATCGGCGACCGGTGCCCTTCCGGGCGTTTCCGGCATGTCCGCGTCGATCGGGGGCAGCCGCAGGGAAAGGCGAAGACCGACTCGGGAGGTGCAGGACCACTATGAGTGCGAGGGTGCTGGAGCGATTTCCCGCCGGGGCTCCCCGGGGTTCGTGGCCGGCCGAGGAGTACGCGGCCCGGCGCCGGGCCGAGGGCGGCCGGGCGACCGTGGTGATGGACCTCGGCTCCGACGCCTTCCTGGTCGTCGAGCCCGGCCCGGACGACGATCGGCAGCCCGCCGCGGCGCGCGCTTCAGCGGGGAAGTGACTGCTCGGCCCAGATGGTCTTGCCGCGCGCGTTGTACCGCGTTCCCCAGTTCTGGGCGAGCCGGGTGACGAGGTAGAGGCCGCGCCCGCCCTCGTCCGTGTCCCGGGCGCGCCGCACGTGCGGCGAGGTGCTGCTGCCGTCCGAGACCTCGCAGATCAGGCTCCGGTCCCGGATCAGGCGCAGCGAGATCGGCGCACCGCCGTACCGCAGGGCGTTCGTCACCAGCTCGCTCACGATGAGTTCGGTGGTGAACGACTCCTCGGCCAGCCCCCACCGCGCAAGCTGACGTTCCGTCAGCTCTCGTGCCAGGCCGACCCTCTGCTCGCGCGCCTCGATCGGCCAGGTGACATGGGCGTCCGGGGTCAGACCGCTCATCCGGGCCACCAGGACCGCGACGTCGTCCTGGTGGCCCGGCGGCAGCAGCTCACCGACCAGCGTGTCGCACACCTCCTGCGGAGCGGCCGAGGCGGGGGTGCGGGAGAGCGTGGCGCGCATCCGGCGCAGCCCGGTGCTGAAGTCCTGCGCACGTGACTCCAGCAGCCCGTCCGTGTAGAGGACCAGGAGGTCCCCGTCGGCGAGAGCGATCTCGCGCTCCTCGAACACGACACCGCCGAGCCCGAGGGGCGGCCCGCCGGGCAGGTCCACGAAGTCGACGGCGCCGTCCGCCGAGACGACCGCCGGAGGCGGATGACCGGCGCGCGCCAGCTGGCACAGCCGTGACACCGGGTCGTACACCGCGTACAGACAGGTCGCCCCGGTCACCAGGGAGGCCTCGTCGCCGCGCTCGTCGAGGAACCGGTTCATCTGGTCGTCCAGGTGGGCGAGGAGCTCAGCGGGGGACAGGTCGAGATCCGCGAGGGTGCGGACGGCGCCGCGCAGCCGGCCCATGGTCACCGCCGACTGCAGTCCGTGCCCGACCACGTCGCCCACCACGAGCGCCACCCGTGCCCCGGACAGCGGGATCACGTCGAACCAGTCCCCGCCCAGCCCGGTGTGCTCGCTGGCCGGCAGGTAGCGGGAGGCCGTCCGCACCGCCGACGGCGACGGCAGTCGCTGGGGGAGCAGACTGCGCCGCAGGGTCCGGGCCGTCGTCCGCTCCCGGTGGTAGCGGCTGGCGTTGTCGACGCACGCCGCGGTGCGGGTGACGATCTGCTCGGCGAGCAGCACGTCCTCGGGCTCGAACCGGCGGTGGCTGCGCGAGCGCATGAAGAGGGCGGTGCCGAGGGCGACACCCCGCGCGAGCATGGGCACGAGCAGCCAGGAGTGCACGTCCGGTCCGGCGCCCGGGGCCCGTGCGGGGTCTGTGGCGGCGGGGCGCAGCTGCTCGTCCGCGAGGAGGACGGCCCCGCCCTTCGCCAGCGCGTCGAGGAACGGCGAGCCGGGTGCCGTCGCCGCCGTGTCGAGGTCGCCCACCCGCACCGCCCGGACCCCGCCGGTGCCCGGGCCCGTGGCAAACACTCCGTCGGACGCGGCCCGGCGCAGCAGCGGGTGGCGCGGCCGTGCGTCGTCGGCCGGCTCCCGGTCGTCCGCGTCGGTACCGTCGGAGAAGACGGAGTCCAGCAGGTCGACGTGGCAGGTGTCGGCGAACCGCGGCACCGCGACCTCGGCCAGCTCCCGGGCCGTCTGCCACAGGTCCAGGCTGGTGCCGATCCGGGTACCGGCCTCGTTGGCCAGGACCAGCCGCTCGCGCGAGCGGACCCGGTGGGTCACGTCGGTGATCACGTGGGCCAGCGCGATCACCGCACCGGACGGGTCCCTGAGCGGCAGGATCGACTCCGACCACACGTAGTCGTCGGGCGAACCCGGTACGGGGTGACCGACGACCTCGGTGTCGAGCAGCGCCTCGCCGGACTCCAGCACCCGCCGCTGCCGTTCCTCCAGTGCGTCGATGTCCAGCAGGCCGGGCGGGGCCATCTCGCGCATCGTGTGCCCGGAGTACTCGGCGTCCCGGAACACCCCGGCGCGCCGCTTCGCCAGGTTCTGGGCGATGAACCGCTGCCGCGTGTCGAAGAGGTCGATGTGGAAGGGGATGTCGGTGAACAGCCCCTGCAGCAGGGCCCGGCCGAACTCGAACGTGCGGTACGACTGCGCACCGGCCGCCTGGACGAGCCAGAGCCGCTCGCCGTCCGCGGTGGTGAGGGAGCGTACCCAGACCTGGACCTCGACCCGTTCCCCGTCGCGCCGCCGCAGCACCAGCGGTCCCTCGCGGACCCCCTCCTGCCACCGCCGGACCAGATGCGCGGCCTCGGCGGGGTCATGGAGCAGGTCGTCCACGCGCCGACCGAGCACCTCCCGAACCGGGTGCCCGAGCAGTGCCTCGGCGCCCGGCCCCCAGGCCGCCACCCGGCCCCACGCGTCCAGCAGTGCCTCCGCCTCGCCCCCGGGCTCCGGGAGCTCGCCGCGGTCGTCGAAGGTGATGTCGCGCATCCTCACCTCGGGCACATCCGTGCCGGACTCGGGACGTGGTGGTCTGTGCTGTTTGCGTAATAAATGATACCTGCGGGTGGGGCGCCGCCCCGGACGGCCGGAGCAGGGCCGGACGCGCCCGGTGCCGGGTCGCCGACGGATTCTTGACCCCCGGTACGGCCTCCGCGATGCTGTGTTGCGGAACACGAGATGCGTGCCGTATTGGGCAACATCTCGCCACCTCTTTCAGTGGAGGAGCGGCCATGTCCCAGCAGGTCCGTGCCGTCGTCGCGCGCAGCAAGGGCGCCCCCGTCAGCCTGGAGACCGTCGTCGTGCCCGACCCCGGTCCCGGGGAGGCGCTGGTGCGGATCGAGGCCTGCGGGGTCTGCCATACCGATCTGCACTACCGCGAGGGCGGCATCGGCGACGACTTCCCCTTCCTGCTGGGACACGAGGCGGCGGGGGTCGTCGAGGCGGTCGGCGACGACGTCACCGACGTGGCACCCGGTGACTTCGTGATCCTCAACTGGCGTGCCGTGTGCGGGGCCTGCCGGGCCTGCCTGCGCGGGCGGCCCTGGTACTGCTTCGACACCCACAACGCCGCACAGAAGATGACCCTGACCGACGGCACGGAACTGGCGCCCGCCCTCGGCATCGGCGCCTTCGCCGAGAAGACGCTGGTGGCGGCCGGGCAGTGCACCAAGGTCGACCGGCGCGCGCCGGCGGCGGCCGCCGGGCTGCTGGGCTGCGGCGTGATGGCGGGCCTCGGCGCCGCACTCAACACCGGCAACGTCGGCCGCGGCGACAGCGTCGCCGTGATCGGCTGCGGAGGCGTCGGGGCGGCAGCGGTCCTCGGCGCGAACCTGGCCGGCGCGGCACGGGTCATCGCCGTGGACATCGACGACCGCAAGCTGGACACCGCCCGCGGGCTCGGCGCCACCCACACGGTCAACTCCCGGCAGACCGACGCCGTCGAGGCGGTGCGTGAACTGACCGGCGGCTTCGGCGCCGACGTGGTCATCGAGGCGGTCGGCCGCCCGGAGACCTACCGGCAGGCCTTCTACGCCCGCGACCTCGCCGGCACCGTCGTCCTGGTCGGCGTGCCCACCCCCGAGATGAAGCTGGAACTGCCGCTCCTCGACGTCTTCGGCCGCGGCGGGGCGCTCAAGTCGTCCTGGTACGGGGACTGTCTGCCCTCTCGCGACTTCCCGATGCTCGTCGACCTGTACCTCCAGGGCCGCCTCGACCTGGACGCCTTCGTCACCGAGACCGTCGGACTCGACGAGGTCGAGAAGGCCTTCGAGCGCATGCACCACGGTGACGTGCTGCGCTCGGTGGTGCTCCTGTGACGGGCGTTCGCGGTCTCTGACCGACCGCAGGCGACGCGGCCCTGCCCCGGTGACGGCACCGGGGCAGGGCCGTACCCGCACCTCACGCGGGGGCTGTTCGCCCTGCTCACGCCTGCTTTCGAGGGCGCTCCCGCAGGCCCTGGGGACCATCGCCGCGACCGGTGCGAACCGGCGCGTGAACTCCTTGACAACGCTTCGCGGCGGCCCCCAGACTGACGTTGCGCTAACCGCAATCCGTTTCGCTATACGCACCGAGGTGTCATGATGATTCCCGCGTGCCGTCTCGCGGATCTGCCGCGAGGCGAGGCCCACCGGCTCGACATCGACCCGCCCGTCTCGGTGTTCCACACCGAGGACGGCGAGCTCTTCGCCATCGACGACACCTGCACCCACCAGGACGCCTCGCTCGCCGACGGCTGGCTGGAGGGCTGCGAGGTGGAATGCCCCCTGCACGCCTCCACGTTCGACCTGCGCACCGGCGCCGTGGACGCACCCCCGGCCAAGCTCCCGGTCCGCACCCACGAGGTCGTCGTGGAGGACGGCACGGTCTACGTCCGGCTCTCCGCCGCCGCGCCCAACCTGCCGCCGTGCGTCACCGCCCGCCTCGCCGGGGGCGCGGCGTGAGGACCGTCGCCGTGGTGGGCGCCTCGCTGGCCGGACTGTCGGCCGCGCGCTCGCTGCGGCAGCGGGGGTACGACGGCCGGCTGGTCGTCGTCGGCGACGAGCCCCACCGCCCGTACGACAGGCCACCGTTGTCCAAGGAGTTCCTGGCCGGCACCCTCGGCGAGGCGGACCTGGCGCTGGAGCGGGACGGCGAGGACCTCGGGGCGCAGTGGCTGCTCGGCTCCCGGGCCGTCGGTCTCGACCGCACCCGGCGGGCGGTCCGGCTCGCCGACGGCCGTGAGGTCCGGGCCGACGGCATGGTCCTCGCGACCGGCGCCGCCGCCCGTACCCTGCCCGGCACCGAGGGCCTCGCCGGCGTCCACACGCTGCGCACCCTCGACGACGCCCGCGCGCTGCGGGCGGACCTCGCCCGCGGCGGGCGCCTGGTGGTGATCGGCGGCGGGTTCGTCGGCGCCGAGGTCGCCTCCACCGCGCACGCCCTCGGTCTCGACGTCACCGTGATCGAGGCGGCCCCGACCCCGCTGGCCGGGCCGCTCGGCGAGGCCATGGGCGCCGTGGTCTCCGCACTCCACGCCGACCACGGCGTACGGCTGTTGTGCGGGGTGGGGGTCAAGGGGCTGAGCGGTGAGCGCCAGGTCGAGGGCGTGCTCCTGGAGGACGGCCGCCGCGTGGCCGCCGACACCGTCGTCGTCGGCGTGGGGGCCCGTCCCTGCGTCGAGTGGCTGCAGGGTTCCGGCGTCGCACTCGACAACGGCGTCAAGTGCGGCGCCGACGGCCGCACCAGCGTGGCCGGGGTGGTCGCCGTCGGCGACTGCGCCAACTGGTACGACCCGCACACCGGCACCCACCGCAGGATCGAGCACTGGACCGGCGCGCTGGAGCGGCCGGAAACCGCCGTCGCCACCCTGCTCGCGCACGGCGCGCGGGAACCGGGCACGCCCCGGCCGCCGTACTTCTGGTCCGACCAGTACGGCGTGAAGATCCAGTTCGTCGGCCACGCCACCGGGGCCGACAGCGTCACGGTCGAGGAGGGCTCGACCGACGACCGCAGCTTCCTCGCCGTGTACCGGCGCGCGGGCCGGCCGGTCGCCGTGCTCGGGATGAACCAGCCGCGGCTGTTCACCCGGGCCCGCAAGCAGTTCGGCACCGCCGCGTCCTGACCCGGCGCCCGCGCCACCCGTCCGATCCACGACGTCCTGCGAGGAGTGCACCGTGACCTCGACCAGCCTGCCGGACAGCCTGATCGCAACCCTCCCCGGCTCCGCCTACACCGATCCGGGGATCTTCGCCCAGGAGCAGGAGCGCATCTTCGAGACGATGTGGTTCTGCGTGGCCCGCGCCGCCGATCTGCCGAAGCCCGGCGCGTTCCGCACCGTCGACGTGGGCCGCGAGAGCATCCTCGTCACCCGGGCCCGGGACCGGTCGGTCCGCGCGTACTTCAACGTCTGCCGGCACCGGGGCGCCAAGCTCTGCACCGAGGAGACCGGCGAGGTCGCACGCGCCTTCCAATGCCCCTACCACGCCTGGACCTACGGCCTCGACGGCAAGCTGGTCGCCGCGCCCAACCTCACCAAGATGCCCGACGTGGGCCGGACCGAGTTCGGCCTGGTGAACGTGGCCGTCCGGGAGTGGCTCGGCTACGTGTGGGTGTGCCTCGCGGAGAACCCGCCGTCCTTCGAGGAGGACGTGATCGGGGCGGCCGTCGAGCGCCTGGGCGACGTCGAGTCGATCGAGCGGTACGGCGTCGAGGACCTCTCCGTCGGCAGGCGGATCGTCTACGACGTCAGGGCGAACTGGAAGCTCATCATCGAGAACTTCATGGAGTGCTACCACTGCGCCACGATCCATCCCGAACTCACCGAGGTGCTGCCCGAGTTCGCCGACGGCTACGCGGCGCAGTACTACGTGGGGCACGGCGCGGAGTTCGGCGCGGACGTCCAGGGGTTCACCGTCGACGGCTCCGAGGGGCTCGACCGCATCCCGGGGGTCTCGGCGGACCAGGACCGGCGCTACTACGCGATCACCGTCAAACCGCAGGTGTTCATCAATCTGGTCCCGGACCACGTGATATTCCACCGGATGTACCCGGTGGCCGTCGACCGCACGATCGTCGAGTGCGACTGGCTCTACCTCCCGCACGTCGTCGACAGCGGCAAGGACGTCAGCCGGTCCGTGGAGCTCTTCGACCGGGTCAACCGCCAGGACTTCGAGGCCTGCGAGCGCACGCAGCCCGGCATGAGCTCACGGTTGTACGCCAAGGGCGGGGTGCTGGTGCCCAGCGAGCACCACATCGGCGCCTTCCACGACTGGGTCCAGGAGCGGCTCGGCACCCGCCGGCCGGAGTGACGCCGTGGCCCGCGCCAAGGGCCGGACGCGGGCCCTACGACGGCCGGCCGGCGGGCGCTCAGCCCAGGTACCCCATGCGGTGGCTGATCTCCTCCGCGCCCTTGACCAGCACCGGAGCCAGCTCGTGCATGCGTTCCTCGGTGAACCGGTAGGACGGCCCGGACGCGCTGATCGAGGCGATCACCACCCCGTCCCGGTCCCGGATCGGCGCGGCCATCGCGTGCAGCCCGATCTCCAGCTCCTCCAGCGTCCAGGCGTAACCGCGCTCCCGGGCCTCGGCGAGGTTCTTCTCCAGCTTCGCCTTCGAGGAGATGGTGTGCGGGGTCAGCTTCTTCAGGCCCCCGTCCGAGATCAGCGCGGCGCGCTCCCCGGCGGGCACGTGGGCCAGCATGATCTTGCCGCTGGAGGTGGCGTGCAGCGGGGTCAGCTGGCCGACCCAGTTGTGCGCGCTGACGGCCGCGGCGCCGCGCACCTGGTAGAGGTTGATCGCGTAGTGCTCCTGCATCACCGCGATGTTGACCGTCTCGCCGATCTCCTCGGCCAGCCGCTCGCACACCGCGCGGCCCTGCTGGGTGACGTCGATGCGTCCCGTCACGGCGCCTGCCAGGCGTACGATGCCGAAGCCGAGCGAGTACTTGCCCCGCTCGCCCGACTGCTCCACGAGGCCGCGCGCCTCCAGGGCGCCGAGCAGACGGAACGCGGTCGACTTGTGGACATCGATCTCGGCGGCCACCTCGCTCACGCCGGCCTCGCCGCGCTGGGCCAGGATCTCCAGGACGCTGATGGCGCGGTCGACGGACTGCACGCCCCCGGAGGATGAGCCGTTCGTTTCGGTATCCGGACTGAAGTTGCTCATAGCGAAACTATACGCGCAGTAAACAACGCACTCCAAGTAACGCGATGTGAACAAAGATCTTACAAGTTGCGTTGTTCGCAACCTGGTGCGTATAGCGATACCCGTACTAGCATGCCGCGCAATCGACGGCGCGAGCGAGACGAGGCACCATGGCTCCCTTGCAGTACGACTTCGTCATCGTCGGCGGCGGCTCGGCCGGCAGCGCGCTGGCGAACCGGCTCTCGGCCGACCCCGGCAACCGGGTGCTCGTCCTGGAGGCAGGCCGCCCCGACTATCCGTGGGACGTCTTCATCCACATGCCCGCGGCGCTCACGTATCCCATCGGCAGCCGTTTCTACGACTGGAAGTACGAGTCCGAGCCCGAGCCCCACATGGGCGGCCGCCGGATCTACCACGCCCGCGGCAAGGTGCTCGGCGGGTCCAGCAGCATCAACGGGATGATCTTCCAGCGCGGCAACCCGATGGACTACGAGCGCTGGGCCGCCGACCCCGGCATGGAGAGCTGGGACTACGCCCACTGCCTGCCGTACTTCCGCCGGATGGAGAACTGCCTCGCCGCCGACCCGGACGACGAGTTCCGCGGCCACGACGGCCCCCTGGTCCTGGAGCGCGGCCCGGCCACCAACCCGCTGTTCTCCGCCTTCCTCAAGGCCGCCGAGGAGGCCGGTCACGCACCCACCGACGACGTCAACGGCTACCGGCAGGAGGGCTTCGCCAAGTTCGACCGCAACGTCCACCGCGGTCGCCGCCTCTCCGCGTCCAAGGCGTACCTCAAGCCCGCCAGGAAGCGCCCCAACCTCACGGTGAAGACCCGGGCCCTGGTCACCCGCGTCCTCTTCGAGGGCACGACGGCCGTCGGCGTCGAGTACCGGCGCGGCAGGGGCGCCCTCCAGCAGGTCCGGGCCAAGGAGGTCATCCTCTGCGGCGGTGCGATCAACTCCCCGCAACTGCTCCAGCTCTCCGGCGTCGGCAACGCGAAGGAGCTGAGCGCCCTCGGTATCGACGTCGTCCACGACCTGCCCGGCGTCGGCGAGAACCTCCAGGACCACCTGGAGGTGTACATCCAGTACGCCTGCAAGCAGCCCGTCTCCGTGCAGCCGTACCTCGCCAAGTGGCGGGCTCCCTTCATCGGCCTGCAGTGGCTCTTCCGCAAGGGCCCGGCCGCCACGAACCACTTCGAGGCCGGCGGCTTCTGCCGCAGCAACGACGACGTGGACTACCCCAACCTGATGTTCCACTTCCTGCCCGTCGCGGTCCGCTACGACGGCTCGGTGCCCGCGGGCGGCCACGGCTACCAGGTCCACGTCGGCCCCATGTACTCCGACGCCCTCGGCTCGGTGAAGATCCGCAGCAAGGACCCCGGCGAACACCCGGCGCTCCGCTTCAACTACCTCTCCACCGAGCAGGACCGGCGCGAGTGGGTCGAGGCGGTCAGAGTCGCCCGCAACCTCCTCAACCAGCCCGCCCTCGCCCCCTACAACGACGGGGAGATCTCACCGGGCCCGTCCGTGGCGACCGACGAGGAGATCCTCGACTGGGTCGCCAAGGACGGCGAGACCGCCTTGCACCCGTCCTGCACCTGCAAGATGGGCACCGACGAGATGTCCGTCGTCGACCCGACCAGCATGCGGGTGCACGGCGTGGAGGGACTGCGGGTGGTGGACGCCTCGGTGATGCCGTACGTCACCAACGGCAACATCTACGCCCCCGTGATGATGATCGCCGAGAAGGCGGCCGACCTCATCCTCGGCAAGGAGCCGCTGCCGCCGTCCAAGGCCGTGTACTACCGGCTCCGCGACGCCCAGCAGCAGGCCGGGTAGACCGCCGTGGACGCCGAGGCGCTGCGGGCGCTGCTCGTCCGTGTCCGCTACGAGGTGCTGCCGGCACGGGCGACCGAGGAGAAGGTCCTCGCCCACGTACCGAGCGACATCGCGGTCACGGTCACGGCGTCGCCGGTCAAGGGCCTGGAACCGACCCTCGGCCTCACCGAGCGGCTCGCGGCGCACGGCTACCGGGTCGTCCCGCACGTGCCCGCGCGCCTGCTCCGCGACGACACGCACCTCAAGGACGTCGTCGAGCGGCTGCGCGCGGCGGGCGTCGACGACCTCTTCGTCCCGGCGGGCGACGCCGATCCGCCCGCCGGGACGTACGAGGGAGCCCTGCCGGTGCTGCGCCGGCTGACCGAACTGGGCAGGCCCTTCACGGAGATGGGGATCACCGGCTACCCGGAGAGCCATCCCCTCATCCACGACGACCTCACCGTCCAGGCGATGTGGGACAAGCGCGCGCACGCCACCTACATCGTCAGCAACCTCTGCTTCGACCCGCGTGTGCTCGGCGACTGGCTCACCCGGATCCGGCGCCGTGACGTCACCCTGCCCGTGTACGTCGGCGTCGCCGGACCGGTGCAGCGGGCCAAGCTGCTGACGATGGCCACGAAGATCGGGGTGGGGGAGTCGACGCGCTTCCTCACCGGGCACGCCTCCTGGTTCCTGCGCCTCGCCGCACCCGGCGGCTACGACCCCGAGCGGCTGCTCACCCGCGGCGCGGGGGCGTTCACCGCGCCGTCGGCGGGCGTGGCGGGCCTCCACCTGTTCACCTTCAACCAGGTTGCCGAGACCGAGCGGTGGCGCCGCGCGCTGCTGGACCGGCTGGGCGGCTGACCGGCCCCCGAGGGCGCCGCTTTCGCGGCCGAATCGGGATACGCGGAGACCTTGACGGCTGTCAGTACATTCGGTCAGGGTGTTCCACCAAAAGCAATCCAATGCACAATGCGCAACGAATTCGGGCTCGAAGGGCGCGGCCGTGGCAGATCTGTATGTGGATGGGAAATGGCGCGCGGCAGTGGCCGGCGGCCGCCGCGAGATCCGCTGTCCGGCGGACGGCACCCTCGTCGCGACGGTCTGCGAGGCGACCCGCCCCGACACGGAGGCCGCGATCGCCGCCGCCCGGCGGGCGTTCGACGAGGGACCCTGGCCGCACACCCCCGAGCGCGAGCGCGGCGCCCTGCTGCTCCGCACCGCCGACATCATCGAACGCGACGCCAAGGAGTTCGCCCGCGCCGAGTCCCTGGACACCGGCAAACGCCTGGTGGAGAGCGAGTACGACATCGCCGACGTCGTCTCCTGCCTCCGCTACTACGGCGGCATCGCGGGCACCGACGCCGGCCGGGTGATCGACACGGGACGTGCGGACGCCGTCAGCCGCGTCGGGTACGAGCCGGTCGGCGTGTGCGGACTGATCACTCCGTGGAACTATCCGCTGCTGCAGGCCAGTTGGAAGGTCGCACCCGCCCTGGTCGCGGGCAACACGTTCGTCCTCAAGCCCAGCGAGCTGACTCCCTCGACCGCGGTCCTGCTGATGAGGGCCCTGGAGGAGGCCGGACTCCCGCCGGGTGCCGGCAACCTCGTGCTGGGCGCCGGACCCGAGGCCGGAGCCGCGCTCTCCGAGGACCCCGCCGTCGACATGGTCTCCTTCACCGGCGGTCTGGAGACCGGCAAGCGGATCATGGCCACCGCCGCGGCGACCGTGAAGAAGGTCGCCCTCGAACTCGGCGGCAAGAACCCCAACGTGGTCTTCGCCGACGCCGACTTCGACACCGCCGTCGACTTCGCGCTCACCGCCGTCTTCCTGCACTCGGGGCAGGTCTGCTCGGCCGGGGCGCGGCTGATCGTCGAGGACTCCCTCCACGACGCCTTCGTCGACGAGGTCGTGCGCAGGGCCCGACTCATCCGCCTGGGCGACCCGTTCGACCCCGAGGCCGACACCGGTGCGCTCATCTCCGCGCAGCACCGCGAGAAGGTCGAGGCGTACGTCGCCGCAGGCCTCGCCGAGGGCGCCGTACTGCGCTGCGGCGGCAGCCGCCCCGGCGACCCCGCGCTCGCGAACGGCTTCTACTACCCGCCCACCGTCCTCGACGAGTGCCGCCAGGACATGCGCGTGGTGCACGAGGAGTCCTTCGGGCCCGTGCTCACCGTCGAGCGCTTCCGGGACGAGGACGACGCCGTCCGCATCGCCAACGACACGGAGTACGGCCTCGCGGGGGCCGTCTGGACGCAGGACGCGGGCAAGGCCCAGCGGGTCGCCCGCAGGCTGCGGCACGGCACCGTGTGGATCAACGACTACCACCCCTATGTGCCGCAGGCGGAATGGGGTGGCTTCGGGCACTCGGGCGTGGGCCGCGAGCTGGGACCGACCGGCCTGGACGAGTACCGAGAGCCCAAGCACGTCTGGCAGAACATCCAACCCCGGCCGCAGCACTGGTTCCGCGGCTGACGCCGAAGAGAGGTCCCCACCATGCCCCCAGCCCAGACCGAGGCGTCGCAGCGGCGCGACACGTCCGAGGAACCCCGGGACCGCACCCCGGTCATCTCCGTGCGCCGGCTGTGGAAGGTGTTCGGGCCCAGGGCCGACGAGGTGCCGGGCTCGGAGGAGCTGTGCGGGCTCACCCGCCGCGAGCTGATGGACCGCACCGGCTGCACCGCCGCCGTGCGGGACGTCAGCTTCGAGGTGTCGCCCGGCGAGGTCTTCGTCGTCATGGGCCTGTCCGGGTCCGGCAAGTCCACCCTGGTGCGATGTCTGACCCGGCTGATCGAACCCACCGCGGGCGAGATCGTCTTCGAGGGCGAGGACATCCGGGACGCCGACGCCCGGCGACTGCGGGAGCTGCGGCGCAGCAAGTTCTCCATGGTGTTCCAGCACTTCGGCCTGCTGCCGCACCGCAAGGTCGTCGACAACGTGGCGTTCGGGCTGGAGATCCGCGGCATGGGCAGGGCCGAACGCGTGAAACGCGCGATGGAGACCGTCGAACTCGTCGGCCTCGCCGGTTACGAGCACTCCTACCCCGACCAGCTCTCCGGCGGTATGCAGCAACGGGTGGGCCTGGCCAGGGCGCTGGCCGGCGACCCCGACGTCCTCCTCTTCGACGAGCCGTTCTCCGCACTCGACCCGCTGATCCGCCGCGACATGCAGAGCGAGGTCGTCCGCCTGCACCACGAGGTCGGCAAGACCATGGTCTTCATCACCCACGACCTCTCCGAGGCGCTCAAGCTCGGCGACCGCATCCTGATCATGCGGGACGGCAAGACGGTCCAGTGCGGCACCGGCGACGAACTCGTCGGCGCCCCGGCGGACGACTACGTGCGGGACTTCGTCAAGGACGTGCCGCGCGGCGACGTCCTCACCCTGCGCTGGATCATGCGGCCCGCCGCGCCCGACGACGCCCTGGACGGGCCGGAGCTGGGCCCGGACGTCGTGGTACGCGAGGCGACCCGCGCGGTGCTCGCCGCCGACAGGCCGGTCAAGGTCGTCGAGAACGGCAAGCTGCTCGGCATCGTCGGCGACGAGGAGATCCTCGCCGTGGTCGCCGGACAGGACGGCGGCGCCTGATGGCCGCCGTCGCCGACGCGACCGCACCGGTCGCGACGCTCCGCAGGAAGGTCGGCCGCCCCGTGGTGGTGGCGGCGATCCTGGTCCTCTGGCTGGTGCTCTTCGCCGCGTTCCGGGGCCGCCAGACGCTGACCCTGGCCGCCGCCGACCTCACCGGCCTGCACCGCTGGCTGAACGACGTCAACGACAGCATCGGCGCCAACCGCAACTCCAACCCGGTCTTCCTGTACTTCTTCAACGAGATCCGGCTGGCCATCGACAACCTGGTCACCTTCGTCCAGTCGCTGATCTCCCAGCCCACCGGCGGCCGCCCGGTGCCGCAGATCGGCTGGCTCGGCGTCGTCGGCCTCGCCGGCTACGTCTCCTGGGCCGTCGGCAACTGGCGGGTCGCCCTGCTGGCCGTCGCCGGGTTCACCTTCTTCGGGCTCCAGGGCCTGTGGCAGGAGAGCATGGACACCCTGGCGCTGACCCTGTCGGCGGTCCTGGTGGCCCTGCTCATCGGCATCCCGCTCGGCGTGTGGGCGGGGCTCTCCGACCGGGTCGACCGGATCATGACGCCCTTCCTGGACTTCATGCAGACGATGCCGACCTTCGTCTACCTCGCCCCGCTGACCCTGATCTTCCTGATCGGGGGCGCCTCGGCCGTCATCACCACCGTCATCTACGCGGCCCCGCCCGCGATCCGCATCACCGCGCACGCCATCCGTTCGGTCCCCGAGACCACCGTCGAGGCCGCGGACTCGATGGGCACCACCCGCACCCAGCAACTGGTGAAGGTGCTGCTGCCGATGTCGAAGCGCACGGTCGTCATGGGCGTCAACCAGACCATCATGGCCGCCCTGGCCATGGTCACCATTGCCGCCCTGATCGACGCGCCCGGCCTCGGCAAGACCGTCGTCCAGGCCCTCCAGTCGCTCGACGTCGGCACCGCCTTCAACGCAGGGCTCGCCATCGTCGTCATGGCGATCGTGCTCGACCGGGTCACCACGGCGGCCGCCGCCCGCACCGAGACCCGCCGCACGGACGGGCGGTTCGCGACGTGGCGCCGCCCGCTGCTCGGAGCCGGCGGGATCGCGGCCGTCGTCCTGGCCTACCTCTCCCACACCTATGTCTGGGCGGCCGAGTTCCCCGGCGACGGTACCGTCGGCAGCCACATCGCGAGCGCCGCCGACACCGCGACCACCTGGCTGCAGGACCACCTCTCCGGGCTCACCAACGCCCTGCGGGACGCCCTCACCAACGGCCTGCTCAACCCGTTCCAGACCCTGCTCACCGACTCCCCGTGGTGGCTGGTCGGCGCCGTCCTGGCCGGGCTCGGCGCGGTCCTCGGCGGCTGGCGGGCCGGGGTGACGGCGGCGGTGTGCGTCGGGCTGCTGGTCGGCACGGGTCTGTGGTCGGACAGCATGACCACCCTCGCCTCGACCGCCGTGGCCACCGTCCTGGTGATGCTGGTCGGCGTCGTCTTCGGCGTCTGGATGGGCCGCAGCACGCTGGTGGACCGGCTGGTCCGGCCCACCCTGGACGCGGCGCAGGTCATGCCGCCGTTCGTCTATCTGGTGCCGTTCCTGGCGCTCTTCGGCGCCACCCGCTTCACCGCGATCGTCGCCGCCGTCGTCTACGCGGCACCCGTCGCCGTCAAGATCATCGCGGACGGGGTGCGGAACGTGTCCGCACCCACCGTGGAGGCGGCCACCTCGGCCGGGTGCAACACCTGGCAGATCATCACCAAGGTCCAGCTGCCGATGGCACGCAGCGCCCTGACCCTCGCGACCAACCAGGGGCTGATCTACGTGCTGTCGATGGTTGTGGTGGGCGGCCTGGTAGGGGCCGGCGCCCTCGGCTACGACGTCGTGGCCGGTTTCTCGCAGGGCGAGCTGTACGGCAAGGGGCTGGCGGCAGGGCTCGCCATCGTACTGCTCGGAGTCATGTTCGACCGGATCACTCAGGCTGCGGCACGACGCACCAGGGCATAAGGAGCTCGACACCATGGCACAACACTGGCGAGCCGGCGCGGCCGGCCTGGCCGTCCTCGGCCTCACCCTCACGGCCTGCGGCGGCGCGAAGGTCGGCAGCAGTTCCGCCGGCTCGACGTCCTCGGGCGGCAAGTGCGGCACCTTCAACCTCGCCGTCAACCCCTGGGTGGGCTATGAGGCGGACGCGGCGGTCGTCGCGTACGTCGCGCAGCACGACCTCGGCTGTACGGTCGACAAGAAGGACCTCAAGGAGGAGATCGCCTGGCAGGGCTTCGGGACCGGCGAGGTCGACGCCGTCCTGGAGAACTGGGGCCACGACGATCTGAAGAAGAAGTACATCACCGGCCAGAAGACGGCCGTCGAGGCGGGCTCGACCGGCAACAAGGGCATCATCGGCTGGTACGTGCCGCCGTGGCTGGCCAAGGCGCACCCGGACATCACCGACTGGCAGAACCTCAACAAGTACGCCGCGGGCTTCAAGACCTCGGAGTCCGGCGGCAAGGGCCAGCTCCTCGACGGCGACCCGTCGTACGTCACCAACGACGCCGCGCTGGTGAAAAACCTGAAGCTGAACTTCAAGGTGGTGTACGCGGGCAGCGAGACCGCGCTCATCCAGGCCTTCAGAACGGCCGAGAAGAACAAGCAGTGGCTGATCGGCTACTTCTACGAACCGCAGTGGTTCCTGTCCGAGGTGCCGCTGGTCAAGGTCAACCTGCCCAAGTACACGACGGGTTGCGACGCCGACGCGGCGAAGGTGGCCTGCGACTACCCCGTCTACGACCTCGACAAGATCGTCAGCGCGAGCTTCGCCAAGTCCGGCAGCCCGGCGTACGACCTGGTGAAGAAGTTCCACTGGACCAACGACGACCAGAACACCGTGGCCAGGTACATCGCCGTGGACAAGATGTCGGACGACGCGGCGGCGAAGAAGTGGGTCGAGGCCAATCCCGACAAGGTGAAGGCCTGGTTGCAGTAGCGAAGGCCGCGGGAGGAGCCGTTCCGGGACGCCCGGCGGGCGGTGCGCAGCTGTGCGCGCCGTCCGCCGGGCGTTGCCGTTCTCCGGCCCTCGCCGGGACCGTTCCCGAGGCTGCCGCGCGGGCCGTTGCGCCGGGTCGCCACCCCCTTGACACCCCTCATCGGCGGCGGGCACATTGAGTTGCGCAGCCTGAATCACGTTGCGCACAAAGCAACTGCACCGGTCTCAAGTTCGGAGGTTGGGCGATGGCGGGACCCCGAGTGGTCATCATCGGAGCGGGCGTCGTGGGAGCGGCCCTCGCGGACGAGATCTCCGCACGCGGCTGGACCGAGGTGACCGTGGTCGACCAGGGCCCCCTCCCGGCCACCGGCGGCTCCTCCTCGCACGCCCCGGGACTGGTCTTCCAGACGAACCCCTCGAAGACCATGACGGAGCTGGCCCGCTACACCGTCGAGAAGTTCTGCTCCCTCGACGTCGACGGCCGGCCCTGCTTCCTCCAGGTCGGCGGACTCGAAGTGGCCACCACCCCGGAGCGGCTCGCCGAACTCCACCGCCGGCACGGCTGGATCACCGCCTGGGGCGTCGAGGCGCGGATCCTCACCCCCGAGGAGTGCGTCGAGCTGCACCCGCTGGTCAACCCCGACCGGGTCCTCGGTGGCCTGCACGTCCCCACCGACGGCCTCGCCAAGGCCGTCCTCGCCGTCGAGGCCCAGATCCGCCGCGCCACCGAGCGAGGCGTCCGCTTCCTCGCCCGCCACGAGGTCCTGGACGTGCTGCGGAGCGAGGGCCGCGTCACCGGCGTCCTGACCGACCAGGGCGAACTCCCCGCCGACATCGTCGTCTGCTGCGCCGGCATCTGGGGCCCGAGGATCGCCCGCATGGTCGGGATGAACCTCCCGCTCACCCCGCTCGCCCACCAGCTCGCCTGGACCGGCCCGGTCCCCGCCCTGGCCGGCCAGACCGAGGAGGCGGTCCGCCCGATCCTGCGTCACCAGGACGCCGACCTCTACTACCGCGACCGCTTCGACACCCTCGGCATCGGCTCCTACGGCCACCGCCCGATGCCGGTCTCCGCCGACGACATCCTCTCCGTCGACGAGGCCGACCAGATGCCCTCCGTCCTGAAGTTCACCGAGGAGGACTTCGAGGACGCCTGGACCGAGACCCGGTCCCTGCTCCCCGCGACCCGCGAGGCCAAGATCGAGGAGGGCATCAACGGCCTGTTCTCCTTCACCACCGACGGCTACCCGCTGCTCGGCGAGTCCCCGGACGTCAAGGGCTTCTGGGTCGCCGAGGCCGTCTGGGTCACCCACTCCGCGGGCGTCGGCCGCGCGGTCGCCGAGTGGCTGGTCGACGGCCACTGCTCGTCCTTCGACCTGCACGAGTGCGACGTCAACCGCTTCGAACCGCACCAGCTCGCCCCGGAGTACGTCCTGGCCCGCGACTGCCAGAACTTCGTCGAGGTCTACGACATCCTGCACCCCCTCCAGCCGGCCGGGAAGCCGCGCCCGATCCGCACCAGCCCCTTCCACGCCCGCCAGCAGGAACACGGCGCGTTCTTCCTGGAGGCGAACGGCTGGGAGCGCCCGCAGTGGTACGAGGCGAACGCGAGCCTGCTGGAAGACCGCTCGATCCCCACCCCCAACGACTGGGCCGCCCGCTACTGGTCGCCGATCGTCGGAGCCGAGGCCCAGGTCACCCGCGAGACCGTCGCGATGTACGACATGACCGCCCTCAAGCGTCTGGAGGTCAGCGGCCCTGGCTCTGCGGACTTCCTTGAGAGCCTGGTCACCGGCAAGGTCGCCAAGTCCGTCGGCTCGGTGACGTACACGCTGCTGCTCGACCACGACGGCGGCATCCGCAGCGACATCACCGTGGCCCGCCTCGCCCCGGACCTCTTCCAGGTCGGCGCCAACGGCAATCTCGACCTCGACTGGTTCACCCGCCACCTGCCCGCCGCAGGCACGGTCCAGGTCCGCGACATCACCCCCGGCACCTGCTGCATCGGCCTGTGGGGCCCCCTTGCCCGCGAGGTCATCCAGCCGCTCACCGACGCCGACTTCTCGAACGAGGGCCTGAAGTACTTCCGCGCCAAGCGCGCCTACGTCGGTTCGGTGCCGGTCACGGCGATGCGGCTGTCGTACGTCGGCGAACTCGGCTGGGAGCTGTACACCACCGCCGACCAGGGGCAGAAACTCTGGGACACCCTCTGGCGGGCGGCCGAGCCGCTCGGCGGGATCGTCGCAGGGCGTGGCGCCTTCAACAGCCTCCGCCTGGAGAAGGGTTACCGCTCCTTCGGCACCGACATGACCTACGAGCACGACCCCTACGAGGCCGGCGTCGGCTTCGCCGTCAAGCTCGACAAGGGCGACTTCGTCGGGAAGGCCGCGCTGGAGCGGCGCAAGGCCGAGGTGCGGCGCCGGCTGAGCTGCCTCACGATCGACGACCCGCGGGCCGTCGTGATGGGCAAGGAGCCGGTGTACGACGGTGAGCGCGCGGTGGGTTACGTGACCAGCGCGGCCTACGGCTACACGATCGGCAGGGGGATCGCCTACGCGTGGCTGCCGGCGGAGCTGGCGGTGCCGGGGACCGGCGTCCAGATCGGGTACTTCGACCAGCGCGTCGAGGCGGTGGTGGCCGAGGAGCCGTTGTTCGACCCGGGGATGAGCCGGCTCCGTGGGTGAGCAATTCGTGTGGTGTCGTGGGTCGGCTGCGGGCTCGTCGTGGCTGGTCGCGCAGTTCCCCGCGCCCCTTCGGGGCGCTGAGGTCGTCGAAAGGATCGCGGAACCAGCATGAACGCGCTGAACACACCCCTGGCCGAGCTGGACCCCGAGGTCCATGCCGCGCTCGGTGCCGAGCTGGACCGGCAGCAGTCCACCCTGGAGATGATCGCCTCCGAGAACTTCGCGCCCGTCGCCGTGATGGAGGCGCAAGGATCGGTGGCGACGAACAAGTACGCGGAGGGCTATCCCGGCCGCCGCTACTACGGCGGCTGCGAACACGTCGACGTCACCGAGCGGTTGGCGATCGAACGGGTCAAGTCCCTCTTCGGGGCGGGGTTCGCCAACGTGCAGCCGCACTCGGGTGCCCAGGCCAACACCGCCGTCTTCTTCGCCCTGCTCCAGCCGGGCGACACGATCCTCGGTCTCGACCTCGCGCACGGCGGCCACCTCACCCACGGCATGCGTCTCAACTACAGCGGCAAGATGCTGAACGTCGTGCCCTACCACGTCTCCGAGACCGACAACCTCGTCGACCTGGACGAGGTGGAGCGGCTGGCCAAGGAACACCGCCCGAAGATGATCATCGCGGGCTGGTCGGCGTACCCCAGGCAGCTGGACTTCGCGGCCTTCCGCCGGATCGCCGACGAGGTGGGCGCCCTGCTCATGGTCGACATGGCGCACTTCGCGGGCCTGGTGGCGGCGGGGCTGCACCCGAGCCCGGTCCCGCACGCGCACGTGGTCACCACCACGACGCACAAGACCCTCGGCGGCCCGCGCGGCGGGGTCATCCTCACCAACGACGCCGACCTCGCCAAGCGGATCAACTCGGCCGTGTTCCCCGGCATGCAGGGCGGCCCGCTGGAGCACGTCATCGCCGCGAAGGCCGTCTCCTTCAAGGTCGCGGCATCGCCCGAGTTCGCCGAGCGCCAGGCCCGCACCCTGGCCGGCGCCCGCATCCTCGCCGAGCGCCTGACCCGGCCGGACGCGGCCGCGGCCGGCGTGCAGGTGCTGACCGGCGGCACGGACGTCCACCTGGTCCTGGTCGACCTGCGGGAGTCCCCGCTGGACGGCCGCCAGGCGGAGGACCTGCTCCACGAGATCGGCATCACCGTCAACCGCAACGCCGTCCCCTTCGACCCGCGCCCGCCGATGGTCACCTCCGGCCTGCGCATCGGCACCCCCGCACTGGCCGCCAGGGGCTTCACCGCGGAGGACTTCGCCGAGGTGGCCGACGTCATCGCACGCGCCCTCCAGCCCGAGCCCGACCTCGCCGCCCTGCGCGCCCGCACCGAGGCGCTCGCCGCCAAACACCCGCTCTACCCGCACCTCTCGCACCACGGAGACGTCCGATGAGCCCCCGCACCCCAGGCGCCGACCTCCCCGACCACCCGGACTTCCTCTGGCGCACCCCCGAGCCCGGGCGGTCGTACGACGTCGTCATCGTCGGTGGCGGCGGGCACGGTCTCGCCACCGCCCACTACCTGGCCAGGAACCACGGCATCACCAACGTGGCCGTCCTGGAGAAGGGCTGGCTCGCGGGCGGCAACATGGCCCGCAACACCACGATCATCCGCTCCAACTACCTGTGGGACGAGAGCGCCGGCATCTACGAACACGCGCTGAAACTCTGGGAGGGGCTGGAGGAGGAACTCGACTACCCGATCCTCTTCTCCCAGCGCGGCGTCCTGAACCTCGCCCACAGCCTCCAGGACGTCCGCGACAGCGTCCGCCGGGTCGAGGCCAACCGCCTCAACGGCGTCGACGCCGAGTGGCTCGACGCGGGCGGCGTCAAAGACGTCTGCCCGATCGTCAACACCTCACCCGACGTGCGCTACCCGGTCCTCGGCGGCACCTACCAGCCCCGCGCCGGCATCGCCAAACACGACTACGTCGCCTGGGGCTTCGCCCGCTCGGCGGACGCCGCCGGCATCGACATCATCCAGAACTGCGAGGTCACCGGGCTGGACGTGGTGGGCGGCCGGGTCGTCGGCGTGCGGACGACCCTCGGCCCGATCGCCGCCGGCAAGGTGGCCCTGTGCTCGGCCGGGCACACCTCCGTCCTCGCCGCGATGGCCGGCATCGAACTCCCCCTCCAGAGCCACCCGCTCCAGGCCCTGGTCTCCGAACTCCTGGAGCCCGTCCACCCGACCGTCGTCATGTCCAACGCGGTGCACGTCTACGTCAGCCAGGCGCACAAGGGCGAACTGGTGATGGGCGCGGGCATCGACGCGTACAACTCCTACACCCAGCGCGGCGCGTTCCACGTCATCGAGGAGCAGATGGCCGCCGCCCTCGAACTCTTCCCGGTCTTCGCCCGCGCCCACGTGCTGCGCACCTGGGGCGGCATCGTCGACGTCAGCCCCGACGCCTCGCCGATCGTCGGCCTCACCCCGGTGACCGGCCTCTACCTCAACTGCGGCTGGGGAACCGGCGGTTTCAAGGCCACACCGGGGGTCGGCTGGGTCTACGCCCACACCATCGCCCACGACAGCCCCCATCACCTCAACGCCCCCTTCTCGCTCGACCGTTTCACCACCGGCGCGCTCGTCGACGAGCACGGCGCGGCCGCGGTGGCCCACTAGGGAGCCCACCCATGCTGCTCATCCCCTGCCCGTGGTGCGGGCCCCGCGACGAGACCGAGTTCCACTACGGCGGCCAGGCCCACGTGCCGTACCCGGAGGACCCGGCGTCCCTGACCGACGCGGAGTGGGCGCGGTACCTGTTCTTCCGCGACAACCCCAAGGGCCCGTTCGCGGAGCGCTGGAGCCACGCGGCAGGGTGCCGGCGGTGGTTCAACGCGGTACGCGACACGTCGACGAACGAGATCCTGACGGTGTACAGGACGGGCGAACCGCGTCCGGCGGGGACTTCTGTGCCGACTCCGCCCCTTCCGGCCCGTCCGGCTTTTGAGGACGAGGCCGTTCAGGCCGAAGGGGGGTCTGGGGGCGCAGCCCCCAGCGGGGTGGAAGGGGCGGCGCCCCTTCGGGACGGGACGGGCAGGGGCGGCGGGGGCGACCACCCCTACCGCACCCCCACCGGCGGCCGAATCGACCGCACCACCCCCCTCACCTTCACCTTCGACGGCACCGAATACCAGGGCTACCGAGGCGACACCCTCGCCTCCGCCCTGCTCGCCAACGGCGTCATCCAGGCCGCCACCAGCATCAGGCTCGGCCGCCCCCGCGGCATCTTCTCCGCCGGCGTCGAGGAACCCAACGCGGTCGTCCAGATCGAGGCCCCCTTCCCCGAACCGATGCTCCCCGCCACCACCGTCGAACTCCACGACGGACTGGTGGCGAGCAGCCTCCCCGGCCAGGGCCGCCTCGCCACCACCCCCGACCCGGCCCGCTACGACGCCGTGCACGCCCACTGCGACCTGCTGGTGGTCGGCGCGGGCCCGGCCGGCCTCGCGGCAGCCGCGGCCGCGGCCACCACCGGCGCCCGCGTCATCCTCGCCGACGACCAGCCCGAGCCCGGCGGCAGCCTCCTCGGCACCGGGGAGCACCTCGACTGGGTCGCGGCGACCCGCGCCCGCCTCGAGGCCGCCCCCGAGGTACGGGTCCTGCCCCGCACCACCGTCTTCGGCCACTACGACGACAACCACCTCCTCGCCGTGGAGCGCCGCACCCATCACCTCGGCGCCGACGCCCCACCGCACGTCTCCCGCGAACGCGTCTGGCGGATCCGCGCCCGGCACGTCGTCCTCGCCACCGGCGCCCACGAGCGTTCCCTCGCCTTCGGCGACAACGACCGCCCCGGCGTGATGCTGGCCGCCGCGGCCCGCACGTACCTCCACCGCTACGCCGTCCTGCCCGGCCGCCGCGCCGTCGTGTTCACCACCAACGACAGTGCCTACGCCGCCGCCCTCGACCTCGCGGCGGCCGGAGTCGGCATCGCCGCGATCGTCGACACCCGGCCCGAACCGGGCACTTGGGCCGAGCGGGCCCGGTCCGCCGGGATCGAGGTGCTGCCCGGCCACGCGGTCACCGGCACGGCGGGTCGCGAGCGTCTCACCGCCGTGACCGTCGCCCCGTACGAAGGCACCGGCGCACAGCAGGAGTTCGCCGCCGACCTTCTCCTCGTCTCCGGCGGCTGGAACCCCGTCGCCCACCTGTTCAGCCAGGCGGGCGGCAGGCTCCGCCACGACGAGGCACTGGGCACGTTCGTGCCCGACGGCTGCCGACAGGCGGTGGCGGTCGTGGGCGCCGCGAACGGGGCGTTCGACCTGGCCACGGCCCTCGTGCAGGGCACGGCGGCCGGCACCCGCGCGGTGGAGGCGGAGGGCTGCACCGCCGAGAGCCCCACCCTCCCCGCCGTGGCCCCACAGCCGTACACCCCGCCCATGGCGGTCTTCACCGTCCCCGGCGAGGCCCCCCGCTTCGTCGACCTCCAACGCGACGTCACCGTGGCCGACCTGACCCGCGCGACCGGCGCGGGCCTGCGTTCGGTGGAGCACACCAAGCGCTACACCACCGCCGGCACCGCCAACGACCAGGGCAAGACCGGTGGTCTCCTGGCGAGCGGCGTCGTCGCCGAACTCCTCGGCGTGGACGTCTCGGCGCTCGGCCTGCCCACCTTCCGGCCGCCGTACACCCCCGTCTCCTTCGCGGCCCTCGCCGGGCGCAACCGGGGCGCTCTGCACGACCCGGTCCGCACCACCGCCCTGCACGGCCGGCACGTCGGGCACGGCGCGCTGTTCGAGAACGTCGGGCAGTGGAAGCGGCCCTGGTACTACCCGCGGGACGGCGAGGACATGGCGACCGCCGTGCTCCGCGAGTGCCGCGCCGCCCGTGAGGGCGTGGCCTTCATGGACGCCTCCACGCTCGGCAAGATCGACGTCCAGGGCCCGGACGCCGCACACTTCCTGGACCTGCTCTACACGAACATGATGAGCACCCTGAAGGCCGGCATGATCCGCTACGGCGTGATGTGCCGCCCGGACGGCATGGTGTTCGACGACGGCACGGTCATCCGGCTCGCCCCCGACCGGTTCCTGGTCACCACCACGACCGGCAACGCGGCCGCCGTCCTGGACTGGATGGAGGAGTGGCTGCAGACCGAGTGGCCCGACCTGCGGGTGCACTGCACCTCGGTCACCGAGCACTGGGCGACGGTCGCCCTGGTCGGCCCCGCCTCCCGCGCGGTCCTCGGCTCGCTCGCGCCCGGACTGGCCCTCTCCAACGACGACTTCCCGTTCATGGCCTGGCGGGACACCATCGTCGCGGGCCTCGACGCCCGCGTGTGCCGGATCAGCTTCTCCGGCGAACTCGCCTACGAGATCAACGTGTCGCCGTGGCACGCGGTGACGCTCTGGGACGCGCTGTACGAGGCGGGCGCCCCGTACGGCATCACCCCGTACGGCACCGAGACCATGCACGTGCTGCGCGCCGAGAAGGGCTACCCGATCGTCGGCCAGGACACCGACGGCACCGTCACCCCGCAGGACCTCGGCATGGGCTGGGCGGTCTCGAAGAAGAAGCCCGACTTCCTCGGCAAGCGCTCCTACGCGCGGGCCGACACCGTGCGCCCCGACCGCAAGCATCTCGTCGCCCTGCTCACCGACGACCCCGCCGCCCTCCTCCCCGAGGGCACGCAGCTGGTCGCCGACGGCGAACTGCCCGCCCCGCCCGTGCCGATGCTCGGCCACGTCACTTCCAGCTACCGCAGCGCCGCGCTCGGCCGGACCTTCGCGCTCGCCCTGGTCAAGGGCGGCCGGGACCGCATCGGCGAACGTCTCTACGCCCCGGTGGGCGAACAGCTCCTGCCGGTGACCGTCGCAAGCCCCGTCCTCTACGACCCCGAGGGAGCCCGCCGCGATGGCTGACACCGCTTCCACCGCATCCCGGCGCAGCCCCCTGGCCGACGCCGCGCCCCGCCTGGCCGCGGTGACCCGTTCCTCCCGGGGCGCACTCCGGCTTGCCGAACTGCCCTTCCTGGCCCAGGTGAACGTCCGCCTCGACGCCAAGAGCCCGGCGGCGGACGCCGTCGGACTGACCCTGGGACTCCCACTGCCCCTGGAACCCGGCACCGTGGTGCACGCGGGGGAGGTGACCGCGGTCTGGCTCGGCCCCGACGAATGGCTGGTGGTGGGCCGGCCGGGCACCGAGCGGGACCTGGAGAGCCGGATCCGCGCGGCCGCCGGGGACGCACCGGGCGCCGTCGCCGTCACGGACGTCTCCGCCCAGCGCACCACCCTCCTCGTCGGCGGCCCGCGCGCCCGCGACCTGCTCGCCCACGGCTGCGCCCTGGACCTGCACCCCCGCGCTTTCGGCCCGGGCCGCTGCGCCCAGACCATGCTGGCCCGCACCCAGGTCGTCCTGGTCGCGCGCGAGGAGACCAGGGCGGGCTTCTGGGTCCTGGTGCGCTCCTCCTTCGCCGGCTACCTGGCGGACTGGCTGCTGGACGCGGCCGTGGAACACGCGTGAGGCACCACTGAGAGCGGGCCGCCACCGAGAAGGGGGCGGCCCGCATCCGGTGGTCGGTGTCAGCGGAAGACCACCGTGCAGCGGCCGTTGACCAGGACCCGGCTCTCGCTGTGCCACCGCACGGCGCGGGCGAGCACCTGGGCCTCCACGTCACGGCCCAGCGCGACGAGCTCGTCCGGGGCGTGCGCATGGCTCACCCGGACGACGTCCTGCTCGATGATCGGGCCCTCGTCCAGGTCGGGCGTCACGTAGTGCGCGGTGGCACCCACCAGCTTGACGCCCCGCCGGTGCGCCTGGACGTACGGCCTGGCCCCCTTGAAGCTCGGCAGGAACGAGTGGTGGATGTTGATGGCCCGGCCGTCGAGTTGCTTGCACAGGTCGTCGGAGAGGATCTGCATGTAGCGGGCGAGCACCACCAGGTCGACGTCCAGCCCGGCGACGAGCCGCAGCAGCCGGGCCTCCGCCTCCGCCTTGGTGTCGGGCGTCACCGGGATGTGGTGGAAGGGGATGCCGTACGTCCGCGCCAGCGGCTCGAAGTCGCGGTGGTTGGAGACGATCGCCGGGATCTCGATGTTGAGCGCGCCCGTGGACCTGCGGAACAGCAGGTCGTTCAGGCAGTGACCGAACTTCGACACCATGATGAGGGTGCGGGTCGGGGTCGACGCGTCGGTCAGCCGCCAGGTGATGCGGTGCTCTTCGGCGACCGGGACGAAACCGGTGCGCAGTTCCTCCAGGGCGGCGGCGTCGTCCGGGACGTCGAAGTGCACCCGCATGAAGAAGCGGTCCTGGAGCCGGTCGTCGAACTGCTGGCTCTCCAGGATGTTGCCGCCGTGGCCGACCAGGAACCCGGTGACGGCGTGGACCAGACCCGCCCGGTCGGGACAGGACAGGGTGAGGACGAACTCGCGGCCGGGCTGCGGTCGAGGAGACATGACACCCTCCTGGTGCGCATCGCGCAACGACGTGAGTGATACGCAACATCGTCCAGCCAAGGGGGGTGACGGGTCAAGAGGTCGCGTTCTATCTGGCGCACCACTCTCTACGATGTGCAACACGCCTGCGGGCTGGACCCGTCACCGGCCGCCGGATCCGTGCCGCTTTGCGAGGGCTTTCAGATGCGCCGTGCGCGACTCGCTCGTCTGGCCCTGGACCAGCAGGAACAGGCCCTCTCTGGCCAGCCGTTGGGCGCGGTGGTCCAGCGACATCGCCCGGCCGCCGCCCGCCACCACGGCCGCCGTCGTGGCCGCCCGCATCAGCGTGAACGCCTCCGCCCGCAGCGCCAGCCGCTCCTCCGCGTGTTCGTACGGCACCGGATGGTCCGCCAGGGCGTAGGCGCGGCTGCGGATCTCGGCCAGGCTGCCCCGCAGGCCGGCCGCGTACTCCTCCGCCACCAGTGCGAGCGCCGCCTCCGCGATCCCGAAGACCGCCGGACTGGCGTTGCGGGGCCGCGGGCGGTCCGTCGTCGCCCACTCCTCGAACGGCGTCCGGAGCGCGACCGCCTCGTCGGGGACCCGCAGATCGTCCAGGTCCAGGGACACCGTCCGGGCCGCGGTGAGCGCGGCCAGGCGCATCGGCTCCGACGGCCGCAGACCCGGCTGCTCCCGTGCCTCGGTGAACGCGAACAGCACCTCGTCGTCCTCGGTCACCCCGGCCAGCAGCAGCACGTCGTTCAGCCCCCAGCCGGTGTACCAGGGCACGGTGCCGGAGAACAGCCATCCGCCCGCCTCCCGCCTGACCCGCACGGGGACCCTCGGGTACGACCGCAGATGCGCGTACGCCACCCCGGACAGCAGCTCACCCCGCGCCAGCGGACCCAGCAGGCGCTCCCGCACCGGCAGACCGGACCCGGCCAGGGTCAGCACCGGCGTGTGGTGCTGCGTCTGCACGAACCAGGTCGAGCAGCATGCCCCGGCCAGGATCTCCGCCGTCTCCCGCACCACGGCCGCGGGTGCCGCCGAGCCCCCGTACGCCACCGGGGCGTTCAGTCCCAGCAGGCCCGACCGTTTGACCGCCTCGATGTGGCTCGCGGGCACGCCCTCCTGGTCGACACGCTCGGCGGCGGGGGAGAGGAGGCCGTCGGCGAGTTCCCGGGCGCGGGCGACGAGCGGATGCACGGCGATGGTCATGGAGAGGATTCTTTCGGTTCCGCGGTGCGAGGTGTCGATCCGGGGGCCTGCCGTTCGTGTAGAAGGCGAGAACACCCCCGCGACGCACACCGTCGCGGCGCACACCTCACGACGCACACCTCACGACGACCGAGGAGAACCTCATGAAGCACTACCTGCTCAGCGTGGTCCAGCCGGCGGACGGCACCCCGCCCGCGCCCGACGCGCTCGCCACGATCATGCGCGACGTCGAGGCCTTCAACGACGAACTGCGTGCGGCAGGCGCCTGGGTCTTCGCCGGCGGACTGCACGGCCCGGAGACCGCCACGACACTGCGGCCCAAGGACGGCGACGTACTGATCACCGACGGTCCCTACGCCGAGGGCAAGGAGTACCTCGGCGGCCTCTGCCTCATCCGCGCCGAGGATCTCGACGCGGCCCTGGAGTGGGGCCGCAGGGCAGCTCTCGCCACCACCCTCCCGATCGAGGTACGGCCCTTCGTGGACCAGCACTGATGGCGGAGCCCGCCGACGTCGAGGCCGCCTTCCGTACCGAGTACGGGCGCGCGGTCTCGGTCCTCGTCCGCTTCCTCGGCGACATCGACCTCGCCGAGGAGGCGGTCCAGGACGCCTTCACCACCGCGCTGGACAGCTGGCCGCGCACCGGGGTGCCGCCGAGCCCGGCCGGCTGGATCATCACCGCCGCCCGCAACCGCGCGATCGACCGGCTGCGCCGCGAGTCCACCAGGGCCGCCCGGCACGCCGAGGCCGCCCGGCTGTACGCGCCCGACGCACCGGCCGAGGAGGGCCCCGTGCGCGACGAACGGCTCCGGCTGATCTTCACCTGCTGCCACCCCGCCCTCGCCCTCCGGTCCCGGGTGGCCCTGACCCTGCGCCTGCTCTGCGGGCTCAGCACGGCCCGGATCGCCCGCGCCTTCCTGGTCCCCGAGCCCACCCTCGCCCAGCGCCTGGTACGCGCCAAGGCCAAGATCCGCGACGCGGGCATCCCGTACCGGGTGCCGAAGGACGCCGACCTCCCCGACCGGCTGAACGGGGTGCTGGCCGTCGTCTACCTCGTCTTCAACGAGGGCTACGGCGGCGATCCCGCGCTCTGCGCCGAAGCCGTACGCCTGGGCCGGCTGCTGTACGAACTGATGCCGGACGAGCCGGAGGTGGCCGGGCTTCTCGGGCTCATGCTGCTCGTGGAGGCCCGGCGGCCCGCCCGGGAGCCGGCGGACGGCGAACTGGTGCCGCTGCCCGAGCAGGACCGCGGGCGCTGGGACCGGCAGCTGATCTCGGAGGGGCAGGACCTCGTCCGGCGCTGCCTGCGGCGCAACCGGCCCGGCCCGTACCAGATCCAGGCCGCGATCAACGCCGTGCACAGCGACGCACCGAACGCGGATGCCACCGACTGGGGTCAGATCCTGGCCCTGTACGACCAGCTCATGTCGGCCGCCCCGAGTCCGGTGGTGGCGCTGAACCGGGCGGTCGCGGTGGCCGAGGTCCAGGGGCCGGCCGCGGCCCTGGAGCTGGTCGACGCCCTCGACCTGCCCGGATACCACGTGCTGCACGCCGTCCGCGCCGACCTGCTGCGCCGGCTCGGCCGGGACCGCGAGGCGGCGGCGGAGTACGACGCGGCCATCGCGCTCACCTGCCGCCTGCCCGAACGGACACACCTCGCACGGCGGCGGGACGAACTCACCGGCTGACCAGGTGTGATCTCGAGCAGCCCGCCGACATCGCGGCCCGGCTGCGCGCCACCTTCCGCACCGGCCGCACCAAGCCCCTCGAGTGGCGCACCGGCAGGCTCCGCCGGCTGCGCTCGCACTACTGCGACCGGAGCCAGTCCTACGGCTGTCCCGCGGGCCAGTCCGCCTACTACGGGCGCGGCCCCATCCAGCTCAGCTGGAACTTCAACTACAAGGCGGCGGGCGACGCGCTCGGCATCGACCTCCTCGACAACTCCCGGCAGGTGCGGAATAACTCTGCCGTGGCCTGGAAGACCGGCCTGTGGTACTGGAACACCCAGAAGGGCCCCGGCACCATGACCGGCCACAACGCCATGGTCAACGGTGCCGGTTTCGGCCAGACCATCCGCTCCATCAACGGCTCCCTGGAGTGCGACGGCAAGAACCCGGCGCAGGTGCAGAGCCGGGTCAGCGCCTACCAGAGGTTCACCCAGATCCTCGGCGTCCCGGCCGGCGCCAACCTCTACTGCTGACCCCGCCGTCAGGATCGTGTGCCAGACTCCGTCGATGACCTCCGAAACGATCACCGCGGACGCCTCCGGCACCTGGAAACTCGGCGACCTGCCCGTCCACCGCCTCGGCTTCGGCGCGATGCGGCTGACGGGCAGCGCCGCCTTCCACCACGGCACCCCGAGCGACCGCGCCCGCTCGATCGCCGTCCTGCGCAAGGCCGTCGAGCTCGGCGTGAACCACATCGACACGGCGGCCTTCTACTTCTCCGCCCTGCGCTCGGCCAACGAACTCATCAACACCGCGCTCTCCCCGTACCCCGACGACCTGGTCATCGTCACCAAGGTCGGCCCCTACCGCGACTACTCCGGGGAATGGGGCACCTCCGCCCGCCCCGACCAGCTGCGCGGGCACGTCGAGGAGAACCTGCGCCAGCTCGGCCGCGACCACCTCGACGTCGTCAACCTGCGCCGGATGCGCCAGGAGTCGATCGCCGAGCACTTCGGCGCCCTCGCCGAACTCCGCGAGGCCGGGCTGATCCGGCACCTCGGCGTCTCCGACGTCGAACCGCGCCATCTCGACGAGGCGCTGGCCATCGCGCCCGTGGTGTGCGTGCAGAACCGGTGGGGACTCGACGCGGCGAACCCGGCCACCGACGAGGTCGTGCGCCTCTGCGGCGAGCGCGGCATCGCCTTCGTGCCGTTCTTCGCCGTCGCGGGCGACGCCGGGGCGCTCGGCGCCACCGCGAGCCACGACGACGAGGTTCTGGCCGTCGCCCGCGCCCACGGCGCCACCCCCGCCCAGATCCGCCTCGCCTGGACCCTGCACCAGGGCCCGCACGTCCTCGCCATCCCCGGCACCGGCAACCCGGACCACCTGGCCGAGAACGTGGCGGCCGGTGCCATCCGGCTCACCGAGGACGAGCTGACCCGGCTGAACGCCCTCCACGCCAAGGCCGGCTGACTTTCCGCCCGGCCCGGGTCCCGGGGTGCCGGTACCCGGGTCCCGGGCGATTCCCCGGCCGGCGACGGAACCTCTCCCGGAAGGGGCTTCGCATAATGGGTTCACGGGTGCCGGCCGTCACCCGGCTGACTACACTGCCGTAGACGGTCTGCTGGCCGCGGACGAAGTGAGGGGTGAGGAACCTTCCATGGCCGACGGGAAGGACGAACGCCGGCCCGCCGGCGAACTGGAGGCGAGCGTCATGGCGGCTCTCTGGGCCGCGGGTGCGCCCCAGACCCCCGGACAGGTGCAGCGCAGCCTCGGCACCGACCTGGCCCGCACGACGGTGACCACGATCCTGACCCGGCTGCACGACAAGGGTGTGGTCGGGCGGCACCGCCAGGGGCGCGGCTACGCCTACGTCCCCGTCCAGGACGCACAGGGCCTCACAGCGAAGCGGATGCACACCGAACTCGACCGCGACAGCGACCGGGAGACCGTGCTCGCCCGGTTCGTCGCCCAGCTCAGTCCCGACGACGAACGTGTGCTGCGGACCCTCCTCGAACCCGGCGAACAACCCGGTCCGTCATGACCGCGCTGCTGCTCCTGCCCCTGCTGGTGCCGTTCGCGCTGCCGGCGCTGTCCCGACGGGCCCTCGACCGGCTGGCGCCGCGCACCGCGCTCTGGGTGATCACGTCCTCGGCCGTCGCCCTCGCGGGCTGTTCCCTGGCCGCGCTCGGCGCGTGCTTCCTCGCCGGGCTCCTCAGGCTGCCGTACTTCGCCGCGCTCGGTGAGCTGGTCCAGCCCCTGCACACCGCCCCCGACCGGTTCGTGCTGCCGCTCGCCGCCCTCTCGGCCGGCGGCCTCGCCGGGTGCGCCTGGACGCTCGCGCGGTCGGTGCTCCGGCAGGCCCGCGCCTTCCGCGCGGCCCGCACGGAGGCGGGGCGCCGGCCTGCCGCGGGCGACCTGTGCGTGGTCGACTCGCCGTGCCCGGACGCGTACGCCCTGCCCGGACGTCCGCACCGGATCGTCGTCACCACCGGAATGCTGCGCAGCCTCGACGGCGCCGAGCGGGAGGCACTGTTCGCCCACGAACGGGCGCACAACACGGGCGGCCACCACTTCTTCCTCGCCGCGGCGGAACTCGCCGCGCACTGCCACCCGGCACTGCGGCGGGTCCGGGACGTCGTCCGGCTGGCCGTGGAGCGGGCCGCCGACGAGGCCGCGGCGCGCGCGGTGGGGGACCGCCGGCTGACGGCCCGCGCGATCGCCAGGGCCGCGCTGGCGGGGCAGGGCGGCGTCGCCGAGCGGCCGGCGTTCGTGTCGGGCGCCGCGTCCGGGCCGGTGCCGCAGCGGGTCGAGGCGCTGCTGGCGCCGCGGGGGCGGCGGGCCGGGGGATGGGTCGCGGTGGTGCTGGTGGCCTGCGCCGCGGTGTCGTGTGTCGCCTCCGCGACCGGGGTGGTCGACTTCCATCACCGGGTGGAGGTCGCGCAGGGGGAAGCCGAGCGGTAGGGGAGCGGCCGTTCGTCGGATGCGGGTGCGGTGTGGCCGGCCGCGCAGCTCCCCGTCCCTCCGTCCGGGCGCCCCGCTCGGCGCACTTTCCGGAAAGCCGCCCGTGGGAAAGGCCGGCTGGCGTCCTGCGAGTTTTACGTATAACCTCTTCCGCTAACCGCTCCACCGAAAGGCCCCCATGCGACGCGTCGCCCTGGTCACCCTCGTCGTCGGCGACTACGACGAGGCGATCCGCTTCTACACCGAGGCTCTCGGCTTCCGGCTCGTCGAGGACACGTCGCGGCCCGACGGCTCCCGCTGGGTCGTCGTGGAGCCGGGCGGGGAGGGGCACGGCACCGGACTGCTGCTGGCCCGCGCCAAGGACGAGGACCAGCGTGCCCGCGTCGGTGACCAGACGGGCGGGCGGGTCGGGTTCTTCCTGCACACCGACGACTTCGGCCGCGACCACGCCCGGATGACCGCCGCCGGCGTGACCTTCCTGGAGGAGCCGCGGCACGAGCCGTACGGCAGCGTCGCCGTCTTCCAGGACCTCTACGGAAACCGCTGGGACCTGCTCCAGCCCGCCGCCTGAACGACCACTCCGAACCACCTGCCGAGGACAGCTCCACCATGACTGCTACGCGCGTAGACGCAGACGTGATCCGTCGCCTCCCCAAGGCCGTCCTGCACGACCACCTCGACGGTGGCCTGCGCCCCACCACCCTGGTCGAGCTCGCGGCCGAGGTCGGACACACCCTGCCCACCACCGACCCCGACGAGCTGGCCGCCTGGTACTTCGAGGCCGCCAACTCCGGCGACCTGGTGCGTTACATAGCCACCTTCGAGCACACCCTCGCCGTCATGCAGTCCAAGGAGGGGCTGCGGCGGGTCGCCGAGGAGTACGTCCTGGACCTCGCCGCCGACGGTGTCGTCTACGGCGAGGTGCGCTACGCGCCGGAGCTGAACGTCAAGGGCGGGCTCACCCTGAACGAGGTCGTGGAGAGCGTGCAGGAGGGGCTCGCCGCCGGCATGGTGAAGGCCGCCGCCGCCGGCACCCCCGTCCGCGTCGGCACCCTGCTCTGCGGGATGCGGATGTTCGACCGGGTCCGCGAGGCCGCCGAAGCGGCCGTCGCCTACCGGGACGCCGGCGTCGTCGGCTTCGACATCGCCGGTGCCGAGGCCGGCTTCCCCGCCGCCGACCACCTGGACGCCTTCCGGTACCTGCGCGACGAGAGCGTGCCCTTCACGATCCACGCCGGCGAGGCGTTCGGCCTGCCCAGCATCCACCAGGCGGTCCAGGCCTGCGGCGCCCAGCGGATCGGGCACGGCGTCCGCATCACCGAGGACATCGTGGACGGCAAGCTCGGCCGCCTGGCCGGCTGGGTGCGCGACCGCCGCATCGCCCTGGAGATGTGCCCCACCTCGAACCTCCAGACCGGTTGCGCCGCCTCCATCGCCGAGCACCCGATCACCGCGCTGAAGGAGCTGGGCTTCCGGGTCACCCTCAACACCGACAACCGGCTGGTCTCGGGGACGACGATGACCCGGGAGATGTCCCTGCTGGTCGAGGAGGCGGGCTGGACCGTCGAGGACCTGCGCACGGTCACGGTGAACGCCCTGAAGAGCGCGTTCATCCCGTTCGACGAGCGCAGGGCCCTCATCGAGGACGTCGTCCTGCCGGGTTACGCCTCCGTGCTCTGAAACAGCCCCCGCAGGTAGGCGGCCTGTCCGACGTGCTGAAGGTCGTCGGACAGGACGCTCACCAGCCGCACGCCGAGCGTGACCGGCGGATCGAAGCGGGTGTCCACGATGCGTTCCAGGTCCTTGGCCGGGAGCTCGCGCAGCACCCCCAGGGTCTGCTCGTGCACCGCGTCGTGGTAGCCGGTCAGCAGGTCGCCGGAGTCCACCCTGACCTTCGCGACCTCGGCGGGCGTATGCCCGTACCCGTGGTCACGGGGCGGCAGACCGAGGCCGAAACGCTTCTCCCAGCCCTGGGCCAGCCACACCTGGTCGAGGTCGAAGGCGTCGGCGATGTGGTCGTCCTGGATCCGGGTGAGGTGCCAGACCAGCCAGGTGATGGAGTTGGCGTCGGGGGCGGGGAGCCTGTTGAGCAGATCGGGGTCGGCGCCGTCGAGGGCGGCATGGACTTCTTCCTGGATGCGGCCGAAGCCGTCGATGAGGATGTCCCTTGCATGCATACGACCACGATCGCGCATCGCCGGTCGTCACGCGTCCGGAATCCAGCTTCCGTGGAAACCCAGCGGCACCCGGCCCGGCAGGTGCACCCGGGCCAGCGGCTCGCCGGTGAAGTCCTGCGCGGCGAGGATCAGCAGGTCGGCGGCGCCGCGGTCCGGGTTGTGGACGTAGGCGATCGCGTACCCGTCGTCCTCCCGGCGCCCGTGTTCGCCCGGCACGAACACCGCTTCGCCCACCGCCGCGCCTCTCGGCAGCCGGTGCACCTCGGCGGTGCCGCGCGCGAGGTCGTGCTTGAAGAGGGCGTTGGAGAAGGCGCGGTCCGGCGGGTCGCCTGCTCCGGCCAGATAGGCGACGGACATCTCGGCGGCCGCCGCCGAGTAGCCGTAACGGTGCCGACGGGACACCAGCTCCTCGTTGACGCGCGGGAACTCCTGTGGCCGGTCGTCGAGGGTGCGCCTGCGGACCCGACCGCGGCGCAGGTCGACGGTCCAGCGCTCCAGCGTGGCGGTGCCCACCGCGTGCGGTCCGTCGGTGGTGCGGCTCGCGACGTCGAAGGGCGCCGGATAGGCCGTCAGGTCGATCACCACGGACCCGCCCTCGTCGTACGCGTTGAGGGTGTGCGAGTAGAAGACCGGGTCGACGCCGAACCACCGGACGGCGCCCCCGGACCGGGGCAGCACGCCCACCCGCGCCGGGTGCTCACGGTTCCAGACGTAGGGCACCGGCGCGCCCGCCCCGGCGGCCGCCGCGTCGAAGGTGACCGGGATGTCGAAGACGACCACGTACTTCTCGGTGAGCGCGAAGTCGTGCATCATCGGCGCGTCCGCGACCGGGATCCGGGTGGTGCGGGCGAGCCGGCCGGTCGGGCCCACGACCAGGTGCCGGGCGTGGTCCCAGGTCGGGTAGTAGGCGATCGCGTGCAACTCGTCCGCGCGCGTGTCGTACTTGGTGTGCGCGGTGAACGCGCCCTCCAGGGAGCCGCCGAAGTCGAAGCTGCCCACCGTGCCGAGTTCGCCGTCGAGTTCGTACGGCAGCGGGCCGCTCTCCTGGAGTGCGAGGATCCGCCCCCGGTAGGGGACGACGTGGGTGTTGCAGGCGAAGTCGTCCGGCGGGACCGGACCGGGGTAGGTCTCGCCGAGCTTCGCCGTCACCTGGGAGGACCGCACCCAGCGGTTGCGGTACCACTCGGCGCGGCCGTCGCGCAGCCGTACCCCGTGCACCATGCCCTCGCCCAGCATCCAGTGGTGGGCGCGCGGATCCTCCAGGCCGAGCACGTTCGGGCCGTTGCGCAGGTAACGGCCGTTCAGGTCGTCCGGGACACGGCCGGTGACCGGCAGGTCGAAGGCCGTGAGCTCCTCGGTGACCGGGGCGAACGCGCCCTCCAAAAACGGATGGTGACGATCCGTCGGGTCTGCTGTTGTCGACGCGGCCGCCGGACGGACCCCCGCTCCCGTCAGCGCGCCCGCAACCGCCATGCCCGCCGCCCCGCGCAGCACCGTACGCCGTGTGTGTTCCGCCATCTCCGTACTCCCCGTCGCGTCGTCGTCGTGGACATCCACGAGTCTGCGGTGACGGGCAGGCCGGGTCAGGAGGGGCAGGACCCGTCCGGGGGTGTTGCCAGGCCCCCTGTTTCGAGGAGGGTGATCAGCGCCCGGGCCGCCGGGCTGGTGGCCGACTCCGGCGGCAGCAGGGCGACCGTCTCGTACACGGTCTCGTCCGTGTCCTTGAGCGCGAGGGCGGTCAGCGTGGGGCGCTTGTGGCTGAAGTGCCGGGGTACGACGGCGATGCCGAGGTTCTCGTCCACCAGGTCGAGAAGGCTGTGCACGTCGTTCACCTCGAGGGCGACCGTGCGCCGCACGCCCGCCTCGGCGAAGGCCGCGTCGGTCGAGCGGCGCGGGCCCCAGTCCGGGTGGAAGTCGACGAACACCTCCTGGCCGAGGTCCACCGGGGTCACGGCCGCGCCCGCCGTCGCCAGCCGGTGGCTGGGATGGCACAGCACGGTCATCGGCTCCGCGGTCAGGGACACCGAGCGCAGCTGGTCGGTGTCGTCCTGGGTGCGGTAGGCGAAGGCCAGGTCGAGGCGGCCCGCCGCCACCTCCTCGGCGAGCGCGCCCGAGCCGGCCTGCCGCAGCCTGATCTCCACGTCGGGGTGGCGGCGCCGGAACGCGGCGAGCAGCCCCGCCACGTGCACCCCGGCGATGCACTGCTCGGTGCCCAGCGCCAGGGTCCCGCGCAGCACCCCCTGCACCGCGGCCACCGCCTCGTGCGCGGAGCGCACCTGGGCAAGGATCCGCTCCGCCTCGCCGAGCAGCGCCCGGCCCGCCTCGGTCAGCGTCACCCGGCGGGTCGTGCGCACGAACAGCGGGGCGCGCAGCTCGCGCTCCAGGGCCCGGATGGAGGCCGACAGACCGGACTGGGACACCATGAGCCGCTCGGCGGCCCGGGTGAAGTGCTGGTCCTCGGCGACGGCGACGAAGTGCTGGAGGTGGCGCAGTTCCATGATTGAGCAGCCTAGTCGCACAATTCCATCGGATTCTCCTGTTGGACCACTGCCCGCGGCTCGGGAAAGAGTGGCAGCGGTAGAACCTGTGGCAACCCCTCTGGAGTCGCGTTGTACACCGCACACCCCGACCGCTACGCCGACATGCCGTACCGCCGCAGCGGCCGCAGCGGCCTGAAGCTTCCCGCGCTGTCGCTCGGCCTGTGGCACAACTTCGGGCCCGACCGGCCCGTGACGACCCAGCGCGCCATCCTGCGCCGCGCCTTCGACCTCGGTGTCACCCACTTCGACCTCGCCAACAACTACGGCCCGCCGCCCGGCGCCGCCGAGTCGGCCTTCGGCGAGGCCCTCAGGGCGGACTTCGCGGCCTACCGGGACGAGCTGGTCATCTCCACCAAGGCCGGTTACCTGATGTGGCCCGGGCCGTACGGCGAGTGGGGTTCGCGGAAGTACCTGCTGTCCTCGCTCGACCAGTCCCTGACCCGGATGGGCCTGGACCACGTCGACATCTTCTACTCGCACCGCCCGGACCCGGCGACTCCTCTGGAGGAGACGATGGGCGCCCTGCACTCCGCGGTCCAGCAGGGCAAGGCGCTCTACGTCGGCATCTCCAACTACTCGGCGGAGCAGACCCGCGAGGCCGCCCGGATCCTCGGGGAGCTCGGCACGCCGCTCCTCATCCATCAGCCGCGCTACTCGATGCTCGACCGCCGCCCGGAGACCGAGGGCCTGCTGGACGCCCTGGACGAGCTCCAGGTCGGCTCCATCGTCTTCTCCCCGCTCGAGCAGGGCCTGCTCACCGGCCGCTACCTCGACGGCATCCCGGAGGGGTCGCGGGCCGCGAGCGACAGCCCGTTCCTGAACTCGGACGCGGTCACCGCGGACCTGGTCGCCCAACTGCGCGACCTCGACGAGGTGGCCAAGGGCCGCGGCCAGACCCTGGCCCAGCTCGCCCTGTCCTGGGTGCTGCGCGGCGGCCGGGTGACCTCCGCGCTGATCGGTGCGAGCAGCCCGCAGCAGGTCGAGGACTGCGTCGGCGCCATCGGAAACCTCGACTTCGACGCGGAGGAGCTGGTGCGGATCGACGCGATCGTCAACCGGTGAGCCGGCCGGTGGCCGCCAGGTGATCGACCCGAATCGTCACCCGGCGGCCGAGCTGATGCGTCGCCGGGCGAGCGACCCGAATCGTCGCCCGGCGACCGCCGCCCCCGTCAGCCGGTCGGCGCGGGCGCGGGCGCCGGCTCACCGTGCCGGCCCACTCCCCGGCTCACGCCCCGGCCGGAACCCGGTCCAGGAAGCCCAGTACCCGGAGGATCCGGCCGTCCTCACTGAGCGTGACCACGTCAAAACCGGCCACCGGAGCCGAACCGTCCGCCTCGTTCACCAGCTCCCAGCCGAAGCGGGCCGTGTCGTGATGGCCGTCGACGGCCCCGAGCGGGCGGAAGACGAAACCGGGGAACTGCTCGTGCGCCGCCGCGATCACGGCCGTGATCTGCGCATGTCCGGAGACATCCGCGAGCGGGTCGGTGTAACCGCCCTCCGGCGCCCAGGCCTCGGCGACCGCCTTGCCCAGCGCCTCCGGCTCGGTGGCGTTCCAGGCCTCGAAGTAGCGGGCGGCGGCGGTCTGGTAACGGTCGGTGTTCACGGACATGGTGAATCAGCCTCCATCGAGGTCGTCACTGCTGGTCAGGGGCTGGATCGCGGTGTGCGGCGATCCGTTGGCACCACCATGCCCCGGTCCGCGTGGCGGGTCGATTACCCCTCGGGTAATGAAGGCCGGCCGGTGCAGCTCGCGCATTTCGGCCAATTCGCAGGGGGAATATGCCAAGAGACTGGCCGGAAAGGTGTGGTGACAGTGTTTCGAAAGTGAACATACTCGAATGTCAGGGGCACTTCACCGCACAGGAGCCGCACGGAAACCCGGCCGCGACGGCACACCGGCGAGCTACGGGGGAGTGATCGTGCACGACGAATTCCTGTGCCATGTCACGGCATACGGCATGTGCGGCGGGCAACGCATCGGCGTCCCGCTCGGCACCTACCGTGCGCCGACCCTGGCCCTGGCGCTGTGGTGGTTACGGGACCGGGCCTCCTGGATCGCGGAACGCCTGGACCCCTTACCCGAGAACCCGAGGTTCCCGCACGGGTCACTGGTCCCGGTCGCCGAGACCGTCTCCGACGTACCCGGCCTGCTGCGCGCCTGGTGCGCCGACGCGGCCCGGCAGGAACTCGTCGCCGACGAGCTGGCCGACGGGCGTCTGGTGCGGATCGCGCTCCAGGACGACACCACCGAGTACGAACTGCTCGCCGAGTCCGTCGACGCCCTCCGGATGCAGCGCACCATCCCGGCCCTCGTCGTCCCCGTCGCCTGACCCGTGAACGCCCGTCGCCCGAGCGGCCCTGACCAGGCACAGAAGAGGGCTAATCGGTAGAATTCTGGCCATGGCGGAGTGGCCGGTCGCCTCGACGGCACCCGAACTCGTCCTGGAGACGGACACGGGATCCACGGTGATGAGCCCGGGCCGCGACTACCACGTCGGGCGGGACCCGTTGAGCGACATCGTCATCGACGACGCCCGGGTCTCGTGGCACCACGCGGTGCTGCGGCCCGACGACGGCCACTGGACGCTGGAGGACGAGCAGAGCACCAACGGCACCTACGCCGACGGCCGCCGCATCCGGGAGTGGGAGGTCGGACCGGGCACGGTGATCCGCTTCGGGAGCCCCGCCGACGGGCCGTCCGCCGTCCTGAGCGGCCGCCCGGCGCCCGCCGCGGACCGTCCCTCCGTCGTCTCCATGCCCGCCCGGACCGGCACCTTCCGGCAGCCCTCCTCGGTGATGCGGCTCCCGGCCCGCACGGTCCGCATCGGCCGCGCCGGCGACAACGACATCGTCGTCGACGACCTGACCGTCTCCCGCCACCACGCCGAACTGCGCGGCCACCCCGACGGCAGCCACGAGATCGTCGACCTCGACAGCCACAACGGCACCTACCTCAACGGCCGTGCCGTCACCCGCGCCCTGCTCGGCCCCCGTGACGTCGTCGGCATCGGCCACTCCGCGTTCTGCCTGGCCGACGGCGAGCTGCAGGAGTACGTCGACACCGGCGAGGTCTCCCTCGACGTCCAGGAACTGACCGTCTCCGTCGACCACGGCCGCAAGATCCTGCTGGACCGCGTCTCCTTCCCGGTCGGCGAGAAGTGCCTGCTGGCGGTGGTCGGACCGAGCGGCGCCGGCAAGTCCACCCTGCTCGGCGCCCTCACCGGCCAGCGTCCCGCCGAGCACGGCACCGTCCTCTACGACGGCCGCGACCTCTACCGCGACTACGCCGAGCTGCGCCAGCGCATCGGTCTTGTCCCCCAGGACGACATCCTGCACGTCCAGCTGACCGTGCGCAGCGCCCTCACCTACGCCGCCGAACTGCGCTTCCCCGAGGACACCGCGAAGGCCGAGCGCCGGCAGCGGGTGGACGAGGTCATCCGGGAACTGGGCCTCGAACAGCGCGCCGACCAGCCCGTGCACAGCCTCTCCGGCGGACAGCGCAAGCGGGTCAGCGTCGCCCTGGAACTGCTCACGAAACCGTCCCTGCTCTTCCTGGACGAGCCGACCTCCGGACTCGACCCCGGGATGGACCGCTCGGTGATGAACATGCTGCGCGGCCTCGCCGACGACGGCCGTACCGTCATCGTCGTCACCCACAGCGTGCTCAGCCTCGACGTCAGCGACCGCCTGCTCGTCCTCGCGCCGGGCGGCCGGACCGCCTACTTCGGGCCGCCCGGCGACGCCCTCGGCTTCTTCGGGTTCGACGAGTGGCCCGAGGCCTTCGAGGCGTTCGAGCGGGACACCGGCCGGGACTGGGCGGGGGAGTACCGCGCTTCGTCGTACCACCGCAAGTACATCGTGAACTCCAGCGCGCAGCCGGTGCTGCCCCGCTCCGGGCCGGTGGCCGCCGCCCCGCCGCCCAGACCGCGCAGCTGGGGCGCCCAGTTCTCGACGCTGGTGCGCCGCTACACGGCCGCGCTCGCCGCCGACCGGACCTTCCTCGCCATCATGATCGGGCTGCCGTTCGTGATGGGCGCCATGGCCCGCGCCGTCGCAGGCAACAAGCTCACCTTCGACACCGCGACCAACGCCCTGCTCACCCTGTGCGTGGGCGGGGTACTGACCGGCGCGGCCAACGCCGTGCGCGAACTGGTCAAGGAGCGGGTCATCTACCAGCGCGAGAGAGCCGTGGGGCTGCCCAGGTCGGCGTACGTGATGTCGAAGATCGTCGTCCTCGGCGCCGTCACCGTCCTGCAGGCGATCGTGCTCACCCAGGTCGGCCTGGCCGGCGTCGACCTCAACGCGCCCGGCGGCGACGGGGTGCTGATGCCTCCCCTGCTGGAGATCACCGTCGCCGTGGCCGTGCTCTCCTTCACCGCGATGATGCTCGGTCTGCTGATCTCCGCGCTGGTCCGCAAGGAGGAGGTGACGATGCCGCTCCTTGTGCTGCTCACCGTCGTCCAGGTCGTCTTCTGCGGGACCCTGCTGAAGCTGAACGGCGTGCCCGGACTCGAACAGGTCGCCTGGCTGGTGCCCTCGCGCTGGGCGCTCGGCGCGATGGCCGGCACCGTCGAACTGCACCGGATCGTGCCCGGCACCCTCACCGCCGACCCCTTCTTCCGGCACTCGGCGGGCGTCTGGCTGCGGAACATGGTCATGCTGGTGGTGCTGTCGGTGGTCTTCGGCTGTGTGCTGTCCCGGCTGCTGCGCCGGCACGAACCGGCCGTGATGCGGAAGTAGGCGACCGATGACGACGACGCCAGGATTCCGGCCCACCCATGTCGTCCCCGGCGACGGCATGCCCGCCTGGGAGGCCCCCGACCCGGCCAGGCCCACCGTGCCCCTCGACCCGCTGCTGCCGGTCCAGCTCGTCGAACGGCACGGCGACTGGGCGCACATCAGCTGCGCCAACGGCTGGTCCGCCTGGGTGGACGGCCGCTACCTCGTCGCCGTGCCCCAGGACCCACCGGTCACCGGCGGCCCGCCCACGGACGTCGGCGATCCGCGCCCCCTCCTTGCCCGCGCCGCCGAGGCGCTCACCGGCTACCGGGCCGCCGTCGAGGAACTGGCCGTCGGCGGCCTCGACGGGGAGTCCTTCCGGGGCCGTACGCACGGGCTGCGCATCGGCGTGGTGGTCGACGGCGAGTCGATGTGGCTGTACGACGCCACCGAGGGGCGCTGGCTGTACGGCGACGGGCGGCGGCTGTCCACGTACGTCACCGACCGCGCCGATCCGGGGCGGGCCGGCCCCGGCCGCGAGCCGACCCGGGTGGTGGCCCCCGACGGTGACCGCTGACGGGGGGTGCGCTCAGGCCGCCACCTCACCGCGCCGGTGCACCGGACGAGCCAGCAGGGCGCCCAGGAACCCGGCGAGCAGACCCCACAGCGCGCCCAGGCCCACCGCCGGCCAGAGCACGGGCTCCAGCAGCAGTTCACCGGACAGGTTGCCGCCCAGATCGCCGATGCCGAGCAGGGAGAGGCCGTAGTGGGCGGAGATCCGGCCGGTCAGGCATAGCGTGAGCATGGTCAGCGCGAGGGCGACCGCCAGGTGCAGGGCGTGCTGCCAGGCGCGGATCCGGGCCGGGGAGCGGACCGCCATCAGGAACGCGGCGGCCGGCAACAGCAGCGCGGCGACCCCGGCCAGCCACCACCAGCGGTCGTCGTGGGCGGTGATGGTGCGCAGGTTCAGCGTCGAGACGTCCGGTGTGCGCAGCACCTCGGCGAGCACCTTCGGCACCGGCAGCCCGAACGGCCCGTCGACCCTGCCCTTCCAGGTGGCGCCCAGACCGAGCGTGAAGGCCGGCCAGGCCAGGTTGGGCAGCCCGAGCAGGATCACCGCGAGGGTCTCCCTGGCGTGCCCGCGGGTCACCATCGTGGCCAGGGCGATCAGCAGGGCCAGCAGGACGTACGCCAGCAGGAGCACGACCATCGCGTGGGCCGCCGGGCGCACCGAGGCCTGGAAGCGCAGCAGGCGCACGGGCAGCGGCGCCCCGCGCGAGACCAGCAGCGCCAGCAGCAGGACGCCCGCCAGCCAGAGCAGCCCGAACCCGGCCGTCTGCGGCACATCGGTGGTGAAGCCCGCCTCCGGCGCTGCGCCGAGCGCGCCGGTGAGATCACTGAGGGTGCCGCTGCCCACGTCCACCGCGAAGGTGTGCCGGGCCCCGGCCGCGAGCCCGGTCAGCGCGAGCAGCCACAGCGCCGCGATCCGCGCCGCCCACCCGGCCAGTTCCGCGGCCCCGGCCACCGCCCGGTGCCGCAGCGGCCGCAGGAAGCCCCAGGCGGCGACCAGCGCCCCGACCAGCGTCACCGACAGCGGAGCGACCGTGAGCCCGGCGTTTGTGCGCGCCAGTTCGCCCGCGTTCCCCGACAGCTCGACGGCGCCGCCGACCGCCGTCACCACGGTCGCGAGAACCACCGGCAGGTACGCGCCCTTCGGCAGGTCCGTCGCGCCCGCCGCCCACAGCCCCACCGCGGCCACCACGAGCATCGCGACCGACGCGGTCAGCACCACGCCCACGGCCTGCGCCCAGCCGTGCCGGTGCGCGGACCGGCCGGGCGGCGCGGCCACCGGCGGCTCGGAGGCGAGGGGAGGGCGCACGCTGTCACGCTAGGCAACACCGTCACCAGGCGCCCGCCGGGTGGTCCGTCCGCGTCGGCTTGCGGACCGTGCAGGACCGGCGCACATTGGCCTGGACATGCCCCAAATGAGGCATTTTTCATGAATGCCGTTTACCGCACCGGGGAGATGAGCGCGTGAGTGTCGAACCGCCGTCGTTCGGCCGCCCCACAGGACCCCCCTCCGGCCCCCTGTCCGGACCGCCCGGGCCACCTCCCGGACCCCCCTCCCAGCCGCCGCCCGGTGGCGGTGACGGTCAGGGCGGCGAGCCGCACCGGCCATGGTGGAGGTCGGCGCCCCGGGTCGCGACGCTCACCACCGCCGTGGTGGTCGTTGCGGCCCTGGCCGTGGTTCTCACCCGTTCGGGCGACAGCTCCGGCCCGCGCGGCGAGGTCTTCCTGCAGGCCGCCAACAGCTCCGGCCAGGACCCGTTCACCGAGTCGACCGCACAGAAGACCACCGCCGCGCAGGTGTCCGCCGCCCCGGTCGCGTCCGGCGCGTCGGCGAACGAGGTGCGCGGGGTGAGCGGCGGGGCGCCCGGCCTCTACAGCGGCACGAAGAACAGCACCAGCTGCGACGTCGAACAGCAGATCAGGTACCTCCAGGCCGCGCCGTCCCGCAACAGGGCGTTCGCCTCCCAGGTCGGCGTCAGGCCCGCCGGCGTCCCGGCCTACCTGCGCTCCCTCACCCCCGTACAGCTGCGCGCGGACACCCGGGTCACCGCCCACGGCTACCGCGACGGCAAGGCGACCACCTACCAGTCCGTCCTCCAGACGGGCACCGCCGTCCTCGTCGACGGGCACGGTGTGCCGCGGCTGCGGTGCGCCTGCGGCAACCCGCTCGCCCCACCGGTCGCGCAGCGGTCCACCCCGAGGACCGTCGGCACCGCCTGGGCCGCCTACCGGCCCGCGAACGTGGTCGTCGTCGCACCCGCCGCGCAGGTCGTCAAGGTGTTCGTGGTCTTCGACCACGAACACCACGACTGGTTCGGCCGCCACCGCGGGGACCACACCGGGCACGACGACCGCCCGGCCAAGCCCCCGGCCGACCCGGACCCCATGAACCCGCCGCCCCACCACGGCTGCCCGCCCGCGTCCGGCAGACCCGGATCGGCCGGCACCACCCCGTGCCCGCCGGCCCCGTCCCGCCCGTCGACGCCCACGAGTCCGGGGAACGGCTCCGGATCCCCGTCGGCAAGCTCCTCGGCCCCGAACTCCTCGTCCCCGCAGTCGCCGGCGTCGAAGCCGCCCTCGTCCTCATCGCCGTCCTCGAAGCCGCCGTCCTCACAACCGCCCTCCTCGGCGCCTCCGACGAGCGAGTCGCCGAAGACCGAGTCACCGAAGACCGAGTCACCGAAGACCGGGTCGCCCCCTACGGAGTCCCCGCAGACCCAGAACCAGTCCCCGCGCACCGAGTCCCCGAAGAACGAGTCGCCGGCGTCGCAGCCGCCGAAGTCGCAGGGACCGGCGTCCGAGCCGCCGTCCTCCGCACAGCCGCTCGCCCCGCAGTCCGCGGCGTCGCCGGCATCGCACGGCCCGGGGGCCGCCGTGTCGTCCGCCGCCCCGGCGTCCTCGGCCCGGCTGGTACCGCCCGGCTCGGCCGCCCCCGGCGCACCGGGACTGTGACCAGCGCGACGTGAGGTGTGCGCGGTCGGCGAACATCCCGGGGGACTGCCGGCGCGCACTCGGGGTACGAGGATGGATGCAACAGCGACGGGCCGGGCCGGCCTCCTGGAGAGACACGCATGATCGAAAACCTGGGCGGGGCAGTGATACCGACTGGCTTCGACGTCCCTGTGGAGCCGCTGCGGCGCGCGGCGCACTACACCGGCGAGCCCGGCTGCATCGCCGAGGCGCGGGACTTCGCGGCCGGCTTCCTGGAGCAACTCAGGACGGAATGGTGCGCCGCGATCGACCCCCGGGCCGACGGTGAGCTGCTGCTCGTGGTGAGCGAGCTGGTGACCAACGCGGACCGGCACAGCAACGGCCCGTACATCCTCGAACTGGAGGGCACGGACAGCGCGGTCATGGTCTCCGTGTACGACAGCAGCGCCGCCCTGCCCCGGCGCTTCCCCAGGGATCCCGAGCGGGTCGGCCGGCACGGACTGGAGATCGTCCATGCCCTGGCCGCGGAGGTGGTCGCCGAGCGGGTGCCGGTCGGCAAGCGGGTACGCGCGCTGGTGCGCTTCCCCGGGTGATCGTGACCACGGGCGCCGCCCCACGCGCCGGTGCGGGGCAGCGCCCGTGGACCTCGCCGTCAGGCGCAGCCGAGCTCGCCCAGCATCCCCTGACGCAGCCGCATGATGATCCGCTTGATCAGGCGGGAGACGTGCATCTGGGAGCAGCCGAGCCGCTCGCCGATCTCGGCCTGGGTGGCCTCCTCCACGAACCGCAGATGGATGATCTCCCGGTCCCGTTCACTCAGCTCGGCCATGAGCGGGGCCAGCGACTGGAAGTCCTCCACGAGCCGCAGGCCTTCCTCCTCGACCCCGATGAAGTCGGCCAGCACCGCCTCGCCGTCCTCCGGGCCGTCCCCCGTCAGCGCCGCGTCCAGGGAGGAGGAGTTGTAGCCGTTGGCGGCCAGCTGGCCCTCGACCACCTCGTTCTCGGACAGGTTCATGAGCGTGGCCAGCTCGGCGACCGTCGGTTCCCGGTCCAGGCGGCTGGAGAGCTCCTCGCGCGCCTTGGCCAGCTCCACACGCAGCTCCTGGAGCCTGCGCGGCACGTGCACCGCCCAGGTGGTGTCCCGGAAGAACCGCTTGATCTCGCCCACGATGTACGGCAGCGCGAAGGAGGTGAACTCGACCTCGCGCGACAGCTCGAACCGGTCGATGGCCTTGATCAGGCCGATCATCCCGGTCTGGACGATGTCCTCCATGTCGTCGCCGCGGTTGCGGAAACGGCCGGCCGCGAACCGGACCAGCGACATGTTCATCTCGATCAGCGTGTTGCGGGCGTACTGGTACTCGTGCGTGCCCTCCTCCAGCTCGGCGATCCGCTGGAAGAACTGGCGGGACAGCTCACGTGCGTCGCGCGGGGCTACGGTCCTCGGGTCCTCGATTCCTGGCAGTGCCCCCTCCGTCGTCCACGTCTCGACGGGGTGAGCGGTGTTCACTGCTTCCGACCGGATCCCGGCGGTTTTCATGTCCTCTCCCAGGTCACTCACGTTGCGGCGGCTGTCTCGTCGGCCGGTGCCGTCCCGGCCCTGTCCAGGTGGTGCCAGGGCCGGTTACCCGGAACCGGACACCTTATGCGTGCCCTGCGGCTCGGGTACCCCGAGTGACGCGGCGCATGCGCCCCGTTTCCCGTCCTGGCGGAAAACCGCCGGTGGCGGGCTCTGGACGAGGTGGCTACGGTCCGACGCGTACGGCCGTGACCAGCTCGTGCCAGTACCGTTTGGTGACGGCACCGCCGTACCCGGAGTCGATCAGCTCGCGGATGTCCCCGAGCAGCCCGTTCCGGGCGGCCTCCGGGAGCGCCCGGTGGTTCGAGTAGGTGAGCAGCACGTCCAGGTACTCGCGGGTGGTGTACGTGATCTCCTGGGCGTGGCCCTGCACGGCGACGTCGGTGACGTAGGGGGACCCGGTGAACTCGCCCGTGTCGGTCGCGAGGTCCCCCTCCCGGGTCTGGCGCAGGCCGGGCGGCGTGGCCGGATCCCATCGCTCGTAGCACTCCTGGACCTCGGCAAAGAAGTCCTCGGTGCCGCCCGCCACGTGGTGGGTGGAGACGATGCCGAGGAGCCCGCCGGGGCGCAGTGCCCGGGCCGCCTTCGGCAGCCGCTCCGCCGGGTCGAGCCAGTGGAAGGCGGTCGCGCAGACCACCGCGTCGAACGGCTCCGGCGGCGGCTCCCACTGTTCGAAGGCCGACACCACCACGTCCACCCGGGGGAACGGTGCCAGTTGGCGGCGGGCCACCGCGGCCATGTTCGGGCCGATCTCCACGGCGGTGATCGAACAGCCGGACCGCGCCAGGTCGGCGGTGAGCTTGCCGGTGCCCGGGGCGATCTCCAGCACCCGGACGCCCGGCGCGGCCCCCGTGAGCCGGACCAGCTCCTCGACCAGCGCGGCGGGATAGCGGGGCCGGGCCCGTTCGTACCGCTCGGCGTCCTGGTCGAAGATGTCCCGCAGCCCGGGGTCCTGCACCCTGAATTCCAGTGCGTCCACAGGGGGCAGGATGCCGGTGCCCCTGCCCCGGGGCCAGCGCTTTTCGGCGGCCTCAGCTCGCGCCCTGCTCCCGCAGCTGCCGGAAGAACGCCCGGACGTCGCCCACCAGCAGATCCGGCTCCTCCATCGCGGCGAAGTGCCCGCCGCGGTCGAACTCCGTCCACCGGACGACGTGCTCGGTCCGGTCCGCCTTGTGCCGCAACGGAAGCTGGGGCTCGGCAGGGAACAGGGCGAGGGCGGTCGGCACCGTGGACGGTTCGGCGGGGGCGGTGGCCCGGGGCCCGGTGGCGTGTGCCCGCTCGTAGTAGATGCGGGCGGAGGAGGCAGCCGTCCCGGTGAGCCAGTACAGCATCACGTCGGTCAGCAGCCGGTCCCGGTCCACCGCCTCCTCGGGCAGCTCCGCGGAGTCCGTCCACTCGCGGAACTTCTCGACGATCCAGGCGAGCTGTCCGACCGGCGAGTCCGTGAGCGCGTATCCGGGCGTGTGCGGGCGGGTGCTCTGCAGGATCGCGTACCCGGTGCTCTCCTTGGTCCAGGCGGACCAACGGCGCCAGGACTCCAGTGTGTCGGCCCGTTCCGCGGCGCCCAGCCCGGCCAGCTCCGCGTCGGTGGGTTCGGTGGCCTGCTGGGCCCCCGGCAGCAGGTTGAGATGGACGCCGATCACCCGGCCGGGATGGGCACGGCCCAGCTCCCGGGAGACGACCGCGCCCCAGTCGCCGCCCTGCGCGCCGAACCGTTCGTAGCCCAGCCGGCGCATCAGCACCGCCCAGGCGTCCGCGACCCGCCCCGCCTCCCAGCCGGGCTCCGTGGTCGGCCCCGAGAACCCGAACCCCGGGATGCTCGGCAGCACCACGTGGAAGGCGTCGGCCGGGTCCCCGCCGTGCGCCGCCGGGTCGGTGAGCGGACCGACCACGTCGAGGAACTCCACGATCGAGCCCGGCCAGCCGTGGGTGAGGACCAGCGGGGTGGCGTCCGGCTCGGTGGAGCGGATGTGGGCGAAGTGCACGTTCGTGCCGTCGACCGTGGTGGTGAACTGCGGCCACGCGTTGAGCTCCGCCTCGGCCGCACGCCAGTCGTACTCGTGCCGCCAGTACCGGGCCAGCTCCTTCAGATAGGGGGCCGGGACGCCGTAGGCCCAGTCTGCGCCGGGCAGTTCGGCGGGCCAGCGGGTGCGGTCGAGGCGGGCGTGGAGGTCGTCGAGGTCGCTCTGCGGGATCGCGATGCGGAAGGGGGTGATGTCCGGCGACGGAGAGGTCATGGTGGGGATGCTAGGCGCAGGAGGTCGTCGGCCGTCTGCGGGCCGGTGGGGGCCGGCCGCGCCCACGCGGCGGAGCCGCATACGCAATACAGCCCCGAGCCCCCGAGGGGCGCGATGACCGATGAGTTTCCTGCAGAGCACCGGTCGGTACACATGACCGCGTTCCCCGCTCCCAGGAGGTGCCCATGACCGCCGACGGATTCACCACGTGTCTCTGGTTCGACGGGCAGGCCGAGGAGGCCGCCCACTACTACGTGTCGATCTTCAAGAACTCCAGCATCGGAAAGGTCGGCCGGTACAACGAGGCCGGGCCGGGGGAGACGGGGTCGGTGCTGGCCGTCGACTTCACGGCCAACGGGCAGAAGTTCGTCGCCATCAACGGCGGCCCGCAGTTCACATTCACCGAGGCGATCTCCTTCCAGATCTACTGCGACGGCCAGGAGGAGGTCGACCACTACTGGGCCAAGCTCACCGAGAACGGCGGCGAGCCCGGCCCGTGCGGCTGGCTCAAGGACAGGTACGGCCTGTCCTGGCAGGTGATTCCGGACGGGCTGATCGAGATGATCGGCGACGCCGACCCGGAGAAGGCCGCGCGCACCACCCGGGCCATGTACGCGATGGGCAAGCTGGACATCGCCGCGCTGCGGAAGGCGTACGCGGGGGAGTGAGCGGTACGGGGACGGGGGCGGTGTCCGTGGACACCGCCCCCGTGTGCACCCGCCGCCGGGTCAGACCCGGTCGGCCACGATCAGCAGGTACTGGAAGCTGCCGTTCTTGTACGCGGTGAGGAACGCGTCCTCGATCCCCGTCACCAGATGGTCGGCCTGCTTGCGCAGTTCCCAGTACGGGATCGTGGCTGCGGTGAGATCCTCCACATGGACCGGCACCAGGCGGTTGGCGGCCATCGCCCGGAAGTACTCCGACCTCGGGTGGATGTCGCAGATGTAGTGCGCGTTGATCAGGGACACCTCGCGGGACGCCTGCCCGTAGGCGTTGTTGTAGCAGCCGGTGATCGTCACGTAGCGGCCGCCGCGCCGCAGCAGCCGGGCGTGCTCGGCGAACAGCAGCTCCAGCTCGACGTACATCGTGGACTCGTTGTTCCACGAGGCCGCGTAGGCGCCCGTCTCGAAGCCGGTGTCCAGCATGTTCCGGTGGTGGTAGCGGACCTTGTCGCCGACTTCCCGCTTGCGGGCCATCTCGTTGGCGAAGTCGGCCTGTTTGGCGGAGATGGTCACGCCGTCGGAGTGGCAGCCGTAGCGCAGGTTCGCCACGATGCTGCCGCCGCCGCGGCCGCAGCCCGCGTCGAAGACCCGGTCGGCCGGCGTGAGGGCGCCGAGGTGCGAGGCGAGCAGCTCGGCCTGGGCGTGCTCCAGACGGTGCAGCTCGGCGGTGACGCGTTCCTTGCGCAGGGCTGGGTCGGTCTCGTCGAGCACCGACCAGTCGGCCTCACCGACGCCGTAGTGGTGGTGGTAGAGGTCGTCGATCTTTCCGAGTTCGAGGTTGACCGGGTTCTCCTCGGCGTTCCAGTACTCCGCGACGCTGTTCTGGTACCTGGACTGGGTCGGCACCGGGGCTGACGTGGTGGTCTTCCGAGCGACAGGGGCGGTCGTCAACAGTTGCTCCTCGAAATGTCTCTGACGGTGTTTCGGATGTGGCTCGATGGCTACCAGTAGTCGGGCAGGTGGTAGCGGCTGGTGTTGGTGGCGTGCCACTCGTGGTTGCCGGCGACCCAGGCGGCGAGCCCCTCGGCGTAGCGTGCGACCAGCGGCGAAGTGGCGGAGAGGGCGGCCGACTCCTCCTCGAAGGCGTCCATGACCCGGTTGTGGATGTCGACGGACCTCAGATAGGCCGCCTTCAGCCCGCACCGGTCGTTGGCGGCCACCACCTGGGGCAGGTTCAGGTGGTCCGGGTCGCTCGCCAGCTCCTTCGTGAAGGAGTACAGGTCGTTGACGATGGTGGTGGCGTTGCAGGCCAGGGCCGTGATCCGCTGGATCTCCGGGCGGGCGTAGAGCTGCTCCGGCAGTTCGTAGCCGTCCACCGCGTCGACGATCGACAAGCAGGGCCGGAAGTTGTTGAACTGCCGCATCACCAGGTACTCCCAGACCCGTGGTACGTACCCGGTCTCCATCCACGCGGCCTCGCCGAGGTAGCCCAGGTGCAGCCGGGCGATGTCGTGGACGAACCGGTCGGTCTGGCTGGGGGTGGCGAAGGCCGCGAAGTCCGTGAGGGCGAAGTGGTACGACCGCAGGGGCCCGGTGGCCCGGACGCCCTCGCGCCACTCCTCCTCCAGCTCCGGGATGCCGTGGAAGGGGTCGAGCGCCGACTGGGCGATGATCAGCGGGCCGCCGAGGCCCCGCCGGGATCCGCCCCGCCCCTCGTCCTCCTCGCAGTAGCAGGAGTCCACGATGTTCTCGGCGAGCAGCAGTTTGCCGGCGGCGGTGAGCCGGTCCAGGTCGAGACCGCCCGGGTGCTGGAGGGCGACGGCCCGGCCGAACTGGAAGTCGGAGAAGTCTCCCTTCCAGGCCGCGGGGAACAGGTCGAGCTCGCGGGCCCAGGCCTCCAGCCGTCGGTCGAGTTCGGCGGCCTTCTCCGGGTCGGCGGGCACGGCGGGCCGGTAGTGCAGTCCGGGGACCGCCCCGGTGGGCTTGGCCGGGCGCAGCCGCTCCGCGATGTTCGGCGGCCCCGGCAGGGCGTAGGAGGTGGTGGTTGTGCTCATGGATGTGCTCCAGGCCGTCAGTCGGCGGTGCGGCCGAGCTGGACGTTCTCCAGGATCCCGGCCGCGTCGGGGACCAGGACGGCGAGCGAGTAGTAGGCGGTGACCAGGTAGTTGACGACGGCCTGCTCGTTGATGCCCATGAAGCGGACGTTCAGGCCGGGCTGGAACTCCTCGGGGATACCGGTCTGGTAGAGGCCGATGACCCCCTGGTCGGCCTCGCCGGTGCGCAGCGCGATGATGCTGCTGGTGTGGTCGTCGCTGATCGGGATCTTGCTGCACGGGTAGATCGGGACCCCGCGCCAGGCCGGGATCTCGTGCCCGTCGACGTTGGTGGACGGGGGGACGAGGCCGCGCCGGTTGCACTGCCGGAAGAAGGCCGCGATCGCTTTCGGATGCGCCAGGATGACCTTGGTCTTGCGGCGCATGGAGATCAGCTCGTCCATGTCGTCCGGGGTCGGCGGACCGGTGAACGAGCTGATCCGCTGCCCGTAGTCGATGTTGTGCAGGAGCCCGAACTCCCGGTTGTTGACCAGCTCCCACTCCTGGCGCTCGCGGATCTCCTCGACCGTGAGCCGCAGCTGCTGCTGGGTCTGGTCCATCGGGTGGTTGTAGAGGTCCGCGACCCGCGAGTGCACCCGCAGCACGGTCTGGGTGAGCGACAACTCGTACTCGCGCGGCGCGAGTTCGTAGTCGACGAAGCCGCCCTGGAGGGTCGGCTCGCCGGTGTGGCCGGCCTGCACCGGCACCTCGGCCTCGCCCTTGCGGTTCATCGGCAGCCGCTGCCGGTCGACGTAGGCCTGGAGGTGGGCGCCGAGCGACGGCACCCGGTCCATGATCTCCTCGGCCACCGCCCAGGGCAGTGCCAGGACCACGCCCGCCGTCTCGGCCCGCACCGAGGTGAGCCAGAGCGGATCGGTCTGGCCCACCGCCTCGTCGCCCATCTGGTCGCCGTCGGTGACGACCCCGACGACCTCCTCCTCGCCGTACTTGCCGGCCGCGTACCGGATGAACCGGCCGTGCACCACCAGGTAGGTCTCGGTCACCGGCTGCCCGGCCTCGAACAGCACCTGCCCGGCGCGCACCTCGCGGGGCTGGAACCGGTCCGCGAGCTGGGTCAGCGCGTCCGGGTCGTCGTAACCGCGCAGGATCGGCAGCTCGGTGAGGGTCTGCGGGATGACCCGGATGTCGTCCCCGCCGTTGTGCTGGAAGCTCACCCGGCCCCGCCCGGTGCGCAGTTGGAGGCGCCGGTTGACCCGGTAGACGCCGCCCTTGACGTCCACCCACGGCAGCGTCTTCAGCAGCCACCGGGACGTGATGGCCTGCATCTGCGGTTCGGACTTGGTGGTCGTGGCGAGCTGGCGTGCCGCCCGGGTGCTCAGGCTGGTGAGCTGCCCGTCGGTGGTCGGATCCGGCTCGGGCTCGTCGACGGCGGAACCGATGACGCTGTCCGGTGTGGACACATTCCCTCCAGCAGAGAGGTGAACAACGGTGACCCGGAGGGTCGGTGGTGTGCGAGGTGGTGGTGCGCACGGACAAGCCAAACAGCCTTGGTGATCTACGGGTACGGCGCGAAAGGGGCGGTTGCATGCCTTAGGTGCGCAAACCTGGTGTTCGGGGTGGAAAGGGTTGCGTTTCCCTGTTGTGCGCCGGTGGCCCGCTCTCGTGCCCGGGGCCGCGCGGGGGTTGGGCTCAGGAAAGGTCGTTCACCAGCACCGCGGCCCCGTCGAAGCGCCCGGCCTTCAGGTCCCGCAGGGCCTGCGGTGCCTGCGACAGCGGGTAGGGGTGGGTGGTCGCGTGCACGCCGTGTCGCTCGGCGAGGGCGAGGAACTCCCGTCCGTCGGCACGGGTGTTGGAGGTGACGCTGCGCAGCTCCCGCTCGTAGAACAGCTCGCGCTCGTAGTTCAGCGACGGCACGTCGCTGAGGTGGATGCCCGCGACCGCCAGCACCCCGCCCCGGTCCAGGGCGCGCAGCGCCACCGGCACCAGGTCGCCGACCGGCGCGAACAGGATCGCGCTGTCCAGCGGCTCGGGCGGCGCCTCGTAGGCGTCCCGCGCCGAGGCCGCGCCCAGCTCCACGGCCAGCCGCCGTGCCTCGGCACCCCGGGTGAGCACGTGCACCCGCGCACCCTCGGCGAGCGCCACCTGCGCGCACAGGTGGGCGCTGCCCCCGAAGCCGTACAGGCCGAGCCGGCCGCCCGCCGGGAGCGACGCCCGGCGCAGCGCGCGGTAGCCGATGATCCCGGCGCACAGCAGCGGCGCGAGCGCGACGTCGTCGAGGGCGCCGGGCAGCCGGTAGGCGAAAGCGGCCGGCACGGTCGTGTACTCCGCGTAGCCTCCGTCGGCGTCCCAGCCGGTGTACTCCGAGTGCGGGCACAGGTTCTCGGCGCCCCGCAGGCAGTACGCGCACTCCCCGTCCGTGCGCCGCAGCCAGGCCACCCCGATCCGGTCGCCGACCGCGAAGTCCGCCACCCCGGCGCCCGTGCCCGCGACCGTGCCGACCACCTCGTGCCCCGGCGTCACCCCGGTCCTGTGCACCGGCAGATCGCCCTCGGTGACATGAAGGTCGGTGCGGCACACCCCGCAGGCCCGCACCCGGACCAGCAACTCGTCCGCCCCGGGCACCGGCACCGGCCGCTCGACCAGCCGCAGCGGTTCCGCCTCGACCGGCCCGGGCCGTTCCACCGACCATGCCCGCATCACGTCCGCCATACCGCGCCCCGTCCGCCGAAGGCCGCCGACCTCCTTCCCAGTGTCCGCCGGAGTCCGGCGTTCGGCGCGCGGGCGGTCGGCCCGGTGGCTAGCGTGAGGAACCGGGAGAACCCGCTCGATCGGAAGGGCCGCGGCGATGGCGGTACAACCTGAAGGAACCCCCTGCTGGGCGGACGCGATGTTCGGCGACCTGGAGGGGGCCAAGAGCTTCTACGGCGAGGTGCTCGGCTGGACGTTCGGGGAGTCGTCCCCGGAGTACGGCAACTACACGCAGGCCTACGTGGACGGCAAGGCCGTCGCCGCCGTCGTACCGCCCATGTCAGGTCAGGAGGGGCACTCGCAGTGGTGCCTGTATCTCGCCTCGCCGGACGCCGCGGCCGCCGCCGGACGGATCCGGGCGAACGGCGGCGAGGTGCTGATGGAGCCGATGCAGGTCGGCGAGTTCGGCACGATGTGCCTGGCCCGTGAGCCCGGCGGCGCGGTGTTCGGGATCTGGCAGGGCGGCGTCCACGAGGGCTTCGAGGCCACGGCCGTACCCGGCGCCTACTGCTGGGCCGAGGTCTTCACCCGCGAGCCCGAGAAGACCGACCCCTTCCTCGCGGCCGTCTTCCCCTACACGGTCCGGCAGATCGAGGACAGCAACGTCGACTTCCGCACGTTCAACCTCCGTGAGCAGCCGGTCCTCGGCCGGATGCGGATGACCGACGACTTCCCGCCCGAGATTCCCTCGTACGTCAACGTCTACTTCACCGTCGCCGACTGCGACGAGGCCGTGGCCAAGGCGACCAAGCTCGGTGCGGTGCTCCGCTTCGGGCCGATGACCAGCCCCTTCGGACGCATGGCGGCGCTCACCGACCCGCAGGGCGCGAACTTCTCGGTGATCGACGTCACGACCACCGAAGGCGAGATGCCGTCCAGTACGGAGGCCTGACCAGGGCGGATCCCGAGCCCCGGCCGGGCGCCCCGGCCGGCCGTGGCATGATCGGGGCCATGCGTGAACGAGTGGTGGCCGCGTGCGACGGGGCTTCTAAGGGAAACCCCGGACCGGCCGGCTGGGCCTGGGTGGTGTCCGACGACGCGGCGACTCCCGCCCGCTGGGAGGCCGGGCCGCTCGGCAGGGCCACCAACAACGTGGCCGAACTGACCGCCCTGGAACAGCTGCTGGCGGCCACCGACCCGGACGTGCCGCTGGAAGTGCGGATGGACTCCCAGTACGCGATGAAGGCCGTCACCACCTGGCTGCCCGGCTGGAAGCGCAACGGCTGGAAGACCTCCGGGGGCAAGCCGGTCGCCAACCAGGAGCTGGTCGTCCGCATCGACGAGCTCCTGGACGGCCGCACGGTCGACTTCCGCTACGTCCCCGCCCACCAGGTCGACGGCGACCCGCTGAACGACTTCGCCGACCGCGCGGCCAGCCAGGCGGCCATGGTCCAGGAGGCCGCGGGCAGCGCGCTCGGCTCCCCGGTACCGCCGCCGTCCCAGGCGTCCGCCGCCGCGGCCCCGCGCCGCAAGGCGGCGCCCCGCAAGAACGCGGCGGGGGGTGGCTCCTCGTCCCGGACCATCAAGGCGAAGTTCCCCGGCCGCTGCCTGTGCGGCCGTTCCTACGCGGCCGGCGAGCCGATCGCCAAGAACGCACAGGGGTGGGGCCACCCTGAGTGCCGAACGGCCGCCGAGGCCTGACCCGGCGGGCCGGCCCAGCGGCCTGATGCGGCGAACCGGTCAGGCCTCCAGGGTGTCGAACGTGTAGAACCTCGTGTGGTCGAGCAGGTCCGCCGGCCGCACGTCGTTCCACGGCTTCATCGTCTCGTCCAGGTCCACCACGTCCGGCGTGCCGCCGCCCGGCAGGTAGGCCGCCTCCGGGTGGCGGCGCTGCCAGCGGGCCCAGAGCTTGTCCATGAAGGCGTGGTGCAGCCAGAACACCGGGTCGTTGGGGGAGACCCCGGTGGCCATCTGCCCGCCGACCCAGACGTGGACCCTGTTGTGCAGGTTGACCCCGCGCCAGCCCTCCAGATGGTTCCGGAAGCCGTCCGAGGCGCTGTTCCAGGGCGCCATGTCGTACGTCGCCATGGACAGGACCGAGTCGACCTCGGCCCGGGTCGGCAGCTCGCGCACGCCCGTCCCGAGCGACCTGCGCAGATAAGTACGGCCGTCCACGCGGACGTTGACCGGCCAGTTCCCGCCGCCGGCGGCGAACGGCCCGTCCGTCACGCGCCCGTCCGAGCTGCGCCCGGTACCGCCGAGGAAGTCCGGTGCCCACAGCGAGGCGCGGACGGTCCGGTCGGTGCTCCAGTCCCAGTAGGGGAGCGCGACGGAGGCGTCCACGGACTGCAGGGCCTGCTCGAAGTCGAGCAGGAATCTGCGGTGCCAGGGCAGGAACGACGGCGAACGGTGGCCGGTGCGCTCCGAGTCGTCGGTGTCGGACATGATGAAGGCGTTGTGCGTGCGCACGAAGTCGTCGTAACGCCCGCTGCGCTTCAGCTCGATGACGGCGGCGACGAACCGCCGCTTCTCGTCGGCGGTCAGGGTTGCCTGGTTCTTGCGAACGGTCATGTGCGGGAAGACTCCTTGTACGGGCGGTCAGTTGGCGGGGAACGGCAGGAGCGCGGCGCCCTGCAGCTCGTCGACCGCGGCGCGGGCGGCGGCGCGCGGGCCGGCGACCGGGGCGTAGTGGCTGACCACGCTGATCCAGCTGCCGTCTGCGTTGCGCATCACGTGCAGTTCGACCCCGTCCACGAACACCGCGTAGCCGGTGCCGTGTCCGTGGTGGTGACCGCCGCCCGTTCCCGCCATGCCGCCCATGTCGTCCATGCCGGTCGGCCGGCCCTGTATGCGGCGGCCCTTGTAGACCTCGTCGAAGGGTTCGAGAGCTCCCTCGTGCGAGTGGCCGGCGGCCGAGGCGCCGGGCGCGAGGAGGGTCTGGGCACCGGCCGCTGCGGCGAGGGCGGCCGCCGCGGTGAGGGCGCGACGGCGGGTGAGTTCGGGCATACGGATGCTCCTGTGACGGGTGCGGGTGATGACTCCGTATGCCTATCCGCCGACTTCGGAGCGGGAGAAATCGCCCGGATCGGGTTGGCTGCGATCAGGACAATTAGTCACATGTCATACAAGATTGAACAAAGACGATCTTGTCGTGGCGATGGTTCCGCCGGACCCGGAACGGGCAATTCCTTGCGCGGGCGCGCGGCTTGCCGGTGATCTTTCGCTCCGGTCCGCCGTCCGGGTGGTGTGGCTCACGGTGTCAATCTGGCGCGATTCGAAAACCCGGCCGGGTGCCTTGACGCTGCTACTCTCCGGTGCCAATTGACCACGTGCGGTGAAACTGAGGGGTGTGTGCGTGAAGGTCGTCTGCGTCGGAGGCGGGCCGGCCGGCCTGTATCTCGCGATCCTGCTCAAGCGGCAGAACCCGTCCCACGAGATCGCCGTCCACGAACGCAACCCCGAGGGCTCCACCTACGGCTGGGGCGTCACCTACTGGCGCGCCCTGCTCGACCGGCTGCACGCCTGCGACCCCGAGTCGGCCCGCGCCATCGAGGCGAGCTCGGTGCGCTGGACCCAGGGCGTCGCCCACGTCCGCGGCGAGGTGGCCCGGCAGCCCGGCGACGCCGGCCACGGCATCGGCCGCCACCGCCTCCTGGAGATCCTCGCCGGACGCGCCCGGGATCTCGGCGTCCGGCTGGAGTTCGAGGACGAGATCACCCCCGGGGACCTCCCCGACGCCGACCTGGTCGTCGCCGCCGACGGCATCCACAGCGCCCTGCGCACGCAGCACGCCGGCCACTTCGGCACCGAGGCCACCGAGGGCCGCAACCACTACGTGTGGCTGGGCACCACCCGGGTCTTCGACTCCTTCACCTTCGCCTTCGCCGAGACCGAACACGGCTGGGTCTGGTGCTACGGCTACCCGTACGACGACGGGCACAGCACGTGCGTCATCGAGTGCGCCCCGGAGACCCTCACCGGGCTCGGCCTCGACGCGATGGACGAGGCCGGCCAACTGGCCCTGCTGGAGAAGCTGTTCGCCGGCATCCTCGACGGTCACCCGCTGGTCGGCGGCTCCTCCGCGGCCTGGCCGGCCTTCCGCACCCTCACCAACCGCACCTGGCACCACGGCAACCTCGTCCTGCTCGGCGACGCCGCCCACACCACCCACTACTCCATCGGCGCCGGCACCACCCTCGCCCTGGAGGACGCGATGTGCCTGGCGGACGCCCTGCGCGAGCACCCGCTCCTGCCCGACGCCCTCACCGCCTACGAACGGCGGCGCAGGGCCGAACTGGTCTCCGCCCAGAGCGCCGCCCGCCTCAGCGCCCAGTGGTACGAGAACCTGCCCCGCTACATCGGCCTGCCTCCGCACCGCATGTTCGCCCTGCTCGGCCAGCGGCACTCGCCCCTGCTGCCGTACGTCCCGCCGCAGCTCTACTACGGCCTGGACAAGGCCGCCGGGCGGCTGGAGATGCTGCGCAGGTTCAAGCGGTGGCTCGGGCCGCGGGCGGCGCGCGCCCTGCACGCCCGGTCCTGAACGCCGTAGGCGGCGGAACGGTTTGAGTGAATATCCATTCACCAGATAGGGTGAATGGATATTCACCTCTTTCTTCATGTCGCCCACAGGAGTGTCGATGGACCAGCCCGCCCCGATAGCCGGCAACCCGGGATCGCCCGCCGCCCCGCCCCCGCTGCGGCAGCGGCTGACCATCCCGGTGCTGGCCTTCGGCGGGATCCTCATGGCCGTCATGCAGACGGTCGTCGTCCCCCTCCTGCCGGACCTGCCGCGGCTCACCCACTCCTCGGCCGGCACCGTCTCCTGGACGGTCACCGCGACCCTGCTCGCCGGGGCCGTCCTCACCCCGGTGCTCGGCCGGGCCGGTGACATGTACGGCAAGCGCCGGGTGCTCACCGGGGCACTCACGCTGATGACCGTGGGCTCCGTGATGTGCGCCCTGTCCTCGGACATCACCGTGCTCATCGTCGCCCGCGCCCTGCAGGGCGCCGCCGCCTCCGTCGTACCGCTCTCGATCAGCATCCTGCGCGACGAACTCCCGCCCGAGCGGCGGGGATCGGCGGTGGCGCTGATGAGCTCCACCGTCGGTATCGGCGCCGCCCTGGGCCTGCCGCTGGCCGCGCTGGTCGTGCAGTACTACGACTGGCACACCATGTTCTGGCTGACCAGCCTCCTCGGCGCGGTGGGCGTCGCGGGTGTCTGGTGGGCGGTCAGGGAGTCGCCGGTGCGCGAGAGCGGCCGGTTCGACGTCCTCGGGGCGCTGGGGCTGGCCGCCGGGCTGACCTGCCTGCTGCTCGGTGTCTCGCAGGGCGGCGAGTGGGGCTGGGGCAGCCCGCGCGTCCTCGGGCTCTTCGGCGCCGCCCTCCTGGTGCTGGCCCTGTGGTGGTGGCAGCAGCTGCGGACCGGGCAGCCGCTGGTCGACCTGCACCTCGTGACCCGGCCGCGGGTCGGCCTCTCGCACGTCGCCGCCCTGCTCACCGGGTTCGCCTTCTACGCCAACTCCCTGGTCACCGCCCAGCTGGTGCAGGCGCCGAAGGCCACCGGATACGGTCTCGGCCTGTCGATCGTGGCCACCGGTCTGTGCCTGCTGCCCGGCGGCGTGACCATGCTGCTGTTCTCGCCGCTCTCCGCCCGGATCTCCGCCGCCCGCGGCCCGCGCATCACCCTGGCCCTCGGCGCCGCGGTCATCGCCTGCGGATACGTGGTCCGCATCGCCGACAGCCGCGACCTGTGGATGATCATCCTGGGTGCCACCGTCGTCGCCACCGGCACCACCCTCGCCTACTCCGCGCTGCCCACACTGATCCTGCGGGCCGTCCCGGCGAACCAGACCGCCTCCGCCAACGGCGTCAACGTCCTCATGCGCACCATCGGCCAGGCCACCTCCAGCGCCGCCGTGGCCGCCGTCCTCACCCACCACACCAGCCTCGTCGGCGGCGCCCCGGTCGCCACGCTCCACGGCTACCTGCTGGCCTTCGCGATGGCCGGCGTCGTCGCCCTCGTGGCCGGTGGCGCCGCCCTGTCCATCCCCGGCGACAGGGCGCCCGACGACGCGCCGCGGGCCGTTGGCCCGGCCGAGAGTGCCAGGGACGACGCGCTGGAGGGAGCATGAGTGCCGTGAACACCCGCCCCGGCACCTCCGCCGCGCCCGCGCCCCCCCCGGCCCCCGCCCGCCGGGACGCCGAGGCCACCAAGGCCGTCATCCTCAGAGCCGCCCGGTACCTGCTGGCCCGGCACGCGCACGCCGACATCACCCTCAAGGACGTCGCCGAACGCGCCGGGGTCAGCGCACCGCTGATCCTCAAGTACTTCGGCAACAAGGACAGTCTGTTCGCCCGCGTCATGTCCTTCGACACCGACGCGGCCGCCCTGCTGGACGCACCCCTGGAGGACCTCGGCCGGCACATGGTCCGGCACGTCCTGGAGAGCCAGCGCGACCGCGGCGCCGATCCGCTGCTGCGCATCGTCTTCGCACCGCTGCACGGCGACCACGGAGAGGTGCTGCGCGCCAACTTCCGCGCCCACGTCGTCGCCGCCCTCGCCGCCCGGCTCACCGGCCCCGACCCGGACCTGCGCGCCGAACTCGCCGTCGCCCAGCTCATCGGCCTGGGTGTGATGTACGGCATCGCCCGCGGCCCGCGGCTGCGCGACTGCGCGGCCACCGACATCGGCGACATCGCCGACCGTTACGGTCCGGCCGTGCAGGCCCAGTTGACGCCGTAGCCGCGCTCAGCCGGAAGCGCCGCGAGGTGTCGGCGTTCGGCCGCGCCGCCGTCGTGGCTGGTCGCGCCGTTCCCCGCGCCCCTATGGGGCGCTGCCCCCAGGCCTGTTCAACAGCGCCTCGGCCGACCTGCGGAAGGCCGCCGTCAGCCGGTGGCTGTCCCCGGCGCGGGTCGCCAGTACCACGTGGCTCGGCTCGACGCCGTGCAGCGGGACCGTGGTGAGGTCGGGGCGGATGGTCGCGCCGGGCACCAGGGGCACGATCGCCACAGCATCCCCCGCGGCAACGTGCTCGAACTTGTCCTCCACGGCGCCGATCAGCGGTCCGCCGGGCGCCGGGCTGCCGTCCGGCCGGGGGTCGACGCGCCAGAACGCGTTCCAGAGCGGATCCCGGCCGCGGGGCAGCGGCTCGTCGGCGATGTCGTCGAGCGTGACCGACTCCTTCCCGGCCAGCCGATGGTCCAGCGGGACCACCAGGAGGCGCGGTTCGTCGTAGAGCACCGTCACCCGCAAGCCGTCGGTGGCCAGCGGCAGCCGGGTCACCACCGCGTCCACCCGCCCCGTCAGCAGGGCATCGTGCGGCTCGTCCCAGTCGAGGTGCAGGGTCCGGACGTCGGCGTCCGGGAAACGGCGGCGCAGATCGCGTACGGCGGAGGTGACGAAGATCCCGTTGATGTACCCGACGGTGATCCGGCTCGGCTCGGCGGCGGCCCGGGTGACGGCGGCCGCCTCGCCCGCGGCCCGCAGCAACCCCTCCGCCCGTGTCAGGAACACCTCGCCGGCCTCGGTGAGCCTGGCTCCCTGCGGGGTGCGGTGGAAGAGCCGCGCCCCCAGCACCTGTTCCAGCCGCTGGATCTGCCTGCTCAGCGCCGGCTGCGTGATGTGCAGGGCGCCCGCGGCCCGCCCGAAGTGCCGCTGCTCGGCGACGACGGTGAAGTACCGGACGAGCCGCAGATCGAGGTCGGGGGCGGAAGCCGGATCAGCCATGCCTCCAGGGTACGGCCGACGACCTGCCCCGATGCCTGAAACGCATTGCGCCTTGCGAAAGAGGCCTTGGACGCCCGCCGCCCGCCGGCCGAACGATGGAAACCCGACCCCCTCTCTCGAAGGAGCACCCACCATGCGGGTATTCGTCACCGGCGGCAGCGGCTTCATCGGCTCCGCCGTCATCCCCGAACTCCTCGGCGCGGGCCACCGGGTCCTCGCCCTCGCCCGCTCGGAGAAGTCGGCGGAGGCCCTGCGGGCGGCGGGCGCCGAAGTGCACCGCGGCAGCCTCGACGAACCCGGGGACCTGGCCCGTGCGGCGGCCGGTACCGACGGAGTGATCCACCTCGCCTTCAACCACGACGACTTCCCCGACCTCACCCGCGCGGCGGAGACCGACCTGCGGGTGATCGAGGCGGTCGGCACCGCGCTGGAGGGCTCGGACCGGCCCTTCGTGGTCACGTCGGGAACCATGATGCTCGCCTCGATCGACGGGGTGGCGACGGAGGAGGACACCCCGGTGGCGGGCACCTACCGCGCCGACCCCGACCTCGCGGCGCTCGCCCTGGCCGAGCGCGGCGTGCGCAGCGCGGTGGTGCGGTTGGCCCCCTCCGTGCACGGCCGCGGCGACCAGGGCTTCGTGCCCCGGCTGATCGACGTCGCCCGGGGGAAGGGCGTCGCCGCGTACGTCGGCGACGGCACCAACCGCTGGCCGGCCGTCCACCGCCTGGACGCGGCCCGCCTGTTCCGCCTGGCCCTGGAGTCCGCTCCGGCCGGCACCGGCCTGCACGGCGCGGCCGACGAGGGCATCCCCTTCAAGGACATCGCGGCGGTGATCGGCAGCGGCCTCGGCGTCCCGGTGCGGAGCATCCCGGCGGACGAGGCCCAGGCGCACTTCGGCTGGCTGGCCGCGGTGGCGGCCGTCGACAACGCGACGTCGAGCGAACGGACCAGGAACCTCCTCGGCTGGAAGCCGGAACAGCCGGGCCTGATCGCGGACCTGGAGGAGGGGCACTACTTCGGCGCCCCGTAGGGAGCGCTGGGGGTACCCCCGGCCGAAGGCTGGGGGAGGAACCGAGCGACCGGCTCCCACGGCCCCGCGGACGTCAACGGCGCACAAGCAGCCCGTCCAAGAACCCGTTACCGAAGACCCGGTGCGGATCAAGGCGGTCGAGCGTGTCGACCGCCGCATCCCACACCGCACCGCCGAACGACTCCGGAATCCTCGTCCCGAGTACCTCTTCGTCACTCCACACACCCGACTCCGTATAACCCCACCCCTTCGACCACTCGACCCGCGTCCCCTCGAACCTCTCGAAGAGGAACCCCTCCAGCTCCCGCAGGAACGCCTCCGCATGAGGCGTCCCCGGCAGGGTCAGCACATCCAGCCACACCGCGGTGTCGGCCCCCTCCCGGGGCCGCACCGCCGACAGCGACGGCACCTGCGCCCCCGCCATCCCCGCGTCGGACGCCTCGTCCAGCCCCGTCACCCGGATCTCCACCGACCCGTTCACCGGGAACCGCCCCGACGCGGCGTACGCGGTGAGCCGTTCCCGGTAGAACGAGGTGAACTCGTGCACCACCCGCTGCACCTCGGCCCGCCGCGTCGGCACCGCGTACCCGTTCGCGCCGACCCGCAGGGTGGTCGGCCTGATGTACAGCAGCGTGTTCTTCGACGCCCCCCAGATGTCCGAGGACAGCGTCGCCGTCAACCCCAGCGTCGTCACGTCCAGTTGCGCGTTCCCGAGCACCGGCGCCAGATACCAGGCGGCGTCGGACACCATCCGCCCCACCAGGTCGGCGACCACGGCCGGCACGTTGTCGGAGAAGGGGTAGTTGTACGGCGAGGTGACGTGCCGCGAGGTGAGCGGCCTGACCGGGGCGACGCTCCACTCCTTCAGCCACGGGTACTCGGTGAAGGCGAACCAGATGGCCTCCACCCGCCCGGACCGCCGGAGGAAGCCGTCCAGGGTCCGGCCGCCTGAGCCGGGTGCGGCGAACAGCTCGGCGGCCAGGATGTCGGTACGGCTGACGCACCGCAGACTGCTGTTCGCGCCCACCCGCAGCACGACCTCGGTGACCAGCGCGCGGCCCAGATGCGTCAGCAGCGCCGCGCACTCCGCCTCGTCGCGCCGGAACGTCCGCAGGACGTACGCTCCGGCGTTCCCGTCCCACACCACCGCCGTCAGCGACAGCACCAGGTTGCTCAGCGAGCCGTAGGTGTGCCCGGGCACCGGTTCCTCGCCGTCGGCCGGTACGGCGGTGCCGTGCGCGTCGATCGCGAGCGCGCCGCCGAGCGTCAGATCACCCGGCGCGGGCGCGGCGGTGAGCCCGAGGCCATGGCCTTCCAGGAAGGTGAGCAGCGCCTCCAGGGTGACCCCGGTACCCGCCCGGACCGCCGCGTCGGAGTCCAGGGAGAGCCCGGTGAGACGGCTCGTGGTGTCCACGAGCAGAACCCGGTCGCCGGCAGCGGTCCCCTCCGTGATCGTCAGGGGCGACCAGCCGTGCGAGGAGCCACGCGCGCGTACCCGCCACCCGTTGCGCCAGGCCCAGTCGACGACCGCGAGCACCTGACCGGCGTCGGCCGGGGCACAGGCCCACAGCCCGTCGGCGGTGATCTCGCCGACCCAGTTGCGGTACGCGGAGCGGTACGGCACCACCTCCGCCGGGAAGCCGGGCAGCTCGGCGGCGGCCACGGCCGGATCGGCGGCGAGCAGGACCGGAACGGCGGCGAGCGCGGCTGCGGACCGAAGGAAGCCCCGACGGCTCCAGCCGTCCGTGGACGGCGAGTTGTTCGGTGAACGGTCAACCATGTCGTCACGCTAGGCGCTGGTTGACACACCTCCGTTTTCCGTCCACGACAATCACCCGTGTGAGTGAAGGATTCACGGGTGGCCGGGGGTGCACCGGCCCGTGACACCGTTGTCGGCGGCGGATGACACACTGGCGCCATGGACGAACGCGTAATCGGCAGGTCGGGGCAGCGGGCATCGGTCGTCGGCCTCGGCACATGGCAGCTCGGCGCCGACTGGGGCGAGGTGGACGACAAGGAGGCCCTCGCCGTTCTGGAGACGGCGGCCGAGTCGGGGGTGACCTTCTTCGACACCGCCGACGTGTACGGCGACGGGCGCAGCGAGCAGACCATCGCCGCCTTCCTGCGCGGCAGGCCGGACCTGGACGTGCTGGTGGCCACCAAGATGGGCCGCCGGGCCGAGCAGGTCCCGGAGAACTACGTCCTGGACAACTTCCGCGCGTGGAACGACCGGTCGCGACGCAACCTCGGCGTGGACCGCCTGGACCTGGTGCAGCTGCACTGCCCGCCGACCCCGGTCTACTCCTCGGACGCGGTCTACGACGCCCTCGACACCCTGGTCGAGGAGGAGCGCATCGCCGCCTACGGCGTCAGCGTCGAGACCAGCACGGAGGCCCTCACCGCGATCGCCCGCCCGGGCGTGGCCAGCGTGCAGATCATCCTCAACCCGTTCCGCATGAAGCCGCTGTACGAGGTGCTCCCCGCCGCCCGGGAGGCCGGCGTCGGCATCATCGCGCGGGTACCGCTCGCCTCCGGGCTGCTGTCCGGCAAGTACACCAAGGACACCGTCTTCGCGGCCGACGACCACCGCACCTACAACCGGCACGGCGAGGCCTTCGACCAGGGCGAGACCTTCTCCGGCGTGGACTACGCCACGGGCGTCGAGGCCGCCGCCGAGTTCGCCGCCCTCGCCCCCGACGGGTACACCCCGGCCCAGCTCGCCCTGCGCTGGATCATCGACCAGCCCGGCGTGACCACGGTCATCCCGGGCGCCCGCAACCCGGAGCAGGCCCGCGCCAACGCGGCCGCCGCCGGACTCCCGCAGCTGCCTTCGCAGACGGCCGCGGCGATCCGCGAGCTGTACGACCGCCGGATCAAGGAGCAGGTGGAGAGCCGCTGGTAGTACCGGTACGGGCCGGAGCGGCCGCCCTGTCGCCTCCGGTCCGTACCGTTTGGGGGACCGGCCGGGCGGTTAACCGTAGTCCATGACAGACCAGGAGCGGCGGACCGGGCGCGACGAGACGGAGGAGGAGCGCGCCGACCGGATGTGGGGCGAGCTCATCCAGGAGGTGCGCGTCGCCCAGACCGGGGTGCAGATCCTCTTCGGGTTCCTGCTCACCGTGGTCTTCCAGCAGAAGTACGCCCAGCTCTCCGACGTGGACAAGACGATCTACATCGTGACCGTCGTCCTGGGCGCGTCCGCCACGGGCGCCCTCATCGGGCCGGTGTCGCTGCACCGGCTGGTCGCCGGCCGCAAGGTGAAGCCGCGGGCGGTGCGGTTGGCGTCCCGGCTCACCTCGATCGGCCTCTTCCTGCTGCTGGCCACCATGACCGCCTCCCTGGTGCTGATCCTCCGGGTGGCCACCGGCGGCAGCCAGGTGACCTGGGCGGTGGCGGCCGTCGTCGTCTGGTACCTCCTGTGCTGGTACGGACTGCCGCTGTGGGCCCGGCACCGCCACACGACGCGCTGAGCAGGGCACGCCAGGCCGGGCACTGAGCAGGGCACGTGCGCCGCGCACGCCCGCTCAGCCGGTGGCGAGGATCTCCGCCAGGAGGTCGTCCACCGGGACCTCTTCGCGGCCGGGCGGCACGGCCAGGTAGGTGTCGCTCAGGAAGGAGGCCAGCGCGGGCGCCCACGCGAACACCACCGCGTGGTGGCGGCTGCCGCCGGACAGCGGGTCGCCGAGGAAATCCATGCGCACTTCCCTCCAGCGCCCCTGCCGTACGGGACGCAGCCGGACGTCCCCCATACCGACCGGCTCTCTCAGCCCGTCGTTCAGCATCTCGCGGTCCAGCCGCCACCGGGCGAGTACACGGCCGTCCAGGGTGAACAGCGCGGTGACGGCGAACGGGTCACCGGGGTCGTACGACAGATGGGCGAGGACGGGACAACGGCCCGTCCCGTCCGTCCGGAGCTGTACGACCAGGGTCCTGTGCACGACGGGGTTCACGCGAGTGGCCTCCGAGAACGATCGGCTTGGTGCCCTCTAGTACCCCTCTCACGGGAAAAACGCTCAATCCGGAGCGGAATTGCCCTCCGGGTCCTACGAGGCCCGTGTGCCCGCCGCGTCCTGCGTGCCCTTCGTGCCGCGCAGTGCCGCCAGGCAGGAGCCGATGGCCTGCTGGAGGTCCTCCAGGCGCTGGACCATGTCGTCCTCGTAGAAGTCCTGGGCGTCGTCGAAGGTCAGCTCCTCGAACGCCCTGGTCGCCTTCTGGAGGCTGGTGTAGAACTTGGTGCGCTTCTCCTGGACCCGCAGCTCCGGGTCGGCCTCCACCGCCTCCACGACGAGGTTCTTCATGGTGTCGTAGGCCTCGGTCGCCCACTCGCCGGAGTCCTCGTCCTCGTCGAGTTCGTCGAGGAGCGAGAGATGGCGCTCGGCCTCCTGGCGCAGCTCCGTCGGCGCGTCGACGGTCTGCCCGGCCGGGGTCTTGATCTGGCCGGACTCGGCGATCTGGCGCACGTAGCCGATCCGGTCGGCCGAGCGGCTCTCGGTGGCGACGGCCTTCTTCAGGTCGGCGGTGCGGACCACGTCCCTGGCGAGCACGGTCTGCAGGTCGGGGTCCTCCTTGATGCGGTCGAGGAGGGCCGCGCGGGCGGCACGGGCGGTGGACGGGTCGGCGAGGATCGCGGCGCGCAGCGCGGTGGGGTTCTCGGCGACCTCCAGGGCCTTGGTGGGCCTGATGCCCTCGGCCTCGGCGGCCTTGGCGATCGCCGTGCCGCGCTCGGAGGCGGCACCGTTGCGGGAGACGTAGTAGTCCAGCCAGACGTCCGAGTCGGGGAGTTGCACCTCCTGACCCGGTGCGAGGGCCTCGAAGTGCGGGACCAGGCCGTCGTCGGCGGCCCTGTCCCAGGCCTTGTAGTAGCGCATGACGCGCTCCGCGGAGCAGCCCGCCAGCTCGGCGAACTCCTTCGCCGACACCTTCGGCGTCCCGTCCGCGCCCTGTCCTCCCGGCCGCACGCTCCGCGCCACCATCAGACCGAACGCCCAGCCGCCGGTCCGCACGTACGCGCCGAACTCGCGGGCGTCCCGCGCCACCAGATCGGAGAGGTCAGCCGGGGTCGCACCGGACGTCTCGGACGGGTCGATCGCCAGGGTCACGGAGGACACTCCTGAAGGCTGCCGAACTGCATGGATACCGAAAGGCAGCCTATATCGACCCATGGGCCGGGGTTTGCCGGACCGTCGAAGATCAGCCGAGGGCCTCGCGAAGCGCCGGCAGCAGCGTCCCGCGGGACCAGTCCAGGTACCCAGGCTGCGACTCGCCGCCGATCTGCACCAGGGCGATCTCCCCGAACCCGGCCTCCGCGTACGGCCGTACGGCCTCGACGAAGTCGTCCGGGTCGTCCCCGCACGGAATGGACGCGGCGACGTCGTCCTGGGTGACGAACTGCGTCGCGGACTCGAAGGAGTCGGGGTGCGGCAGTTCGGAGTTCACCTTCCAGCCGCTGCCGAACCAGCGGAACTGGGCGTGCGCGCGCTTCACCGCCGTGTCCCGGTCGGGGTCCCAGCACACCGGCAGCTGGCCGACCCGGGGTTTGCCCGACCCGCCGTGCCGGTCGAAGGCCTCGAGGAGGGACGCCTTCGGCTCGGTGGCGATGACCAGGTCGGCGAGGTGCCCGGCGACCGTGCAGGACTGTTCCCCGGAGACCGCGATGCCGATCGGCGGCGGCTCGTCCGGCAGGTCCCACAGGCGGGCGGACTCCACGTCGAAGTGGGTGCCCCGGTGGTTGACGTGGCCGCCGGCGAACAGCGCCCTGATGATCTCCACCGCCTCTTCCAGCATCTCGTGCCGTACGTCCACCGACGGCCAGCCGCCGCCCACCACGTGCTCGTTGAGGTTCTCGCCCGCGCCGAGGCCGAGCCGGAACCGCCCCCCGGACAACAGCTGCACGGTCGCCGCCTTCTGCGCCACGACCGCCGGGTGGTAGCGGAACGTCGGGCAGGTCACGTACGTCATCAGCGGGATACGCTCGGTGGCCTGGGCGGCGGCACCGAGCACGCTCCACACGTACGGCGAGTGCCCTTGCGAGCGCAACCACGGAAAGTAGTGGTCCGAGGCCACCGAGAAGTCGAAGCCCGCCTCCTCGGCCCCCACCAGATGGTCCACGAGATCACGTGGACCGGCCTGCTCGGTCATCATCGTGTATCCGATTTGCACCATAGTTGCCGGGTCCCCGGCAGGGCGGCCGGAAAACGGATCAGCTCGCGGGGATGCGGAACGTCGCCAGGAAGGTCTTCAGGGCGAGCTGGTCCGGGGCGTCGTCCCAGGCGGCGGCCGGGGCCGTGATGCGCAGCGAGAAGCTGCGGCCGCCGCCGAGCAGGAATCCGCGGCCGAAGGTGTGCACCCGGTCGGCACCCGTGCCGGACAGCCACTCCATGTCCGCGGCCCTGTGGCCCTGGTAGGTGGTCGCCTCGATCTCGCCGACGCGTTGGTAGCCGGCCAGCTTCTCCAGTCCCGGCTCCACGTCGTCCCGCCAGATCGCGACCGGGTCCGGGCCCGCCTGGGTGCTGTAGGTGACCGCCAGGGTGCGCGGGTCGTCGCCGCCCGGGCCGAAGGTGACGCGGTAGGCGACGTCGTCCCGGGCGGTGTCGAGACGCTTCCAGCCCTGCGGGAGCGCCACGGAGAATCCCTCCGGGGCGGCGTAGCGTCGGAAACCGGCCGGCAGGGCACCCGCCGAGGTGGACGCGGAGGCGGATGCTGAGGCGGAGAGGGACGCCGACGCGGAGGCGGACGGGGTGGCGGAGGCGGACGCCGTCCGCGAGGGGGACGGGCCGGGGACGTTCCCGTCCGTGCGGTTGGCCGGGCCGCCGGCCGTCGCGGAGGCGCTCGGGGCCGGGCCCGCCGAGGAGGCGCCGGGCAGGCCCTGGGTCGCGGCCAGCACCGCGACCGACACGGTGACCACGGCCAGTGCGGTTCCGCCGATCATGGTGGTCCTGCTCCACCCGGAGGACCGGGCCGCCACATAGGCGCCGCGCAACCGGGAGACGGGCGCGGGCTGCGCGACCGTGTCGGGGTCCTCTTCCAGGACACGTGTCAGTGCCTGACGCACCACTGCCCGGCCCAGTCGCTCCCGGGAGTTCTTCCGCAGCAGCCCCTGCACCACCTGGGTCAGCGGGCCGGCCCGCAGCGGGGTGCGCAACGGCAGCCGGTCCACGCCCTTGAGGGTGGCCTCCGCCCTGCCCCGGTCCCGGAACGGCGGCCGCCCCTCGACCATCGTGTAGAGGATCGCGCCGAGCGCCCACAGGTCGGCGGCGGGGCCGATGCGCTCGTCGCGGGCCTGCTCCGGCGAGGCGTAGGACGGCGCGGTGACCCGGGGTGACAGCGTCGCCCCGGCCAGGCCGAACCCGGTGACGACCACCGGGCCCCGGTCGCGGACGAAGATCTGCCCGGGGCTGAGCTCGCCGTGGGTGTAGCCGTCGGCGTGCGCGGCCTCCAGCACGTCGAGCACTTCAAGGCCGATGCGCGCGGCCCGTACGTAGGTGAACGTGGACTGCTGGGCGAGCAGTTCACTGAGCGGCGTGCCGTCGATCACCTCCGTCACCGTCCACAGCGCGCCCGCCTCCTCGAAGGCGTCGATCACCATGGCGACCCGGCCCGGCCGCAGCGCGCTCATCACCTCGGAGGAGCGCAGGATGCGGGCGGTGGCCCGGCGGACGGTGTCCTCGGGGGGCACTTCGGGAAACGCGATCTCGGTCACCAGACGCGGTCGCTCGGCCTGCACGTCCTCCGCGTACCAGCTGACGCGGTTCGGCTCGCGGTCGGCGACCTCGAGGAGCCGGTACCTTCCGGCGACCAACTCTTGTGCGGAGACATGCGCCTTGACCATCGTCATCCCTCGCTGAAACCCCTGCCTCGTCCTTGACCAGAGGTACGCGGGACCGGCCCGGGTTTGTTCAAAGAATCTGCAACTCGGGCACCGTTCTTGCCTTTTATTCAAGTGGCCGCACCGGCCGGACACTTGAGGAAAACAGCGAATGACCGGGCTTCGACCTGCGGGTAACCGACGGTAAAAGCCCGGCTGCGGTCGGCGGTCAGCCCAGCCCGAAGCGCTCCGTCCATCCCGCGATCTCCTGGTGTGTCACATTGCCCCCGCACACCACGAGCCCGATCCGCGCTCCGGCGCCGACCCGGTCGAGCACCTGCCGGGCGGCGGGCAGCAGACAGCCGGCGGCCGGTTCGGTCCACACCTTGGCGTGCTCCGCGAAGTCCAGGCTGCCCCGCACCGCCTCCCGGTCCGGCACCACCAGCACCTCCTCCACCAGCGCCGCCGCGTGGTCGTAGGTCAGCCGGGACACGGACGGCGCGCTGAGCGTCGTCACGATCGACGAGACCGCGACCGGCAGCGGACGGCCCGCCGCGAGCGCCTCGGACATCGCCTGCGCGCCCGCCGTCTCCACGCCCCACACCCGCACCCCGGGCCGACGGGCCCGCAGGGCCGCCGCGACGCCCGCGATCAGGCCCCCGCCGCCGATGCTGACGATCACGTCCGTCAGGTCGTCCGCGTCCTCGGCGAGTTCCAGACCCACCGTGCCCTGCCCGGCGATCACCACCGGGTCGTCGAAGGGGTGGACCAGGGTGAGCCCCTCGTCCCGCAGGCGCGGCACCAGCTCGAACGCCGACTCCATGCCGTCGGTGAGCCGCACCGACGCCCCGGCGGCCTCGGCCAGGCGGATCGACCGTGCGGGCGCCGTCCGCGGCATCACCACGGTCGCCTTCACGTCGAGGGCCGCGGCCATCACCGCGAGGGCGATGCCGTGGTTGCCGCCGCTGACCGCCACCACGCCGGCCGCCCGCTCGGCCTCGCTCAGGGAGAGCAGCTTGGCCGCGGCACCGCGCGCCTTGAAGGAGCCGGTGCGCTGGAGGAGTTCGAGCTTGGCGGTGACCGGGACGCCGAGCAGCTCCGAAAGGCCCGGGCTGGGCACGGTGGGGGTGCGTACGACGTGTCCTTCGACGAGCCGGGCCGCGGCTTCGATGTCCGCGATGCCGATGATGCCGTTCAAGGCGGTTCACCTTTCCGGCGCGGGGCGAGGGTCCGCGCCGTTCGCACCCTCACCCGGCCGGACCGCCCTGGTCAACCCGGCCCGGCCGCCGCGGCCGGGCCACTCGGACCAGGGCACCCGGGCGTCAGTGCTGCTGCGCCTTCTGCGGGGTCGCCTCGCTCGGCCGGACCACGACGTGGCCCTGGCCCTGGAGCATCAGCTGCACCGTTTCGCCGGAACCGCCGCGCAGCATCGAACCGATGGACTGCGAGCGGTGCAGCGAGGTCTGCAGGTGCGCGGTCCAGCCCACCACCGCGTCCGTGTCGACGTACACCGGGGCCTCGGGCGAGACCGGGATCACCAGCGGGTTGCCCTCGCAGATCAGGCCGAGCCTGCCGTGCCCGGAGAACACGCTGTTGAACAGGCCGCCGCCGGCGATGCCGGACCCCTTCACCGTCCTGATCTCGTACGACAGCGTGGCGTCGAAGCACAGCACGTTGCGGCCGTTCACGGTGAACTGGTCGCCCGGCTCGATCTCCACGATGAAACAGTTCTGCGCCTCGTGCGCGAACCAGGCCTCGCCCCGGCCCTGCACGGACATCAGCGGCAGCCCCTCGCCGGTGACCGCGCGCTTGAGCATGCCGCCCACGCCCTGGCCCTTGCGCTCGAACTTCAGGCCGCCGCGGTGCGCGATCATTGCGCCCTGGCGGGCGTACATCTCGCCGTCGACCGCGTAGCGGAGGCACTTCGCGTTCTCGACCGTCATGCCCGGCTCGGTCGCGGGCGCCACCATGTGCTGAGTTGAAAAGAGATCACCCTTCATGCGGGGCATGGTGTCCCGGACGGACCCGTTCCGCCAAGATCACGGACGGTACCGGTTCAGGCACCGAACAGCTGGGTCCAGTAGGTGCCGGCCCGGCCGCCCCCGGCGAAGCCGATGCCTATGTGGGTGAAGTCCGGTCTGAGGATGTTCGCCCGGTGGCCGGGGCTGTTCATCCAGCCCTCCACCACCTCGGCCGCGGAACGCTGGCCGCAGGCGATGTTCTCCCCGATGGTGCGCCGCCGCGAGCCCGCGGCGGCGGCCCGGTCCCAGGGCTGGGTGCCCTCCGGGGAGGTGTGCGAGTAGAAGTCGCGGGTCGCCATGTCCGTGCTGTACGCCTGCGCGGCCGCCGCGAGCTGCGGATCCACCGCGAGCGGCCGCAGCCCGGCCCGGGTGCGCTCCCGGTTGGTGAGGTCGGCGACCTCGGCGCGGGTTCGGGTCAGTTCGGCCTGGGTGAGGGGTCTGGCCCACAGCGCGGTCCAGTAGGTGTCCCCGTCCCGCGGGCCGCGGGCGTGGGCGAGGCCCGCGTGGGTGAACGCCGGGTCGAGCAGGGTGCGCCGGGCGTCCTCGGTACGCAGGCAGTAGTCGACGAACTCGGCCGGGGTGCGGGGACCGGAGACGAGGTGTTCGCCGACGGTGACATAGGCGAATCCGGTGGCGCTGATCCGCTGGTGGACGGAGACCCCGTCGCTGCCCTCGCCGGCCAGCCGTCCCGCGTCGGCCATCGCCGTGGCGTGGGCGAGGGCGGCGGAGGTGAGCCGGGTGTCCGGGGCCACCGGCGGGCGGCCGGCCCGGGCGCGCGCGGAGTTGACCAGGCCCAGCAGACCGTCCGGATCGGGGAGCGCGGCCGTCGAGGGGCGGGCGGGGGAGGCCGCCGTGCGCTGGGCCGGGATCGCGGCACGGAACCGGGCGGACGGCTGCCGGTCCTCGACCACGTCGACCCCGAAGTCCCGGGCGAGCCCGGCCAGTCCGTCCGCGTACCCCTGGCCGATCGCGCGCAGCTTCCAGCCGGTGCCGCGGCGGTATATCTCGGAGAGCAGCAGCAGGGTCTCCGTCTGCGGGCGCGGCGGCGCGAAGCGGGCCACCGTGCGGCCGAGGCGGTCGGTCACGTGCAGGGTGGCGGCGGGCAGCCGGCCGAGCGGGGTGCCGGGCTCGGCGGCGGTGACCGTGAGAGTGACGCGCTGGGCGCCGGCCCGCAGCAGGCCCGGCTCGACGGTCAGCGTGTCACCGCGCAGCCGGACGCCGGGCGCGTCCGGCTGGTTGTAGAAGACGAAGTCGGCGTCGCCGCCGACCTTGCCGCTCTCGTCGGTGATCAGCGCCGACACGTCGAAGGGGCCGGGCACCCGCAGCGTCAGCGCGCCGCCCGGAAGGGGCAGATTGCCCCCGGGGACCAGCTCGCTCATCGCGCCGCCTCTACGCGGTCAGGGGCCGAACGTCGCGCCCGGTGGGGGAGTCGCCGGTTGAACGTCCGGCCCGGGCGCGAGGTTCCCTCCGGGAGCCGTGGCGCTACTGCTCCCGCGGCACGGCCGGTGCCACGTCCTCGTGCTCCAGCGGCACGGCCGCGCTCCGCGGGGACCTCTGCTTGCCGCAGAACGCCGGCTCCAGGGTGGCCGCCAGGGCGTTGAGCACGTCGGAGCTGTTGGAGGCGTTGGCGAGCGCGGTGACGCTGCGCTTGCCGTCCTTGCTGGTGAAGGCGTAGGTGTAGTAGCCCTGCACGGCACCCGTGTGGCCGTACACCGAGACCCCGCAGGACAGGTCGCGGCGGCGCAGCCCGAGGCCGTAGGAGGTGTTGGAGTTGACGCGGGTGAAGCGCTCCATCTCCGCGAGGCGGGCGGCCGACGTCAGCTTGCCGCGCACCAGCGCCGAGTAGAACGTGTCGAGGTCGCGTGCGCTGGAGATGATGGCGCCCGCGCTCTGTGCCCAGGAGACCGTCTGCTCCGTGGCGTCGACGGGCGCGGCGCCCGCCCGGTCCGCGGTGAGGTAGCCGCTGGCGTGCTGCCCCGGGATCTTCGTGTCGGGGTGGACGTAGAAGGTGTCGTTCAGCTTCAGGGGCTTGAAGATGCGGTTCTCGTACTCCGTGCGCACGCTGTGCCCGGTGAGCTTCTCGATCAGCATGCCGGCGACCACGAAGTTGGTGTTGGAGTACGAGTAGGCGGCGCCCGGCGCGTTGGTGCGCGCCTTCTTCAGGGACAGGTCCACCAGCTGGCGGTAGGTGAAGACCTTGTTGCGCACGGCCTCGAAGCCGGACACGCTGTCGGCGAACATGTCGTTGGTGTAGTCGTACAGGCCGCTGCGGTGGCTCAGCACGTGCCGCACCGTGATGCGGTCGTCCGGCAGCAGCCCCGGCAGGTAGCGGTTGACCGGCGCGTCCAGGGCGAGCCTGCCCTCGTCCACCAGCTGCAGCAGGACCACCGCCGAGAACGTCTTGGTGACGCTGCCCACCCGGAAGCGGTCGGAGGTGGTGAGGGCCCGCCGGCTCCCGCGGTCGGCGACACCCTGCGAGGACCGGTAGACCTGGGTGCCGTCGTCGATGCGGGCCATGGCGCCGGGCGCGCCCTTCGCGACCACCGAGCGCAGCACCGCGGAAAGGCCCGCGGTGTCGGGCGCCGGGAGGGTGGCGGCCGTCCGGGCCTTCGCCGCCGTCTTCAGGGGCGCCGCCTGGGCGGGGACCGCGAGCAGCGACAGCGTCACCGCCCCCAGCACCGCACTTCTGCACACCATTGCCGAGACCATTCGGACCTGTTCCTCTCTGAGCTGTCTCCGATGCGAGATGAGTCACAACCGGCTCGGGGAACCCTCTCGCATCCCGTCACATCTCCACAGCCGACGCACAGTTGGTCACTCACTGATCACCGTGCGGTGCGGTTTCGCCAAGTATTGCCATGAAAAGCAAGAAAAGCGACGAAGTGCGCTTTACATGGACATGATTCGTCCGGAAGGGTTGCGGCCCGGGGCCCGACCAGCCCCCTCGGCGCTCAACGGCGCCCTGCCGCAAGGCGGTTGATGACCACGGCCGCCTTCGAACGAAGGAACCCTGATCAGTGCGTAGTGCGCACATACGCAGCGTGGCGGTCGCCGTCGCCGTGACGACGGCCGCCACGGGCCTGGCCGGTACGGCCTTCGCCGGTCCCGCGACGGGGGAACGACAGCCGGCCGCGGCGGCCTCCGCCACGACGGCCGCGCAGGTGACGGCGGCCGCCCGGACCGCGGCTTTCGCCCATGCCGCGGCGACCGGTGTCGGCGCGGGCGACGAGCTCCAGCCGCAGGACGTGATGATCGACCCCGAAGGGGCGCGCCATGTCCGCTTCGTCCGCACCCACCGGGGGATGCCGGTGCTCGGCGGCGACCTCGTCGTCCACCTTTCCCGCCGGTTGGCCTACACCGGCGTCACCCGGGCGGCCGACCACACGGTCCGGCCCGCCACCGAGGCGAAGCTGACCGCCCGCCAGGCCGAGGAGAAGGCCGCCGCGACCGCCGACGGCGACGCCGGCACCGCCCGGCTCGTGGTGGACGCCCGCGACGGCGCCGCCGCCCTCGCCTACCAGGTGTCCGTCGACGGCGCGAGCGGCTCCAGCACGGTCGTCGTCGACGCCCTCACCGGCAGGGTGCGCAGCAACACTCCGGACAGCGACGAGTTCCTCTCGCCCCGGCTGCTGGACACCCTCCGCCGCCAGGGCGAAACCCTCGACCCGGCGACCGGCACCGGACTGCAAGCACAGGCACTTGCCGGCGCGTCCGCCTCCGCCGCCCGGTATCCGGCGACCGCCCACGGCTATGGCCGGTCCCTCTTCGTCGGCAAGGTCCCGCTCACCACCACGCAGACCGCCCGCAGGAGCTTCCTGCTCAAGGACCCCACCCGCTACGGCACCGAGACCCGGGACGCCAAGGGCAAGGAGACCGAGAGCTTCGGCCAGGGCACCAAGTTCACCAGCACCACCGACAGCTGGGGCAACGGCACCACCAGCAGCCGGGGCAGCGCCGCCGCCGACGCCCAGTACGGCATCACCGAGACCCTGGACTTCTACCGGAAGACCTTCGGCCGCAAGGGCATCGCGAACAACTCCAAGCCCGCCCGCGCCATGGTCCACTGGGGCAAGAAGGTCGGCAACGCCTTCTGGGACTCCACCTGCGGCTGCATGCTGTACGGCGACGGGGACGGCGACGAGATCAAGAAGCCGCTGGTCGTCCTCGACGTCACCGGCCACGAGCTGACCCACGGCGTGGTGGACGCCACCGCCAAGCTCGAACCGACCTACGTCGACAACCACGGCAACCAGTTCGGCGAGCCGGGCGCGCTGAACGAGTCGCTGGCCGACATCTTCGGCTCCGGCGTGGAGTTCTTCGCCGACAACCCGAAGAACCCGCCGAACTACCTGCTGGGCGAGAAGCTGGGCCTGCGCCAGAAGTTCCTGCGCCGCCTCGACCACCCCTCGCTCGACCGCCTCGAAGGCACCGTCGACTACTGGTCGCCCGAGGTGGCGAACGCCGAGGTGCACGCCGGCTCCGGCGTCTCCTCGCACGCCTTCTACCTGCTCGCCGAGGGCAGCGGCCGCAAGAAGATCGGCGCCACCACCTACGACTCGCCGACCTACGACGGGTCCACGGTCACCGGCATCGGCCGCGCCAAGGCCACGGCGATCTTCTACCGGGCCCTGACCCGGTACATGGTCTCCTCGACCGACTTCCACGACGCGCGCATCGCGACGCTGAAGGCGGCCGGTGACCTCTACGGCGCGAGCAGCATCGAGTACCGCACCGTCGACCAGGCCTGGGCCGCGGTCGACGTCACCGAGGCCGACACGCCGGGCGCTCGTCACTGACGAGTGCGACACGCCGTCGGGTCCGGGTGCCCTGCCGGGGGGGGCTGGGCACCCGGACCCGCGCCCGCCCGGACCCGCGGCTACCTGGTCGGAGCGAACACGCGCTGCGCCGCGACCGCCGCGCCGCCGCGCGCCCACTCCTCGAACGGCAGGGGGCGGACCAGGAGGTCGCAGTCCACCGCGGCGCCGAAGGCGTGGTCCACGAACGCCTGCCGGATGTGGTCCGCGAACAGGTCGTAGGAGGCCACGCCCTCGCCGGAGATGATGATGCGTTCCGGTCCGATGAGGTTGGCGACACAGGCCAGGGCCAGGCCCACGGCGTGACCGGCCCGGGCGAAGACCGCGCGGACGGTGGGGTCCCCGGCATGTGCGAGGCGCACCGCGTCGTCCATGGTCAGCTTCGGGTCCCCGGTGGCCTGCCGGGCCTGCTCGGCGATGGCGTGGGTGGAGGCGACCGCCTCGATGCAACCGGTGTTGCCGCAGGTGCAGATCCGTTCGACGCCGGTCACCGGCAGATGGCCGATCTCGCCCGCCACGCCGTGCGCGCCGGAGACCACCCGGCCGCCGATGGAGAGTCCGGCGCCGATGCCCGCGCCGACCGTGACCAGCGCGAAGATCGACACGCCGACACCGGCGCCGTACCACTGCTCGGCCACGGTCAGGGCGCGCACGTCGTTCTCGATGACCGTGGGGGTGCCGGTGGCCTCCTCGACGAGCTGGGCCAGCGGCACCCGGCGCCAGTTCAGGAAGGGCGAGTACTGGACGGTCCCCAGCCTGCTGTCCACATCGCCCGAGATGGTGACCCCGATGCCGTGCAGGGCGTCCTCGCCCGCCAGGTCCGCCGCCACCCGCAGCCGGTCCACAAGGCGGGCGACGGCCAGCACCACCGTCCCCACGTCCCGCGAGTCCAGCGCCACCCGGTGGGAGGCCAGTGGCCTCGCGGTCAGGTCGGCCAGGACACCGATGAGTTCCTCCCCGGTGACCTTCACGCCGGCGAACAGCGCGCGTCCGGGCCGCACCTCGACCAGCGTCGCCGGACGGCCGTTCGTGCGCTCCGTGGTGGGCCGGCCGCCTTCGGTGATCCAGTCGTCGGCCATCAGCGAGGCGGCCGCCTTGGTGACGGCGCCCGGCGTCAGTCCGGTCCGCCGTCCGAGCTCGGCGCGGCTCAGCGGCCCGTGCTGGAGCAGGGTCTGGAAGACGAGTGCGGCCGCGGGTGGCTGGTCGGCGAGGGTCATGGGACGACATTACCTTTCCTTAGGAAAGTAATTCAAGGGCCAAACATCCGCTCTCTCGGCCGGAAACCCGCAGGTCATACGCGGGTGACTGGCTGAAACCCGGGTGCTGTTTCCCTAAAGGTCGGAGTTCTCTGCCCCGCGGACTATGTTGACGTTGGAAGGAAACTGCGCCTACATTCGCCGCACTCCTCGTCGGGACGGTCAGGCACCGGTGAGGAGCGTGGCCCCCACCCACGTGCCCGTTGGTCCCAGCGAACCCCTCGGTGAAGTCCCGGGACGACCACACCGAGAGGCTCCCCGCACCACCACACCTCAGGCGGAAGCCCGCCTGCAGCCGCGCCCAGACGGAGTACATCCATGGCTCGTCCAGCTCTGCCCGCACGTCTGAGAACCATCACCTGCCTCTCCGCGCTCCTGGCGGCACTCGTCGTGCCCGCCTCGGCGCGGGCCGCGACCACCGCGGACGCCTCGGGGGTCCCGGCATCCGGCGCCACGGCCTCGCCCGCCGTGGCCGCCAAGCCGTACATGGGCTACAGCACCTGGAGCGTCGAATCCACCAACTTCGGCGGCTACGGCGGTGACTGGCTCACCGAGTCGCACGTCCTCCAGCAGGCCGGCGTGCTCTCCTCGAAGCTGAAGTCCCACGGCTACGACTACGTCAACGTCGACGCCGGCTGGAACGACCCCAAGGGCGACGCCTACGCCCGGCCGACCCCGAACCTGACCAAGTTCCCGCACGGCATGAAGTACCTTGCGAACCAACTCCACAGCAAGGGACTGAAGTTCGGCCTCTACCTGGCGGTGGGCCTCTACCAGCAGGCGTACAACGACGGCAGGACGCCCATCTACGACGCCCCCGGCTGCACCACCAAGGACATCGTCTACCCGGATCTGCGCAAGACCAGCGGCTGGGACGACGTCTCCTACCAGCTGAACTTCTCCAGCCCCTGCACCACCAAGTACATCCAGTCCGAGGCCGACCAGCTCGCCTCCTGGGGCGTGGACTTCCTCAAGATCGACGGCGTGGGCCCCGGCTCCAACCAGGGCGACGACGCGCACAACAACGTCCCCGACATCCAGGCCTGGCACACGGCGCTGAAGAACACCGGGCGCCCCATCGAGTTCGTGCTGTCCTGGTCGCTCAGCCACAACCAGGCCGACGTCTGGAAGGCCAACTCCAACGGCTGGCGCATCGACACGGACGTCGAGTGCTACTGCGACACGCTGGTCACGTGGAACAACTCCGTGAAGGCGCGCTGGAACGACGTCGTGCCGTGGATCGACGACGCGGGACCGGGCCACTGGAACAACCTCGACTCGCTCGACGTGGGCTCCGACGTCATGGACGGCATCAACCACACCGAGCGCCAGAGCTACATGACGCTGTGGGCCATCGAGTCCGCGCCGCTGTACATCGGTGACGACCTCACCAAGCTGGACAAGTACGGCCTGAAGCTGCTCACCAACGACGAGGTCATCGCGGTCGACCAGGCCGGCACCCCCGCCAGGCCGGTCAGCCAGCGGACCCCGCAGCAGACCTGGTACACCCGCAACGCCGACGGCAGCTACACCGTCGCCCTGTTCAACCTGGGCAAGGGCTACTCCGACGTGACCGCCGACTTCAGCGACCTCGGCATCAGCGGCAAGGCCGGGATCCGCGACCTGTGGAGCCACAAGAACCTCGGCTCGGTCAGCGGCAGGTTCACCGCCAACCTGGCCCCGCACGGCTCCCGCCTGCTGCGCGTCACGCCCGCCGCCACCGGCACGCACCCCGGCGTCCCGCTGAACGTGCACGGCACCGCCTCGACCGCCGACAGCGTCTCGCTCGCCTGGAGCAAGGTGAACACCGGTACGAGGACCACCGGTTACGACGTCTACGCGAACGGCAGCAGGGCGGCCACCGTCACCGGTACCTCCGCCGTCGTCAGCGGCCTCAAGGCCGGCACCGGCTACTCCTTCACCGTGGTCGCCCATGACGCCAAGGGCCACAGGTCCCCGGCGAGCAAGGCGGTCCCCGTCACCACACCCGCGGCCGGCGGACCGGTCTCCTACGAGGCCGAGGCCTCCGCGAACACGCTCACCGGCAACGCCTCCGTCAACGACTGCTCCGCGTGCTCGGGCGGCAAGAAGGTCGGCAACCTGGGCGGCACCGGAACCGTGGCGGTCAACCACGTCACCGCACCCCGGGACGGCACCTACCTGATGAAGCTCGACTACACCGACGGCTCCACCGGCCGCACGATGATCATCACCACCGGTGGCACCTCCTTCCAGCAGTTCCTGCCGGGCAGCAACGACAACAACTGGGGCCGGCCGAGCTCGATCACGGTGCCCGTCCAGCTGAAGGCCGGCGACAACACGATCACCTTCGGCAACGCCTCGGACTACGCCTCCGACGTGGACCGGATCGTCCTCTGACGCTCCGTCCGACCCTGCCCCCTATCTACGTTCCACCTGCCTGACATCCGAGGAGAGTGCCGTGGTGGTCACATCACAGGGCAAGCCCGAGCGGCCGGCCGCACCACCGTCAGCCGCGGTGACCACCACGGCCACCGCCTCCGGCCCGGCCCCGCACGTCCACACGACCCGCACGCCCCGCAGGCCGGGCCGCTCCACACCGACCCGGTCCGCGGCGGCCCGCCGCCGCGACCTGCCGGTCGCCCTCCTGCTGATCATTCCCTCCGTCGTCGGGTTCGCGGTCTTCTACGCCTACCCGACCCTGCGCGGCATCTATCTCAGCTTCACCGACTTCCACGTCCTCACCCCACCGAACTGGGTGGGTCTGGCCAACTTCCACGAGATGTTCGGCGACGACGTCTTCTGGCACTCGCTGCTCGTCACCGTCTACTTCGTGATCCTGGCGGTCGTCTTCGGCACCCTGGCCTCGCTGGTGACCGCGGTGGTGCTGCACCGGGTGACCAGGTCGTCGACGCTGCGCGGCGTCATCCTGCTGCCGTTCCTGATCTCCAACGTCATCGCCGCCCTGGTCTGGCAGTGGATGCTCGACCCGTCCCTCGGTGTCATCAGCCTCGTCCTCCAGCACCTGACGGGCCACTCCATCCTCTTCTTCGGCAGCAGCGGCTGGGCCATCCCCTCCCTCGCCGCGATCAGCATCTGGAAGTGGATGGGCTACTACTCCCTGCTGATCTTCGCCGGCCTGCAGACCATCCCGGCCACCATCTACGAGGCCGGCCGGGTCGACGGCGCCAGTGAAGTGCAGATGTTCCGCCGGCTGACGGTGCCGCTGCTGCGGCCGATCCTGGTCATGGTCGTCGTCCTCACGGTGATCAACTCCTTCCAGGTGTTCGACATCGTGCAGGTCACCACCCAGGGCGGCCCGGCCAACGCCTCGAACGTCCTGCAGATGTACATCTACAGCAAGGCGTTCCGGCAGTTCGACTTCGGCTACGCCGCCACCCTCTCGCTGGCCCTGTTCGCCCTGCTCATCACGGTCACCTTCACCCAGCTGCGGCTCGCCCGCGCGAGCGAATCCGACCTGAGCTGAAGGAGCCCGTCATGGCAGTCACCCTCGCCCCCGGCCGGACGGCCACCGCACAGCCCCGGTCCCCGAAGAGACCGCGACGCCTCTCGCCCGGCCGGATCGTCGCCTGGACCTACCTCGGCGTCGTCGTCCTCGTCACGCTCTTCCCGTTCTACTGGATCCTGCGCACCGCGCTGTCCAACAACTACAAGCTGGCGACACACCCCTCCTCGCCGCTGCCGGTCGGCTTCACCTGGGGCGCCTTCGAGCGCGTCCTCGGCATCGCCTCCACCGCCGAGGCCCAGGCCCAGGGCGGCTCGGGCGCCACCATCGACATCGCGCTCTACCTGCGCAACTCACTGATCTACGCGTCCGTGCAGACGGTGCTGATCGTGCTGTTCTCCGCGGCCGGCGCCTACGCGTTCTCCCGGCTGCACTGGCGCGGCCGCAACCTGGTCTTCAACATCCTCATCACCGCGCTGATGGTGCCCAGCGTCTTCACGCTGCTGCCCAACTTCGTCTTCGTCAAAGACCTCGGACTGACCAACACCTTCGCCGGACTGATCCTGCCCGGAGCCCTCTTCCAGGCGTTCACGCTGTTCTTCCTGCGGCAGTTCATGCTCGGCCTGAGCACCGAGGTCGAGGAGGCCGCCATCCTCGACGGCGCCGGACCGCTGCGGATCTTCTTCCGGATCATCCTGCCGATGTCGTCCGCCCCGATCGCGACCGTCTCGCTGCTGATGTTCGTCAACGCCTGGAACGACTACTTCTGGCCGCTGCTGATCACCAACAGCCAGGACGTGCAGCCGCTGACCCTCGCGCTCGGCGTCTTCAAGCAGTCCTCGCCGCAGGCCGCCCCCGACTGGGCGGGCCTGATGGCCGCCGCCCTGGTCGCGGCCCTGCCGATGCTGCTGCTGTTCGTCGCGTTCGGCAAGCGCATCGTCAACTCCATCGGCTTCTCCGGCCTCAAGTGACCGCCCGCACACCGCGATTGGACGACACCGTCATGCACTCCAGCGACCTGGTGCTGAGCTGGCCCGCGCCCGCGGCGGGCTGGACCGAGGCCGCTCCCGTCGGCAACGGCAGGATCGGCGCGATGGTCTTCGGCGGCGCCGGCCGGTCCCGGATCCAGATCAACGACTCCACCGTCTGGTCCGGCACCCCCGGCGGACCGGCCGCCGCCCTCGCCGCGCTCCGCGCCCAGGGGGCCGGCCCGCAGCGGCTCGAAGAGGTCCGCGCGGCGCTCCGCGCCGGCGACCAGGACACGGCCGAGTCCCTGCTCATGACCTTCGAGGGGCCCTACACCCAGGAGTACCTGCCGTACGCCGACCTGTACCTGACCGTGCCGGGCGGCGAGCGGGCCGCGTACCACGGCAGGACGCTCGACCTGGACACCGCGGTGGCCGAGGACGGCTTCGCCCTCGACGGGACCGCCGTCCGGCGCCGGGTCTGGGCCGACGCCGTCACCGGCGCCCTGTGCACGACGCTGGACGCGGACGGTGGCACCGTCGACCTGTCCGTCGAACTGGCCACCCCGCTGCGCGAGGTGCAGCGCACGGTCGCCGTCGACGGCATCACCCTCGGCATCGAGATACCGGTGGACGGCGCCCCCGCCCACGAGCCCGAGGTCGCCGAGCCGCTCTCCTACGCGGACGGTCCCGTCGACGGCTACGACCCCTTCGGCGCCCTCGCACTGACCCTGCACACCGACGGCACCACGACCCTGGACGACGAGGGCGGCCTGCTCGTCACCGGCGCCAGCCACGTCCTGCTCACCCTCGCCAGCTCCACCGCCGCCGACCGGCACTGGCGCGGGACCCCGGCCGTCGGCCGCGCCGCCCACCTGGCCACGGCCGGGGCCGTCGCCGCGCGGGCCGCCGCCCAGGGCGCCGACCGCCTCCTCAAGGACCACGAGACCGACGCACGCGGCCTGCTCGGCACCACCAGCCTGCGCATCGGGCCGCGCCGCTGCGGCACCTACGACGTCGCCCGCGACATCCTCGGCGGCGGCGACGAACTCCTCACCGCCACCGTGCTGTTCCAGCTCGGCCGGCACCTGCTGGCCACCGCCTCCCGCCCGCACACCGGGCCGCCGGCCAACCTCCAGGGCATCTGGAACGCCGACCTGCGCCCCGCCTGGTCGTCCAACTACACGATCAACATCAACACCCAGATGAACTACTGGGGCGCCGAGGCGGTCGGCCTCGGTGCCTGCCACGAGCCCCTGTTCGACCTGATCGACCGGATGGCCGCCCAGGGCGCCCAGGTGGCACGGCAGCTGTACGGCGCGCGGGGCTGGGTCGCCCACCACAACACCGACCCGTGGGGATGGGCGCTGCCGGTCGGCATGGGACACGGCAACCCCTCCTGGGCGCTGTGGATGATGGGCGGCGCCTGGCTGTCCCAGCACCTGTGGGACCACTGGGACTTCACCCGCGACCCGGACTTCCTGCGCGAACGGGCCTGGCCGCTGCTCAGCGGATGCGCCGAGTTCCTCCTCGACTGGCTCGTCGACGACGGCACCGGCCACCTGGACACCCTGCCGTCGACCTCCCCGGAGAACCTCTTCCTGGCCGACGGCACCCCGAGGTCCCTGACCCGGTCCGCCACCATGGACCTCGCGCTGATCCGGGCCACCTTCGAACGGACCCTCGAGGCAGCCGGGCTGCTGGGCCTGGACACCGCGCTGACCGGCGAGATACGCGCCGCGCTGCCCCGGCTGCGCCCGCTGCAGGTCTCGGCCGGGGGCCGGCTCCAGGAGTGGGCCGAGGACCACACCGAGGCCGACCCGCACCACCGTCACCTCTCGCACCTGATCGCCGTCCACCCGCTCGGCCTGGTCGACCCCGACACGACCCCCGAACTCGCCGCCGCGGCACGCAGGTCGATGGACCGCCGCGGCCCCGGCGCGATGGGCTGGTCGTGGTCCTGGAAGATCGCCCTGCGGGCCTGGCTGCGCGACGCGGCGACCGCCCGCTCGCTGTTCCTCGAAGCCGCCCGCCCGCTCGACGGCGACTTCGCGGTCGACGCCCCCGTGGACGGCTCCCGCTGGGGAGGCCTGCTCCCCAACCTCTTCTCCACCCACCCGCCGTTCCAGATCGACGGCAACTACGGACTCATGGCCGCCATCGCCGAGATGGTGCTGCAGAGCCACACCGGCACCCTCCACCTGCTGCCCGCCCTGCCCGCGCAGTGGGCCGACGGCGAGGCCCGGGACCTGCGCTGCCGCGGCGGCCTCGCCGTCGACTTCGCCTGGGCCGACGGCGCGCTGACCGGTGCCACCGTGCGCCGGCTCACCGGTGACGCCGCCGAGACCGTGCGGATCCGGCACCGGGACGACGAGACCGAACTGCGGCTCCCGGCCGGCCACCAGATCGAGCTGGACGCCGCGCTGCACCCCCGAGGGGAGCCGGCGCCGTGCTGACCGAACAGGACGTCCCCGAACTCTTCGCCTACCGCAGCGCCTACCGGGAACCGGAGGACTTCGACACCTTCTGGAAGGGCACCCTCGCCGAGACCCGCGCCGAGCGCGAGCCCGTCCTGGAACTCACCGAGGTCCCCACCGGCCTGGAGACGGTCGACGTCTTCGACGCCGAACTGCCCGGCTTCGGCGGCCATCCGGTCCGCGCCTGGCTCCGGATGCCCCGCCACCGCCGCGGACCGCTGCCCGCGGTCGTCCAGTTCCACGGCTACGGCAGCGGGCGCGGCACCCCCCTCGACGACCTGCTCTGGGCGTCCGCCGGATACGCCCACCTGCTGGTCGACGCCCGCGGCCAGGGCGGCGCCTGGGCCGGCGGGGGAGCGACCCCCGACCCGGTCGGCAGCGGCCCCGCCCACCCCGGCTTCCTCACCCGCGGCATCGAGGACAAGGACACCTACGTCTACCGCCGGGTGTTCACCGACGCCGTCCGCGCCGTCGACGCCCTGCGCGGCCGCACCGACCTCGTCGACCCGGACCGGGTCGCCCTCGTCGGCCCGAGCCAGGGCGGCGGCATCGCCCTCGCGGTGGCCGGACTCGTGCCCGGACTGGCCGCCGCCCACTTCCAGGCGCCGTTCCTCTGCGACATCCGGCAGGCCACCCGGCTCACCTCCGCCGAGCCCTACGCCGAGATCATCGGGTACCTGACCGCCCGCCGGGACCGGGTGGAGCAGACCTTCGGCACCCTCGGCTACTTCGACGGCCTCGCCTTCGCCCGCCGCGCGAGCGCCCCGGCCTGGTTCTCCGCCGGACTGCGCGACGAGGTGTGCCCGCCGGTCACCGCGATCGCCGCGTACCACGCCTACGCCGGCCCCAAGGAGCTGCGGCTGTGGGAGTTCAACGGCCACGACGCCGGCGGACCCGACGACCTGGCCGTCGCCCTCGGCGCGTTCGGCGCGCTCCTCAAGACGTCGTCCCACCCCGCGGTGCTGCCGTCCCCAGCACCCACCGCGTCCTCCCGAAAGAAGGAACAACGATGAGAAGAAACACGAGAGTCCGCAGGACGGTCGCGCTGGGCGCCACACTCACCCTGGCCGCCGTGCTCTCCGCCTGCTCGAACGGCTCGTCCTCCGCCGGCGGCTCCAAGACCGTCAACTGGTGGACCTGGGACGACAAGCAGGCCGCCGCGTACAAGGTCTGTGCCACGGACTTCGAGAAGGCCAACCCCGGCACCACGGTGAAGATCACGCAGTACAACGTCAACGACTACTTCACCAAGCTGACCGCCGGGTTCGTGGCCGGTACCGCGCCCGACGCCTTCCAGAACAGCGTCCAGTTCTTCCAGGCGTACGCCTCACAGCACCAGTTGCTCGCGATGGACGACTACATCGCCAAGGACAAGTTCGACCTGTCCCGGTTCTCCGTCGGCGTGGACGCCTGGAAGTACACCGACGGCAAGCAGTACGCCCTGCCGCTGGACTGGGCGGCGTCCGGCGTCTACTTCAACGAGGACGCCGTCAAGAAAGCGGGGTACACCGACCAGGACGTCAAGTCGCTGAACTGGAACCCGGACAACGGCGGCACGCTGGGCAAGATGATCGCCCACCTGACGATCGACACCAAGGGACGCCGCGGCGACGAGAAGGGCTTCGACAAGTCCCACATCAGGACCTACGGCTACGGGCAGGTCGCGTCGAAGGACTTCATCGGCCAGTTCACCTGGAACCCGCTGGTCAGCACCACGGGCTGGCGGCTGGGCGACAAGACCACCTGGCCGACGGTGTTCAACTACGCCGACCCACGGTTCGTGAAGACCATGGACTGGATCCGCTCCCTGACCGACAAGGGTTACGCGCCCAGGATCGGGCAGTTCAACGACAGCGTCAGCGACGTCGACCTGCTCTCCTCCGGCAAGGTCGCCATGGAGACCGGCGGTTCGTGGGAGGCCTCGACCTTCGTGAAGATCCCCGGCGTCAAGGTCGGGATCGCGCCCACCCCGTACGGCCCCGACGGCAAGACCAGGTCCGTGCTCAGCAACTCCAACGGGAACAACATCTGGGCCGGCACCAAGAACCCCGACCTGGCCTGGAAGTGGGTCTCGTACATGGGCAGCGAGGCCTGCCAGTCGAAGGCCTCCCTGACCGGCACCTTCTTCCCGTCGATCCCGGCGTCCATGGACGCCTCGGCCAAGGCGCTGGCCAAGACGGGCGTGGACCTGTCCGTCTTCACGGACATGATCAAGGACAAGGTCCTCTACCCGTCCCCGGTCTACGGCAACGGCGCCGCCCTCCAGGACGCGTTCCAGCCGCTGTTCCAGGCCTACTTCGCCGGCCAGAAGAACGACTCCGTCTTCACCGACATGCAGAACCAGAGCAAGACGCTGCTCGCCAAGAAGTGACCCTGCCCCCGCACAACCCCGTCCGTCCGCCGGACGGGCCCGCCTGAACCGGGCCCGGGGGGGGGGGGGGGGGGGGGGGGGGAGGGGTGGGGGGGGGGGGGGGGCGGGAGAGGGCGCCGCTAGGTTGGTGGTCG
>NZ_JBVJNZ010000017.1:78786-186010 GCF_055583445.1 Streptomyces sp. NPDC104761 | reverse complement strand
GGGGGGGGGGGGGGGGGGGGGGGGGGGGGGGGGGGGGGGGGGGGGGGGGGGGGGGGGGGGGGGGGGGGGGGGGGGGGGGGGGGGGGGGGGGGGTGTTTTTCCCCCCCCCCCCCCACGACGAGCCCTGAGTCCAGCATCGCGGCGACTTCGCCGGGTGCGGCTCCGGAGAGCCGCTCGATCAGATAGTCACCGACCGTGGCCCAGCCGTCGGAGAAGGGCAACCGGACCCGCACGGGGTCCACCCCCTGGCGCTGGGGGAGGGGAGAGGGCGGGGCTGGGGTCTTGCGTCTCATGTGCAGCCAAGGCTACGGGAGTGCCCCCTTCCTGGGGGCGCGGGGCTGTGTCGGCCTGCGGCTCCGCCGCGTGGGCGCGACCAGCCCCCACCCACCCGCACCCGACCACTACGCCACAGCCTCCGGCACAGCGACCGCACTGCGCGACTCCGCCCGGGTGAGCCTCCACACGCCGCCCACCACCACCGTCCCGACCAGGAACAACACGGTGAACCACCGGAAGTACCAGTGCCCCCCACTGGGGTCGTACACGGCCTCCCGGGGCCACGCCAGATTCACGGTCATCGCAAGCCCGTACAGCAGCGCGACCACGTTCACCGGCACCCCCCACCGCCCCAGCGAGAACAGCGGCGCCCCGGTCTCGTCCGTCCCCTCGGCCCGGAACTCCCCGCGCAGCCGCCGCACCAGCAGCGGCCCGGTCACCATCGCGTACGCGAGGTACAGCATCACGATGCACGTGGTCCCGATCGCCAGGAACGCGTCCGGCGACGCGAAGTTGAGCAACAGCAGTACGGCGGCCAGCACCCCCACCACCACGGCCGGCGCCCCCGGCATCCCGGTGCGCGGATTCACCCGCGCCAGCCGCTCGGCGAACGGCAGCTGCCCGTCCCGCGCCATGGAGAACAGCATCCGCGAGGCCGCGGTCTGGATCGCCAGCGTCGCCACCGCGATGGCCACCACCACGTCGGCCAGCAGTACCCGGCCCACCCCGTCGCCGAGGCTGCTGGTGAGGACGTAGCTGAGCCCGTCGACCCCGAGGTGCCCGTCGGTCAGGCTGGGCGCGGCCAGCAGGCCGCCCAGGATGACCAGGCCGCCGAGCAGGCCCGCGGCGGTCAGCGCCGTGAGGATCGTGCGCGGTGCCGTGCGCCGCGGGTGGTGGGTCTCCTCGCTCATCTCGCCCGCGCTGTCGAAGCCGATCATCACGTAGGCGGCCGTGAACGAGCCGACCAGGAGGGCGCCCAGCAGACCGCCCTCGGCGGCCGTACCGGTGTGGAACGTGATGCCGGGGGAGCGCTCGGAGTGGGTGAGCAGCAGCACGATGATCAGTACCGCGCCGATGATCTCGGCGGTCACCCCGACCCGGTTGATCACGGACATCACCCGGTTGTCCATGATGTTCACGAGGGTGGTGAGCACCAGCAGGACGACGCCCAGCACGGCTGCGTTGGCGGCCCCGTCGGCCGAGGTCACCGCGGTGTCCGTGCCGATCAGCTGGAAGCCGGACCACAGCGCGGGCAGCACCATCTGGAGGGCGAGCGCGGCCGCCGCGACCACCACGACCTGCCCGATCACCATGATCCAGCCGGCGAACCAGCCGAAGGACGGGTTCGACAGGCGGGAGGACCACTGGTAGATGGCGCCGGAGATCGGGTAGCGGCCGGCCAGTTCGGCGAAGCACGCGGCCACCAGCAACTGGCCGACCAGGACGGCCGGCCAGGCCCAGAAGAAGACCGGGCCGCCGAAGGCGTACCCGAAGGCGAAGAACTGGAAGACGGTCGTCAGCACGGAGATGAAGGAGAACCCGGCGGCGAACGAGGCGTACCGGCCGAGGCTGCGATGCAGCTCCTGGCGGTAGCCGAACTCCTCCAGGGAGCGGTCGTCGGACTCCCTCAGGGAGTGGTCGTCGATGGTCGTCACGGCGGTACCTGCCTGTCAGGCCGATTTCCTGTCGGGCGACAGAAATTAGGGACGCGCTGTTTCGAAGGCGTCACACGGGCGTGTCCGGGGCGGTCCCAAGTCCTCACGTCCTTGCGCGATAGCTTCAGACGCGATACATCGTGAGTATTGACGTACGCCGTGGGGACGCGATATGTTCGGTCACGGATATTCGGAAGCGAGGTGGTCGGCATGGCGGTGAAGCGGCGCAAGCTCAGCAATCCTCTGGCCCTCGTCGTGCTGACGACCCTCCTGCAGGGTCCGATGCATCCGTACGAGATCGCCCAGACCATGCGCCGTCAGGGCAAGGACACCAGCACCCGGATCAACTACGGGTCGCTCTACACGGTCATGCAGAACCTGGAGAAGCACGGCTTCGTCGAGGTGGCCGACGTGGAGCGGCAGGGCAACCGCCCGGAGCGCACGGTCTACGGCATCACCGGCGCCGGGCGTGAGGAGATGGTCCACTGGCTGTCCGACCTGATGGCCGTCCCGGTGAAGGAGTACCCGATCTTCGAGACGGCGCTCTCGCTGATGGGCGCCCTGCCGCCCGACGAGGTCGAGCGTCTGCTGGAGGATCGGCTCAGCACCCTGGAGGTCGAGGTCACCGGCGGCCGGGCCGTGCTGGAGAAGCTGCACGAGACCCTGCCCCGACTGTTCGTCGTCGAGGTCGAATACCACCTGCACATGCTGGAAGCGCAGACCGAATGGGTCCGCGGCTTCGTGCGGGAGATGCAGGACGGTTCGCTGCCGGGCGTCGAGGAATGGCGCCGGTACCACGAGACCGGCGAAGTCCCGCCGGAGTTCACGGAGGCGGACCGGTAACAGGAACAGACCCCGGCGGAGCTGTTGCAGCAGCCCCGCCAGGGTCTCGAACCCCGAGCTGAACCCGCCGAGAGGTAGATCCGGGCGATCGAGGTGCGGCACACCCAGGATAGCCCGGTGCTCCTCAGGCGGATCAGCTGTCATCCGCTCATTCAGGAGAGCCCTGTCATGAACACCCGTGCGCCCGCAGTGCAGGCGCGCCAGCTGATCAAGACCTATCCCCACGACGTCACCGCCCTCAACGGCATGGACGTCACCGTCGAATCCGGCACCGTCTTCGGGCTCCTCGGGCCCAACGGCGCCGGCAAGTCCACCACCGTCAAGATCCTCACGACCCTGGCCCGCCCCGACTCCGGCACCGCCACCGTGGCCGGACACGACGTGCTGCGCCACCCGGACCGGGTGCGCCGCGCGATCGGCGTGGTCGCCCAGAACTCCGGCGCCGACCCCGTCGCCACCGGCCGGGAGAACCTCCAGCTCCAGGGCAGGCTCTACGGCCTGCGCGGGGCCGCGCTGAACCGACGGGTCGACGAGCTGCTGGACCGCTTCACCCTCAGCGACGCCGCCGGCCGCCAGGTCAAGGGCTACTCCGGCGGCATGCGGCGCCGGCTCGACGTGGCCCTCGGCCTGGTCCACCGCCCCGAGGTGCTCTTCCTCGACGAGCCCACCACCGGTCTCGACCCCGAGGCGCGCACCGCGATGTGGGACGAGATCGGCCGGCTGGCCGGCCAGGAGGGCCTGACCATCCTGCTCACCACGCACTACCTGGAGGAGGCCGACCGGCTCGCCGAGCGGATCGCGATCGTCGACCGCGGCCGGGTCGTGGTCGAGGGCACCCCGGACTCCCTCAAGGGCGAACTGCGCGGCGACGCCGTCCACGTGGAGCTGCGCGAGGCGCCCGGGGAAGCCGGCCGCACCCTGCTCACGGGCGCGCTGACCGGACTGCCGGGCGTGCGCGAGGCGCTGTTCGACGGGCGCCGGATCAGCGCCCGCGCCGACGACGGGGCGGCCGCGATGCCGGCGCTGCTGGCCGCGCTGGAGCGGGCCGGGGTGACCGTGGTCGCCGCGACCGTCGCCCGGCCCTCCCTCGACGACGTCTACCTGCGCTACGCGGGCCGTCGTTACGCCGACGCCGACACCGCCGGTTCCCTCGCCCTGGCCGGAGGTGCCCGATGAGCAACGCCGTCTCCCAGACCTGGTACATGACCCGGCGTCAGCTCGTGGTGTTCGCCCGGCAGCCCGCGTTCGCCGTCATCACCCTGATCCAGCCGGTGATCTGGCTGTTCCTGTTCGGCAACCTGTTCAAGAAGGTCGTCGAGCTGGGTGGCTTCGGCACCACCTCCTACCTCGACTACCTGGTGCCGGGCGTGGTCGTGATGAGCGCGCTCAGCTCCAACATGTGGGCGGGCATGGGCACCCTGGAGGAGATCCAGCGCGGCACCCTCAACCGCTTCCTGACCACACCGGTCAGCAGGGCCGCGCTGATGAACGGCAACGTGGTGAACAACGGCCTGGTCACCGCCGGCCAGTCGCTGATCATCGTGCTGCTCGGCCTGCTGGGCGGCGCCGACTACCCCGGCGGGGCCGGCGGCATAGCCGTCCTGCTGGTGTCGGCCGTGCTGCTCGGCACGATCTTCGGCGCGCTGTCCAACGCGCTCGGCATGCTGGTGCGCGAGCGGGAGTCGATCATCGGGATCAACACCTTCCTGCTGCTCCCGCTGACCTTCCTGTCCAGCGCCTTCATGGCACCGTCCCAGATGCCCGGCTGGATGCGGCACATCGCCGACTTCAACCCGCTCAACTGGGCGATGGTGGCGAGCCGTTCGGCGCTGTCGGCGGACCCCGACTGGGGCGGGGTGCTCGGCCGCGGCGGGGCGCTGCTGGCGCTGGCGGTGGCGGCCGTGTGGCTGTCGATCAGGACCTTCAGGTCGTACCAGCGGTCGGTGTGACCGGCACGCGGTACCGGCGGCCGGAGTGACCGGCAACGGGTGGCGGCACCTTCTCCTGAGGTGCCGCCAGTCGGCTCACGCGGCGGCGGCGTCGCCCTCCTGCTCCTCCTCGATCCGGGCGTTCCACTCCCGCTTGGAGGCCTGCCAGCCGTCCTCGTTGTGCCCGAGACGCCAGTAGCCGGAGATCGACAGGTCCTCGCGCGGGATCTGGCGCTCCACCCGCAGCAGCGCCCGCAGTTCCTTCACGAAGCTCGCCTCGCCGTGCACGAAGGCGTGCACCCGGCCCTCCGGGAAGTCCAGCGCCCGTACGGCGGCGACCAGGGCCTCGCCGACCGGCCGCCCGCCCCGGTGCAGCCAGACGACCTCCACGTCGGAGTCGATCTTCTGCTCCTCCCCGGGGCCGGCGACCTCGACGAAGGCGAAGGCCTTCGCCCCGGCCGGCAGGGACTCCAGCGCACGGGCGATGGCGGGCAGCGCGCTCTCGTCTCCGGCGAGCAGATGCCAGTCGGCCTCCGTGTCGGGAGCGTAGGCGCCGCCGGGGCCCATGAAGCGCACGGTCTCGCCGGGCTGGACACGGCAGGCCCACGGCCCGGCCAGGCCCTCGTCGCCGTGCACCACGAAGTCCAGGGTCAGCTCCCGGTGTTCGGGATTCCAGGAGCGCACGGTGTAGGTCCGGGTCACCGGCCAGTGCTCACGGGGGAACTCGGCCCTGATCCGCTCCAGGTCGAAGGGCTCCGGATAGGTGACGCCCGCCGGCCCGAAGAGGAGTTTCACGTAGTGATCAGTGCAGGTGTCCGCGGCGAAACCGGCCAGCCCGTCACCGCCGAGGACCACGCGCTGCATGTGCGGGCTCAGCCGCTCGGTGCGCACCACCTGAGCGGAATGGGGCTTGCGCGGCTTACGTCCCGGGCGCTCTGCCATGACCGACCTCCCTGCTCAATGGTTAGGTTTACCTAAGTTAGCACCTCTTTCCCAGTGAACACCTCTTCCATGAACACTTGATGGGCGGGCTTTGCCGGAACAATTCCTTCGGGATTCCTCCGTGGATTCCTTCGGGGATTCCTTCGGGGCAGGCGTGGTCAGGCTTCCAGTGTCGCCAGCAGGCGGTTCAGTGAGCCACCCAGGCCCCAGCGGGCGGCGAGGGTGTCCAGGCGCGCCGGGTCCCGCGGGGACTTCGGCAGAACCGTGTCGACCTCAGGCAGCGGTACGTCGTCGGCGACCCGGACCACCTTCGGCGCCACGGCGACGTACGGCCGGGCCTCGTCCAGCCGCTTGCGCTGCGACGGCGTGAGCTTCGCCTTCGGATCGTCGACCGCGGCCATGATCCCGGGCAGGTCGCCGAACTCGGCGAGGAGCTTCGCGGCCGTCTTCTCGCCGATGCCGGGCACCCCGGGCAGCCCGTCGCTCGGGTCGCCGCGCAGCAGCGCCAGGTCCGCGTACCCGCCTCCGTCCACCCCGTACTTCTCGCGCAGCCACGCCTCGTCCGTCATCTGCAGCGTGCCGACACCCTTGAGCGGGTACAGCACCCGCACCCCGCGCGCGTCGTCCACCAGCTGGTAGAGGTCGCGGTCGCCGGTGACGATGTCCACCGGGCCCGCGGCGCGTGCGGTGAAGGTGCCGATCACGTCGTCGGCCTCGTACCCGGCGACGCCGACCCGGGCGATGCCGAGCGCGTCCAGTACCTCCTCGATGACCGGCACCTGCGGGGAGAGGGTGTCCGGCACCTCCTCCTCGTCCGGTCCCGTCTCGCGCTCCTCGGCGACCCGGTGCGCCTTGTAGGAGGGGATGAGGTCGACCCGCCAGTGCGGCCGCCAGTCCGCGTCCATGCAGGCCACCAGCAGGTCCGGCCGGTGGTCCTTGACCAGCCGGTCGATGAAGTCCAGCAGCCCGCGTACGGCGTTCACCGGCGTGCCGTCCGGCGCCTTCACGGAGTCCGGGACGCCGAAGTAGGCGCGGAAGTACAGCGAGGCGGTGTCGAGAAGCATCAGTCGTGCGGTCACGCCAGGCATCATGCCGTACGGCACCGACAGCGACCGGCCGGTGCGGCGGCCCTCGTCTACGAGAAGGATCCGGCCAACCACATAGCGCTACGGCACTGCCCAAGCCTTTCCGTCCTGCCGCCGGATCGGCCGACCGTGCGTTCGACGCGCCACCACGCCGTCCACGCGCGCCGAGGTCACCCCCGACCTCGCCGCGGTACACCAGGACACGGTGGAGCGGGCCGCAACTCCGGTGCACTCCGCGGGACTTGCGCGCCCGGCGGACCTGCCCGGAGCACCGCCCCGAACAGCCACTCCGCGCCCGGGGCGCCGCCGGGAACATCGGCGACCGCTCGCGCATTGAACCCCTGGGGCGCCCCCGCGTCCTGACAGGGCGCGCACCCCCGCGGGAGCCGCGCCCTCGCCGGTCCGTCGGCCGTACTGCTGACCGATCCGACGGCCGTCCGGCCCGCCCGGTCGGCGTGTTCGTCGCGGAGGAAGAGCCCGCGCCCGGTCAGTCCGCCGAGCTCGGGCACTGGCGCGAACTGTGAGGGTCGCGCTCACCGGACGTGACAGGGATGTGACGGCCGCCTGAAACGGTTTGCCGAACATGCGTAGGGTGCAGAGAACCCGTCAGGAGGGGTCCGGCCCGAGCCGGGCACCCGAAGGACGGAACGACGAGCGAAGGAGGGAGCCGGAGCGATGGGCGACCACAAAGACCAGCAGCCCGTGCGGGTGGGCGCGGCAGTCCGGCGGCGCCGCCGTGCGCTGGAGCTCACCCTCGCCGTCGTGGCCGAACGCAGTGGCCTGTCGGTGCCCTTCCTGAGCCAGGTCGAGAACGACAGGGCCCGTCCCAGCCGCACCTCCCTGGAGAAGCTCGCCGACGCCCTGCGCACCACGGCCGTCGAACTCCTCGCCGCCGCCGACCCGGCGTGCAGCGTCGACGTCGTGCGCGCCGACGACACGTCCGAGCCGGACTTCGCGCCCCGGGTGCGTTCCCTGGTCCGCGGTCACCACCAGCTGCACGCCTCGGAATTCACCGGCGACCACGAACCCGGCCGCGAATTCCAGCACCGCAACGACGAGTTGATGTACGTCGCCGACGGCGCCGTGGAGGTCGAGGCCGAGGGACGCGCCTACCGCCTGGGCCGCGGCGACACCCTCTACCTCACCGGCGGAGTACGCCACCGCTGGCGCGCGACGGTCCCGGACACCCGGGTCGTCGTGGTCGCGGTGGCGGAGCACATCGAGGCAGTCCACGATCGCCAGCGCTGACGTCCCCGGTTCCGAGTCGCCCCACTCCGGAGCGCTCCGCAGGGGGCGCGGGGAACCGCACGCGCAACCACAACGGACCGACAGAGCACCACGGCGCGTGGTCTCCCTGGTTCCCTCCCTCACCGAGGCGATCGCAGAAACGGTCCCCGAGGTCCTCGTCGGCGTCACCGACTGGTGCACCCACCCCGCCGGCCTCGGCCTCCCCCGCGTCGGCGGCACCAAGAACCCCGCCCTCGACCGCGTCCTCGCCCTCACCCCCGACCTGGTGATCGCCAACGAGGAGGAGAACCGCGCCCCCGACCTGGACGCCCTGCGCACCGCCGGCGTGGAGGTCCTGGTCACGGAGGTGCGGGACGTGCCGCAGGCCTTCCGCGAGCTGGCCCGGGTGCTGGCCGCGTGCGGCGCGCACGGCCGCCCCCGCTGGCTGGACGAGGCGGAGGAGTCGTGGTCGGCACTGCTGCCCGAGCCCGCTGCCACCGCGGTCGTACCGATCTGGCGGCGGCCGTGGATGGTCCTGGGCAGGGACACCTTCGCGGGTGACGTGCTGGCAAGGCTCGGCGTACGCAACCTCTTCGGAGACCACCCCGGGCGCTACCCCCGCATCCCGCTCGACGGACTCCGGGACGCGGGCCCCGACCTGGTCGTCCTCCCGGACGAGCCCTACCGCTTCACCGCCGCCGACGGCCCGGAGGCGTTCCCCGGGCTGCCGTGCGCGCTGCTCAGTGGACGGCACCTGACGTGGTACGGACCGTCACTGGCCGAGGCGCCGCGGGTGCTGGGCGAGGCGCTGCGAGCAGCTCTCCGCTGAGCAGCCCGCGTACGGTGCCGGAGGCGGCCGCGAGCCAGCCGGCGACGAGCAGGCCGTACAGACCCACCGCCAGCCAGTGGTACCCGGCGAACCCGGTGTGCCGCCCGAGCGCGGCGGCCCCCGTGACGCACGTGCCCACCGGGAAGGTGAAGGCCCACCACGTCATGGCGAACCGCATCCCGTGCCGCCGGGCCCGCACCACGTGCGCGGCCGCCAGCGCCAGCCAGAACAGGGCGAACCCCATGACCGGAACCCCGTACAGCACGGCGAGGAGACCGAAGCCGGCCGCGTACGGCGCCGGTACGACCCCCGGGGCGAGGTCCGCGAAGGCACCCACCGCCGTCGTGGACTGCCCGAGCGGGCCCAGCACCAGGAAGACCGTCGGCGTCAGCGCGAGCGGCAGCGGGCCGCCGGTGACCAGCCGGGCGAAGACGAGCGTCAGCATCAGCAGCGTGGCCAGCAGGCTCAGCCCGAAGAGTGCGAAGCAGCCGTAGAGCAGGGCCTCGCGCGGCTGCCCGGGCGGCAGATGCGGGATCAGCTGCGGGCCCACCGCGGCCGACACCATCGGCGCCACCAGCGGCAGCAGCCAGGCCGGGGAGGCCTGACCGGGCTCGACCCGGTGCCGTACGGCCAGCAGGTACGGCACGGCGACGGCGGCCACGAGTCCCACGGCGGTACCGGCGACGAACAGCACCGAGTCGAGCGCGACGGCGGCCGGCTCGCCGATCCAGTCCTGCCCGAGGGCGAGGGCACCGGCGCCGACGGCGAGCAGCGCCATCGCCAGGCAGCCGTAGAAGGGGGCGACCGCGGGGTCGCGGAGGTGGGCGAGGGCCTGGTCGCGGTGGTGGGCCCAGTGCAGGGCACGGGCGGCCAGCAGGACCAGGAGCTGCAGCAGGGAGAGCGCCCAGACGCCGGTGAGGAGTTCGCGCGGGCCGTCGGCGCCGAGCGCGGCGCCGCCGAGGGCGAGGGCCGCGGTGCCCATGACGGACGCGTACCAGTTGGGGCCGAGATGCCGGACTGCGGTGACCATGGCTCCACGGTCCCGCCGCTTCGGGGCCGCGACCAGGGAGTCCGTTTCTATGGGGACATAAGCTGGTCTTATGAGCGAGACGGCGGAACGGTCGGGCGGCGGCACACTGGCGCACCGGGTGCCGGACCTCGGCGCGCTGGAGCTGCTGCTGGCGGTGGCGCGGCTGGGCAGCCTGGGGGCGGCGGCGCGGGAGGTCGGCATCACCCAGCCGGCGGCCAGCAGCCGCATCCGGTCCATGGAGCGGCAGCTGGGCGTGGCCCTGGTCGACCGCTCACCGCGCGGCTCCCGGCTCACCGACGCGGGGGCGCTGGTGACCGACTGGGCGCGGCGGGTGGTGGAGGCGGCGGAGGCCTTCGACGCGGGGACCCAGGCGCTCCGGGACCGGCGGGACTCGCGGCTGCGGGTCGCGGCGAGCATGACCATCGCCGAGTACCTGCTCCCCGGCTGGCTGCTCGCGCTGCGCGCCCAGCGCCCCGACACGGCGGTGTCCCTGCTCGCCGGCAACTCGGCGGCGGTGGCGGAACGGCTGCTCGCGGACGAGGCGGACCTCGGCTTCGTGGAGGGCCTGACGGTCCCGCACGGCCTGGACTCGGCGGTGATAGCCCACGACCGGCTGATCGTCGTGGTCGCCCCCGCCCACCCCTGGGCCCGCCGCCGGCGCCCGCTCGCCGCGGCGGAACTGGCGGCGACCCCGCTGATCCTGCGCGAACGCGGCTCCGGCACCCGCCAGGTCCTCGACGCCGCGCTGGGCGGCCTGGCCCGCCCGCTGATCGAACTGTCCTCGACCACGGCCGTGAAGGCGTCGGCGGTCAGCGGCGCGGGCCCCGCGGTCCTCAGCGAACTGGCGGTGGGCGAGGAGCTGTCGATGCGGCGGCTGGTCAGCATCCCGTTGGAGGGCATCGCCCTCCGCCGCGCCCTCCGAGCCGTCTGGCCGACCGGCCACCGCCCAACCGGCCCGGCCCGCGACCTTCTGACCCTGACCCGCACCTGACCCCCAGAAGGCGCCGCCCCCTGCACCCCCGGTCCCCTTGCCCCTGGAGGACGGGACGGGTAGGGGCGGCGGGGGCGAGAGCTCCCCTCAGGACCCCGACGCGGCGGCGACCAGCGCGCGCATGACCCGCAGATCGTCCCCCATCTCCGGATGCCACTGCACCCCGAGGACCCACCCGTGCCCGGCGGGCAGCTCGACCGCCTCGACCGTGCCGTCCGCCGCGTACGCCGACGCCACGAGGCCCGCCCCGAGACGGTCCACCGCCTGGTGGTGGAAGGTCGGGACCGACGCCTCCTCCGGAACCGTCCCGGCGTACAGGGTGCCGGGGACCGGCTTGACCGGGTGGCGGCCGAACACCCCCGGCACCTCCGCATGCCCGTCGATGTGCTGCACCAGCGTGCCGCCCAGCGCGACGTTCAGCAGCTGCATGCCCCGGCAGATCCCGAGCAGCGGCACCCCCGTGGTCAGCGCCGCGTCGATCAGGGCCAGCTCCCAGGCGTCCCGGACCCGGGCGGGCCGGCCGGTTCGGGGATCGGGCTCGGCGCCGTAACGGACCGGCTCCACGTCCGGGCCGCCCGCGATCACCAGGCCGTCCAGCCGGGCCACCGTCGCCGCCGCATGCTCCGGCGCGTCGGGAGGCAGCATCGCCGCCAGGCCGCCCGCCCGCTGCACCAGGCGCGGGTAGCCGGCCGGCAGCAGGGCCGCCTCCAGCTCCCAGACACCCCAGCGGGCCCCCGCCTCCAGGTACGTGCTCACGCCGATCAGCGGCCGTCCGGTCATGGACCCCTCCCGAGTCACAAAGGTGTGCGCGAATACCTTTATGGCATGGGCGGCGGCCATTACGCCAGAAAGCCCCGCAGCAGCGCGGCCGTCCCCGCGCAGTGCTCCCGCATCATCTCCCGCGCGCCGTCCGCGTCCCCGTCCAGCACCGCCTCCACCAGTGCGATGTGCTGGCGCTGCGAGTGCTCCAGGTTGCGGACCAGGAGCGGGATGCAGTCCAGGAGGTCGTTGACCGTGGCCCGTACCGCCGCGTACTGGGCGGTCAGGGAGGGGGAGCCGCACAGTTCGGCGATCGTGAGGTGGAGCAGGGTGTCCAGGCGGCGGTAGTCGGCCAGCGGTGCCTCGTGGGTGCGGGCCAGCGCCTCGCGGAGGCGGAGCGCCTGCTCGCCGGTCAGGCCGTGCGCCGCGCACAGGCCCGCCGCGCCCACCTCCAGGACCTCCCGGAAGCGCAGCACGTCCTCGATGTCGACCTCGGTGATCCGGCGCCGCAGCTCGTCCTCACCGCCGGCGTCCGTGCGCGGCAGCACGAACGTCCCGCCGTAGCGCCCGCGCCGGGACTCCACCAGCCCCTGGTCCTGGAGCACCTTCAGGACCTCGCGCAGCGTCACCCGGCTGATCCCGAGCCGCTCCGCCAGCACCCGCTCGGCGGGCAGCCGCTCGCCGCCCGGGACCAGGCCCAGCCGGACCACCTGCAGGATCTGCTCCAGCGCCTCCTCGAAGCCGTTGCCCGCCCGCACCGGTCGCAGCACCGGCGTCAACGGGTCGTCGAGGGCGCCGTCCGCGTCCAGCGACATATGGCCGTACCCCCTTCCCAAGCAATGGTTCTCTTCAATACCTTAGAGCTCCCCGTCCGGCCGCAGCAGCACATCGCCAGCCGAAGGAGCTCCCGTGGCAGACCGCACACCCCCGCTGAGCGTCGAGGAGCTGCACACTCTCGTCGCGAGCGGTGAGATCGACACTGTCGTCCTGGCCTTCCCCGACATGCAAGGGCGACTGCAGGGCAAGCGGTTCGCCGCCCGTTTCTTCCTCGACGAGGTCCTGCGCCACGGCACCGAGGGCTGCAACTACCTCCTCGCCGTCGACACCGAGATGAACACCGTCGACGGCTACGCCATGTCCTCCTGGGACCGCGGCTACGGCGACTTCGCCATGCACCCAGACCTCTCCACCCTCCGCCGCGTGCCGTGGAACGCGGGCACGGCGATGCTCATCGCCGACCTCGCCTGGAACGACGGCTCCCCGGTCGTCGCCGCGCCCCGGCAGATCCTCCGCCGCCAGCTGGAGCGCCTCGCCGAACTCGGCTACACCGCACAGGTCGGTACGGAGCTGGAGTTCATCGTGTTCAAGGACACCTACGAGGCGGCCTGGGACGCGAACTACCGGGGGCTGACCCCGGTCAACCAGTACAACATCGACTACTCGGTGCTCGGGACCGGCCGGATCGAGCCGCTGCTGCGCCGGATCCGCAACGAGATGGCGGGGGCCGGACTGACCGTCGAGTCCGCCAAGGGCGAGTGCAACCCCGGGCAGCACGAGATCGCCTTCCGCTACGACGAGGCCCTGGTCACGTGCGACCAGCACGCCATCTACAAGACCGGTGCCAAGGAGATCGCCGCCCAGGAGGGCGTCTCGCTCACCTTCATGGCCAAGTACAACGAGCGGGAGGGCAACTCCTGCCACATCCACCTGTCGCTGACGGACGCGGACGGCCGCAACGTGTTCGCCGACGGGCACGGCATGTCCGACGTGATGCGGCACTTCCTCGCCGGACAGCTCGCCGCCCTCCGCGACTTCTCGCTCCTGTACGCCCCCAACATCAACAGCTACAAGCGGTTCCAGCCGGGCTCCTTCGCGCCGACCGCCGTCGCCTGGGGCCAGGACAACCGCACCTGTGCGCTGCGCGTCGTCGGCCACGGCCGCTCCCTGCGCTTCGAGAACCGGCTGCCCGGCGGCGACGTCAACCCGCACCTCGCCGTGGCAGGTCTGATCGCGGCTGGGCTGTACGGCATCGAGCAGCGGCTGGAACTGCCCGAGGCCTGCCCCGGCAACGCCTACACCGGCGACTTCGCACACGTCCCGACCACCCTCCGCGAGGCGGCCGAGCTCTGGGAGAACAGCCCCGTCGCGAAAGCCGCCTTCGGGGACGAGGTCGTCGCGCACTACCGCAACATGGCCCGCGTCGAGCTGGAGGCCTTCGACGCCGCGGTGACCGACTGGGAGCTGCGCCGCTCCTTCGAACGCATGTGAGGCACCCCTTGTCGCAGCAACAGCAGTACGAACTCGACGTCCTCAACCCGGCCACGGAGGAGGTGATCGCGACCGTCCCCGGCGCTGTGGAGGCGGACGTCGACACCGCCGTCCGCCGGGCCGCGCGGGCCCAGGAGCGGTGGGCCGCCCTCTCACCCGGCGAACGGGCCCGGCTGCTGCGCCGGTTCGCCGTCGTCGTCGACGAACACCAGGAGGAGCTCGCCCGGTTGGAGGTCCGGGAGGCCGGCCACACCGTCGGCAACGCCCGCTGGGAGGCCGGCAACGTCCGGGACCTGCTCGACTACGCGGCCGGGGGAGTGGAGCGATTGACCGGCCGTCAGATCCCGGTCCCCGGCGGCCTCGACGTCACCCTCCTCGAACCCCTCGGAGTGGTCGGCGTCATCGCCCCCTGGAACTTCCCCATGCCCATCGCGGCCTGGGGCACCGCCCCCGCCCTCGCCGCCGGCAACGCCGTGGTCCTCAAGCCCGCCGAGACCACCCCGCTCACCGGCCTCCGCCTCGCCGAACTCGCCCTGGAGGCAGGCCTTCCCGAGCACCTCTTCCAGGTGCTGCCCGGCCGCGGCGACATCGCCGGCGAGGCGCTCGTGACACACGCGGGCGTCGCCAAGATCGTGTTCACCGGCTCCACCCGCGTCGGCAAGCGCATCATGGCGCTCTGTGCCGACCAGGTGAAGCGCGTCACCCTCGAACTCGGCGGCAAGAGCCCCAACCTCGTCTTCGCCGACGCCGACATCGAGGCCGCGGCGGCAGCGGCCCCCATGTCCTTCCTGGACAACTCCGGCCAGGACTGCTGCGCCCGCACCCGCATCCTCGTCCAGCGGAGCGTGTACGACCGCTTCCTGGAGCTCCTCACCCCCGCCGTCGAATCCGTGACCGTCGGCGACCCGGCCGACGAGACGACGGACATGGGCCCGCTGATCTCCAGGGCCCAGCTGGAACGGGTCCGTTCCTACGTCGACGCCGACGCGCCCGGCATCCGCGGCAAGGCCCCCGAGGGCCCCGGCTTCTGGTTCCCGCCGACCGTCCTCACCGGCGTCGACCCGCACGCGCGCGTGGCCGCCGAGGAGGTCTTCGGACCCGTCGCCGTGGTCCTCCCCTTCGACGACGAGACCGAGGCCGTCCGCCTCGCGAACGACACCGAGTACGGCCTCTCCGGCTCGATCTGGACCCGTGACGTCGGCCGCGCCCTGCGTGTCTCCCAGGCCGTCAAGGCAGGCAACCTGTCCGTCAACTCCCACTCCAGCGTCCGCTACTGGACCCCCTTCGGCGGCTTCAAGCAGTCGGGGATCGGCCGCGAGCTCGGCCCGGACGCCCTCACCGCCTTCACCGAAACCAAGAACGTCTTCATCAGCACGGAGGGCCCCGCACAGTGACCGCTCAGACCCCCGAGACCTCGGAGACCCCCGAGACCTCTGAGACCCCTGAGGCCTCTGACATCGTCTGCCGACGGCTCGTCGGCCGTACCGCCGTCATCACCGGAGCCGGCAGTGGCATCGGCCTGGCCACCGCGCGGCGGCTGGCCTCCGAGGGCGCCAACGTCGTCTGCGCCGACGTCGACGAGACCCGCGGCAAAGCCGCCGCCGAGGAGGTCGGCGGGCTCTTCGTGAAGGTCGACGTCACCGACGCCGAACAGGTCGATGCCCTGTTCAAGACCGCCTTCGACACCTACGGCAGCGTCGACATCGCCTTCAACAACGCCGGTATCTCACCGCCCGACGACGACTCCATCCTGGAGACGGGACTCGAGGCCTGGAAGCGCGTCCAGGAGGTCAACCTCACCTCCGTCTACCTGTGCTGCAAGGCCGCCATCCCCTACATGCGGCAGCAGGGCAAGGGCTCCATCATCAACACGGCGTCGTTCGTGGCGAGGATGGGAGCGGCGACCTCGCAGATCTCGTACACCGCCTCCAAGGGCGGAGTTCTGGCCATGTCCCGTGAACTGGGCGTGCAGTTCGCCCGGGAGGGCATCCGCGTCAACGCGCTGTGCCCGGGACCGGTCAACACCCCGCTCCTGCAGGAGCTGTTCGCCAAGGACCCCGAGCGGGCCGCCCGCCGCTTGGTCCACATCCCGCTCGGCCGGTTCGCCGAGGCCGAGGAGATCGCCGCCGCCGTCGCCTTCCTGGCCAGCGACGACTCCTCCTTCGTCAACGCCAGCGACTTTCTGGTGGACGGCGGGATCTCCGGGGCGTACGTCACGCCCCTCTAGGAGTCCGTGTACGGACCCCCCACCCCCGCCCTACAGTGCGGGAGTGAGCATGACGCCGCCGCCCGGCTGGTACGCCGACCCCGAGGCCCCGCACCTGGAGTGTTGGTGGGACGGACGGGCCTGGACCGAGCACCGGCGCACCCCGTCCGGCCTCCCCGCGCCGCCCACCCCGGCGGCGCGGACGTCCGGGCGGGCCAGGGCGGTCGCGCTCACGTCGGCCGCGGCCGTGCTGGCGACGGCGATAGTCTCCGGCGCGACCGTGCTCCGTACCGACGAGGCGCGCGGCCGAACCGACACCACCGTCCGCGCCGCCCCCAGCGCGGCGGCGCCCCCGTCCCTCGTCGTCGACCAGCTCAACGGCATCAGCCTGCCGGTCCCGGCCGGCTGGACCGGCTCCTCCTACCTCGCCCAGGACGACGTCGTGATGACCACCGACGGCACCTACGCCTGCCCGGCCCACACCGGCCGGTGCCGGCACGGCCAGGTCATCAGCCGCACGGCGGGCAGCGCCGACGGCGCCTCCCCGCGCACCGTCGCCGAACGGGACGTACCCGACGCGGCCGACGCGGCCTACGGCCACGATCCCGGCGGCCGGCGGCCCTACGGCGGCATCCGGTCCCACCAGGTCGTCAAGTCCGGCCGGGTCGCGGTGGCGGGCCGCGACGGCTACCTGGTGCGCTGGCGGGTCCGGACGGCCGACGGACCCGGCGGCTACGTCCAGTCCCTGGCCTTCCCCTCCGACACCGGCGTGCCGGCCCCCGTCGTCGTCCGGTTCGTCTTCGACGCGGGCCCGGACGGGCCGCCGCTGGCCGACATGGACAAGATCACGAGAGGGATCCGCCCGGCCGGTTAGCGGCCTGCCGGTCACAGGAAGGTGTGACCTTCGCCCCGGTACGTGGGCACCGTCGCCGTCACCCGGTCGCCCTCGACCAGCTGCAGCTCCGCGAACCGCTCGCACAGCTCGCCCGCCTTGGCGTGCCGGAACCACACCTTGTCGCCGATCAGCAGGTCGTCCGCCGCCGAGCCGAGCAGCGGGGTCTGCACCTCGCCGGGGCCCTCCTGGGAGTCGTACGACAGCCCCTCGGGCAGGTACGGCACCGGGAGCCGGTCCGGTCCCGCGACGCCCGAGGCCGGGTAGCCGCCGCCGAGGACGGTCACGACCCCCACACCGGGCCGCCGTACCACCGGCATGGCGAAGAGCGCGGCCGGACGGCCGGTGAACGACGTGTAGTTGTCGAAGAGACGCGGCACATACAGGCCCGACCCGGCCGCTATCTCGGTGACCGCGTCCTCCGCCGCCGTGGTCTGCACACTGCCCGTGCCGCCGCCGTTGACGAACTCCAGGTCCGGCGCCACCGCCCGGACCGCCCGCACCACCGCGCCGCGCCGCTCGGCCAGCTCACGGCGGGCCGTGGCCTGCATCAGCCGCACCGCGCGGGAGCGCAGCGGCCGGCCGGCGACGTCGTCCCCGACCCCGGCGATGTGCCCCTCGTACCCCATGATCCCGACCAGCTTGAAGCCCGGCCGCCGGACCACGGTCCGCGCCAGGTCCGCGAGTTGGGCGGGGGAGTACAGCGGCGAGCGCCGGGCCCCGACCCGCACCCGGCCCCCGAACAGCTTCAGCGAGGTGTCCAACTCCAGGCAGACCCGGACCACTTCGCCCCCGCCGTCCCGGGCGGCGTCGATCAGGTCCAGGTGCGCCGGGTCGTCGATCATCACCGTCACGGCGGCCGCCAGCTTCGGATCGGCGGCCAGCTCGGCGAACGCGCTCCGGTCGGCGGACGGGTACGCCAGCAGGACGTCGTCGAACCCCGACCGCGCGAGCCACAGCGACTCCGCGAGCGTGAACGACATGATCCCCGCGAAACCCGCCTTCGCGAGCACCCGTTCCAGCAGGGGGCGGCAGCGCACGGACTTGCTCGCGACCCGGATCGGCTTGCCGCCGGCCCGGCGCACGAGGTCGTCCGCGTTGGCGTCGAAGGCCTCCAGATCGACGATCGCGAGAGGGGCGTCCAGGTGGGCGGTGGCCCGGTCGTAACGGGCCCGGTCGGCGGCGCGCGCAGTCATGAACGAAGCCTGCCAGACAGGATTACCGCAGGGTAGGGGGACGATCCGGGCAGATGCCGCGGGCCCGCGGACTGGTTGCCGTTCGCGCTCGCACAACCCGTAGAGTGACGCGCACGTACGGCGGAACGCCACGGCCGCCTGACCCGCGCCGGGATGCGGATCCGCGCGTGCGGGTATGCGTGCCCGGGGCGGACGCCTTCGCACCGGGGAGCACGACGGCCCGTACGAGAAGTTGGCCCGGGCACGAGGAAACGGGGGGCGCATGAGCGGCGAACCGCGGCACGCCCCCGTCCCACGACGCCCCTCGCCCGACCACACCCCGACGGAGCCCACCGGAGAGCCCGCGCCGACACCCGACCGGGCGCGGCCGGGCAACGGCGGCACCGGCCCGGCCGACACCCGGGCCCCGGCCGACGCGTCCCGCCGGGCGGACCGGCCCGGGTTCTTCGACCGGCCGGCCCGGATGAACCGGTCGCAGCGGCCGGACGTATCCACCGGTGGGGCCGGGACCACCGGGCAGGACCAGCTGCCGGGACGGCCCGGCGGGCAGCAGAGTCGTGAGGACCGGACGAGTCGGGGCGGTGCGGTGGGGCAGGCCGAACAGGGGGCGGGGGACCGCGCGGTCGCCCGCTCGACGTCCGCCGAACGCATCGTTCGGCCCCGCCACCCCGGCCTCCGGCCCCCACAGGACCAGCCGCCCCGGAACGCCGCCACCGCACCCCTGCCCCCACCGCCGGCCTCGGCCCGCTTCCCGGACACGCCACCGGCGCCCTCCGCGTTCTCCGGCGAGGGCACCGGCGGGGAGAGCGGCCGAGGGAGGCCGCCGGCGTCCGTGGAGCGGGACTTGGGCCGGCCCTCATCGCCCCCGTCCGCCGGGCGGGAGACCGGGCGGACCGCGCCGTTCCGGCTGTCGTACGGCTCGGCCCAGGCGCCCCGTCGCGCGGACTCCGGGTCGGCGCCGGCCGCCCCGCCGCGTCCCCTTCGCGCGGCGGCGGAGCCGAGGCCGTCGTCGGAGCCGGACGAGCGCCGTGCCGCCGCAGGGCCTTCGACCGCACGCCCGGGCACGCCGTCCGCGCCGTCCGCGCCGTCGGGCGACACCGCCGGGGGTACGTCCGGCACGTCCGGCGCGAGTGGGGACCGCCGGCCCGAACCGCCGCGCGGCGACCACCCGGCCACCGCCGTCGGCGCGCAGGACCCGGGCAGCGCGTGGACCCCGCACCTGCGGACGTTCCCCGTCCCGACCGCCCCGCCGCGCCCCACGGGCCCCCCGAAGGCCGTCCCGCCGCCACCCCGGCCGGCCCAGCCGCCGTCCACCGACGCGCCGTCACGCCCGACGGCCGCCCCGACGGCGGGCACCCCGCCGCGCCCGGCCGGGCCTCCGTCGGCCGGTGCCCCCGCGCGTCCCGCGCATCCTCCGGCGGCGGGCGCCGCACCGTCCCCGACGGGGCGCGCGTCGACCGGCGTTCCCACGGGCCCCGCGGGATCCGGCGAGCCCTCGCGTCCGGCCGGCATCCCGGTGTCCGGCGAGCCCTCGCGTCCGGCCGGCATCCCGGTGTCCGGCGAGCCCTCGCGTCCGGCCGGCATCCCGGCGTCCGGCGAGCCCTCGCGTCCGGCCGGCATCCCGGCGTCCGGCGAGCCCTCGCGTCCGGCCGGCATCCCGGCGTCCGGCGCCCCGCCGCGTCCCACGGTGGCTCCGGCAGCCGGTGTCCCGGGTGCCGAGGCGCCGGCTCGGACGGGTGGCACGGACGCCGCCCGTCCGCCGCGTTCGGCGGGGCTGCCGGACGACGGGGTCCAGTCGCGTTCCGCCGTCGCGTCGGCGACCGGTACGGCGTTCCCGGCCGTCGACGCTCCCGCGCGCCCGGCGGCGGGAGCACCGCCACGGCCCTCGGCCGCTCCCGCCCAGGCCCCGCCTCGTCCGGCCGCCGCCCCCGTGCCGTCTGCCGCCCCCGCTCCGCCTTCCTACCGGGACACCGCTCCGCCGCCCCACCCCTTCCACTCCGCCCCGGACCCCTCGATGTCCTGGAGCGCCTCCGCGGGAACTCCCGGCCGCCGGCGGCCCGTTGTCACCTTCGGTGAGCCCGAGGGGTACGACGAGCGTGGGCGGGGGCTGTCGCTGGCCGGTCGCGTGGCGCCCCGTACCGCCGCTGCCGCCGCCTGCATGGTCCTCGGCCTCGGCCTCATCGGCGGCGCGGTGACCGGCGGCTGGATCGTCGACGGCGGCGGTGACGCGAGCGCGGCGACCAGCTTCAGCTCCGCCTCCGGCCTCTGGCACAACGTGCCGGTCGACGAGCTGTTCCCGCGCACCGTGCAGGGCACCGGCGCCGGCCCCGGCGGAGCCGACCGCACCTGGACCCGGATCGCCGTCGCCCCGGCCGGCGGCTGCTCCGGCGCCTTCGACCCGCTGCTGCGCAAGGCCCTCGCTCCCGTCGGCTGCCGGCGCCTGATCCGCGCCACCTACACCGACGCCACCCAGAGCTACGTGACGACCGTCGGCCTGCTGTTCACCAAGGCCGACTCGGCCGGCATGACCGCCCTCGCCAAGCGGTTCGCGAGCGAGCACCTGGACCGCCGTACCGACCTGCTGCCCCTCCCGTACGCCGCGAAGGACACCGCGGCCGAGCGGTTCGGCCCGCACCAGCGCGCATCCTGGACGATCTCCGTGCTCACCGACGCCCCGGTCGTCGCCTACGCCGTCTCCGGCTGGGCCGACGGCCGTACCGTCGACACCCCGCAGCCCGCAGCCGACGCCGAGGCGTCCGGCGCCACCACGGCCGCGGCCCAGGCGGGCCTCGGCAACGAGGCGGAGGGCCTGGCGGACCGCATCGAACGGCGACTGCGCCAGAACATCGTCGGTACGGCAACGGAGAAGCCCTCATGAAGCGCCGCGCGACCGGGGCCGCGGTGAGCCTGCTGCTGGCCGGCTCGCTCGCCCTGCTGCCGTCCACGACCGCCTACGCGGACAGCATCCGCGCCCAGCAGTGGGGCCTGTCCGCCCTGCACCTCGACGAGGCCTGGCGGACCACCAAGGGCAAGGGCATCACCGTCGCCGTCCTGGACACCGGCGTCGAGGCCGACCACCCGGACCTCGTCGGCAACGTCCTGGCCGCCAAGGACATGATCGGCTTCGGCGCCGGTCCTGGCGACCGCGACTGGGCCCGGCACGGCACCGCCATGGCCGGCATCATCGCCGGTCACGGCCACGGCGTCGGCTACGGCGACGGTGTGATGGGGGTCGCGCCCGAGGCGAGGATCCTCCCCGTCCGGGTCATCCTCGAAGACGGCGACAGCGCCCGCGCCAAGGCCCGCTCCACCCGGGGCAACGCCCTCGCCGAGGGCATCCGCTGGGCCGCCGACCACGGCGCCGACGTCATCAACCTCTCCCTCGGCGACGACTCGGACTCCGCTCACCCCGAGCCCAGCGAGGACGAGGCCATCCAGTACGCGCTGAAGAAGGACGTCGTGGTCGTCGCCTCGGCCGGCAACGGCGGCGACAAGGGCGACCACATCTCCTACCCGGCCGCCTATCCGGGGGTCATCGCCGCCACCGCGGTCGACAAGTTCGGAACCCGCGCCGGGTTCTCCACCCGCCGCTGGTACGCCACGGTCAGCGCGCCCGGCGTCGACATCGTCATCGCCGACCCGGACCACAAGTACTACGAGGGCTGGGGGACGAGTGCCGCGTCCGCCTTCGTCTCCGGTGCCGTGGCCCTGATCAAGGCCGCCCACCCCGGGCTCACCCCGGCCCAGATCAAGAAACTCCTGGAGGACACCGCCCGTGACGCCCCCGCCGGCGGCCGCGACGACTCCCGCGGCTTCGGCATGATCGACCCGGCGGCCGCCATCAAGGCCGCGGCAAGGCTGAAGACGCAGAACCTGACGTCGGCTTCCTACGGCAAGGAGTACTTCGGCTCCGGCCCGGACCCGGAGCCGAAGACGTCGACCGCGACGGACTGGGCGGCGCCTCTGGCAGGCGGCTCGGGGGGCGTACTGCTGGTGGCGGCGGTTGTTCTGTGGCGAGGCCGCCGTAGAGCTCTCTGAAGTGCCTTGCCCCTTGCAACGCCCCGAGACGAAGCGCCCCGCAAGGGGCGCGGGCAACTGCGCGACCAGCCCCCACGCACCCGCACCCGCCCGCGAGCCCGCGCACCCTCCCCCTACTGCGAAGCCGAAGCAGAGGCCGACTCAGAAGACTCCGTGGATTCCGTGGACTGCGTGGACTCCGTGGACTCCGTGAACGACCCCACCGCCGCCTTCGCCGCCGCCTCCACCAGGGAGATCCCCTTGGCCTGACTCACGGTCCCCTTCGACAGCACGGCCACCAGATAGTCGGTCCCGCCCACCGTCACCCGGCCGATGCTGTTGACGTCCCACAACCCGGTGGTGCTCCGCGCCAGCCACCCGTTCTTCAGCGCGTACTGCGATCCGTCGGCGGCGGCCGAGACCCCCCACCGCTGGTCCGACTCGACCGTCTTCATCAGCCCCTGGAGGTACGCCCGCGAGGCCTCGCTCAGCTTCGAGTCGTCCCCGAAGACCTGCTGCAGCAGGGTGAGCTGATCGGCGGCGGTGGTCTGCGTCAGCCCCCACAGCGCCCCGTCGCCACCCTCCGTCGACGTCAGCCCGAACCGCTTGTTCGCGGCGTCCAGCCCCGCCGCCTTCCCGATGACGTCCCACAGCTGGGACGCCGAGGTGTTGTCGCTGTTCTCGATCATCTTCGTGGCGTACGCCTTCTCCGTCGCCGTCAGATGCCGGCCGGCGTCCTGTGCCTGCAGCAGCAGCGTCGCCAGGATGTCGACCTTGACGATGCTCGCGGTGTCGAAGGCCGAGTCCCCGTGGACCGCGCTGTCGCCGGAGTCCAGGTCGAGGACGGCCGCCGAGACCTTCGCCCCGGACGGCACGGTCACCTTCCCCAGCGCCGAACCCAGCAGCGCGTCCCGGTCCACGACCGGCTCCGTCACGGGTTCCACCGATGCCTCCCCACTCGCCGAGGCCGAGGAGGACGGCGCCGGCGACGCCGCCGAGGATACGGCGCTGCCGCGGGCATGCGCCTTCACGTACACGGTCCCCGCCGCGGTGGCCCCGACGACGGCGACCGTGGCGAGGGAGACGGAGAGAAGGCCCCGGCGCCGGGGCCGGGCGCGGCGGCGGGCCCGACGGGATCCTGAGGTGGCTCTGGGGGACTCCATGCCCGCGATGCTCGGGCCGGGGACTGTGCGAGCCGTTTGTCGGACGTTAGAAGCAGGTCAGGGAAATCTGAGATTCCGGTGAAAGTCGTGTCGGGCCGGTTTCGGGGCCCGCACAACCGCAGCTGCATCCCACCGATAGGGTCGGGGACCGTGGCGAACAAGAACATTCCCGACTCCGGCTACTCCGACGACGACGGCTCGGCCGACCCCCGGCTGGCCGCCGCGCTGGCCGCCTGGGCCGAGGACCGCGGCGCCGTCGGACCGGTTCTGGAGGCGCTGCGGGGCGCCCGGCTCCTGGTCCCGGTGGTCGCCGTGCTCGGCGAGGCCGAGGAGGACGAGAACGGACTGCGCCGCGAGAAGACCAGCGACATGGCCGTCCCCACCCTGAAGGCGGGACACCGCACCGCGCTGCCGGCCTTCACCTCCACCGAGTCGCTGGCCCGCTGGGACCCGGCGGCCCGGCCCGTCGCCGTCCCCCTGCACCAGGCGCTGCAGGCCGCCGCGCACGAGAAGGCCGACACGGTGGTGCTCGACCTGTCGGGGCCGGTGCCGTTCGAGCTGAGCGGTGCCGCGCTGCTCGCCCTCGCCGAGGGGCGTACGACCACCGACCCGCTCGCCGACCCGGCCGTGGTCGGTGCCGTCCGGGCCGCGGTGGCCGCCGAGCCCGCCGTGCTCCGCGCCCACCTCGGGCCCGGGGCGGCCGACGGGACGCTGGCGCTGGTCCTCGACCCGGCCGCGGCGCCGCCCGCCGAGACCGCCCGGGCCGTCGCCGAGCGGCTCGCCGCCGACGAGACACTGCGGGCCCGCCTGGTGCGCGGCCTCGACCTGGCACTGCTGCCGGCCGGGACCACGCCTCCGGGCGAGCCCTTGTACGTAAAAAACGGAAGAGACTGAGCGGCGGCTAGCCGTAGACCGGGCCGGTGTACTTCTCGCCGGGGCCCTGGCCGGGCTCGTCGGGGACGATCGAGGCCTCGCGGAAGGCCAGCTGGAGCGACTTCAGGCCGTCTCGCAGCGGGGCCGCGTGGAAGGAGCTGATCTCGGTCGCGGACGCGTCGAGCAGCCCGGCGAGGGCCGCGACCAGCTTGCGGGCCTCGTCCAGGTCCTTGTACTTGTCGCCCTCCTCGGTCAGACCGAGCTTCACGGCCGCGGCGCTCATCAGGTTGACGGCGACCGTCACGATCACCTCGACCGCGGGGACCTCCGCGATGTCGCGGGTCATCTCGTCGAAGTCGGGCTGCCCGGCGTCACCGGGGCCGGGAAGGGGCGTCTCACTCATGCCCCACACGATAGGCGCAGGGGCGCGGGGCCTCTTACTTAACCCCAGGTCGTCTCAATTAGCCCTGCCCCGGCTTTGCTGCTAGCCTGGACTGACGACCGGCCGGACAGGTATGCCTCACAGCTAGCTGAACCGGCCCACAAGTGGAGGCTTCGAACTCCCACCTGACTGCCCCACGGGCGGCGGGTCACCGGTCAGGCGGTCGCTTCGCCGTTCACGGCGACGGCGTTCCGTCCGATTCTGCGCCCCGCGATCCTCGTGGCGGTGTTCCGGTAGTTCGAGGAGCCCCGCCTGTGATCGTCCGGGGCATTTTTTCTGCTTCGGTGCGGTTAGGTCTTACGGAAACAGACGTTACGCGGCTGCCCGCCAGGCTGCCGTGTGGTGCTACCGAGGAGGATCCATCAGCACCGAGCCCCGCATCAACGACCGGATTCGCGTTCCCGAGGTGCGACTTGTCGGTCCCAGCGGCGAGCAGGTCGGGATTGTCCCGCTTGCCAAGGCGCTGGAGCTTGCGCAGGAGTACGACCTGGACCTGGTCGAGGTCGCGGCGAACGCCCGTCCGCCCGTGTGCAAGCTCATGGACTACGGGAAGTTCAAGTACGAGTCGGCCATGAAGGCCCGTGAGGCGCGCAAGAACCAGGCGCACACGGTCATCAAGGAAATGAAGCTCCGGCCGAAGATCGACCCGCACGACTATGACACCAAGAAGGGTCACGTCGTCCGGTTCCTCAAGCAGGGCGACAAGGTCAAGATCACGATCATGTTCCGTGGTCGCGAGCAGTCCCGGCCCGAGCTGGGCTACCGACTGCTGCAGCGGCTCGCGGAGGACGTCCAGGACCTCGGTTTCGTCGAGTCGAACCCGAAGCAGGACGGCCGGAACATGATCATGGTTCTCGGTCCGCACAAGAAGAAGACCGAGGCGATGGCCGAGGCCCGTCAGGCGCAGGAGGCCCGCAAGGCGGATGCGAAGGCCAACCCCGGCCGCTCGCAGAACGCCGCCGAGGTCGAAGCGGCCGAGGCGCCTGCCGAGGAGCCCGCCGAGGCGTGATCCCGGGGTCAACGCCCCAGGTCAGCACCAGGGGCGCGAGTCCCAGGATGTAACCGATACAAGAGCGACGTTCCACCGTGCCCGGTTTCACGACCGGGCACCGGAACGCCACCGACGAGGAGATAACGGCGCTATGCCGAAGAACAAGACGCACAGCGGTGCCAGCAAGCGCTTCAAGGTCACCGGCTCCGGCAAGGTCCTGCGTGAGCGCGCCGGCAAGCGCCACCTGCTCGAGCACAAGTCGTCCCGTGTGACGCGTCGCCTCACCGGCAACGCCGAGATGGCCCCGGGTGACACCGCGAAGATCAAGAAGCTTCTCGGCAAGTGACACACGGGCGCCTGCCGGCGCCTGAGTCAGCAGCACCGGGACCCAGTCGTTTCCGGGCCGCGTGAGTCCAACCGCGGCCCCGCTACAAGGAGTTAACAAGTGGCACGCGTCAAGCGGGCAGTCAACGCCCACAAGAAGCGCCGGGCGATCCTCGAGCAGGCCTCCGGCTACCGCGGTCAGCGTTCGCGCCTCTACCGCAAGGCCAAGGAGCAGGTCACCCACTCGCTGGTCTACAACTACAACGACCGCAAGAAGCGCAAGGGCGACTTCCGTCAGCTGTGGATCCAGCGCATCAACGCCGCTGCCCGCGCCAACGGCATCACCTACAACCGCTTCATCCAGGGTCTGAAGGCGGCGAACGTCGAGGTCGACCGCAAGATCCTCGCGGAGCTGGCCGTCAACGACGCCAACGCTTTCGCCGCGCTCGTCGAGGTGGCCCAGAAGGCGCTGCCGTCGGATGTCAACGCCCCCAAGGCGGCGTGACGCTGCGCTGGCTTCGGCCGACGTGACTCGAGGACCCGCAGGCTGAATGGCTTGCGGGTCCTGCTGTTGCCGCCGCCCCGCCGTGTTTCGGCCGCGGGCCGGTGGGGGCTGGCCGCGCAGTTCCCCGCGCCCCTACGGGGCGCCGCCCCACCCGGGCTACGAGCAACCGTGCTCATCTACCCAGCTGCGGCCGGTCGTGCTCGGCTACCCGCCTGCGGGCAGTGGTGCTCGGCTACCCAGTTGCGGGCGGTCGTGTTCAGCTACCCAGCTGCGGGCAGTCGTGCCGCTGAGGCGGCACGGGTGGGCGCAGCGGCACCCCGCCAGCGCGGGTGAGCGAAACCGTTGCCCGGGCTCCGACACGCTGCGCGTGGCACGCAGGGCTCGGCACCGCCGAAATCCGCCGTGCCGGCTGAGCGCCGTTGCGGCGGGAAAGAGTTGCAAGCGGCGGGTAAGAAAGCTACCGATCTCTCCGAAGGTGAACGACAACATGCCCACCCCCGAGCTGATCTCCCCCCGTTCCGCACGTGTCGTCGCTGCTCGGCGGCTGGGGCGGCGGAACTTCCGGGGGAAGGAGCGGCTGTTTCTCGCCGAGGGGCCGCAGGCCGTGCGGGAGGCGGCCGGGCACCGGGTCGGGGACACGGCGACGCTCGTCGAGTTGTTCACGACCGTCGAGGCCGCGGAGCGGTACGCCGACATCGTGGGGGAGGCCAGGGAGGCCGGCGCCCGGATCCACCTCGCCGCCGAGGACGTCATCGCCGACATCTCCACCACCGTGACGCCCCAGGGGCTCGTCGGGGTCTGCCGGTTTCTGGACGCGCCGTTCGAGGACATCCTCGCCGCCCGCCCCAGGCTCGTCGCCGTGCTCGCCAACGTCCGCGACCCCGGCAACGCCGGCACCGTGCTGCGGTGTGCCGACGCCGCGGGTGCGGAGGCCGTCGTACTGACCGACGCGTCCGTGGATCTGTACAACCCGAAGGCGGTGCGGGCCTCCGTCGGCTCGCACTTCCATCTCCCCGTCGCCGTCGGCGTCCCCGTCGAGCGGGCCGTCGCCGGGCTGAAGGGCGCCGGCGTGCGGATCCTCGCCGCCGACGGGGCCGGGACCGACGACCTCGACGACGAGCTGGACAAGGGGACCATGGGCGGGCCCACGGCCTGGGTGTTCGGGAACGAGGCCTGGGGGCTCCCGGAGGAGACCCGCGCGCTGGCGGACGCGGTCGTGCGCGTCCCGATCCACGGGAAGGCCGAGAGCCTGAACCTCGCCACCGCCGCCGCCGTATGTCTCTACGCATCGGCCCGTGCACAGCGCGCCTCCGGAGGGTGCCGTTCCGTCACCCTGAGCTAGTAGGGTGACCAGCTCGGGGGCCTGCTGCGCCGTCTGAGAGGTGGAGTACGGGGTATGAGTGTCGGCACCAGCAACGCGCCGGGGGGCCGCGGCACCGGTCGGGTGCCCGCGCCCCGGCACGGCGACCTCACCGGGCTCGGCATCGACCCCGACGAGCTGCCCGACGGCCTGGTGGTCGCCGACGAACACGGTCTCGTCGTCTGCTTCAACGCCGCCGCCTCCCGCATCACCGCCACCACCCCCGCCGACGCCCTCGGGCAGCGACTGGAGAAGGCCCTGCCGTTAGAGGATCTGGAGGGGCGGCGCTGGTGGCAGCTCACCGATCCGTACGGCGGTCTCGCCATCCGGGTCGGCCAGCCCGAGCGCAACCTGCTGCTGCCCGGCGGACGGGAGGTGCTGGTGTCGGCCCGCTACGTGCGCGCCGAGCCCACCGGGCCCGTTCGCCGCGTCGTCGTGTCGCTGCGGGACACCGAGGCCCGGCGGCGTACCGAACGCAGTCACGCCGAGCTGATCGCCACCGTCGCGCACGAGCTGCGGTCGCCGCTGACCTCCGTCAAGGGGTTCACGGCCACCCTGCTGGCCAAGTGGGAACGGTTCACCGACGACCAGAAACGGCTGATGCTGGAGACGGTCGACGCCGACGCCGACCGGGTCACCCGGCTCATCGCCGAGCTGCTGGACATCTCGCGGATCGACAGCGGGCGGCTCGAGGTGCGCCGGCAGCCCGTCGACATAGGCGCGGCCGTCGGACGGCACATCCAGGCCTATGTCGCCGCCGGGCAGCCGGCCGACCGCTTCCTGCTCCGGGTCGAGCAGCCGCTGCCCGCGCTCTGGGCCGACCCCGACAAGGTCGACCAGGTCCTCAGCAACCTCATCGAAAATGCCGTGCGGCACGGCGAGGGAACCGTCACCATTGACATCACGGCCACGGCGTCCCCGCGCGAAGGCGAGGAAGCCGGCACGTCGGTCACGGTGAGCGACGAGGGGCCCGGCATCCCGGAGGAGTCCATGAACCGCGTCTTCACCCGCTTCTGGCGGGGCAGCAAGCGCGGCGGCACCGGCCTCGGGCTGTACATCGTCAAGGGCATCGTCGAGGCCCACGGCGGCACCATCACCGTCGGACGCGCCCCCGGCGGCGGCGCCGAGTTCCGATTTACGTTGCCCGTGAGCACGCCGGCGTATCTCGCCTGACGGCCCACGGGCTCTTCGTATACCTCCACCCCGTTAGACTCGGCCTTTGGCACCTTTGTGTCCTTCTCACGGCCCACCAACGGTCTCGGGGACCCACCGCCAGCCAAATCGGAAGCACGGGAAGAGATGTCGGCACCGAATAAGTCGTACGACCCTGTAGAGGTCGAGGCCTTGAAACCGGAAGAGATCGAGCGCATGCGGGACGAGGCGCTCGCCGCCTTCGCCGCCGCGGACTCCCTCGACGCGCTCCAGGAGGCGAAGGTCGCCCACACCGGCGGCACCTCCCCGCTGGCCCTCGCCAACCGCGAGATCGGCGCCCTGCCCCCGCACGCCAAGGCGGCCGCCGGAAAGCTGGTCGGCCAGGCCCGCGGCGCGGTGAACAAGGCCCTCGCGGGCCGCCAGGAGGAGCTGGAGGCCGAGCGTGACGCCCGGGTGCTGGTCGAGGAGGCGGTGGACGTCACACTGCCCTACGACCGCGTCCCGGCCGGCGCCCGCCACCCGCTGACCACCCTGTCCGACCGCATCGAGGACATCTTCGTGGCTATGGGCTACGAGGTCGCCGAGGGCCCGCAGGTCGAGGCCGAGTGGTTCAACTTCGACGCCCTCAACATCGGCCCGGACCACCCGGCCCGCGGCGAGGCGGACACCTTCTTCGTGCAGGGCCCCGAGGGTGGCACCGAGTCCGGTGTCGTGTTGCGCACCCACACCTCCCCGGTCCAGATCCGCTCCCTGCTCGACCGCGAGCTGCCGGTGTACGTGATCTGCCCCGGCCGCGTGTACCGCACCGACGAGCTGGACGCCACGCACACCCCGGTCTTCCACCAGGTCGAGCTGCTTGCCGTGGACGAGGGCCTGACCATGTCGGACCTCAAGGGCACCCTGGACCACATGGTCCAGTCGCTCTTCGGCCCCGGCATGAAGACCCGGCTGCGGCCGAACTTCTTCCCCTTCACCGAGCCCAGCGCCGAGATGGACATGCTCTGCTATGTCTGCAAGGGCGAGTCCGTCGGCAACCCCGACCGCCCCTGCCGTACCTGCTCCTCCGAGGGCTGGATCGAGCTGGGCGGCTGCGGCATGGTCAACCCGCGGGTGCTCACCGCCTGCGGCGTCGACCCGGAGAAGTACAGCGGCTTCGCCTTCGGGTTCGGCATCGAGCGGATGCTGATGTTCCGCCACAACGTCGAGGACATGCGAGACATGGTCGAGGGTGACGTCCGGTTCACCCGGCCGTTCGGGATGGAGATCTGATGCGGGTCCCGCTTTCCTGGCTGCGGGAGTACGTCGACCTGCCGGCCACCGAGACCGGCCGCGACGTGCAGGCCAAGCTGATTTCCGGCGGTCTCGAGGTCGAGACCGTCGAGCAGCTCGGCGAGGGCCTCAAGGGCCCCCTGGTGGTCGGCCAGGTGCTGACCATCGAGGAGCTGGAGGGCTTCAAGAAGCCGATCCGCTTCTGCACCGTCGACGTCGGCACCGCCAACGGCACCGGCGAGCCCCAGGAGATCGTCTGCGGCGCCCGCAACTTCGCCGTCGGCGACAAGGTCGTGGTCGTGCTCCCGGGCGCGGTGCTCCCCGGCGACTTCGCCATCGCCGCGCGCAAGACGTACGGCAGGACCTCCCACGGCATGATCTGCTCCAGCGGCGAGCTGGGCATGGGCGACGACGGCACCCACGGCATCATCGTGCTGCCGCCGGAGACCGAGGTCGGCAGGGACGCCATCGAGCTCCTGGAGCTGGTCGACGAGGTCCTGGACATCGCCGTCACCGCCAACCGCGGCGACTGCCTGTCCATCCGCGGCGTGGCCCGCGAGGCCGCCATCGCCTACGGCCTGCCGCTACGCGACCCCGCCCTGATCGACGTGCCAGGACCGAACGCCTTCGGCTACCCGGTCCAGGTCTTGGACCCGCTCGGCTGCGACCGCTTCACCGCGCGCACCGTCAGCGGCCTGAGCCCCGAGGCCCGCTCCCCGATCTGGCTCCAACGCCGCCTGCAGAAGGTCGGCATGCGCCCGATCTCCCTCGCCGTCGACGTCACCAACTACGTGATGATGGAGCTCGGCCAGCCGCTGCACGCCTACGACCGCAAGCTGGTCCAGGGCACCATCGGCGTCCGCCGCGCGGCCGAGGGCGAGAAGATCGTCACCCTCGACGGTGTGGAGCGGAAGCTGCACGCCGAGGACCTGGTCATCACCGACGACCGCGGCCCGATCGGCCTCGCGGGCGTCATGGGCGGCGCCAACACCGAGATCGCCGACCACGACGACGTGGAGAACTCCACGACCGACGTGGTGATCGAGGCGGCCCACTTCGACGCCGTCGCGATCGCGCGTACGGCCCGCCGTCACAAGCTGTCCTCCGAGGCCTCCCGCCGCTTCGAGCGCGGGGTCGACCCGCAGGCCGCGGCCGCCGCCGCGCAGCGCACGGTCGACCTGCTGGTGCTGCTCGCCGGCGGCACCGCCGAGGCCGGCGTCACCGAGGTCATCGCGCCGTCCGCGCCGCACACCATCACGGTCGCGGCGGACCACCCGGACAAGGTCGCGGGTGTCGAGTACGGCCGGGAGACCGTCGTCCGCCGCCTCCAGGAGGTCGGCTGCGATGTCTACGGACAGGACGAGCTGATCGTCACTGTCCCGTCCTGGCGGCCCGACCTGCTCGAGCAGAACGACCTGGCCGAAGAGGTCATCCGCCTGGAGGGCTACGAGAACCTGCCCTCCACGCTGCCCAAGCCGCAGTCCGGCCGGGGCCTGACCCACCGGCAGCGCCTGCACCGCCGGGTGGGCCGCGCACTCGCCGGGGCCGGCTACGTCGAGGCGCCGAACTACCCGTTCGTCAGTGAGCAGGTCTTCGACCAGCTGGGCCTGGCCACCGACGACCCGGCCCGCCGCGTCGTCCGGCTGGTCAACCCGCTCAACGACGAGGAGCCCGCGCTCCGCACGTCGCTGCTGCCGGGCCTGCTCGGCGCGCTGCGCCGCAACGACGGTCGTGGTGCGCACGACCTGGCGCTGTTCGAGACCGGCCTGGTCTTCCTCCCGCGCGAGGAGCAGGGCATCGCCGGTCACCTGCCGGTCGACCGCCGTCCGACCGACGCGGAACTCGCCGCGCTCAACGCCGTACTGCCCGAGCAGCCGCGCCACGTCGCCGTCGTCCTCGCGGGCGCCCGCGAGCAGGCCGGCTGGTGGGGCAAGGGCCGTCCGGCCGACTGGGCCGACGCGGTCGAGGCGGGGCGCACGGTCGCGCGGGAGGCCGGGGCCGAGCTGATCGTGCGGTCCGGGCAGTACGGGCCGTGGCACCCCGGCCGGTGCGCCGAGCTGGTGGTCGTCGCCGACGGCGCGGAGCGGGTCGTGGGCCACGCCGGTGAGCTGCACCCGCGCGTGGTCAAGGCGCTGGGGCTGCCGGCCCGCACCTGCGCGATGGAGCTGGACCTGGACGCGCTGGAGCAGGTGGGTGACGGTACGCCGCAGGCGCCGAGCATCTCCACCTTCCCGGTGGCCACGCAGGATGTCGCCCTCGTGGTCGACAAGGCGGTGCCGGCGGCGGAGGTCGAGGCGGCGCTGCGCGAGGGGGCGGGTGAACTGCTGGAAGCGATCCGGCTGTTCGACGTCTACGAGAATGCTGCGCAGCTCGGCGAGGAGAAGAAGTCGCTGGCGTATGCGTTGCGGTTCCGGGCCGGTGATCGGACGTTGACCGTCGAAGAGGCGTCGGCTGCTCGCGATGCCGCGGTTGCCCTTGCGGGGGAGCGTACGGGAGCTGTGCTGCGGGGCTAGGCGCCGCGGGGGAACTGTTGTCGGCCGGCTGCGGGATGTATGTGGCTGGCCGCGCAGTTCCTCCCCAGCCTTCGGCCGGGGGTACCCCCCAGCGCCCCTATCGGGGCCCTGCCACCTGCATAAATGCGGGTGTCCTGTTGATGGTCACTCATTTGGGTGAGATCCAACCCGGACATGGCCCTTTCGGGGCATGCCGTCGACAGAATCGGACCGGCCTTTCGGGGTCGGTCCGTCTTTCTGTCAGGGCCTATATGGGGGCCATCGGCATGATCCGCATCAAGGCTGGGGTTCCCCGCAGCAGGCGGCCCCGGACGACCTCACGGCCCAGGCGCCGTGCCCTCGCCCTGGGGTTGCCCACGGTGTGGGGCGCCGTCGCCGTCGGCTACAAATTCGGATGCCCGCTGGCCGAGCAGCACGGGCTCGGCGCGCGGATCGTCACCAGCGCCGTGTTCTTCGCCGTCGGCACCGGACTGATAGTCCATGTCCGCCGGGCCCTGCTCAGGGAGCTGCGGCAGGCCCGCATGGTCGCCGGCGCCGCGCAGAGCGTGCTGCTGCGCCCCCTGCCGCCCCGGCTCGCCGGGCTGAACGTGGCGGCCGCCCAGCTCTCCGCCGACCGGGGCGCGAGCATCGGCGGCGATCTCTACGAGGCCGTCGCCACCGAGCACGGCGTACGGGTCGTGATGGGTGACGTACGCGGGCACGGACTGTCGGCGATCGGTACGGTCGCCGCCGTCCTCGGCAGCTTCCGGGAGGCCGCCCACGACGAACCCGAACTGGGCCGGGTACTCGGCCGCCTGGACCGCGCCCTCGCCCGGCACCTACGAGAACGAGCCAGGGCGGAACACCCGTCCAGCGGCCAGGACCCGGACAGCCCGGTCGCCGAGGAGTTCGTGACCGTACTGCTGCTGGAGATCACGGGAGACGGCGAACTCCGGGCGATCAACTGCGGCCACCCATGGCCGTACGTGCTGAGCGGCGCGCGCGTGGAGCCCCTGTCGGCGGCCGATCCACTGCCGCCCCTCGGTCCCTTCCCGCTGCCGGCGGACCTGACCGCAACCGACTGCGGTGAGTTGCTCGACGGCGAGTCGCTGGTCCTCTTCACGGACGGGGCGGAGGACGCGAGAAGCCCGAAGGGCCACTTCTTCTCCTTGCCGCAAGCACTCGGGGACGCGGTACGCGACCGCTCGGCGTCGCCCCAGAGCATCCTCCGCGCGGTCTTCACCGCCCTGCTCCACCACACCAACGGCCGCCCGACCGACGACATCGCGCTCCTGGTACTCCACAACGAACGCCGACGCCAGCGCCCCCTCCTGGGGGCGCGGGGAACTGCGCGAACAACCCCCACGCACCCGCAGCCGACGAATCACCTCTGACGGCCCCCTTCAGTCCCGCCGGCCGAGCCAACGGCCAGGCCACCGCACTGTACGAGGGGGAGCCGGCGGCCCGGCCGGCCTCTTGCGAGGCAGTTCAGTCAACCGGCCCGACACGCTCCGCGACAGTGCACGCACGCTACGGATTCGCGCACTTCGTTCACACCCCGTGTGAACGCACCCGCACTAGGCTGGCGGCACCAGGCCACTCGGGGGGCATCCATGCAGCCCAACTCTCTGCTCGACGCGATCCTTGACGAGGCGGGGATCTCGCACGCCGGTCTCGCCGCCCACGTCAACCAGGCGGGCCGGGCCCGTGGACTCTCGTTGCGCTACGAACACACCGCCGTCGCCCGGTGGTTGAAGGGCCAGCGGCCGCGCGGCCAGGTGCCCGACCTGATCTGCGAGGTGCTCGCGGTCCGGCTGCACCGGCCGGTCACCCTCGACGACATCGGCCTCGGCGTACCCGGCGAGCCCAGCGTCCCGCACGCCACCTCGCTCTCCGGCTTCGTCGAACGGGCCACCGCGCTGTGGCGCTCCGACGAACAGCAGCGCCCGCACATACTCGGCGCCCCCGCCGTCACCGGCACCCCCGCCGTGATGCCGGTGTGGGAGTGGGAGAACCCCCCGGAGGACGTCGACGTCTCGCGGGGCGGGCGGCATCGGGTCACCCCGGCCGACCTGGAGATGCTGCGCGCCGCCCGGGCGCACTACGAGCAGATGTACCGCAAGGCCGGCGGCATGGCCACCCGCACCCGGATCGTCGGCTTCCTCAATGCCGAGGCGGCACCGCTGCTGCGCGGCAGCTACACGGATGCCACGGGCCGTCAACTGCACCGCGCCACCGGGGGACTGGTGGCGATCGCCGGCATCTGCGCCTACGACTCCGACGCCCACGGCCTCGCCCAGCGCTACTTCCACCAGGCACTGCGCCTGTCGAAGGCCAGCGGTGACCGTGGACTCGGCGCGTACGTCATCGCGCTCCTGGTCAACCAGGCGCTGTTCATGCGGGAGTTCCGGCAGGCCGTCGCCTTCGCGGAGGCCGCGCTGCGCACCGCAGGCAAGCACATCACCCCCGCCCTCGCCTCCGACCTGTACGCGATGCAGGCGAAGGCGTACGCCCACCTCGGCGACGGCACGAGCGCGCTGTCCTGCATCCGGTGGGCCGAGTCGGCCGCCGAACGCATCCGTCGCGGCCACGAGCCCGACGAGACCGGCTATGTCCAGCCTGGCCTGGTCAACGTGCAGGTGGCCGAGGCGCTGCTCAGCCTCGGCGAACTCGCCGCCGCACGGGAGCATGCGGCGGCCGCCGTCGACAACCCCGCCCACGACCGGGGGCGGGTGCACCGGCTCGCCATGCTGAGCACCATCGAACTGCGCCAGGGAAACGCCGAGAACGCGGTGGCCACGGCCGTGCAGATGGCCGAGCAGGCCCGCGGGATGGAGTCGCAGCGCCTGCGCGACAGACTCCGCGCGGTACGCGAGCACCTGGTGCGCAGCGGCGGTGCCGGAACCGCCGAGGCCGCCGAGCTGATCGACGGCGCACTGCGCGTACCGCTCCAGGCGCGGTAGGCCTTCGAAGCCACTGCTGCGATATTGCCACTTACTCGGCGGAAGGTGGCAGAACCGTGCAGTGGACGAAACTGAACGAACAAACTGTGTATGAAAACCGCTGGTTCAGCGTGAATCTCGCTGATGTCGAGCTGCCGGACGGCCGGCACCTCGACCACTTCCTGATACGGCTGCGGCCCGTGGCCGTGGCGACGGTGGTCAACGAGGCGGACGAGGTCCTCCTCCTGTGGCGCCACCGTTTCATCACCGACAGCTGGGGCTGGGAACTCGCGGCGGGAGTCGTCGAGGACGGCGAGGACATCGCCGTCGCGGCCGCCAGGGAACTGGAGGAGGAGACCGGCTGGCGGCCGGGAACCCTGCGTCATCTCATGACCGTGGAGCCGTCCAACGGCCTCACCGACGCCCGGCACCACATCTACTGGTCCGACGAGGGCGAGTACGTCGGACACCCCGTGGACGACTTCGAGTCGGACCGCCGGGAGTGGGTCCCGCTCAAGCTCGTCCCGGACATGATCGCCCGTGGGGAGGTCCCGGCCGCCAACATGGCGGCCGCGTTACTCCTGCTGCACCACATGAGGCTCGCCGACGGCCAGGACGGGCTCTCTAGTGGGCCAGCGCCTGCCAGACCGTGACGACGAGTGCGCCCAGTGCGGTGAGCGCGGCGAGGGAGGGCAGGGGCCAGCGGGCGTGTTCCAGCGACGCCAGACGGGTGTTGAGCTCGTCCAGTTCCTTGGCGGTCTCCTTGGTGCGATGGCTGAGCAGGTTCAGCCCTCCCTCGACCTGGGCGTAGGCCACATCGAGGCGACGACGTAACTCTGCGAGTTCTCCTTGGACCACGGGATGCTCCGGTTCGGTGGTCACGAGTCCGCTCCTTTGTGTGATCGAGGGTGTGGTTCCGCATCCCTTTGCATGCGCATGAAGAGTGAACTCGCCTGGTGAGCGCGTGGGGAGAGTGTGCGCAGGGCATATGCGTGCCCGGGGCGCACACGGAGTGTGAAACACGCGGGCCCGGCACCGAAGCAGGTGCCGGGCCCGTGGCGCGTCGCTCCCCGTAGTCGGCGGGGTGCGACAGCCGCGTGATCAGCCGTACGTGTAGAAGCCCGAGCCGGTCTTCCGGCCCAGCCGGCCGGCCTCGACCATGCGCTGGAGCAGCGGGGGAGCGGCGTACAGCGGCTCCTTGTACTCGGCGTACATGCTGTTCGCGATGGAGACGATGGTGTCCAGGCCGATCAGGTCGGACAGCTTCAGCGGGCCCATCGGGTGGGCGCAGCCCATCTCCATGCCGTTGTCGATGTCCTCGCGGCTCGCGATGCCGGACTCGAACATCCGGATGGACGAGAGCAGGTACGGCACCAGCAGCGCGTTGACCACGAAGCCGGAGCGGTCCTGGGCGCGGATCGCGTGCTTGTCGAGCACCTTCTCGGCGAACATCTGGGCGCGGCTGAGGGTGCCCTCGGACGTGGTGAGCGCCGGGATCAGCTCGACCAGCTTCTGCACCGGGGCCGGGTTGAAGAAGTGGATGCCGATGACGTGGTCCGGCCGGGAGGTGGCGACGGCCAGCTTCACCAGCGGGATGGAGGAGGTGTTGGAGGCCAGGATCGCGTCCGGGCGGGTCACCACCTGGTCGAGCACCTGGAAGATCTCCGTCTTCACCTGCTCGTTCTCGACGACGGCCTCGATCACCAGGTCCCGGTCGGCGAACTCGCCGAGGTCCGTGGTGAAGCTGAGCCGGGCGAGTGTGGCGTCCCGCTCCGCCTCGCTGATCTTGCCGCGCTCGGCGGCCTTGGCCAGGGAGTTGTGCAGCCGGGTGCGGCCGATCTCCAGGGCCTCGCCGGTGGTCTCGGCGACCCGCACGTCCAGACCGGCGCGGGCGGCGACCTCGGCGATGCCCGCTCCCATCTGGCCGCAGCCCACGACTCCGACCTTCTCGATGTCGGTCACATCGTCCCCTTCGCTGATCTACGAGCGGCCGGCAGGACCTCCGGATCCGGCGCCTGCTCCGTTCGAGCACGTTACCCGTAAGTATCGATGATCGATCGTCGGGGTGCGGGCATCCTGTGCCGCGGAGGCGATCCGTGCGCACGCGGATCCGGAGAGTGAGAGGGTCTTACGATGCCACGAGTGTCTCGCAGGGCGTTCGCGTCGGCGGCTCTGGCTGTGCTGGCGTCGGCCGCACCCGGCGTGGCCGCACCCGGCGTGGCCGCGCCGGCGGGACGGTCGCCCCGCCGGGCGGTCACCGAGATGCGCGGCATGTGGCTCGCGACCGTCTCCAACCGTGACTGGCCCTCCCGCACCGGACTGTCGGCGTCCGCCCAGCGCAAGGAGCTGACCACCCTCCTCGACAAGGCCGTCGACCATCGCCTCAACGCAGTGATGTTCCAGGTACGGCCCACCGCCGACGCCTTCTGGCCCTCGCCCCACGAGCCCTGGTCGCAGTACCTCACCGGTACCCAGGGCAAGGACCCCGGCTGGGACCCGCTGGGCACCGCCGTCGAGGAGGCCCACGCCAGGGGTCTGCAGCTGCACGCCTGGTTCAACCCGTACCGGATCGCCAACCACACCGACCCGGGCAAGCTGGTGGCCTCCCATCCGGCCCGCAAGCACCCGGACTGGGTGGTGCCGTACGGCGGCAGGCTCTACTACAACCCGGGCATCCCGGCCGTCCGCGCCTTCGTGGAGCAGGCGATCCTCGACGCGGTCGCCAGGTACCCCGTGGACGCGGTCCACTTCGACGACTACTTCTACCCGTACCCGGTGGCCGGCCAGACCTTCGACGACGACGACGCGTACGACACCCACGGCGGCGACTTCTCGTCCCGATCGGCCTGGCGGCGGGACAACATCGACAAGCTCGTCACCGAGACCGCCGCCGCGGTGCGGAAACTGCGGCCCGGCACCCGGTTCGGGATCAGCCCGTTCGCGGTGTGGCGCAACGCCGCCACCGACTCCCGCGGCTCCGACACCACGGCGGGCGTCGAGACGTACGACGACCTGTACGCGGACACCCGGACATGGGTGCAGAAGAACTGGATCGACTACGTCGTCCCGCAGGTGTACTGGCAGATCGGCAACGCCGCCGCCGACTACGCCAAGGTGGTCGACTGGTGGGCGGGTGTGGCGAAGGGGTCCGGGACCCGGCTCTACATCGGCGAGGCGCTCTACCAGGCGGGAGCCTCCGGCGCTGGCGCGGCCTGGCAGGACCCGGCCGAGCTGTCCCGGCACCTCACCCTGGCCGACAGGTACCCGCAGGTCGGCGGCCATGTGTACTTCTCGGCCAGGGACGTGGCCGCCGACAGGGTCGGCGCGCTCGCCCGGGTGGTCGCCGACCACTACAAGCAGCCGGCGACCGCACCGAGCTGACAGGTCCGTCACGGTTCCCGTGCCCCGCAAGGGGCGCTGGGGGTACCCCCTCGGCCGAAGGCTGGGGGAGGAACCGCGTGACCAGCCCCCACCGGCCCGCGGTGGGCGAAGGGCCTGACCAGCGGAGCGCCTAGTGCTGTTCGTGGATCTCCCGGTGCCTGACCTGGCAGTCGGGACCGGGGGACATGATGGCCTCGTGGCCGTCCTCGAAGCGGACCCGGTAGGGCGGGGTGCCCTCGGGGCCGAGCACCTGGACGATCACCGAGACATGGTCGTGCTGTCCGACCACCCTGCCGTGCTGGACAAGCTGGTCGCCCTCGGATGCACGCATCTCCAGGGCCTCCTCACGATCGCGATCGTTGGGTGACGGCGATGCACACGAGCACGGCGGCGGCCGTGAGTGGGGCGGCCGCGGTGAGGGGCTCGCCCAGCAGCAGCACCGACCACACCAGTGTGAGCAGCGGCTGGGCCAACTGCAACTGGCTGGCCTTCGGAATGCCGACGGCCGCCATCCCCCGGTACCAGACCACCAGGCCGAGGAACTGCGAGCCCGCCGCCACCCACAGCACACCGGCCACCGCGTGCGCGCTCCAGACCACCGGCTCGTACGACAGCGCGAGCACGGCGGCCGGCACGGTCAGCGGCAGGCAGCCCACCAGCGCCCAGCCGATGACCTGCCAGCCCGGCATGATCCGGGCCAGCCGGCCGCCCTCGGTGTACCCGGCCGCGCACACCACCAGGGCCGCGAACAGATACCCGTCGGCCGCCGTGAGCGCCCCGCCGCTCTGGGCGACCGTGAACGCCAGCACGGCCGCCGCCCCCGCCAGGGCCGCCGCCCAGAAGGTGCGGGACGGGCGGATGCCCATGCGCAGGGCCGAGAAGAGGGCGGTGGTCAGCGGGAGCAGGCCCACCACGACGGCCGCGTGCGAGGTGGTGGAGGTCTCCAGGGCGAGCGTGGTCAGCAGCGGGAAGCCGAGCACGACCCCGGCCGCGACGACCGCCAGCCCCGCCCAGTGCCGTCGCTCGGGCAGCCGCACCCGAAGGAACAGCAGGCAGCAGCCCGCCATGGCCGCCGCGAGCACGCTGCGCACCGCCACCAGCGCCCACGGCCCGAAGCCCTCCAGGCCCCAGGCCGTGGCCGGGAAGGTGAGGGAGAAGGCGACGACACCGAGCGCGGCCTGGAGAGTGCCGAGCCGGTGGGCGGAGCCGGCGGCGGGGGAAGGGGCCGCCGCGGAAGGGGGCGAGAAAGGGGCCTGGGTGTCGGCCGGTGGCGTGCCGACCGCTATCGAAGTCCGGCTGGTAGCGCTACTCTGTGCTCTCATGTATGAGCGTAGCAGTGTCGTGGAACTGGCGGAACAGCTACGGCGGGACCTCGACCGCTACTCGACAGGTGGAAAGCTCCCGTCGAGCCGAGCCCTCGTCGAGCAGTTCCGGGTGTCCCCGGTGACCGTCTCCCGGGCGCTGGCCCAGCTGGTCGCGGAGGGGCTGGTCGTCACCCGGCCCGGCGCCGGCGCCTTCAAGGCCCCGCCGCGCCCCGCGGCCGAGCCCGTCGGGGACACCTCCTGGCAGGAGGTGGCGCTCAGCGCCGACGGCGCCCTCGACGTGGTCCCGCGCACCGTCGACGCGTCCGGGGTCACCGTGTGCCTCGCCGCCCCGCCGCCCGGCGTGCTGGAGCTCAGCGGCGGCTACCTGCACGCCTCCCTGGAGCCCGAGCGCGCGATGGCGGCGGCCCTGGCGCGGGCCGGCCGCCGCCCCGGCGCCTGGGGACGGCCGCCGCTCGAAGGCCTGCCCGAGCTGCGCGAGTGGTTCGCACGGGACATCGGCGGCGCGGTCACCGCCGCCGAGGTGCTGGTCGCGTCCGGCGGTCAGTCCGCGCTGGCCACCGCCCTGCGCGCACTCGCCCCGCCGGGCGCCCCGGTCCTGGTCGAGTCGCCCACCTACCCCGGCATGCTCGCCATCGCCCGCGCCGCCGGACTGCGCCCGGTGCCGGTCCCGGTCGACCCCGAGGGCGTCAGGCCCGCCCTCCTCGCCGACGCCTTCAGGGCCAGCGGGGCCCGGGTGTTCGTCTGCCAGCCCCTCTTCCAGAACCCGACCGGTGCCGTCCTCGCCGCGGACCGCCGCGCCGAGGTGCTGCGCATCGCCCGCGCGGCCGGCGCGTTCGTGATCGAGGACGACTACGTACGACGCCTGGTGCACGCCGACGCGGGCCCGCTGCCCCGACCGCTGGCCGCCGACGACCCCGACGGAGTCGTCGTCCACGTCGGCTCGCTCACCAAGGCCACCTCGCCGAGCTTCCGGGTGGCCGCCCTGGCCGCCCGCGGCCCGGTCCTGGAGCGCCTGCGGGCCATCCAGATCGTCGACACCTTCTTCGTTCCCCGCCCCCTCCAGGAGGCGGCCCTCGAACTCGTCGGCTCCCCGGCCTGGCCCCGCCACCTGCGCAACCTCGCCGCCGAGCTGAAGACCCGCCGCGACGCCCTCACCGGCGCCCTCGCCCACCACATCCCCGAACTCGCCCTGCCGCACATCCCCTCCGGCGGCTACCACCTCTGGCCGCGCCTCCCCGAAGGCACCGACGACACCACCCTGACCGCCGCCGCCCTCCGCGCCGGCGTCGCCATCACCCCGGGCCGCCCGTACTTCAGCGCCGAGGCCCCGGCCGCCCACGTCCGGCTGAGCTTCGCCGCGGTCGCGGGGACGGGGGAGATCCTGGAGGGGGTACGACGGCTCCGGGCCGCCTTCGACGAGGTGCTGCGTCCCAGGTCCTGAAATCCGATCGACGCCGCGGCAGCCGACCGGTGAGGATCCCCGCATGACCGACACACCAGGCCTGCCCGAGGGCTACGAGTTCTCCGCCGACACCGACCGCGTGGACGTCGAGCGCGTCCACCGCTGGCTGTCGACCGACGCCTACTGGGCGACCGGCCGCCCGCTGGACCAGCACGAGCGCGCGATGGCGGGCTCGCTGAACTTCGGGGTCTACGACACCGTCACCGGGGAGCAGGTGGCGTACGCGCGCGTGGTGACCGACCAGGCGCTGTTCGCGTGGCTCTGCGACGTCTACGTCGACCCGTCGGTGCGCGGCAAGGGTGTCGGGACCGCGATGGTCGGCGCGGTCCGCGAGCACCTGCGGCCGTCCGGCGTGCGGCGCGTGCTGCTGGCGACCCACGACGCCCACGGGGTCTACGAGAAGCTCGGATTTGCCCCGCTCGAACACCCGGACCAGTGGATGGCGCTCTACTACACCTCGCCCGAAGGACATTCCGGCTGACTTGTCGGACTCCTCCTGACCTTTGGGTAACGTTTCCTCCACGTCCGCCAACTCACCGCCCGATCGCCCTTGACCTGCGCACATGTGCGTCACACCATCGCCGCATGCCACTTCGGGTCACGTTCGTCGCGGCCGCGCGCAGCTCACCGCTGCTCGCGGAGCGCTTCCAGGACGACCGCCCGCTGGACCAGGCGGGCTGGGACGAGGTGCAGTGTGTCGCCGGTGAGCTCCTGCCCCTCGCGGCGGCCGAGCTGCGCTACTGCTCGCCGACGCCGCGCAGCCGCGCGACCGGCGACGCCCTGGGCTATGCCCCGCTGGTCCAGCTCGCGCTGCGCGACTGCGACATGGGCCGCTGGCGCGGGCTGACGCTGGGCGAGGCGATGGCCAGGGAGCCGGACCAGGTGGACGCCTGGCTCTCCGACCCGCTCGGCGCCCCGCACGGCGGCGAGTCGCTCCTGGCGTTCATCACCCGGGTCGGCGGCTGGCTCGACACCCGCCCCGTGGGCGACGGCGACCGTATCGTCGCCGTCGCGGAGCCCTCGGTGATCCGGGCCGCCCTCGTCTACGCCCTCAAGGCGCCGCCCGCGACCTACTGGAACATCGACGTACGCCCGCTCTCGACGACCACGGTGACGGGCCGGGGAGGCCGCTGGAACCTGCGGTTCGACCCGTCGTCGGCTCAGGCCTCCCGCGCGTAGACGCTCCGCTGGGAGGGCCGACCTGGGTCGCCGGTCGGCTGCGGCTGCGTCGTGGCCGGTCGCGCAGTTCCTCCCCCAGCCTTCGGCCGGGGGTACCCCCAGCGCCCCTTACGGGGCGCTACTCGCGAACGTAGTCGGTGGTCAGAAGCAGGTCCTTTGCCGGGCCGGCCACGCGCCACACCGTGCGCCAGTGGCCGGCGTCCTGGACGGTGAACTCGCCACGGTAGAGGTCGGCCGAGCAGGGGTGGTCGGCGATGTGGTGGCCCGAGGCCAGGTCCAGGTCGTGGAAGGGGCGGCCGTCGGCGAAGCGAACGTCCGCCGTGCCGGGGCGCGGGCCGGGCAGGAAGCGCAGGGTGCGTTCGGCGGGGCGGGCCACGCCCTGCCAGGTGAACGTGCCCGACTCCTGGTGCAGCAGGCCGCCGCCTTCCAGGGGGCTGAAGAGCGTGGCCCCCTCGAAGCGGCCCTCGCCCCCGCTCGCCAGATCGCGCACGGTCCGGTCCACCCGCCACGGCCCGGCCAGATGGGCCAGCACGTCCGCCACCGGCCAGAACTCGCCCACGGTCATCCCTTCGTCGGCCCACCACCCTACGCCGCCCCGGCCAGCGCCCACGGGCACCCCCGCCCCATTGACGCGCTCATGTCCAGTACCTACCTCGCCGTTCGAAGTGCTGACCTTGGTCCGCTATTTCGAACGAGCCGCCTGCGGATCAAGCGGACGTAGCGTCCGGCGCAGGCTGCTCGCCGACCGGCAGCAGCCCGCGCTCGGCGAACACCTTCTTGGCGACGAAGGTCGCGTTCAGCGCCTTGGGAAAGCCGCAGTATCCGGCCGCGTGCATCAGGGTCTCGACGATCTGCTCCGGTGTGAGACCCACGTTGAGGGACGCGTTGATGTGCACCTCCAGCTGGGGCTCGCAGCCGCCCAGCGCGGTGAGCATGCCCAGGGTCACCAACTGCCGGTCCCGGGGCGCCAGCTGGGGGCGGCTGTAGATCTCGCCGAAGCCCCATGCGACGATCTGGTGGCCCAGCTCCGGGCTGATGTCCGAGAGCGAGTCGATGACCCGCTGCCCGGCCTCGCCGTCGACCGTCCGCAGGACCTCGAGGCCGTGGGCGAAACGCTCTTCGCGGGTGCTGTTCTCGGTCATGTCAGCTCTTCCGTTCTCCTCGGAACCGGTCACGGGAAGAACGCTAGGAGTTGGAGCGTGCTCCAGGTCAAGCCGGTGCCGGGATCGGCCCAACGCGCGCAGCACGGCGACCTGTTCGTGGAGGCGGGTCCGACTCCGGTCGGTGGCGGCCGTACAGGGCGTCAGCCGTGACCCCTGCCTCGGATGACCTCCGCGGCCGCGACGAGCTCGCCGAGGACGGTGCGCACCGCCCTGCGGGCCGTGCGCTCGGGGCGGTGGAGGACGTCGATGTGGCGGTGGGCCTCGATGCCCGCGAGGGGGCGGAGGGTGACGTCCGGGTGCGGTCGGGAGGTCCAGCGGGGCATCAGGGCGACGCCGCCGCCCGCGGCGACCACCTCGGCGACCACGGCGATCTCGTTGACCCGGTGCACCACGTCGACCCGGCGCCCCGCCGCGGCCGCGATGGCCTCGACGGTGGCCAGCAGCGGGAAGCCGTCGTGCACAGTGATCCAGGGCTGGTCGGCGACGTCGTGCGCGGTCAGGGCGTCCCGTGCGGCCAGCGGGTGGCCGGCCGGCAGGGCGATGTCGAGCGGTTCGCGCAGCAGCGGGGTGGCCGTGGCGGTCCGGGGCCAGGGCGGGGCGTGGTCCAGACGGTGGGCGAGGACCAGGTCGTAGGCGCGGGTCAGGGGCGGGAAGCCGGCCTGGGCCACGTCCTCGTCGTGGAGGGCGAGCCGGGGGGACTCCGGGCCGCGCAGGCGTCGGAGCAGCAGGGGGAAGAACGCGGCGGCTCCGCTGTGGAAGGCCGCCAGCGACACCGTGCCGGCGGGTTCGTCGACGTACGCGTCGATGGTGTGCCGGGCCCGGGCCAGTGCCGCCTCCACGCCGATCGCCGCGTCCGCCAGGGCCTGCCCCGCCGGTGTGAGGACCAGCCGGCGGCCCGCCCGCTCGGTGAGCGGGACCTGGATCGAGCGCTGGAGCAGCCGCAGCTGCTGCGAGATGGCCGAGGGCGTGACCCGCAGCGCCTCGGCGACCGCCGTGACGCTGCCCAGTTCGCCCAGCTCCCGCAGGACCCGCAGCTGACGTTCGTCCACGGCGTGAGTGTAGCTCCGCTAAAGGATCGGTTGAGAAGGTCGTCGTTTACTTCAACGGGCGGGGCGTGGATCGTGAACGGCATGCCGACCACCCGCCGTATCGACGTGGTGCTCCTGGCCGTCGCCGTCGTCTGGGGCTCCAGCTATCTGACGGCGAAGACGGCCACGGACGCCCTGCCCGTGCCGACCGTCCTCTTCGCGCGCTACGCCGTCGCCGCGCTCGCGTGCGCGGTCCTGCTGCTCCGGTTCCGCGGCGCGACCAGCCGCCTCACGCGGGACGAGAAGGTCTACGGGGGGCTGCTCGGCCTCACCCAGGCCGCCGTCCTCGTCCTTGAGACGTACGGCGTCGCGCACACCAGCGCCGGGAACGCGGGCCTGATCATCAGCCTCACCCTCGTCCTCACCCCGGTCCTGGACCGGGTCGGCCTGCCGGGACGGTTCTTCCTCGCCGCCGGGGTGTGCCTGGCGGGTGTCGGGCTGCTCGTCTCGGGAAACGGGCTGCATGCCCCCGGAGCCGGTGACCTGCTGATGCTCGCGGCGGCAGTGGTGCGCGCCGGTCACGTGGTGCTGGTCGGCAGGGTGACCAGGGGCCGGGCCCTGCGCCCGCTGCAGCTGACCGCCGTGCAGTGCGCCGTCGGCGCCGCCCTGTTCCTGTTGCCCGCGGCCTCCGGACTGCCGACGCTCGCCCGGACCGGCGCCGCCACCTGGGCCCAGCTCCTCTACCTGGCCCTCTTCTGCGGTCTGTTCGCCTTCCTCGCCCAGACCTGGGCGGTCCAGCGCACCTCCGCGACCCGGGCCGGGCTCCTGCTGGGCACCGAACCGGTGTGGGCCCTGCTGGCCGGCACCGCCCTCGGCGGTGAGCGGCTCACCGTCCTCTCCGTCCTCGGAGCCACCCTCGTCGTCTCGGGAACGTACTGGGGTCAAGCCCTCGAACGCACCCATCGCGGACGCTCCGCGGCGGCGGCTCGTGAGACGGCCCCGCACCGCGCGGGCACAGGCGTCACACAGGCGAGTTAACCTGCGAAACATATTCCGGAAAGCTATTGTTTCCTTTGAGGTCGTGAATTCTTTCCCATAATGCACGCCGATTCGGAATTCGGCTTATTACTTCACAGGCGCGGCACAACCATCCGGAACCTCTACCCGTCTAAGTCGGCGAAACACCGACCTGCGGGGAGTGACGACCCCGTTTTTTATCTGGGGGCCGCACAGAATGAATCGCACCGTCCTGGCCGGACGTGAACAGGGGGCGATACCGGCAGGAGTTGAGGAGGGACGGGAAAACGGCCCGGTGAAAAGGCGGAGAGCCGACCCGCAAGCGGCCGCCGCGCTGCTCGCCGCGCTTCTCACCACCGTGGCGTTCTGTGCCGCCGACGTGATCGCCCGCAGCTACCCGTTCGGGCCCCGCACCCGCAGCGTCAACGACCTCGGCAACCAGTACGTGCCCTTCCACGCCCACCTCTGGGACCTGCTGCACGGCAGGGCCGACGGCGGCCTTCTCGTCAACTGGCAGTCCGGCTACGGCTCCAGCTTCCTGCCGGACCTCGGCACCTATGTGAGCAGCCCGTTCGCGCTCCTCGTCGCCCTCTTCCCGCGTGACGAGATCGACCTCGCGGTGTACACGGTCACCGTGCTGAAGACGGCGGTCGCCGGTGCCGCCATGGCCTGGCTGCTGATGAGCCTGCGCCGGGGCCGCTGGTGGGCGGCGGGCGTCCTGGGCGCCTCCTACGCCCTGTGCGGCTGGAGCCTCGCCCTCGCCTCGTACAACCCGATGTGGCTCGACGGCCTGATCGCGCTGCCGCTGTTCTGCCTGGTCGGCGAGTGGGCGATGACCGGCAGGCGGCCGCTGCCGAGCGTGCTGATCGTGGCGCTCGCCTGGATCGCCAACTTCTACACCGCCTACATGGCCACCCTCGGCGCCGCCCTGGTGCTGCTGCTCCGGCTGGTGCTCGCCGAGCTGCCCTGGCGGCGCGCCCTCGCCGTGGTCGGCCGGGCCGCGGTGACCGTCGCGCTGGGCATCGGCCTGGCCGCGCCCCTGGTGATCGTCGTGTACTCCGGCACCAAGCACGCGTACCCGGGCCGCGACGGCCACTTCGCCCCGGTCGGCACCGAGGACCTGCTCGCCCGGCTGCTGCCGACGACCTACAGCTACGGCTCCCCGGCCCTCTACGTCGGCATCACCGCACTGGTGCTCGCCCTCGCGCTGCCCTTCCACCGGAAGGTCCCGGTCCGGGTGCGGGCCGGCTGGACGGTCCTGGTGCTCGCGGTCGCCCTCTCCCTCCAGTGGGCGCCGACCAGTCTGGCCTGGCACGCCTTCGCCGTCCCGAACGGCAGTTCCTACCGGCAGGCCTTCGTGCTCTGTGCCCTGCTGGTCATCGCCGCCTGGCACGCACTGGCCTACGGGCTGCCCGACCGGCGGGCCCTCGGCGCGGCCGCCGGCCTGCTGGTCCTGGTCGCCGCCGTCGCGAGCCGCAGCGCCCTCACCCAGCAGCACGGCCACCACACCTGGCCGGTGGTGCTGCTCGCGACGGCGGGCACGCTCGGCGGGTTCGCCCTGCTCGGCCTGCGGCACGGCAGGCCGGTGCTGACCGCGCTGGCCGTGGCGCTGCTGATCGGCGCCCAGTTCGGCGAGGCCGCCGCCACCTCGGCCGTGGCCACCCGGATGCGGCTCGGCCACATGGACGACTACGCGCCCTGGGGCGACCGCCAGCAGAAGGAGGCGGAAGCGGTCGCGAGCGCCGACGCCTGGCCCGCGTACCGGACCGAACCCGGCCGCGACCAGACCGTCGCCAACGACCCCATGATGGTCGGCGGCCAGGGCTCCCAGTACTACAGCAGCCTCACCGCCGACGTCCTCAGCCGCACCCTCACCGCGCTCGGCGACGGCTGGACCTCCCGCGGCCGCAGCCTGCAGAGCCTCGACAACCCGGTCACCGACGCGGCCTTCGCCGTGGGCGCCCGGGTGCACAACCCGCCCGACCCGCACCAGAAGTGGCTGCCCCAGGGCGGCGGCCCCTCCACCGTCACCCGCGAGGACGTCCCGCCGCTGGTCACGGTACGGCCCACCGCCGCGCACACCACCCCGGCCGCCTTCGGCCCGTCCCCCTACCGCAACCAGGAACTCCTACTCGGCGCCCGCGTCTACACCCTGCCCCGCACCACCCTCAGCGGTACCCACCAGGGCGACGCGGCACAGGGCCTGCCGGTCGACGGAGCGCAGACCATCACCGCCCAGTGCCGGCCCGGGAGTTCGGTCTTCCTGTGGGCACCGCACTACTCGGGTACCGCCCGGCTCGCCGGCGGCGGCGAGCAGAAGCTGTTCCGGTCGGACGCCGAGAACGCGAAGATCGCCGCGATGCAGCCGCTCGGCACGGTGGGCGCCGCGGGGCGGGTCCGGATCGACCTGAAGCCCAACCGGCTCGGCCGCGTCCCGGCACAGGGCGCGGTCGGCTGCCTCGACACCGCGAGACTGCGCACCGCCGTACAGCACCTGAAGTCCACCGGCGCGACCAAGGTGACCGTCTCCGACGGCACCCTGCACGCGCAACTGCCCGCAGGGAGCAGGGGAACCGCCGTGGTGGCGGCCCCGCGGATCGCGGGCTGGCGCTGCTCCGCCGGCGGCGACGAGGTCCCGGCGGGCGAGTTCTACGGCCTGATCGCCGTCCCGCTCGGCGCCTCCGCCACCAGCCTGACCTGCACCTTCCACCCGCCCGGCCTGCGCCTGGGCGGCGCCGTCGGCGGCGCCTCGCTGCTGACCCTGATCCTCATCGGCACCGTCTCGGCCGTACGCCGCAGAGCCGCCGCCCGCCCCGGCGAGCGCACGACCACCGCTCACTGACCCGTCCCCAGGGGGAAGAAACCCATGCTGATATCGATCGTCGCGCCCTGTTACAACGAGGAAGACGTCATAGAGCGCTTCCACGAGCAGGTCCAGAAGATCGCCAACGAACTGCTGCCGCTCGGCCACGACATGGAGTTCGTGTACGTCGACGACGGCAGCCGCGACCGCACCCTGCCGCTCCTCAGCAAGATCGCCGACGGCGACTCGCGCGTCCGGTACGTCTCCTTCAGCCGCAACTTCGGCAAGGAGGCGGCCCTGCTGGCCGGCCTGAAGCACGCCACCGGGGACGCCGTGATCGTCATGGACGCCGACCTGCAGCACCCGCCGGCGCTGATCAAACGCATGGTCGAACTGCGCGGCGAGGGCTACGACCAGGTCATCGCCAAGCGCACCCGGCAGGGCGACCGCGTCACCCGCACCCTCACCGCCCGCCTCTACTACCGGCTCATCAACCGCATGGTCGACGTCGAACTCGTCGACGGCGTGGGCGACTTCCGGCTGATGTCACGCCGGGTGGTGGACGCGATCGTGAACCTCACCGAGTACAACCGTTTCTCCAAGGGCCTGTTCGCCTGGGTCGGCTTCCCCAGCACCACCTTCGAGTACGAGAACGCGGTGCGCGAACACGGCAGCAGCTCCTGGTCGTTCCGCAGCCTGCTCAACTACGGCCTCGACGGGCTGCTCTCCTTCAACAACCGCCCGCTGCGCGCCGCGCTCTACCTCGGCCTGACCCTGCTGGCCCTGGCCGGCGCGTACACGGCGTGGATCGTCGGCGGCGCGATGATCAACGGTGTCCAGACACCCGGCTATGTCACCATCATTACAGCCGTCACCGCCCTGGCCGGCGTACAGATGATCATGCTCGGGGTCATCGGCGAGTACACCGGCCGGATCTACTACGAGGTCAAGGGGCGCCCGCACTTCCTGGTGAAGGCGACGAACGTGGACCGAACGGAAGACCGCAGCCGCGGCACGACGAAGGACCTCATCCCCTGATGCCGAACGCCACCCTGCCGACCGCCACCGGACCGGCCCGCCCGATATCCGGGCAGATCATCACCTTCGCGGTGGTCGGCGTCGTCAACACCGCGACGTACTACGGCCTCTACCTGCTCTTCCTGAGGAGCCTGCCCTATTTGGCGGCGCATGTTCTCGCGTTTTTCCTGAGCATGATCGGCTCGTTTTTTCTCAATGCGAAGTTCACTTACCGGACGCGTCCCACCTGGCGGAAATTCCTGCTGTTCCCGCTGACCAACGCCACGAATTTCGTGATCACCACCGTGGGGGTGTACGTGATCGTCGACGTCCTGCACGCGGGAAGCAGGTTCGCTCCGCTGATGGCGTCGGCGGCGGCGATTCCGGTGACGTTCGTCGTCTCCCGCTGGGTCATGCTGCCGCGCCCCGAAGGTGCGCCAGGAGCCGCGGGACGGGCCGCGGCGGTGCCACGGCCGAACGATCCCGTTGCATAAAAGTGCATCGGACCGTATAGTCATGCCATCTGGAGGAGGATGGACATGGCGGTACGTGCGGCGGTGGCCGGGGCGAGCGGATACGCGGGCGGAGAGGTCCTGCGGCTGCTCCTCGCGCACCCCGAGGTCGAGATCGGCACCCTGACCGGCAACTCGAACGCGGGCCAGCGCCTCGGCGCGCTCCAGCCGCATCTGCTCCCGCTGGCCGACCGGGTGCTGGCGGAGACGACCCCCGAGGCCCTCGCCGGGCACGACGTCGTCTTCCTCGCCCTCCCGCACGGGCAGTCCGCCGCCGTCGCCGAACAGCTCGGCCCGGACGTCCTCGTCGTCGACATGGGTGCCGACTTCCGGCTGGCCGACCCGGCCGACTGGGAGCGCTTCTACGGCTCCCCGCACGCCGGCACCTGGCCCTACGGCCTCCCCGAACTTCCGGGTGCCCGCGCCGCGCTGGAGGGGTCCAAGCGCATCGCGGTACCCGGTTGCTACCCCACCGCCGTCTCCCTCGCCCTGTACCCGGCCTACGCCGCCCAGCTCGCGGAGCCCGAGGCGCTGATCGTCGCCGCGTCCGGCACCTCCGGCGCGGGCAAGGCGCCCAAGCCGCACCTGCTGGGCAGCGAGGTCATGGGCTCCATGTCGCCGTACGGCGTCGGCGGCGGCCACCGGCACACCCCCGAGATGATCCAGAACCTGAGCGCGGTGGCGGGGCAGCGGGTCGCCGTCTCCTTCACGCCGACGCTCGCGCCGATGCCCCGGGGCATCCTCGCCACCTGCAGCGCCAAGGCCGTACCGGGTGTGACGGCGGACTCCGTGCGTGCCGCCTACGAAAAGGCCTACGCCGACGAACCCTTCGTCCACCTGCTCCCCGAGGGGCAGTGGCCCGCCACGGCGTCCGTCCACGGTTCCAACGCCGTTCAGGTGCAGGTCGCGTACGACGAGGCGGTGGGCCGCATCATCGCGATCAGCGCCATCGACAACCTGACCAAGGGCACCGCCGGCGGTGCCGTCCAGAGCATGAACCTCGCCCTGGGTCTCGCCGAGACCACCGGGCTGACCACGATCGGAGTTGCGCCGTGAGCGTGACGGCAGCGAAGGGATTCACGGCCGCGGGCATCGCGGCCGGGATCAAGGAGAACGGCAACCCGGACCTGGCCCTCGTGGTCAACACGGGGCCCCGCCGTGCCGCCGCGGGCGTCTTCACCTCCAACCGCGTGAAGGCCGCGCCGGTGCTGTGGTCCGAGCAGGTCCTCAAGAGCGGCCAGGTCTCGGCCGTCCTCCTCAACTCCGGCGGCGCCAACGCCTGCACCGGCCCCAAGGGCTTCCAGGACACCCACGCGACCGCCGAGAAGGTCGCCGAGGTGCTCGGGCGCGGTGCCATCGAGGTCGCGGTCTGCTCGACCGGCCTGATCGGCGTGCTCCTGCCCATGGACAAGCTGCTGCCGGGCGTGGAGGCCGCGGCCGCCGCCCTGAGCGAGCACGGCGGCGAGAAGGCCGCCATCGCCATCAAGACCACCGACACCGTGCACAAGACGGCCGTGGTCACCAAGGACGGCTGGACCGTCGGCGGGATGGCCAAGGGCGCCGGCATGCTCGCGCCCGGCCTCGCCACCATGCTGGTCGTCCTCACCACGGACGCGGTCCTCGAGAGCGAGGTGCTCGACAAGGCGCTGCGGGCCGCGACCCGGACCACCTTCGACCGCGTCGACTCCGACGGCTGCATGTCCACCAACGACACCGTGCTGCTGCTCGCCTCGGGCGCGGCCGGCGTCACCCCGGAGTACGAGGAGTTCGCCGAGGCCGTCCGCGCCGTCTGCGACGACCTGGGCCAGCAGCTGATCCGGGACGCCGAGGGCGCCAGCAAGGACATCAAGGTGGAGGTGGTCAACGCCGCCTCCGAGGACGACGCCGTCGAGGTGGGCCGCTCCATCGCCCGCAACAACCTTCTCAAGTGCGCCATCCACGGCGAGGATCCCAACTGGGGCCGGGTGCTGTCCGCCATCGGCACGACGAAGGCCGCCTTCGAGCCGGACCGGCTGAACGTCGCCATCAACGGCGTCTGGGTCTGCAAGAACGGCGGGGTGGGCGAGGACCGCGAGAAGGTCGACATGCGCTACCGCGAGGTGCACATCGTCGCCGACCTCGCCGCCGGCTCCGAGACCGCCACCATCTGGACCAACGACCTGACCGCGGACTACGTCCACGAGAACAGCGCGTACTCGTCATGAGCACCACGCGCAGGCACACCGCGCTGCCCAAGGCCCAGACCCTCATCGAGGCCCTGCCCTGGCTGGTCCGTCACAACGGCAAGACCGTCGTGATCAAGTTCGGCGGCAACGCCATGATCGACGAGGACCTGAAGGCGGCCTTCGCCCAGGACGTCGTCTTCCTGCACCACGCCGGCCTCAAGCCGGTCGTCGTGCACGGCGGCGGCCCGCAGATCAGCGCCGCGCTGGACAGGCACGGCATCGTCAGCGAGTTCAAGGCCGGCCTCCGGGTCACCACCGAGGACGCCATGGACGTCGTACGGATGGTGCTCGCCGGGCAGGTCCAGCGTGAGCTGGTCAACCTGCTCAACCAGCACGGGCCGCTCGCCGTCGGACTGACCGGCGAGGACGCCCACACCATCACCGCCACCAAGCACCGGCCCGAGATCGACGGCGAACTCGTCGACATCGGACGGGTCGGCGAGATCACCTCGATCGACACGGGCGCGATCGAGGCCCTGCTCGCCGACGGCCGGATCCCGGTCGTCTCCTCGATCGCCCGCTCCCAGGACGACGGACATGTCTACAACGTCAATGCTGATACGGCGGCTGCGGCACTCGCTGCTGCTCTGGGCGCCGAAACCCTCATGGTCCTCACCGACGTGGAGGGCCTCTACGAGGACTGGCCGAACTCCGACGAGGTGATCAGCCGCCTCACCGCTTCCCAGCTGGAGAAGCTGCTGCCGGACCTCAGCTCCGGCATGGTGCCGAAGATGGAGGGCTGCCTGCACGCCGTACGCAACGGCGTCACCACCGCCCGCGTCATCGACGGCCGGGTCCAGCACTCGATCCTGCTGGAGATCTTCACGGACGAAGGCATCGGCACGATGGTCGTGCCGGACCAGGAGGGGGAGTCATGAGCAACCAGGAACTGACCACGCGCTGGCAGGGCGCGCTCATGAACAACTACGGCACCCCGCGCCTGCCGCTCGTCCGCGGCGAGGGTGTCAGGGTCTGGGACACCGAGGGCCACGAGTACCTCGACTTCGTCGGTGGCATCGCCACCAACGCGCTCGGCCACGCCCACCCCGCGATCGTCGAGGCCGTCAGCAGGCAGATCGCGTCCCTCGGCCACATCTCCAACTTCTTCATGGCCGAGCCCACCGTCGCCCTCGCCGAACGGCTGATCCAGCTCTTCGGCCGGGACGGCCGGGTCTTCTTCTGCAACTCCGGCGCCGAGGCCAACGAGGCCGCCTTCAAGATCGGCCGGCTGACCGGGCGGACCCACATGGTCGCCACCGACGGCGGCTTCCACGGCCGGACGATGGGCGCCCTCGCACTCACCGGGCAGCCCGCCAAGCAGGACCCGTTCCGCCCGCTGCCCGCCGACGTCACCCACGTTCCCTACGGCGACGCGCAGGCGCTGGCCGCCGCCGTCACCGAGGAGACCGCCCTCGTCGTCATCGAGCCCGTCCAGGGGGAGAACGGCGTGGTCGTGCCCCCGGCCGGCTACCTCAAGGCGGCCCGCGCGATCACCGCCGCCACCGGCGCGCTGCTCGTCCTGGACGAGGTGCAGACCGGGATCGGCCGCACCGGCACCTGGTTCGAGTACCAGGCCCACGAGGGCGTGCTGCCCGACGTCGTCACCCTCGCCAAGCAGCTCGGCGGCGGGCTGCCCCTCGGCGCGACGGTGGCCTTCGGCCGCGCCGCCGAACTCCTCCAGCCCGGCCACCACGGCACCACCTTCGGCGGCAACCCGGTCGCCTGCGCCGCCGGCCTCGCCGTCCTCGACACCATCGAGAACGAGGGGTTGCTGGAGAACGTCAAGCGGCAGAGCGGAAGGTTGCGGGACGGAATCGAGGGTCTCGGCCACCGGTTGATCGATTATGTCCGGGGCGCGGGCCTCCTGCTGGGTATCGTGCTCACCGAGCCGCTGGCAGCGCAGGTGCAGCAGGCGGCTCAGGAGGCCGGGTTCCTGGTGAACGCGCCCGCTCCCGACGTCGTACGGCTGATGCCGCCGCTGAACCTCCGCGACGCCGAGGCGGACGCGCTGCTGCGTGCCCTGCCCGGCATCCTCGACGCAGCGAGCGGGGACGGACGATCCGGAGAATGAGACGACGATGAGCCAGGCGCAGGAGTACGACCAGTCGGGCGGGGCGGGGCCCGCGGTGCCGCAGACCCGGACCGCCCGGCACCGCCGGATCGTGGACATCCTCAACCGGCAGCCGGTGCGCTCGCAGAGCCAGCTCGCGAAACTGCTGTCCGACGACGGGCTGACGGTGACCCAGGCGACGCTCTCCCGGGACCTCGACGAGCTGAACGCGGTGAAGATCCGCAACACCGACGGCGAGCTGATCTACGCGGTACCCAGCGAGGGCGGCTTCCGCACCCCGCGCGCCCCGCTCGGGGAGTCGGCGAAGGAGGAGCGGATGCGCCGCCTCTCCCAGGAGCTCCTGATCTCGGCCGAGGCCTCGGCCAACCTGGTCGTCCTGCGCACCCCGCCCGGCGCGGCCCAGTTCCTCGCGTCCTCGATCGACCAGGCCGAGTTGCACGACATCCTCGGCACCATCGCCGGCGACGACACGGTGCTGCTCATCAGCAGGGACCCGACCGGCGGCCAGGCCCTCGCGGACCACCTGCTGCGGCTCGCCCAGAACGGCCACTGACGGCCACTTTCCGGGCGCCGGGAGCCGCCGGCCGACCCGCGTGCGGGGCCCGGTGCGGCGACGGACAATGACCGTGTGATGTTCCGCGGCGAGCGGTCAGGCGGGTGGGCAATCCCCTGGCGGCCGTCGAACGTACCCAGAGGTGTGTCGGGATTCCGGTTCCCTGTCGGCCGCCTCCCGGACGAGGCTCTGCTGTCCGGGCTGGCCACCGGAGACCCGGAGCTCGCCGAGGTCTTCGTACGGAGATTTCAGCACCGGGTCTTCGGGGTCGCGATGGCCGTCACCCGGGACCAGCAGCTTGCCGAGGACGTCGCCCAGCAGACGTTCGAGCGCGCATGGCGGCATGCCCAGATCTACGACTCGCGCCGCGGCTCGGTCGGGACCTGGCTCACCACCATCGCCCACAACCTCGCCGTCGACGCCGTCCGGGCCCGGCGGACGGAACCGATGGCACCCGAGGACCTCGACCCCCTGCTCGACGCGGTCACCGAGACCCCCGAGCGGTGGGCGCTGGCCGACGAGGCCTCCACCCAGCTCCGGGCCGCGCTGGCCCGGCTGCCGAGGGAACAGGCCAGGGCCCTGATGATGGCCGGCATCTACGGCATGACGGCCCAGCAGATCGCCGACGCGGAGCGGATCCCGCTGGGCACGGCCAAGACGCGGATCAGAGCGGCGATGGCGAAACTCCGCGCCGCGCTCACGTGCCCGAAGGGAGGCGACCATGTCCGCTGACGCGCACTGCGCGAAGCTGCGCGAGGCCGGCGCCGAACTGGCGCTGGGCGTCCTGCCCGGCCGCGAGCGGGCCGAGGCGGTCGCCCACCTGGACGGGTGCGCGGACTGCCGGGAGTACGTGCGCCGGCTCACCGGGATAGGCGACCGGTTGATCGGCCTGCTGCCGGAGAGCGATCCGCCGCCCGGCTTCGAGACGCGGGTGGCGCGCAGCCTGGCCGAGCAGGCGGCAGGGGCCGAGGGGGCCCGGCGGCCCGCCTACGCCGCCCAGGTCCGGCGCGGCCGAGTCCGGCGCCTGAGGCTGCGGCTCGCCGCGGTCGCCGCCACCGCCGCGGTCGCGGTCGGCTTCGCCGGCTGGGCGATCGGCAGCGCCGTCGAGGGCGCCGTCACCGCCTCGGCGCCCGCGGTGGAGTCCGAGCCCATGCTGGCCGGGGACATGATCCCGGCAGGCGGCGGAGAGCCCGTCGGCGAGATCTACGCCCACCCCGGCATCCCCGCCTGGATGTTCGTCTCCGTCGCCCTCCCCGGCACCCCCTACAAGGACAGGGTCACCTGCCTCCTGGCACGCGCCGACGGTACGACCACGCGGATCGGCGACTTCCCCCTGCGGGGCGGACGCGGCAACTGGGGCGTGGCGGTCCCCGTGGACCTCACCAGGTACTCCGCCGCCCGCCTCACCTCCGCCGACGGCACCGTCCTCGCCACCGCCCAGCTGCTGAAGGGCAAGGTGGTGACCCCGGAGGTGTCATGACAGCACGGCTCCCGAGCCGAGCCGGTGCAGCAGGGCGTACGGACCCTGCCGCCCGAGCAGGTCCGCGGGCGCGCCGTCCTCGACGACGCGGCCGTGGTCGAGCACCACGATCCGGGTGGCGTCGCGGACGGTCGGCAGCTGGTGCGAGACGACGACGGTGGTCCGCCCGGCCATGAGCCGGCGCAGCGGCTCCATGACCCGCCGCGCCGAGCGGACGTCCAGCCCTGCGGTGGGCTCGTCCAGCAGGAGCACCGGGGCGTCCCGGATCATCGCGCGGGCGATCGCCAGCCGACGGCACTGGCCCCCGGAGAGCGTCCGGCCGCGCTGTCCGACGAGCGTGTCGTAGCCGTCGGGGAGCCGCTCGACGAACTCGTGGGCGTCCGCGGCCCGCGCCGCCGCGACGATCTCCGCCTCCGTGGCCGACGGCCGGCCGTAGGCGATGTTCTCGCGCACGGTGCCGTGGAAGACGAGGGTCTCCTGCAGCACCACCGCGATGTTCTCCCGGACGTCGGTCAGGCTGAGCTCGCGCAGATCGGTCCCGTCGAGGCGGACGGCGCCCCGGTCGGGGTCGTAGAACCGCAACTGCAGCTTCGCGAGCGTGGACTTGCCCGACCCGCTCGCCCCGACCAGCGCCACCGTCTCCCCGGGAGCCGCCCGGAACGACACGTCGGACAGCGCCCAGGCCTCGGTGCCGGGATAGCGGAACCACACCCCGTCGAACTCCAGGGTGCCGCGCGCCCGTTGGATCCGGCGCGCGCCGGCCGCCTCGGTCACCTGGGGCCGCTCGTCGAGCAGTTCGATGATCCGTTCCGCGGCGGCGGAGGCCGTGTAGAAGGTGGTGCCGAGCCCGGACAGCCCGTGGACCGGGCTGTACAGCTTGCCGATCAGCGCGAGGAAGACCAGCAGTCCGCCCAGCGTGAGCTGACCCTGGGCCAGCTTCCAGGTGCCGAGGGCCAGCACCGCGAGGCCGCCGGTCACCTCCACGAACTCGACCGCGGGCGCGTACACGGCGCGGATCCGCGCCGAGGCCATCGCCGCCCGGAACCGGCCGGTGTTCTCCCGCTCGAACCGGCGTGCCTCCCACGCCTGCCGGTTGTACGCCTGCACGAGGACGACGTTGCCCAGCGACTCCTCGGCGATCGCGCCGAGCGCCCCGCCACGCCGCCTGCGCTCCCGCGAGGCCTCCCTGACCAGCCGCGAGAAGTACCGGGCCGCGCCCCAGAACAGCGGTACGACGACGAGGGCGAGCAGGGTCAGGTCCCAGCGCAGGTAGAGCAGCATGCCGAGGTAGACGCCCAGGCTGATCACGTAGTACAGGGCGTCCGCGACACCCGAGAGCAGGAACGTCTCCACCGCGTCGACGTCGCCCGTCACCCTCGACAGGACGTCCCCGAGCCGCCGGCGCTCGAAGAAGCCGAGCGAGAGCCCCTGGACATGCCGGAAGACGTCGGCGCGCAGGGCGAGCAGGAAGCGTTCGCCGACCCAGGTGGAGGTCACGTCGTCGGCGTAGCCGAGGATGCCGGAGCAGAGGACGAGGCCGAGGTAGGCGGGCGCGATCCACAGGAAGGGGCGCAACTCCCGGCCGACGAGCACGTCGTCGACGACGAACTTGAAGAGCCAGAGCTCCGCGGCGTCGACCGCCGGGCCGGTCAGGCTCAGCACGACGAGCGGCACGAGCCAGCGGCGGCCGCCTCTCGTGTAAGGCCAGAACCGCCGGAAGACCTCGCGTGGGGGGACCGGGGGAGCGGCCGTGACCACTTGCGCCATGAGAGGGGGTCCTCGGAGAACACCGGCGGAGCGGCCCGGCTGACCCGTAACCGGTCCGCTCCGTCATTCGGTGTGGTCAGTAGTGGTCGTGGTCGTGGTCGTGCCGGTCGTGGTCGTGCCGGTCGTGCCGGTCGTGGTCGTGACCGTGGTCGTGCCGGTGACCGTGCCGGTCGTCGTGGTCATGGTCGTGGTCGTGGTCGCGATCGTGCTTGAACGGCATCAGGTTGCTGAAGACGGCCATTGGGTTCCTCCCGAATCTTGCGTCACAGGGGGTACGGCCGAGGAGGGAATCGGGATGGCCGATTACGGGACAAATCCGGAAAACTTTTCAACTGCGGGCCGTGGGAGGCCGGTCGCGCAGTTCTCCCCCCAGCCTTCGGCCGGGGTGCCCCCAGCGCCCCTTGCGGGACGCTGTCCAGCCGCGCCCGCCCGTGCCGCCCTGGACCTCAGCCCAGACGTGCGGCCAGTCCCCCGGTGCACCGCACCTCGTCCCCCGCCGTGATCAACAGCCCCTCCACGTCCGGCAGCGACTCCAGCCAGGCCAGCCCGGCCCGCGACCCCATCGCGAACGCCGCCGTCGCCCAGCAGTCCACCCACGTCAGCCGCGGCCCCACCACCGTCACCGCCACCAGGTCCGTCACCGCCGACTTCCCGGTCCGCGGATCGACGATGTGGGCGCCCCGCTCCGCCGTACCGGACGTGGCGACCGCCAGTTCCGGCACCCCCGCCGCCGAGATCACCGCCGCCAGCCCGCCCGGCCGCAACGGATCGGCGATGCCCACCCGCCACGCCCGCGTCGGCTCGGGCGCGCCGAACATCTGGACGTCTCCGCCGCCGTTCACGCTGACGCCCCGCACCCCGGCCACCCGCGCCAGTGTCTGCGCCGCCCGCTCCGCGGACCAGCCCTTCACGATCCCGGTGGGATCGAGCCGCCCCCGGTAGCGCGTGCTGAACCAGCCGTCGCTCGTCCGCTCCGCCTCGGCAGCCAGTTCCAGCACCTCGGCCACCTCGGGATCGCAGTCGCCGACGCCGATCTCCTCCCGCGCGAGCCGGGACACCTGGCTGTCCTCGCGGTACGTGCTGAACACCTCGTCGACCCGGTGCAGCCCGGCGACCGCCTCGTCCAGGGCCGCCCGTACGGCATCCGGATCCCCGCCGCGGACGTCGAAGGAGAAGACGGTCCCCATGACCTCCTCCGCATGACGCACCGCGGCGGGAGCCTCCGCGGACTCGGCCACCGCCTCAGCCACCGGCCTGGTCCAGCGCCGACTGCAGGGACTGCTTGTAGCCGGTACTGGTGTAGGTGGCCCCGGAGACGGAGTCGATGTTCGCGCTCTGCGCCGCAACCGCCTCCTGGTTGAGCTTCGGGACGGAGAGCGCCGTCTTCTGGTCGCTGGTGCCGCCCTTGGGCGCCTGCACCGCCTCCGCCTTGGTGATCTTCCCGCCGGAGACGGTGATCCGGACCTGGACCGGCCCGTACTGGGTCTGCGCGACCTGCCCGGTCACCGTCTTGGCCTGCGCCTGCGCGGACCCGGAGGAGGACGAGGAGCCCGCGGAGGAGCCCGCGGAGCTCGACGCACTCGCCGCCTTCAGCTTGTCCAGCGCCGACTGCAGCGACTTCTTGTAGCCGGTGCTCGTGTAGGTGGCCCCGGAGACGGAGTCGATGTTCGCGCTCTGCGCCGCCACCGTCTCCTTGTTGAGCTGCGGCACCGACAGCGCGGTCTTCTGGTCGCTGGTGCCGCCCTTGGGCGCCTGGATCGCCTGGGCCTGGGTGATCTTGCCGCCCGCGACGGTCAGCCGGACCTGGACGACCCCGTACTGCGTCTGGGTCGCGGCCCCGTCCACCGTGGTGCTGCCGGCGGCCCCGGTGCCGCCCTGCGGCGACTCCTGCCCGGCCGCCGCGGCCGACGGGGCCGCGCCCGCCGCCGACGCGGACGCCGGGTCCGACGACGGCTTCAGCGACAGCAGCAGCACGACACCGGACACGGTCGCCGCGGTGGCCAGCACCACACGCCTGATGGGGTGACTCTTCCTCATCGCTTACGAACTCCCGATTCCCTGGATTCCCGTGTGGTCCCGTCGCTCACATCTCGAACGACTCGTGATGGATGCGGCGGGCGGGAACCCCCGCGCCGCGCAGTGCTTCGTACACGCCCTGCGCGAACCCGGGCGGGCCGCACATGAAGACGTCGTGGTCGACGATGTCCGGGATCTTCCGCTGGAGGTTCTCGGCGGAGATGTCAGGACGCTCGCCCTCCGGGCTGTTGACCGCGTACATCAGCCGGGCCCCGCGCTCCTTGGCGATCTTGGCCAGCTCGTCCCACAGGGCGAGGTCCTGCGTGGTGTTGGCCCGGTAGAGCAGGGTCAGGTCACCCGCGGCACCGGGCAGCGTCTCGAACAGCGCCCGCATGGGCGTGATCCCGACGCCGCCCGCCACCAGCAGGACCTTGCCGCGGCTGCGCCGGGACGCGGTCATCGCCCCGTACGGCCCCTCGGCCCACACCTTGGTCCCGGGCCGTAGTTCGCGCAGCCGCGCGCTGTGGTCGCCGATCGCCTTGACGGTGATCCGCAGCATGTCGGGGCGGGGGGCCGCCGACAGGGAGTACGGGTGCGAGCTGAACCGCATCCCGGGGGCCATGAACCGCCAGCGGAAGAACTGGCCGGCCTCCGCGCCCATCCGGTGCAGCTTGCGCCCGCCGATCAGCACGGACACGATGCCCGGCGTCTCCTCGATGACCGCCTCGACCCGCATGCGGTGCCGCAGGTTGAGCCGGATCGGGGTGAGGATCCGGTACCAGACCACCAGCGCGGTGACGGCGCCGTACAGCCCGTACCAGAAGGTCTTGGCCATCGGGGTGAGGGCGAAGTCGTTGCCGGTGGTGATCTGGTGCCAGAACGTCAGGAACACCGCCGCGTAGGTCAGCAGGTGCACGTGGTACCAGGTGTCGTACGGCATCCGGCGCCGCACCGGCCCGATCGAGGTCAGGCCGATGACGACGAACAGGCCGGTCCCGATGGCCGCCTTGCCCATGTCGGGGAGCTGGTTCACGGAGTCGATGGTCTGCTGGACAATGTCGTTCAGCGTCTTGCCGGCCTGCAGCGCGTAGCCCCACATGATGAGGAAGACGTGCGCGAAGACCAGGCAGAGCGTGTAGCGGCCGCTCATCGCGTGCCAGCGGGCGACGCGGTCGGAGCCGACCCGCCGCTCCAGCGCGGGCACCCGGGCCATCTGGAGCACCACGAGTGCCATCAGATAGCCGGCCAGCAGGCCGGTGATCCGGCCCGCGTTGAGGATCTTGCCGTTCTGGTCGGCGATGGACGGGGTGTTGTGCCACCACAGCCAGAGCACGGCCGCCGCGCCCGCCCATACGGCGAGCAGCAGCGGTACGGCCGGTGAGCGGCGCGGGCGGATGCGGCGCATCGTCTGGCGGCGGGCGGCACGTCCGCCTGCGAGCGTGGTGGTCACGGTTCCTCCGTAGGGACTTGACCCTTGGCCCACAGGTACGTGCCGTACCGCCTGAGCGTTCAGAGTCCCGCGGAGTCCAGTGCGGACTGGAGCGACTGCTGGTAACCCTGGCTGGTGTAGGTGGCCCCGGAGACGGTGTCGATGCTCGCACTCTGTGCCGCCAGCGCCTCGGTGCGCAGCTGCGGAAGGGCGTACTGGTTGATCTCCTGGTCCCGTGGGTTGTCCGACGGGTACTGGACCGCCGTGACGTCGGTGATCTTGCCGTTCTTGATGGTCACCTTCACCTGGACCGGGCCCCAGCGGGTCTGGACGGTGTCCCCGGTGACGGTCCTGGTGCCGGTGCTGCTGCTCCCGGAGGTGCCGGACTTGCCGGAGCTGCCGGAGCTGCCGGAGCTGCCGGAGCCGCCGGTCGCGCCCGGGGAGGCGCTCGCGGACGCCGACGGGGCGGGGGCCGCGGAGTCGGTGACCACGGTCGGGGCGGTGTGCGGCTTCAGCGCCAGCAGCATCACCATTCCGGAGACGGTGGCGGCACTCGCGAGCACGATGCGCCGCAGGGGCCGGTTCTTGTTCAGTGCGTGCACGACAGGGGCCTCACAGCTCTCACAGTTCGAACGACTCGTGGTGGATGCGGCGGTCCGGCACCCCGGCCGCGCGCAGCGCCCCGTACAGCTCCTGGGCGAAGCCGTGCGGACCGCATATGTACACGTCGTAACCGGCGAGGCCCGGGAAGGTAGCCCGCAGCGACTCCGCCGTGAGGGCGGGGCGCTCGCCCCGCGGGCCGTTGAGGGCGTACAGCACCTGGGCGCCGCGCCAGCGTGCGATCGCCTCCAGCTCGCCGCCGAGCGCCAGGTCCTCGGCCGTGCGCGCCCGGTAGAGCAGGGTGACGTCTCCGGGCAGCGTCTCGAAGAGCGCCCGCAGGGGGGTGACGCCGACGCCCGCCGCGATCAGCAGGGTCCGGTGGCTGGTGGCCCGGTCCGCGGTGAGGCCGCCGTACGGGCCCTCCGCCCACACCCGGGTGCCGGAGCGCAGCAGCGACACGGCCGCGCTGTGGTCGCCGAGCGACTTGACCGTGATCCGCAGCAGGTCGCCGCGCGGCGGTGCCGAGAGCGAGTACGGGGTCGACGTCCAGCCCATGCCGTCGCCGCCGAAGAACCGCCAGCGGAAGAACTGCCCGGCCTGTGCGCCCAGTTCCCCGATCCGCCGGCCCTGGACGACCACCGAGTACACGCCCGGCGCCTCCTGCTGCACGGAGTGCACGCGCAGCCGGTGCCGGAGGTTGAGCCGCACCGGCGCCAGGATCCGGAACCACAGCACCAGGACGGCGACCCCGAGGTACAGCGCGTACCAGAAGGCGGTGGCGACCGGCTTGCCGTTGAGGTCGTTGCCCAGCGTCAGCTGGTGGAAGAAGGCGAGGATGACGGCCGCGTAGGTGAGCAGGTGGACGTAGTACCAGAACTCGTAGCTGGTCCGGCGGCGTGCCGCGCGCATCGAGGTGATGCCGACGGCGAAGAGGATCACCGTGGCGGCGGTCGCCTTGAGCATGTCGGGGTAGTCCAGGACGACGTTCAGCGTCTCGTGGACGATCGAGGCGTGGTCCTGGGCCGCGTACCCGGTGAGGATCAGCACGACGTGCGCGACCAGCAGACAGACCGTGTAACGGCCGGCCATCGCGTGCCAGCGGGCGATCCGGTCCGAGCCGACCCGCACCTCCAGCAGCGGGACCCGGGCCATCAGGCCGACGAGCACCGCGCAGGAGTACCCGCACAGCAGCCCGGCGATCCGCCCGGCCCCGGTCAGCCAGCCCGCCGCACCCACCACGGAGCCCGTGTCCGACCACCACAGCAGGAGCACGGCCACGGCCCCGCCCCACAGCAGGGTGAGCACCGCGGCGGCGGGGGAGCGGCGCGTGGGCACGGCGGGCGCGGCCCGGGCCGTGCGCCGTTCGTCCACCGTCGTCATGAATCGGGTCCTTTCTCCGGTCAGGACGCCACTGTGCAGCCCGAACCTCTGAGCACCTTCTGAAACGGGCCCGCCGAGCCCGCTCAGAGGAAACTCAGAGCATCGGCGGTCAGCCCTCGCCGCCGGGAGGAGGGATGCTGGTAGGCGCGATGAACACGACCCGCTCCGGCCGCCCCGCCCTCACCAGACCCGACGGCACCCAGCTCCGCGTCCTCGTCGTCGACGACGACCCCGACCTCGCGGAGGTCCTCACCGGTGCCCTGCGCTACGAGGGCTGGGAGGTCCGCGCGGCCGGCGACGGCGCGAGCGCGCTGGCCGCGGCCCGGGAACTGCTGCCGGACGCGGTGATCCTCGACGTGATGCTCCCGGACACCGACGGCTTCGCCGTGCTCCGCTCGCTGCACCAGGTCAAGCCGGACGTCTGTGTGCTCTTCCTCACCGCCCGCGACGCCGTCGAGGACCGGATCGCCGGCATCACCGCGGGCGGCGACGACTACGTCACCAAGCCCTTCAGCCTGGAGGAGGTCGTCGCCCGGCTGCGCGGCCTGCTGCGCCGGGCCGGCATGGCCCGCCAGCAGGAGGACGGCCCGCGCCTCGTCGTCGGCGACCTCACCATGGACGAGGAGGCCCGTGAGGTGACCCGGGCGGGCGAGCTGATCGAGCTCTCCCCGACCGAGTTCGAACTCCTGCGCTTCCTGATGCGCAACCCGCGCCGCGTCCTCAGCAAGGCGCAGATCCTCGACCGGGTCTGGTCGTACGACTTCGGCGGCCGCGCCCACGTCGTCGAGCTGTACATCTCCTACCTGCGCAAGAAGGTGGACGCGGGCCGCGAGCCCATGATCCACACGGTCCGCGGGGCGGGCTACGTCCTCAAGCCCGTGACCAGGTGACCGGATGAACCTGCTCCGCCGGCTACGGCACCTGCCCCGCCTCCGCACCCTCCGCGCCCGCCTCACCGCGGGCCTGGTCGTGCTGCTCGCGGTGAGCTGCGCGGCCGTCGGCGTCGCGGCCGTGGTGGAACTGGACGGCTTCCTCACCGGCCGGCTGGACCAGCAGCTCCAGCAGACCGGCCCGAGCTTCCCGCAGTCCCTCGAACACGGCATGTACAAGCCCACCGACCGGGACGGCGACGAACGCGGCGACACCCGCCGCCAGGCCGCCGGCACCTTCGGCGCCCGCCTGCTGAAGGGCCAGGTCACCAACGCGGCGCTGATCCCCTCCGGAGCCGACCCGGACCTGACCGTCGCCCTCACGGACCGCGACCGCACGGTCCTCGCCGCGCTGCCGGTGGACGGCCGGGGCCACACGGTCCACCTCGCCTCGATCGGCGCCTACCGGCTGCTGGCCTGGCCGGGCCGCGACGGCGACGTCCTGGTCGCCGGCCTGCCCCTGGAACCGGTACGGGCCACCGTGCACCGCCTGGAACTGGTCGCCGCCGCCGTCTTCGGCCTCGCCCTGGCCGCGGCCGGAGTGGCCGGTGCCCTCTGGGTCCGCTGGTCCCTGCGCCCCCTGAGCCGCGTCGCGGACACCGCCACCCGGGTCAGCGAACTCCCGCTCGCCAGTGGCGAGGTGGCCCTGCCCTCCCGCGCCCCCGAGTCCGACCCCCGCAGTGAGGTCGGCCGGATGGCCACCGCCTTCAACCGCATGCTCGGCCACGTCGAGGACGCGCTCACCAAGCGCCACGCCAGCGAGGAGCGCCTGCGCACCTTCGCGGCCGACGCCAGCCACGAGCTGCGCACCCCGGTCGCCTCGGTCCGCGGCCACGCGGAACTGGCGCTGCTGCACCCGGGCCCGGTGCCCCGCGAGGTCACCCGCGCCCTGGAACGCATCGCCGCCGAGTCCTCCCGGATGGGCGAGATGGTCGACGACCTCCTCCTCCTGGCCCGCCTGGACGCGGGCCGCCCCCTGGAGAGCCACCCGGTCGACCTCACCCACCTGGTCCTGGACGCAGTCACGGACGCCCGCGCCGCCGGCCCCGACCACCGCTGGGCCCTCGACCTCCCCGAGGACCCGGTGACGGTCACCGGTGACACCCACCGCCTCCAGCAGGTGCTGGCCAACCTGCTGGCCAACGCGCGGTCGCACACACCCGCCGGCACCAAGGTCACGGTGACCCTGGAGACGGACGGCACGGCGGCGGTCCTCCAGGTCCACGACGACGGCCCCGGCGTCCCGAAGGACATCCAGCCGGGCGTCTTCGAACGCTTCACCAGGGCGGAACACCGCCGCCGCCCGGACGCCTCCGGCAGCGGAGCGGGCCTGGGCCTCTCGATCGTGGCGGCGGTGGTGGAGGCACACGGAGGGACAGTCGCCTTGGAGAGCGCCCCGGGATCAACGACGTTCACGGTCGAACTCGCGACCGGCGAAGACACCTAGAGGTCGTCTCCTGCGGGAGTTGTTTCCCGCGGGTGGTTCCCGGGGCTCCGGTACGACCGTGGGACGTCGTCGCCGTGGTGTGTGCCGCGAGCGGCCGGGGTACTCGGGGGCCCAGCCCGTGCGGGGCGCCCGCCGGGAACCCGGGCCTCGGCTCGAGGGCTGCGGGGCACTCGGCGTCCCACATCCCTCCTGCGAGGTCTCCGATGAGCCGACTCTTCTCGCCGCTCACCCTCCGCGGTACGACCTTCCCGAACCGGGCCTGGGTGGCACCCATGTGCCAGTACAGCTCGGTCGACGGCTATCCGCAGGACTGGCATCTGGTCCATCTCGGCTCCCTGGCACGCGGCGGGTCCGGCCTGGTCATGCAGGAGGCCACGGCAGTGGAACCCGAGGGCCGGATCACCCCTTCCGACGCCGGCATCTGGGACGACGGGCAGGCCGCCGCGTACAAGCGGATCACCGACTTCGTCCATGGGCAGGGAGCCGTTGCCGGCATCCAGATCTCCCATGCCGGCCGCAAGGCGTCGACGGCACCGCCCTGGGAGGGTGACATGTACGTCGAACCGGAGGCCGGTGGATGGCAGACGGTCGCACCGTCACCGCTGCCGTTCGGTGACTGGCCGGCCCCGCGGGAGCTCGGCGCGGACGACATCCGCGCTCTGGTCCGGGCCTTCGGCCAGGCCGCCGAGCGGGCTCTGTCCGCCGGTTTCGAGGTCCTGGAGATCCACGCCGCGCACGGCTACCTGCTGCACCAGTTCCTGTCACCGCTGTCCAACCACCGCAGCGACGAGTACGGAGGCGATCTCGACGGGCGCAGCCGTTTCCTGGTCCAGGTCATCGACGCCGTGCGGGCGCAGTGGCCGGAGGACCGCCCCCTGTTCGTACGCTTCTCGGCCACGGACTGGGCCGACGGCGGCTGGACCCCGCAGGAGACGGTCGAGCTGTCGCGGCACCTGGTGGCCCACGGTGTCGATCTGGTGGACATCACCAGCGGCGGGCTCGTCCACAACGCCCGTATCGAAGCGGAGCCCGGCTACCAGGTGCCCTTCGCCCGGACCGTCCGCGAGGGCGCGGCCCTGCCCGTCTCCGCGGTCGGCCTGATCACCGCACCGGAGCAGGCCGACCAGATCCTCGTGGACCGCTCGGCCGACGCGATCATGCTCGCGCGCGAACTGCTGCGCAACCCGACCTGGCCGCTCCGCGCGGCCCACGTACTCGGTGACGACGTCCCGTGGCCGAAGCAGTACCAGCGCGGCCGCCCACGTCATCGCTGAGGCCGTCGCCGTCCGGGCACCCGGGAATTCGGCACACGACAGTGAGGGTTCTCCCGATATGAGCGATCCATGCACCGATGCGGCTTTTCCCGCACCCCAGGGCGAGTCGATGCGGGCGCTGCTCGCGGCCGACCGTGTCGGCACGCTGCGGCAGATATCCGCCCTCAGCCGTGAGTTCGAAGGGATCGTCGAGGCGAACGCACTGGTGGCCATCGACGACGAGCACGACCCGGAGGGGGCCAGCACGGCCTTCGAGCGGGCACACGTCGCCGCCCTGCTGTCCCAGGCGCGTGAGCATCTGAACGATCTCGATCGCGCGCTGGAACGGCTGGAGAGAGGCGATTACGGGCGCTGCGAGCAGTGCGGTGAGCCGATCCCGACGGAGCGCCTCGAAGTTCGCCCGGCGGCGAAAACCTGCGTGCGCTGCGCGTCCGCGGCTCGGTGAAGGGCGCACGGCTGAGGGCGCGACATGTCGTCCTGCCCGAACTCGTCGTGCGGGTAGCCGGCGAGCAGCGCCCGCAACCTCAGTACCGGGTGAGGGCCGTGTCCCCGCTCACCGTCCCGATGGCGATGTGCGGCCCCTTCTTCGGATCCGCCCACTGAAGGATCCGCCGCATCGCGTCCTCCGGCACCGACACGCACCCCGCCGTGGCCCCCGCCCCGTCGACATGCAGAAAGATCCCGGCCCCCCGCCCCCGCACCGGCTGCGCGTAGTTGAACCCGATCACCAGCGCGTACCCGTACTGCGTCGTGTACGACGACAGCTTCTCCGACTCCGTGGCCCGGCAGTCGGACGGCAGCGGCTCGACCCAGCGGTTGTAGGAGGCCGAGTCGTTGTCCTGGCACCACCAGGAGTCCGCCGTCACCGGCCGGTACTCGACCGCGGTCCCGGCCGGCGCCGGCTGCAGCCCGAACCCGAACGGAAGGTCGTACAGTCCCGTCGGCGTCGTGTTCGTACCCTGCTGCCGCTTCGCCCCCTCCACCAGTCCCTTCGCCCCGAACCGCGCGGCGGCCGACCCCACCTGTGCCCATAGCCCGTCCCGGCGCTCCCACCAGGTGACGGTCCCCGAGGTCGAGCTCGGCGCGGACGCCTCCGCGGTGATCAGCTGGCTGCCGCCGCCCGTGTCGGCCATCTGGGCGGGCAGCGGCTGCGGATCCGTGGCTCCCGGCGCCGCACCGAGCAGCAGCAGGGACATGGACACAAAGGTGATGACGACGCCTCGACGCATGGCTCAGACGCTAGACGGAGGCAGCGGCAACGGCAGCCCGGGTAGGCCGTCCAGGCTCACCGCGATGTGGTCCTTCTTCTCGAAGTACGCGCTCAGCGTGGCGTCGTCCTCGCGCGCGAAGCGCTTCCCGTGCAGGTCACGGTCGGTCTCGTAGGCCATGTAGGGGACCGCGTACCCACAGCTGTCGCGAATGAGTTCGGCGTGGACGACGATGACGGCGCGCAGTCCGTGCAGGGACGGGTCGATGTCCGGGAAACGGGTGAGGAGTTCCGCGAAGCGCGGGTCGTCGCGGAAGACCGCCTCCCCGTGTCCGTGCACCCGCACGATGTTCGGCGGGCCCTGGAAGGCGCACCACATCAGGGTGATGCGGCCGTTCTCCCGCAGGTGGGCGATGGTCTCGGCGTTGGAGCCGGCGAAGTCCAGGTAGGCGAGGGTGAGTTCGTCGAGTACGGCGAAGGAGCCCTGCAGGCCCTTGGGGGAGAGGTTGACGGTGCCGTCGCCCGCGAGCGGGGCGGTGGCGGTGAAGAAAAGGGGCTGTTCCTCGATGAACGTGCGGAGCCTGCCGTCGATGCGTTCGTAGGTCTTTCCCATGAGGCCCACTGTGGCCGCCCCGGCCGGCGCTGTACACGGGGCGGCCACAGCTGCCTGTCACGTCACTTGGTGAGCGTGCAGGCGGCCAGGGAGTCGAGACCGGTCGGCTTGGCGGCGGTCCGGCCGATCGCGATGGCGATCCGGTCGATGGTCGACTTCCGCTTGTCCTGAAGCGGGCCGAGGATCGCGTTCTGGACGAAGTTCGGGCCGCCCTGTCCGACCGTGGTCCGGAGCCGGTTGTTGGCCTCGGAGATCTGAGTCTGGAGCAGAGTGAGGTTGCGGTCCACCTCGGCCTGCGCGGAGGCGGGGATCGCGGGGAGCTGCGAGGCGACGTCCGGGCAGGTGATCGTGCCCACCGCGCTGCTGCTCGTGCTGCCGGTGCTGCCCGTCGACTGCTGCTGGGTCGCCCCCGTGCTCGGCTTGGCCGAGGCGGTGCCCGTCGCCGTACCGCTGCCGGTGTTCGCGCCGGCCCCGCTCGCGTTCAGGGTGCACGGCGCCAGCGAGTCCAGGCCGGCCGGCTTGGCGGCGGTACGGCCGATCGCGGTCGCGATCCGGTTGATGGTCGCCACCCGCTTGTCCTTGAGGGGACCGAGGATCGCGTTGTTCACGAAGTTCGGCCCGCCCTGGCCCACCGTGTCGACCAGCCGCTTGTCGGCCTCCTGGATCTGCGTCTGCAGGAGCGTGAGGTTGCGGTCGACCTCGGCCTGCGCGGAGGCGGGGATCGCCGGGAGCTGGGAGGCGACGTCCGGGCAGGTGATGGTGCCGGGGGAGGCGGCGAGGGTGCGCGCGTTGTTCGTGCCGCTGCTCTTGTCAGGCGTACCGGCGAGGGCCGTACCGGCGATGACCGCGCCGGAGAGTGCCACGGCGGCGGCACCGCCGATGAGCGCGACACGACGCTTGTTGTACTTCGGAAGAGCCCTGGACATGCGGATGCCTCACTTGGGTCAGGGGTGGGTTTACCAACGCGGCGCCTGCGTTCAGGGATGGGTACGAGTAAGCGGTTTCGTTTGTTCAACCCTTTTTCCTATCGGTCGGCCGAACCCCGGCAGATTGACGAATCATGCAGAGCTCTGCATACTCATGCATAGCGAGCGGATGTATGTGAGGAGACACCCATGACCGAGCGCGTCGTACTCGCCTACTCCGGCGGTCTCGACACCTCCGTCGCCATCGGCTGGATCGCCGAGGAGACGGGCGCCGAGGTCATCGCCGTCGCGGTGGACGTCGGCCAGGGCGGCGAGGACCTGGACGTCATCCGCAAGCGCGCCCTGGCCTGCGGCGCGGTCGAGGCGGAGGTCGCCGACGCCAGGGACGAGTTCGCCGACGAGTACTGCCTCCCGGCGATCAAGGCCAACGCCCTGTACATGGACCGCTACCCGCTGGTCTCCGCCCTCTCCCGCCCGGCGATCGTCAAGCACCTGGTGGCGGCCGCCCGCAGGCACGGCGCCGGCACGGTCGCCCACGGCTGCACCGGCAAGGGCAACGACCAGGTCCGCTTCGAGGCCGGTATCGCCGCCCTCGCCCCCGACCTGACCTGCATCGCCCCGGTCCGCGACTACGCGATGACCCGGGACAGGGCGATCGCCTTCTGCGAGGCGAAGAACCTCCCGATCGCGACCACCAAGAAGTCCCCGTACTCGATCGACCAGAACGTCTTCGGCCGCGCCGTCGAGACCGGCTTCCTGGAGGACATCTGGAACGGCCCGATCGAGGACATCTACGAGTACACCAAGAACCCGGCCACCCCGCGTGAACCCGACGAGGTCGTCGTCGCCTTCGAGGCGGGCGCCCCGGTGGCGATCGACGGCAGGCCCGTCACCGTCCTCCAGGCCGTCCAGGAGCTGAACGAGCGCGCGGGCGCCCAGGGTGTCGGCCGCATCGACATGGTCGAGGACCGTCTCGTCGGCATCAAGTCCCGCGAGGTGTACGAGGCGCCGGGCGCGATCGCGCTCATCACGGCCCACCAGGAGCTGGAGAACGTCACCGTCGAGCGCGAACTCGCCCGCTACAAGCGGCAGGTGGAACAGCGCTGGGGCGAACTCGTCTACGACGGCCTGTGGTTCTCCCCGCTCAAGCGTGCCCTGGACGGTTTCGTCGACGAGGCGAACCAGCACGTCACCGGAGACATCCGCATGACCCTCCACGGCGGCCGCGCGGTCGTCACCGGCCGCCGCTCCGGCTCCTCCCTCTACGACTTCAACCTCGCCACCTACGACACCGGGGACACCTTCGACCAGGCCGCGGCCAAGGGCTTCATCGACATCTACAGCCTGTCGTCGAAGATCGCCGCGCAGCGCCATCTGCGGGCACAGCCCGACGTGGACCAGGCATAGAGACGTAGACCAGGCACAGATCTGCAAGGATCTGCGCTACCCGTCAACCCTTCCTAGGAGCAACGCAAGTGAGCAGCAACAGCGGTGACGTACGGCTCTGGGGCGGCCGTTTCGCCGACGGTCCCGCCGAGGCCCTGGCGAAGCTGTCCGCGTCCGTCCACTTCGACTGGCGGCTCGCGCCCTACGACATCGCCGGTTCACGTGCCCACGCGCGCGTGCTGCACAAGGCGGGCCTGCTCACCGAGGACGAACTCCAGCGCATGATCGCCGGCCTCGACCAGCTCGAAGCCGACGTCGCCGACGGCTCCTTCGTCGGCACGATCGCCGACGAGGACGTCCACACCGCCCTGGAGCGCGGCCTCCTGGAGCGCCTCGGCCCCGACCTCGGCGGCAAGCTGCGCGCCGGCCGCTCCCGCAACGACCAGGTGGCGACCCTCTTCCGGATGTACCTGCGGGACCACGCCCGCATCATCGGCGGCCTGGTCGCCGACCTCCAGGACGCCCTGATCGGCCTCGCCGAGGCCCACCCGGACGTGGCGATGCCCGGCCGCACCCACCTCCAGCACGCCCAGCCGGTCCTCTTCGCCCACCACGTCCTCGCGCACGTCCAGTCCCTCACCCGGGACGCCGAGCGGCTGCGGCAGTGGGACGAGCGCACGGCCGTCTCCCCGTACGGCTCCGGCGCCCTCGCCGGCTCCTCCCTCGGCCTGGACCCGGAGGCGGTGGCGAAGGACCTCGGCTTCGAGCACGGCAGCTCCGCGAACTCCATCGACGGCACGGCCTCCCGCGACTTCGTCGCCGAGTTCGCCTTCATCACCGCGATGATCGGGGTCAACCTCTCCAGGATCGCCGAGGAGGTCATCATCTGGAACACGAAGGAGTTCTCCTTCGTGACCCTGCACGACGCGTTCTCCACGGGCTCCTCGATCATGCCCCAGAAGAAGAACCCCGACATCGCGGAGCTGGCCCGTGGCAAGTCCGGCCGGCTGATCGGCAACCTCACCGGCCTGATGGCCACCCTCAAGGCGCTCCCGCTCGCCTACAACCGCGACCTCCAGGAGGACAAGGAGCCGGTCTTCGACTCCTGCGACCAGCTGGAGGTCCTGCTCCCCGCCTTCACCGGCATGATGGCCACCCTCACCGTCAACCGCGAGCGCATGGAGGAACTGGCCCCGGCCGGCTTCTCCCTCGCCACCGACATCGCCGAGTGGCTGGTCAAGCAGGGCGTGCCGTTCCGCGTCGCTCACGAGGTGGCCGGCGAGTGCGTCAAGGCGGCGGAGGCCGAGAACAAGGAACTCGACGAGCTGACGGACGACCAGTTCGCCAAGATCTCCGCCCACCTGACCCCGGAGGTCCGCACGGTCCTCAACGTCCCCGGCGCCCTCGCCTCCCGCAACGGCAGGGGCGGCACGGCCCCGAGCGCGGTCGCGGTACAACTGACCGAGGTCAAGGCGGACGTGGCCCGGCAGCACGAGTGGGCGGACGCGAAGAAGTAGGACTTCCCCGCGCCCCTTCAGGGGCGCGGGGAACTGCGCGAGCAACCACGAAGCGCCCGCGGTCGCGAATGCACCGCACCCCCCGAGCTGAACGGCGAACCAGAGGTCATCGCGGGTTACGTTGGTCAATAGCCCCACGCAGCCGACCACGACGGAGCCCGCGATGCCCTTCGCCCGACTGGCAACAGCAACAACTCCCACCTGCCACATCGGCCTCGGCCTCGCCGCGGTCGGCCGCCCCGGCTACATCAACCTCGGCCGCGAAACCGACCTCGGCGAGGACCGCAGCGTCGGCGCCCTCCGCACCCGCACGCACGAACTCCTCGACGCCGCCTACGCCCAGGGCGTCCGCTACTTCGACGTGGCCCGCTCCTACGGCCGCAGCGAGGAGTTCTTGGCCGGCTGGCTGGCCGCCCACCCGGAGATCCAGGACGTCGTCGTAGGCAGCAAGTGGGGCTACACCTACACCGCCGGCTGGTCGGCGGACGCCGAGACCCACGAGGTCAAGGACCACAGCCCGCAGACGTACGCCCGGCAGCGCGCCGAGACCGCCGAACTCCTCGGCGACCGGCTCGACCTCTACCAGATCCACTCGGTGACACCGGACAGCCCCGCCCTCACCGACAAGGAACTCCACGCCCGCCTCGCCGAAGCTGCGGCCGGCGGCCTCACCATCGGCTTCTCCACCAGCGGCCCCGCCCAGGCCGACGCGATCCGCGCCGCCCTCGCCGTGACGGTCGACGGCGATCCCCTCTTCGGTACCGTCCAGTCGACGTACAACGTCCTGGAGACCTCGGCGGGCCCGGCCCTCGCCGAGGCGCACGACGCCGGGCTCACGGTGATCGTGAAGGAGGGCATGGCCAACGGCAGGCTGGCCGCCCCGCACGCCCCCGACGCCCTGCGGGCCGTGGCCGAGGAGACCGGCCTGGGCTGCGACGCCGTCGCCCTCGCGGCCGTACTCCGCCAGCCCTGGGCCGGGGTCGTCCTCTCCGGCGCGGCGACGGTCGCCCAGCTCGCCTCCAACCTGCACGCGGCCGCGGTCGACCTCGACACGGACCAGCTGAGCCGCCTCGCCGCCCTGGCCGAGGAACCGCGCGCCTACTGGGAGCACCGCGGCGGTCTGCCGTGGCACTGACACAGAACCGGGCGTAACGTCCCAGAAATGCACTTAACACCACAAACTCGCACACAACGCCGGTCTCCTGATGCGTGTACGCCGCACGTGAGACAAAGATGTCTCACATGATTTATCCTCGTCTCATGGCCCTCGACCGCGACCACGTCCTGCGCAGCGCAGCCGCCCTGCTGACCCGGAAATCCACCGCGACCATGGACGAGGTCGCCAAAGCCGCCGGGATCAGCCGGGCCACCCTGCACCGGCACTTCGCCGGGCGGGACGCGCTCGTCCGCGCGCTGGAGGCGCTCGGCATCGCCGAGTGCGAGGCGGCCCTGGACGCGGCCCGCCTGGCCGAGGGCCCGGCGTCCGACGCCGTACACCGCCTGGTCCGGGAGATCGAGCCGGCCGCCGGTCTGCTCGCGTTCCTCTACACCGAGAACCAGCTGTTCGAGGGCGACGGGCAGAACCAGGGCTGGACGCGGATCGACGACCGCATCGCGGCCCTCTTCCGACGCGGTCAGCAGACCGGCGAGTTCCGAATCGATCTCACGCCCGCCTGGCTCACCGAGGCGCTGTACGGCCTGCTGGCCTCCGCCGCCTGGGCGGTCTCCGAAGGCCGCGTCGCCCCCAGGGACTTCACCCACATGATCGTCGAGCTGTTGCTCGGCGGCGCACGACGAAGAGAGGAACCATGACCAGCACCGTGCAGCCGGCGCGCACAGCGGAGACGGAAGAGAAGCGGCCGGGCCGCTGGCTCGCCCTCTCCGCCCTCGTGCTCGCCGTGCTGCTGGTGGCCGTCGACGCGACCGTCCTCGGCCTGGCGACCCCCTACATCAGCGAAGACCTCAGCCCCTCGGGCACCCAACTGCTCTGGATCGGCGACGTCTACTCGTTCGTCATCGCCGGCCTGCTGGTCTCGATGGGCAGCCTCGGCGACCGCGTCGGCCGCAAGCGGATCCTGCTCGTCGGCGCGGCGGCGTTCGGCGCGATCTCCGTACTGAACGCGTACGCGACCACCCCCGGAATGCTGATCGCGGCCCGCGCCCTGCTGGGCGTCGCGGGCGCGACCCTGATGCCGGCCACCCTCGCCCTGATCCGCAACCTCTTCCACGACCCGCGCGAGCGCAGCCTCGCCGTCGGCATCTGGGGCGCGGCGGCCTCCGCCGGCACGGCCGTCGGCCCGATCGCGGGCGGCTTCCTGCTCGAACGCTTCTGGTGGGGCTCGGTCTTCCTGATCAACCTGCCGGTGATGGTGCTCCTCGTCCTCGTCGGCCTCCGGACGCTCCCGGAGTCCCGCAACCCCGCCCCGGGCCCCTGGGACCTGAGCAGCGTCGTCCTGTCACTGGTCGGCATGATCGCCGTCGTGTACGCGGTGAAGGAGGCCGCGACGCACGGCCTCACCGGCGTGACCGCGGCCGCCGCCCTCCTCGGCGTCGCGGCCCTCTACGGCTTCGTCCGCCGCCAGCTCACCATGCCCAGGCCCCTGCTGGACATGCGGCTGTTCCGCAACCGCGGCTTCAGCGGTGCGGTCCTGGCCGACCTGCTGACCGTGCTCGGCATGTCGGGGCTGGTGTTCTTCCTCTCCCAGTTCCTGCAACTGGTGCAGGGCAGGCACCCGTTCGAGGCCGGCCTCGCCGAGGTCCCGGCCGCGGTCGGCGCGGTGGCGGCGGGCCTGGTGGCGGGCCGGGCGGCCCGCCGTTACTCGGTACGGGCGGTGGTCTCCGGTGGCCTGGCGGCCGTGGGCGTGGCCCTCGCGGCCCTGACCACCCTCTCGCAGTCCACCGGCTACCCGGTCCTCGGCGCCGCCCTCCTGGTGGTCGGCGTCGGCGCGGGCTTCTCCTTCACGGTCACGGCCGACGTCATCCTCTCCAGCGTCCCCAAGGACCAGGCCGGTGCCGCCTCGGCGGTCTCCGAGACGGCGTACGAACTGGGCGCGGCGCTGGGCATCGCCCTGCTGGGCTCGATCGTGACGGGCGTCTACCGCGGCTTCACGGCTCCGCCGGGCACCCCGGCCGCCGCCCACGAATCACTGGGTGCGGCCCTGGAGGCCTCGAAGACCATGCCCGCACCCTCGGCGGCCGACATGCTGACCGCGGCCCGCCACTCCTTCACCCACGGCCTCCACCTGGCCTCGGGCGCAGGCGCCGCGGTCCTCCTGGCAACGGCGGCGGCAGCCTGGTTCCTGCTCCGGAATCAACGGTTGGAGAGCACTCCGTAGGGGCGCTGGGGGTGCCCCCGGCCGAAGGCCGGGGGAGGAACTGCGCGAGCAACCACGACCTGTCCGCGCCCGGAGGACCGCCGAAGCACCCCGCATCACTTCTGGTAACCGAGCACCGTCATCATCCCGCTCTCCGAGTGGTACTGGTTGTGACAGTGCAGCATCCACAACCCGGGGTTGTCGGCATCGAAGTCGAGCACCAGTTTGCGGTGCGGCAGCACGATCGTCGTGTCCTTGCGCGCCCCCGCCGAGCTGATCCCGGTGACGGAGAACGTGTGCCCGTGCAGATGCATCGGGTGCCACATGTCCGTCGCGTTGACGAGCGTCAGCCGCACCCGCTCACCGGCCCGCACCGCATGCCGCTGCCGCACGTCGTACTGCTTGTGGTCGAACCCCCAGTCGTACCTCTGCATCGAGCCCGTGATCCGGATGAGCAGGTCACGGTCGGGGACCCGGTCGTCCATGGCGACGGACTCGGCCGGCAGCAGGCGGCGCGCCGGCACGATCTCGCGGTCCAGCTCGGCCGGCCGGACATCCGGCGCCGGAAGGTCTCTCCCCTTGTCGGTGCGGAGGATCGCGAGCGCCTTGCCGTTCTTGCCCTCGGCGAGCGCGACGAGCGGGAAGACCCCGTCCTTGGCGGTGACGAGGACGTCGTACCGCTCGGCCATGCCGATGAGGAGCGCGTCGGTCCTCTTGTGCTGCACGGGGTAGCCGTCGGTGTGGGTGACGGTCATCTCGTGGCCGCCGAGCGCCACCCGGAACGCCGTCTCGGAGCCCGCGTTGATGATCCGGATCCGGACCCGGTCGCCGGGACGGCAGCGGAAGACCGAGGGGTCGGTGCGCAGCCGCCCGTTGGCCAGGTAGTACGGGTAGGCGACGTTGCCGCCCTCGCCGTGCAGCAGCTCGCTGTGGGAGTTGCGCAGCACCCGGTCGGGGCCCGTCGGGGACTTCGGCTTGGTCCTGGCCGCGGACTTGGACGGCGACGGGGAGGCATGCGCCGAGCCGTGCGCCGAGCCGTGCGGGCTCGGACTGCCGGGGCCGGGACCCATGCCCATCCCCATGTGCATCGCCATGGACCCGCCCGGCTTGAGCTGGTCGAGCACGTGGTCGGGGTTGGAGCCGTCGACGTCGTCGACCCAGTCGTCCAGGACGACGACCCACTCCTGGTCGTAGGCGAGCGGCTCCTTCGGGTCGTCGACGATGAACGGCGCGTAGAGGGCCCGGTCGGGCTGCATGCCGACGTGCGAATGGAGCAGGTACGTGCCCGGGTGGGCGGCGACGAAGCGGTAGATGAAGTCCGTGCCCGGCGCGATGGCCGGCTGGGTCAGGTCGGGGACGCCGTCCATGTCGCAGCGCAGGCGCACCCCGTGCGCGTGCAGCGAGGTCTTCTCGGCCAGCTGGTTGGAGAGGGTCAGGCTGAGGACGTCACCGGCGGTGACGCGCACCAGCGGCCCGGGGACCGACTCGTTGTACGCCCAGCTGTGGACCGTTCGCCCGCCCAGGTCCAGCATGCTCCTGGCCGCCGTGAACTTGATCATGCGGACGGGGCCGGACCCGCGTCTCCGCTCGGCCGCGAGCACCTCCGGGTCCGACGGGTTGACGAACCCCTTGGGCCCCTGCGGGACGAAACCCGAGGTGCCGGCCGTGTGCTGCGGGCCGGAACGGGGTTCTGAGCCCGAGTCGGTACATGCCGCGAGGAGTCCGGCGCCGACGGCAGCGAACGGAGCACGGAGCAGGGTACGCCGAGAAGGTTTCTGCATGTCTGAATAAGACATGCTGTGTGCTCATATGGCCGGTAAATGTGGATGAACGGGCGAAGTGTCGGGGCAGATTCCACCGGCAGGCGGACGCCGGACGGGTGTCAGGCGGATGGCAGACACAAGGGCGCGGACCACCGGCCCACGCCCTTGCGCCGAACGTGTGTCGCGCCGTGCCCCCGTCAGGCGGCCTTCGCCTTCGTGGCGTACATGTCCACGTACTCCTGCCCGGACAGCCGCATCACCTCGGCCATCACCGAGTCGGTCACGGCCCGCAGCACGTAGCGGTCCCGGTCCATCCCCTCGTACCGGGAGAACTCCATCGCCTCGCCGAACCGGACGGTGACCTTGCCGGGCCGCGGGATGCCCGCGCCGCCCGGCTGCAGCTTGTCCGTGCCGATCATCGCGAAGGGGACCACCGGCGCCCCGGTCATCAGGGTCAGCCGGGCGATGCCGGTACGGCCCCGGTACAGCCGGCCGTCGGGGGAGCGGGTGCCTTCCGGGTAGATCCCGAAGATCCGGCCCTCGTCCAGGACCCGCTTGCCGGTCATCAGCGCGGCGACGCCGCCGCTGGCGCCGTCCCGGTCCACCGGGATCATGCCGACACCCGTGAAGAACCAGGCCATCAGCCGGCCCTTGAAGCCCTTCCCGGTGACGTACTCGTCCTTGCCGATGAAGAACACCTGCCGCTTGCTCACGAGCGGCAGGATCATCGAGTCGATGAACGTCAGGTGATTGCCGGCGAGGATGACCGGCCCGTCCCCCGGGATGTGCTCCACGCCTTCCACCTGGGGGCGGAACATCAGGCGCATGATCGGTCCGAGCACTGCCTTGATGAGCGCGAAGCGGGACAACGGGTCCTCCGAAGTCGAGGGGCGGTATGAGTCTGTGCAGGTGAGGACATTACTCGCGGCTCCACGGGAAGCGCACATCGGGAGCGGCCGGTTCACCGAGGTCTTACGTACTGTTGACGCTGGTTTACCTGCGGTGACGTCCCGAAACCAGGTCGTCACCGGCTCGGGCGGTGTGACGGATGTCGCCGACGGACCGTCATGACTCGCCGTCCGTCAGCCATACGGCGTCACCCGCCCGTTGGGCCGGCGGTCTCCCTTCGGTCACCTGCGCAGTCCTACGATCGGCCGGCATCACAGGGCGAAGGTCAGGAGGGCGCTCATGGACGCGCATGACTCGAACGAGCGGACGCAGACGAACGGTACGACCGGCCGACGGGCGCTGCTCGGCGCCGCGGTGCTCGGCGCCGGTGGCGCGGTCCTCGGGCTGCCGGGCGCGGCCAGAGCGGCCGAGGCCGGTCAGGCCGCTCACGGCGGCGGCCTGAAGAGCCTGCCGAAGCCGACGATCATCGGCCACCGCGGCACCAGCGGCTACCGCCCGGAGCACACCTTCGGCTCCTACAACCTCGCCCTCGACCTCGGCGCCGACGTCGTCGAAGCCGGCGACCTCGTCCCCACCAGGGACGGCCACCTGGTCTGCCGCCACGAGCCGGAGATCGGCGGCACCACGAACGTCGCCGACCACCCCGAGTTCGCCGACCGCAGGACCACCAAGACGCTGGACGGCGTCCCCACCACCGGCTGGTTCACCGAGGACTTCACGCTCGCCGAGCTGAAGACGCTGCGCGCGATCGAGCGCATCCCGGCCAACCGCCCGCACAACACGCTCTACAACGGCCGCTGGGAGATCCCCACCTTCGAGGAAGTCCTCACGTGGCAGGACGAGCAGACCCGCAAGCGCGGCAAGCAGGTCTGGATCTACCCGGAGGCCAAGCACCCCACGTACTTCCGCAGGCTCGGCCTCGGTGTCGAGGAGCGGATCGCCAAGCTGCTGCGCAAGTACGGCAAGGACAAGCGGAACTCGCCGGTCATCGTCCAGTCCTTCGAGCCGACCAGCATCCAGCGTCTCAACAAGCTGATCGACAACCCGCTGGTCGTGCTGCTCTCCGCCGCCGGCACCCAGCCCTACGACTTCGTCGCGACGGGCGACCCGCGCACGGTGGCCGACCTGATCACGCCGAAGGGCCTGCGGGAGATAGCCGGTTACGCACAGGGCATCGGCCCGACCGTCGACCTGATCATCCCGAAGGACGCGAACGGCAACTTCACCACGCCGAGCACGCTGGTCGCCGACGCGCACAAGGTGGGCCTGATCCTGCACCCCTACACCATGCGCAACGAGAACCCCTTCCTGCCGCCCGCCTACCGCATCGGCAGCGACGCGGACGCCTACGGAAACGTCTTCCCGGTCTTCCAGAAGTACTTCGAGACCGGCATCGACGGCGTCTTCACCGACAACGCCGACACCGCCCTGCTGGCCCGCGCCGACTTCGTCAACGGCTGAGCCCCCGCACCCCGTTCGGGGTGTCTCCCGGCCGCCCCGGCAACCCGTGCCGGGGCGGCCGCGTCGTTCCGCATATGACGAACGACCTGGTCGCCGCCCTGCGCCCGCTGCTCACCGCCGAGGCCGCCGCCGAGGCACATGCCTGCGGCAGCGACCCCCGCGACCTGGAGCAGACCGTCTGGCTCCGCCTCCTGGAGCGCCTGGAGACCCACGGCCCGCCCACGGCCCCCGAGGACTGGCTGCGCAGGGCGGTCCGAGCCGAGTCGCGCCGCACCCGCCGTACCGCCGGCCGGGAACACCCGTACTCCACCGAGCCCGCCGACCCCGCCGCCCCCACCCCCGAACAACGCGTCCTCACCACCGCCCGCCATCGCGCCCTGCGCGAGGCGGTGGCCCGTCTCCCCGGCCGCTGCCCGCGCCTCCTGCAGGCCCTGCTGTCCCCGAAAGACCTGACATACCGGGAGATCGCAGGGGAGTTGGGTATCTCACAGGGCAGTCTCGGCCCGGAACGTTCCAGATGTCTGGGTTGTCTGCGCCGATTGTTGACGCCGGAGGTTGCGCCCCACGAAGCACGGGGATAGGAGTGAGAACGACAGGCGATCAGGTGAGCGGGAGGCGTGCGCACATGGGCATGAGCGTGACCATCTCGGTGGCGACCGAGCAGGATGCAGAGCAGATCTTCAGGCTCCAGTACCTGTGCTTCCAGAGTGAGGCGGCGCTGTACGGCAACTACCGCATCGACCCGCTCGTCCAGAGCCTCGACTCGGTCCGTCAGGAACTCGCCACCGACTGCGTCTTCGTCGCCCGCCTCGGCGAGGAGGTCGTCGGCTCGGTCCGCGGTTCGGTCACCGAGGACGGCGCCGCCGCCATCGGCAAGCTCTGCGTCCACCCCCGCCTCCAGGGCCATGGCATCGGCGCCCGCCTGCTCCGTGCGGCCGAGGCCGCGTTGGAGGAGGAGCGCGGCGCCAAGCGGTTCCGCCTCTTCACCGGCCACCGCAGCGAGGGCAACCTCCGCCTGTACAGGAGGGTCGGCTACGAGACGGTAGGCACGTCCAAGGGCGCAGACGGCGTCCCGATGATCATCCTCGAAAAGCCGGCCAGTACGTACGCGACAACGGCCTAGCTTTCCAACGCCCTCACTGAAGCGCCCCTTTCAGGGGCGCGGGGAACTGCGCGATCAGCCACAACGCACCCGCTGCCGCGCACGTTCCTCAACCAGTTCCCCCCTGGGCGCCCTTCCGCAACCAGTACAACGCGGAGATCGGCAACAGCACCGGAATGAACACGTACCCCATCCCGTAGTCCGACCACACGGTCGCATCCGGGAACGCGGAAGAGTCCACGACGGTCCACGTACCCACGATCAACACCCCCGCGAGCTCGGCGGCGCAGCACACCTGCGCCACCCTGCGCGCGGTCTCGCCGCCCCGCACCAGCGTGTACGTGATGAACGCGTACACCACCCCGGCGACGGCGGACAACGAGTACGCGAGCGGCGCCCGGTCGAACTCGGTCGCGATCTGGTAAGCGGACCGCGACACCGCCCCGACGACCATCACGCCGTAGAACCACACCAGCAGCGTCCCCGGCCCACTGGTCAGCCGCTTCGGCCTCTCTTCCACGGCCGTCATCTCACCCTCCCCAGATGTCATAGAGCCGCACCTCCAGCACGGCCAGCACCACACCGCCCGCGGCGACCGTCACGGAACCCCACCGGGTCCGCTCGGCGAGCGACATGAACCCCGCGGCCGGCACGCACGCGAACGCACCCAGCAGATAGGCGACGAAGATCGTCGTCCCCTGGTCCGGCTTCTCGCCCCGCGCCAGCAGCACGATCCCGGCGATCAGCTGGATCACCGCCAGCACCGAGACCACGGCCATCCCGATGAAGTGCCAGTCCTTCGTCGGCTGGTCCCGGTACGCCGCCCAGCCGCACCACGCGGCGAGCAGCAGCGCGGCGACTCCGGTCACCGTCAGCAGGGCATTGAGCATGCGGTGACCTTATTACGGCCGAAACGGCCCGATGCCGTCGCCCCTGCCGTACACCGTAGGGTCGAGACCATGACGATCCACGCACAAGCCCTCCTGTTCGACAACGACGGCACCCTGGTCTCCTCCCTCGCATCGGTCGACCGCTGCTGGACCCGCTGGGCGGCCGAGTACGGCGTCACCGAGGAGTTCGCCCGCGTCGAACTGCACGGACGGCCCGCCGCGGACATCGTCGCCGACCTGCTCCCGGCGGACCTCGTGCCGGAAGCCGTCGCCCGGGTCGAACAGCTGGAGGTGGAGGACGTCCCCCACGACGGCGTCCACCTGCTCCCCGGCACCGCCGTCTTCCTGGACTCGCTCCCCGCCGACCGCTGGGCCGTCGTCACCTCCGCCACCCGCCGCCTGGCCGAGGCCCGCCTGGAGGCGGTCGGGATCCGGCCGAAGACGCTGGTCTGCGCCGACGACATCACCCGCGGCAAGCCCGACCCCGAGCCGTACCTCCTCGCCGCCCGGCAGCTCGGCGTCGACCCGGCCCACTGCGTGGTCTTCGAGGACGCCCCCGCCGGCCTCCAGGCCGGCCGCGCGGCCGGCATGACCACCGTGGCGTTGGCCACAACCCATCAGGCTCACGAGCTGGACGCGGACCTCGTGGTCAAGGACCTCTCGGCCTTGTCCGCGCTGGTCACCGACCGCGGCGTCGCGATATCGCCCCGCGGCTGAAACGTGTCCGCCGCTGTCCAGCATGCGGACAGCGGCGGCCTGTCAGGACCGTAGGTCTGGTTTACTGATCGCATGACCACGACGAGCGACCGCACCCCTGCGACCGAGGCGACCATGACGCCCGGTGCTCGTTGTATGTGTCGAATGTGCGCCTTCTAGAGGGCCCCCGCACCACCCCAGAGCCTCGCGCCCCGAAGCGAGCCGCCGTGGCCTGTCCGTGTGTCCGTACGCCCTGAGCCGTACGTGACCCGGCTGCCCCGCGCACATTCTTCCTCCCGTACCAGGGCACACCCACGCCCGCGTACTCAACAGTGACGGAATCCCAGTGATCACCACATCGGGCCTGACCAAGGTCTACCGCACCCGCGGCCGAGAGGTCACCGCCCTCGACGGCGTCGACCTGCACGTCCGCGAGGGCGAGGTGTACGGCGTCATCGGCCAGTCCGGCGCCGGCAAGTCCTCGCTCATCCGCTGCGTCAACCTGCTGGAACGCCCCACCGCCGGCACCGTGACGGTCGACGGACGGGACCTCACCGCCCTCGCCGGACGCGGCCCGCGGGCCGGCCGGGAGCTGCGGCAGGCGCGCAGCCGGATCGGCATGGTCTTCCAGCACTTCAACCTGCTGTCCTCCCGGACCGTCCAGGACAACGTCGAACTGCCGCTGGAAATCCTCGGAAAGTCGGGGAAGGAACGTTCCCGCAAGGCGCTCGAGCTGCTCGACCTCGTCGGGCTCGCCGACAAGGCGAAGTCCTACCCCGCCCAGCTCTCCGGCGGCCAGAAGCAGCGCGTCGGCATCGCCCGCGCCCTGGCCGGCGACCCCAAGGTGCTGCTCTCCGACGAGGCCACCAGCGCCCTCGACCCGGAGACCACCCGCTCCATCCTCCAGCTGCTGCGCGACCTGAACCGGCAGCTGGGCCTGACCGTCCTGCTCATCACGCACGAGATGGACGTCGTGAAGGCCGTCTGCGACTCCGCCGCGCTGATGGAACGCGGCCGCATCGTCGAGCACGGGACCGTCAGCGAACTGCTCGCGACCCCCGGCTCCGAACTGGCCGCCGCGCTCTTCCCGGTCGGCGGTGAGGCGTCCGGAGACGACCGGACCGTCCTCGACGTCACCTTCCACGGCGAGGCCGCCACCCAGCCGGTCATCTCCCAGCTCTCCCGCACCTACAACATCGACATATCGATCCTCGGCGCCGCCATCGACACCGTCGGCGGCCTCCAGATCGGCCGGATGCGCATCGAACTGCCCGGCCGCTACGAGGACAACGTGGTGCCCATCGGCTTCCTGCGCGAGCAGGGCCTGCAGATCGACGTACTGGGCCAGGAGCCCGCGCTGGTGAAGGACGGTGCCAAGTGACCTGGTCCGAGATGCAGCCCCTGCTGTCCCAGGCGTGTTGGGACACCCTCTACATGGTCGGCTGGTCCACGCTGATCGCCGTCGTCGGCGGACTTCCGCTGGGCGTCCTGCTGGTCCTCACCGACCGGGGCGGCCTGCTCCAGAACGTGCTGGCCAACAAGGTCATCGGGCAGATCGTGAACGTCGCCCGCTCGATGCCGTTCATCATCCTGATGGTCGCGCTGATGAACTTCACCCGCTGGATCACCGGGACGACCATCGGCCGCGAGGCCGCCATCGTGCCCCTCGCCATCGGCGCGATCCCCTTCTTCGCCCGCCTCGTCGAGACGGCTGTCCGCGAAGTGGACGGCGGGCTCGTGGAGGCCGTGCAGGCCATGGGCGGCAACACCTGGACCGTCGTACGGAAGGTCCTCGTACCCGAGTCGCTGCCCTCGCTCATCTCCTCCACCACGACCACGATCGTCGCGCTCATCGGCTACTCCGCGATGGCCGGCACGGTCGGCGCCGGCGGGCTCGGCGACATCGCCATCCGCTACGGCTACCAGCGGTTCGAGACCGAACTGATGTGGATCACGGTCGCCATCCTCGCCGTCGTCATCTCGGTCATCCAGTTCGCCGGCGACTACGCGGCCCGCTCGCTGCACCGCCGAGGCGGCCAGTCGGGCCCGGTGCCGAAGCTCCGGCTGCTCAAGGCGTCCACCGCCACGAGCAAGACCGTCTGAGCCAACCCCCCCAGAACTCCCCGCACCACCCACCGCGGGGCCGCTCCACCCTTAAGGAAAGGCACTTTTCGTGCGTAACACCGCCAAGCTCACCACCGCCGTCCTCGCCGCCGGAGCCCTCACCTTCGGGCTCACCGCCTGCGGCTCGGACAAGGACTCCGCCTCCGGCTCCGGCGACTACAGCGGTCCGCTGGTCGTCGCGGCGAGCCCGACCCCGCACGCCGAGATCCTCGACTACATCAAGGACAACCTGGCGAAGAAGGCCGGACTCGACCTGGAGGTCAAGGAGTTCACCGACTACATCACGCCGAACACGGCGACCGAGGACGGCTCGGTGGACGCCAACTACTTCCAGAACAAGCCGTACCTCGACGACTTCAACAAGAAGCGCGGCACCCACATCGTGCCCGTCGTCACGGTGCACCTGGAGCCGCTCGGCCTCTACTCCCACAAGGTCAAGAGCGTCGACGCGCTGAAGAGCGGTGCGACCGTCGCCGTCCCCAACGACTCCGTGAACGAGGCCCGCGCCCTCAAGCTGCTCGCCGCCAACGGACTCATCACCCTCAAGGACGGCGCCGGCAGCGAGGCGACCCCGCAGGACATCGCCAAGAACCCCAAGAACCTCCAGTTCAAGGAGGTCGAGGCGGCCCAGACCGCGCGCTCCCTGGACGACGTGGACGCCGCCGTCATCAACGGCAACTACGCCATCTCGGCCGGCATCAAGCCCGCCAAGGACGCCCTCGTCCTGGAGTCCGCGAAGAACAGCCCCTACGGCAACTTCCTCGCGGTGAAGCAGGGCAACGAGAAGGACCCGCGGGTGAAGAAGCTCGCCGAGCTGCTCACCTCGCCCCAGGTGAAGAAGTTCATCGAGGACAAGTACCAGGGCTCGGTCATCCCGTCCTTCTGACGGCACGTATACGGCGTATCGCCACGCACGGGGTCCACTCGGTCACCACGGGTGGACCCCGTCGTGCGGTTCAGTGGTTTCATGCTGCATGCTGGGCAGTTCGCAGGCCCTGAAGGATTTCCGAAGGTTACGGAGCGGCGCATGACTAGCACCTTCCCCAACATCTCCATCAGCACGGAGCGGTTGGTGCTGCGTCCCCTCGACGAGGACGACGTGCCCGCGGTGGCCGAGATGATGAACGACGAGCAGGTGGGGGCCTGGACCAGCGTCCCGCAGCCGTACGGCGAGGACGCAGCCCGGCGCTGGATCACCGAGCACGCGTCGGCCGAACGGCTCGCCGGCCGGGGCCTGGACCTCGCCGTCACCGAGTTCCTCACCCAGCGGCTGGTCGGCGTCGTCCGGCTCGCCAGGACCAACTGGCACATCCGGTCGACCGAGTTGTCGTACATCATCGCCCCCTGGGCCCGGGGCGAGGGCTACGCCTCCGAGGCCGCGCTCGCCACCGCCCAGTGGCTGCTCGGCGACCAGAAGTTCGAGCGCATCGAACTGCGCACCGCCGCCGACAACACCGCCGCACAGCAGGTGGCACAGAAGATCGGCTGTATCAGCGAGGGCGTGCTGCGCAACGCCTGCATAGTCCACGTCCGCACCGAGGACGGCACCTGGGCGGACGTGCGCAGCGACTACATCGTATGGAGCCTGCTCCCGGAGGACCTGGAGGGCGCGGGTGAGGAACTCACCGGCAGCGACGGCTTCACCTCCTGGAACTGACGGCGGCGAAACCCGCCCCCTCGCGCGCCGTACACCTCCACCAGGTACCCTCACGGTGCCCGTCCTCCGGGCCCGGACCCTGACGACCTGCGAAAACCCTGGAGACTGACGACGATGGCCGACCGGGTCACGGTGATCGGCTGGGACGGCTCGCCCCTGACCGCCGCAGGGCGCGGCGCACTGGGCGCCGCCACGCTCGTCGCGGGCGCGGCCCACCACCTCGCCCTCCCCGAAGTGCCGCCCGGCGCGGAACGCATCCGCCTCGGCAGCGTCGCCCTCGCCGCCCGCCGCATCGCCGGCCACCGCGGCACCGCCGTGGTGCTCGCCGACGGCGACCCCGGCTTCTTCGGCGTCGTACGGACCCTGCGCGCCCCCGAGTTCGGCCTGGAGGTCGAGGTCGTCCCCGCCGTCTCCTCGGTGGCCGCCGCCTTCGCCCGCGCCGGAATGCCCTGGGACGACGCACAGGTGGTCGTCGCCCACCGGCGCACCCTGCGACGCGCGGTGAATGTGTGCCGCGCCCACACCAAGGTCGCCGTCCTCACCTCACCCGGCGCCGGACCCGCCGAACTCGGCCTCCTCATGGAGGGCGTCCACCGCACCTTCGTCATCTGCGAGGAACTCGGCACCGAACGCGAGCAGGTCCACGTCGTCACCTCCGACAAGGCCGCCGACCACGCCTGGCGCGACCCCAACGTCGTCATCGTCATCGGCGGCACGACCGGAGCGGTGCCGGCCCCCGAGGGCGGCGGCTGGATCGCCGGCCGCGACCCGGCCGCCGGCCCGCGCGGCTGGGTGCTGCCCGACGCGGAGTACGGCGACGGCGCCCCGCTCGGCGAAGGGGAAACGGATCTGCTGCGGGCCGCCCAACTCGCCCGGCTGGGGCCCAGGGTCGGCGACCTCGTCTGGGACATCGGCTGCGGCAGCGGCGCGTTCGCCACCGAGGCCGCGCGCGCCGGGGCCGCCGTCATCGCCGTCGACCGGGACCTCGCGGCCTGCGTGCGCAGCGACGCGGCCGCCCGGAAGTTCGGCGTCCAGCTCCAGATCGTGCACGGCGCTGCCCCGCACGTGCTGGAGAACCTGCCCGAGCCCGACGTCGTACGGGTCGGCGGCGGGGGAGCGGCCGTGGTCACCGCGGTCGCCGACCGCCGTCCGCAGCGCATCGTCACCCACGCCGCCACCCGTGACGCGGCCGAACTCGTCGGACGCGACCTGACCGAGCACGGATACCAGGTCGAGTGCGCCCTCCTGCAGTCCGTCGAACTGGACACCAGGGCCTGGACGGAGACCGAGCGGAACGTCGCGTTCCTGCTCAGCGGTGTTCTGCCCGAGCGCGCCCCGTGATCCTGTTGTCATACTGCGCGCGGTAGGCTGGCCGATCGCTGCACCGCACCGGTGGCCCGGAAATCTGTTCGTCAATGTCCGGAAAACACGCCCCTTTTGGGGCGGGTGTGGTACGGCAGAGCCGGGGACGCGCAACGTGGCGCAGTCCACAGCGGGCTGTCGCGGATCACGCTGTCGCGACGGTCGAACGGCCGGGACAATGCCACTGAATGGCTTTGTCGCCTTTTCCGGCGGGTCGTTCGTGCCGCTGGGCACGCACGCTCGTTCTTCACTGTGGGGCGGTCGGTGCGCCGCCCCGGGCGAGCTGGTCGTAGAAGGCACTAACCGATGGGCGAGGGGTACGCATGACGGACACCGGCCAGGTCCCGGGCGAGGGACTGCCGGAGAGCGCAGGCATGGTGGAACAGCCGGGCGTCACCGCGCACGGCGCGTACACCTACCTCTCCGAGTCGCCTGCCGAGGACGAAGAGGACCTGCTGCTCCCCGGCGCCCAGGGCGCCTGGGGGAACGAAGTGCCGCCGCCGGCTCCGGAGCCGGTCGTCGAGACCGTCCACGAGCCCGGCCCGCACGAGATGGGCGGCCGGGACAGCGGCTCGGTCGACCTCAGCGCCGTCCGGCTGCCCAGCTCGGTACCGGCGTCCCCGATCCTCTCCGTGCCGCACGACCCGGCGGCCGCCCCGGCCCCGCGCCGCCCGCTGCACCTCGGCCCGCCGATCCCCGACGCCTCCACCAGCCCGGTCCGCTCCCTCGCCGACCGAGGCCCGGCCGGCGCACCGGTACGGCAGCCCGGGGTGCCGGCGGCAGGCCCCGAGTACCTCGACGTCCAGCCGCTCCACGAGTCGGTACCGCCGTCCGCCGCGCCCTGGGGTGCGCCGCAGACGGCGTCGCAGACCGTCCCGCAGGCCGCTCCGGTGGCACAGGTGGCCGCGGAGGCCCCGGCTGCCGAAACGGTTGCTCCGGTCGGCACGGCACCGGAGCCGGTCGCCGTCGCGGCTCCCGCCGCCCCTGCCTCTCCCGCTGCTGCGGAACCCGAGCCGCAGTTGCAGCCCGTGGCCGCCCACGAACCCGGTACTCCCGACCCGGCCGGCGCCGCCCAGGCGGCAGTCGCCCGCCTCACCACGGAGGCCACGGCCACGGCCACGGGCACCGCGGGCGAGCCCCAGGGCGCCGTCCAGCCGGTCGCCGTCGGCGTCCCGGCGTCGGTGGCCGCACCGGTGGCGCCGCAGGCCATGCAGGCACCGGACGGTTCTCACACGGCCCAGGTCCCGCAGGCCCCGCAGTTCCCTGACGCTCCCGGGACCGCCGAGGTCCCGCAGGCTCCTCCGGGGCCGGACGCGGTGCCGGTGCAGGCTCCTCCGGGGCCGGACGCGGTGCCGGTGCAGGCGGCTCCGGTCGTGGCGCCTCCGGTGATGGCGGTGGGTCCGGAGGCCGCGCAGGCTCCCGGCGCCGCCGACGCGACCGTGGGCGGCGGTGTCCCGCCGCTACCGGAGCACACCGGGCACCGGCTCGCGGAGCCGGAGACGGCCGCCGAGGCCGTGGTGGCCGCGCCGGAGCAGCAGGCCGTAGCGCCGGCCGGCGTTGAGCAGGCCACGGAGGCCGGGGTGCCCGAGCCGGGTCCGGTGCCGGAGGCGGTGGCGCCGGAGGCGGGCGTACACGCAGCAGTCGTGCCGGAGGCGGTCGTGCCGGAGGCGGGCGTACACGCAGCAGTCGTGCCGGAAGCGGTCGTGCCGGAGGCGGTCCTGTCAGAGGCTGCCGCACCGGAAGGTGTCGTACCGGAAGGTGGCGTACCGGAAGCCGGGGCGCCTGGGGCCGTCCCGGCTGCGGAGGCCGACGTGGCCGAGCCCGGCGTGGCCGAGCCCGCAGTGGCCGAGCCCGTCCAGCCGGTGGCGGCCGTGCCGGTACAGCCCGAGGGGGCCGCAGCCGAGGGGTTCGCCCCGGTGCCTCCCGCGTCCCCCGTCGCCATCCAGCCGCCTCAGCCTGCCGAGGTCCCCACGCCCGCCGTCCCGGCGAGCGAGCAGGTCACCCCCGCCGCCACCGACGCACCCGCGGCGGCTGCCGTACCGCCGCCGTCCGAGACGCCCGAGGCGCACCCCGCCGAGTCCGCCCAGCCGGTCGGCGCCCCCCTCGCGGGCCCGCAGACCCAGGTCCCGGCGCCCGCGCCCGAGGAGGCCCCGGCGGAACCGGCCGCGGACCACCCGCTCGGCGAGTTCGTCCCCGTCGACGGCCAGGTGCCGACCACCCCGCACCTCGCCCCCACCCCGCCCCACCCGCTGGTCCTCCCGACCCAGGACCAGGGCGGGCCCGGGCCGTCCCTGCCCGAACAGACCGCGACGGTCCCCGCCCCGCGGGAGGCCGAGCCCGCTCCGCTGCCGGAGCACCCCGATGTCGTACAGCAAGCGGAGGACCTGGACACCAGGGCCGCCGACCAGGAAGAGAGCACGGCCCCCGTGGCAGAAGCACGTCAGTCCACCGGCCCGGCCGCGCCCGCCTACGACGACGCCGAGCGCGAGGCCGTCCTCAAGGTCATGCGCGAACGCCGTGACATCCGCAACGGCTTCCGCAGCGACCCCATCCCGCACGAGGTGCTGCTGCGCGTCCTGGAGGCCGCCCACACCGCGCCGTCCGTCGGCCACTCCCAGCCCTGGGACTTCGTCGTCATCCGCTCGGCCGACACCCGCCGCTCGATGCACGAACTGGCCATGCGCCAGCGCGACGCGTACGCCAAGTCCCTCCCCAAGGGCCGTGCGAAGCAGTTCAAGGAACTGAAGATCGAGGCCATCCTCGACACCCCGGTGAACATCGTCGTCACCGCCGACCCGACGCGCGGCGGCCGCCACACCCTTGGCCGGCACACCCAGCCGCAGATGGCCCCCTACTCCGCCGCCCTGGCCGTCGAGAACCTCTGGCTCGCCGCCCGCGCCGAGGGCCTCGGCGTCGGCTGGGTCAGCTTCTTCGACGAGCGCGAGATGGTCCGCGCCCTCGGCCTGCCCGAGCACCTCGAGGTCATCGCCTACCTGTGCGTCGGGTACGTCGACGAGTTCCCGGACGAGCCCGAGCTGATGCAGGCCGGCTGGTCCAAGCGCCGCCCGCTGTCCTGGGTGGTCCACGAGGAGACGTACGGCCGCCGTGCGCTGCCCGGCGAGGACCCGCACGACCTGCTCGCCGAGACCGTCGCCAGCGTCCGCCCGCTGGACGCCAAGGCGCTCGGCGAGGCCTGGGAACGGCAGAAGCGGATGACCAAGCCGGCCGGCGCGCTCGGCATGCTGGAGATCATCTCCGCCCAGCTGTCCGGCCTGTCCCGGCAGTGCCCGCCGCCGATCCCGGAGCCCGCGGCCGTCGCGATCTTCGCCGGTGACCACGGGGTGCACGCCCAGGGCGTCACGCCGTGGCCGCAGGAGGTCACCGCTCAGATGGTGGCGAACTTCCTCGGCGGGGGAGCGGTCTGCAACGCGTTCGCCGGCCAGGTGGGTGCCGAGGTGTGCGTGGTCGACGTGGGCGTCGCCTCCGAACTGCCCGCCACGCCGGGCTTGCTGCCCCGCAAGGTCCGTGCGGGCACCTCCGACATGACCACCGGCCCCGCGATGACACGCGAGGAGGCCAAGCAGGCCATCGAGGTGGGTATCGAGACGGCCCGTGACCTGGTGGCGGCCGGCAACAGGGCGCTCCTCACCGGCGAGATGGGCATCGCGAACACGACCGCGTCCGCGGCCCTGATCTCCGTCTTCACGGGCGCCGACCCCGCCGAGGTCACCGGCCGCGGCACCGGCATCAACGACGAGACCCTCGCCCGCAAGACCGAGGTGGTCCGCCGTGCCCTGGAACTCCACCAGCCGGACCCGGCCGACCCGATCGGTGTCCTGGCCGCGATCGGCGGCTTCGAACACGCGGCGATGGTGGGCCTGTTGCTGGGCGGCGCGTCCCTGCGCACACCGGTGATCCTCGACGGCGTCAGCGCCGGCGCCGCCGCCCTGGTGGCCCGCGCCATCGCCCCCGAGGTCCTCGCCGCCTGCATCGCCGGCCACCGCAGCGCGGAACCGGGTCACGTGGCAGCCCTGAACAAACTGGGCCTGCGTCCCCTGGTCGACCTCGACCTCCGCCTGGGCGAGGGCACGGGCGCCCTGCTGGCCCTCCCCCTGGTCCAGAGCACGGCAAGGGCCATGCACGAGGTGGCGACCTTCGACTCGGCGGGCGTCACGGAGAAGTAGGAACGGCGTACCCGCGTTCCCAACCTCGTGCCGCCTGCCATCGCCCGCGGTTCCCCGACGGCCGACCACCGACCGCCTGCCGCCGTTGGTCGGCCGCTGGAGGCCGGCGGTTGGTTGCTGGCCGCCGATGGCCGGCCGCGGACTGCCTTCCGCCCGGAGCGGTCGGTCGCCGGTCGTCGGAGGTTGGCGGCCGGTTCCCGACCGGACGTAGTTGGCCGTCGGTCGGCAGTCGTCAGTCGCCTGCCGTCGGTGGTCGGCCGCCAATCGCCGACGGTTGGTCGGAGCCGGTTGCGGTGGCTGGGAATGATCGCCGGAGGCTGGGAGCCAACAGCCGACAGCCGACAGCCGGGGGCCGGGAGCAAGTGGCCGGGACTGGTTGCCGGTGGCCGCGAGGCGGCTGTGTTTCCTTGGCTGCTGGCTGCTGGCTGCTGGCTGCTGGCTGTGGCGGCTGTCGGCAGCGGGATCGCTGCGCCGGTTTCCCTGTCGGCCGACCCGGTGGTTGTGGGCAGTCGTTCCGCTGGGGCGGAACGGGTGGGCACAGCCACCCACAACCCCCGCACCCGGCCCCGCAGCCCAGCCACCGGACACCTGAGCCGCCCAAAACCCCCGCCCCGTAAAATCTGCACGTCAGGGCCACCCATCGCCGCCGAAAGAGGAGCCGCCCCCTCATGGCCGAACACCCCGCCTACCCCGTAGGCCTCCGCCTCTCAGGCCGTCGCGTGGTCGTCCTCGGCGGCGGGCAGGTGGCGCAGCGCCGCCTGCCGGCCCTCATCGCGGCAGGTGCCGACGTCACCCTTGTCTCCCCGGAGGCCACCCCCTCCGTCGAGGCCATGGCCGACGCCGGCGAGATCACCTGGGTCAGGCGCCCCTACCAGGACGGCGACCTCGGCGAAGCCTGGTACGCGCTGATCGCCACCAGCGACCCCGCCGCCAACACCGCCGCCTCCGCGGAAGCGGAGCGCCACCGCGTGTGGTGCGTGCGTTCCGACGACGCCGACCAGGCCACCGCCTGGACACCGGCGACCGGCCACAGCGAGGGCGTCACGGTCGCCGTCCTCACCACCGACGCGCGCGGCCGCGACCCCCGCCACACCGCCGCCATCCGGGACGCCGTCGTCGAGGGTCTGCGCGACGGCACCCTCGTCGCCCCCCACCACCGCACCCGCACCCCGGGCGTCGCCCTGGTCGGCGGCGGCCCCGGCGACCCCGACCTGATCACGGTCCGCGGCCGCCGCCTCCTGGCCGCCGCCGACGTCGTCATCGCCGACCGCCTCGGCCCCCGTGACCTCCTCGCCGAACTCCCGCCGCACGTCGAGGTGATCGACGCCGCGAAGATCCCGTACGGCCGGTACATGGCCCAGGAGGCCATCAACAACGCCCTGATCGAACACGCCAAGCAGGGCAAGTCGGTCGTCCGGCTGAAGGGCGGCGACCCCTACGTGTTCGGCCGGGGCATGGAGGAGGTCCAGGCGCTCGCGGACGCCGGGATTCCGTGCACCGTCGTCCCGGGCATCTCCAGCTCGATCTCCGTACCGTCCGCCGCGGGCATCCCGGTCACCCACCGGGGCGTCGCACACGAGTTCACGGTGGTCAGCGGCCACGTCGCCCCGGACGACGAGCGCTCGCTGGCCGACTGGCCGTCCCTCGCGAAGCTGACCGGGACCCTCGTCGTCCTCATGGGCGTCGACAAGATCGGGAAGATCGCCGAGACCCTGGTCGCGCACGGGAAGTCCCCGCAAACCCCTGTCGCCCTGGTCCAGGAAGGCACGACGGCCGCTCAACGCCGGGTCGACGCCACCCTCGCCACGGTGGCGGAGGTGGTCCGAGCGGAGGAAGTGAAACCGCCCGCGGTCATCGTGATCGGCGAGGTCGTGAACGTCGGCCCGCCGGCGGCGCCCTGAAGGACCTCGGCGTAACCCCGGGTAACACAACTAGCTCCAGACCATTGGCACCCCACCCAGGACAAGGCAGTATCACCCTGTGGCCGATCTCATCACCGTTGAGGATCCCGACGACCCGCGCCTCCGTGACTACACGGGCCTGACCGACGTCGAGTTGCGCCGCAAGCGCGAACCGGCCGAGGGACTGTTCATCGCCGAGGGTGAGAAGGTCATCCGCAGGGCGAAGGACGCGGGCTACGAGATGCGGTCGATGCTGCTGTCCGCCAAGTGGGTGGACGTCATGCGCGACGTCATAGACGAACTGCCGGCCCCCGTCTACGCGGTCAGCCCGGAACTCGCCGAGAAGGTCACGGGCTACCACGTGCACCGCGGCGCCCTCGCCTCCATGCAGCGCAAGCCACTGCCGACGGCGACCGAGCTGCTGCGCACCACCCGCCGGGTCGTCGTCATGGAGTCGGTCAACGACCACACCAACATCGGCGCGATCTTCCGCTCGGCGGCCGCCCTCGGCATGGACGCGGTGCTGCTGTCCCCGGACTGTGCCGACCCGCTCTACCGGCGCAGCGTGAAGGTGTCCATGGGAGCGGTCTTCTCCGTGCCGTACGCCCGTCTCGACACCTGGCCGAAGGGGCTGGACTCGGTCCGCGAGGCAGGGTTCACGCTGCTCGCCCTCACCCCGGACGAGAAGGCCCGCAGCCTGGACGAGGCCGCCCCGCACCGGATGGACAGGGTCGCCCTGATGCTCGGCGCGGAGGGCGACGGTCTCTCCACCCAGGCGCTGGTCGCCGCCGACGAATGGGTGCGCATCCCGATGTCCCACGGCGTCGACTCCCTCAACGTGGGCGCGGCGGCCGCGGTCGCCTTCTACGCGGTGACCGCCGGCCGCCCCGAGGCGTAGGCCCGGCTGCTCCCGCTACTCCCTGAGGGCCACGGCCTGTGCGGCCACGGCACCGCTGCCGGCACCGGGCGCGCCCATCCCGCGGGCGGGCCCGGAACAGCCCTGCGCCAGCGCGATCCCCAACGCCACCAGCAGGGTCACCACGACGAACACGAACAGCCGCTGGCGCAGCAGCCGGGGATTGGCCGGCCGCCGTCCGGTACCCGTGGGACGCGGCGCCGGACGCCCGTTGCCCGCGCGTGACGCGGGCCGGTTCCCGCTTCCGTTCCCAGGCCGGGTGCCGTTGCCGCGCGGGGCGGGCGTGGGGCGCGCGCCGTTCGGCCGGGACGGCACTCCGCCGGCCGGGCGCGGACCGCTGCCGCCGCGCGAGGGAGCGTTGCCCCGCGCCTGCGCGCCCGCCGCACCCGGCGAGGACTGCGGCCGGCGCTGGGTACGCTGCGGATCCGGGTAGGTCGAGTAGGTGTCGGTGAGCCGCCCGGTGGGCCGGTCCGCCTCCGCCGCACGCGGCACGGGCGGCCGTACGTCGGCCAGCCCCTGCGCCTCGCGCGCGGCGATCTCCTTCAGCCGGAGCGACAGCTGCAGCGTGCTCGGCCGCTCCTCCGGGTCCTTGGCCAGACAGGCCCGCACCAGCGGCGCGAGCGCGTCCGGCACGCCGTGCAGCTGCGGCTCCTCGTGGACGACCCGGTAGAGCATCACCTCGGAACTGCCGTGCCCGAAGGGCGAGTCGCCGGTCGAGGCGTAGGCGAGGGTCGCGCCGAGCGAGAAGACGTCCGTCGCGGGGGTGACGGCCGCCCCGCGCACCTGCTCGGGCGCGAGGAACCCGGGGGAGCCCACCGCCGTACCCACGTGGGTGAGGGTGGATGCCCCGGTGGCCCAGGCGATGCCGAAGTCGATGATCCGCGGCCCCTTCGGGGACAGCAGGATGTTCGAAGGCTTGAGATCCCGATGCACGACCCCGGCCTCGTGTACGGCGACCAGGCCCTCGGAGAGCGCCGCGCCGACCGCCGCCGCGTCCGCCGCGACCAGCGGGCCGTCGTCGGCGACCTTGTCGTGGAGCGAGGGGCCGGGCACGTACTGGGTGGCGAACCAGGGCCGCTCGGCGTCCAGATCCGCCGCGACCAGCCGCGCGGTACAGCCGCCCCTGATCCGCCGGGCCGCCGAGACCTCACGGGCGAAGCGGGACCGGAACTCCTGGTCCTCCGCCAGATCGGGCCGGATCACCTTCAGCGCGACCCGCTGCCCCTTCTTGTCGGAACCGAGGTAGACCACGCCCATGCCGCCGGCGCCGAGCCTTCTGTGAAGCCTGAACGAGCCGACGACGCGCGGGTCCTCGCGCCTCAGGCGCATCATCGCCATGTTCATCCCCGCTGCCCGGTCCGTCTGACGTGGCACAGCTTACGTTTACCGGGCCGCCCGTGCGCAGAGGCCGCGCCCTCTCGGCCCGATGGATTGTCAGTGCCGGGTGCGAGACTTGAGGAGTGGTCAGGAAGGCGCCGTTATCGGCGTCTTTGAGCACCCGTCTGCTCCAACAAGCCGTCACAGAAGGGGGATTGATGCTGTGAAGGGTGACCGCGTGGAGATAGTCGTGGACGCCGGCGACACGACCCGTACGTACGAGGTGGTGGCGAGCCGGGCCGGCCGCCGGGTGGAGACGGCGGTCCGGCGAGGGGTGGTGGAAGTGAGCGAAGTCACGCGGAACGGCACCGTCGTCCGGACCGCGCGCTTCATGGCGACCCGGGTCCTGGCCCTCGTGGAGCAGCCGGTGCCCCGAGAGGACAGCTCGGAAAAACCGGGAAGGACCGGGCACCCCCTCCGGGAAGACCCCGAGGGGTAGGACGAGACCTGGGGCCCGTCTCCACCCAGGGGAGTAGACCGCAGGTCACGGCTCATCCTCTCGGAGGCCCGCGATTCGGTACGAGGGCATGACGTCCGCGAGGTGCCACGCGCCTAGATTTGAGGTCAAGCGGCGGGTGCAGCACTCGTCCCCCGAGGTCAGACACCCGCCGCTGCCAACGACAACTGAACGGTCAGGAGAGGGACCATGGCTCTTACGGCACAGCGGACACACACCACCCGCCCCCGCCGACAGGGCCGCCGCCACCCACTGGTGGCGACGCTGATGGCCCTTCCCCTGGCGGTCCTGCTCCTCGTCGTCTTCGACGGCTGGGAGACAGTGGCCACACAGGCGTCGTCCGTGGGAGTGATGCTGGGGCGCTGAGCGGCGACCCCAGGCCCGGAAGAGCGGTCCGGGCGGGGACATCCACCCATGAAACCCCGTGGGGACGGGGGTGCGGCGGACGGCAAAATGCCGGCGCAGCTGGGGAGCTGCGCCGGCATTGCTTTTTCCCGGGGCTGACCGCCGTTGTCCGGCCGCAGTTCCCGCGCCCCTTATGGGGCACGTCCCAGCTGCGGGCAGTCGTGCCGCTGGGCGGCACGGGTGGGCGCAGCGGCACCCCCCAAGGGCGGGCGAGCGACACCCCGGTGCCCCAGCCCCGACCCCGCCCGGCCGTGAACCCCGGCCCACCGCACCCACGTACCCTCACCCCTGCACAGCCGCACCTCCCGGGGGACTCCATGACCGCAGACGTACTGCCCCAGCTGACCGCCGAGGTCGCAGCCGCCGCCCACCCCGACCCGGCGGCCCTCTGCCAGTGCACCGGCGGCACCACCACCCTCGCCCACCGCCCCGACACCACCGTCCTCCGCCACGCGGCAACCGTCGCCAAGGCCCACGCCCCCGGCACCGACCCCACCGCCCTCACCCGCCGCCTGGCCACCGCCGCCCGCCTCCCCGACGTCTTCCTCCCGCCCCTCACCCCGGCCCCCGCCGCCTTCGTCGACGACCGCCCCGTCACCCTCTGGCCGTACGGCGCCCCCGTCGACCCCGGCGACCCGGAGGCCGCCCCCTGGGAAGCCGCCGCCACCCTCCTCGCCTTGCTCCACCGCGCCCCGCCCGCCCTCGCCGCCGCGCCCCCGACGCGCGGCCCCGTCAAGGCGGCCCAGGCGATCGCGCGGCTCAGGCAGGCCCTCGCCACCGCGGACGCCCACCCCGCCGCCCCGCCCGTCCTGCGAGCCTGGTCCGCCCTGCCCGCCTGGGCCCGCGCCAAGGCTCCGGCCGCACCCGGCCGGCCCCGCGCCCTCTGCCACGGCGACCTGCACCTCGGCCAGCTGGTCCGGTACCCGGCGCCGGACGGCCCGTGGCGCCTCATCGACGTGGACGATCTCGGCGTGGGCGACCCCGCCTGGGACCTCGCCCGCCCCGCGTCCTGGTACGCCTGCGGCCTCCTCCCGCCCGACGAATGGGCCCGCTTCCTCGGTGCCTACCGCGCGGCCGGTGGTCCGGCCGTACCGGAGGACGGCGACCCCTGGCCCGCCCTGGACGTCCCGGCCCGCGCCCTCACCGTCCAGACCGGCGCGCGCTACCTCGCGAAGGCGATCGCGGCGGACCGCCCCCTGGACGAGGTGGAGCAGTCCCTGATCGATGCTTGTGCCCGGATGACACCGGAATGACCCTTCGTCCGCCCCGGTTGACGCACGACTTCCCGAAGTACGCTGCAACCGGCCAGGGTCGGACGGAGTCTGTCCTGGAAGAACGTGAAGCAGTTTTCACCGGCGAGGAGTTGAGCCGACCATGCAGTGTCCGAAGTGCCATGCGCCGATGCACACCTACAACCGCAACGGCGTCCAGATCGAGCAGTGCAGCGGCTGCCGGGGCATCTTCCTCGACTACGGCGAGCTGGAGGCGCTGACCCAGCTGGAGGCGCAGTGGTCCAAGCCCGTGCCGCCGCCGGCTCCGCAGGCGTACCCGGCCCCGCAGGCTTACCCGGCCCCGCCCGCACCGGCCTGGGGCGCCCCGCACGGCGGCGGCCACCACGGCGGCGGTCACGGCGGGCACTACGGCGGCCACGGTCACCACGGCCACAAGAGCTGGGCGCACATGCTCTTCTCCAGCTGAACCCACGAAGAAGCCCCGGCCGTACGAGACGACCGGGGCTCTTTGCTGTGTGGACGATACTGGGATTGAACCAGTGACCTCTTCCGTGTCAGGGAAGCGCTCTCCCGCTGAGCTAATCGTCCTCGGGACCGTGATCCGAGGATCACGGGCACTGCGTGCGCGATACTGGGATTGAACCAGTGACCTCTTCCGTGTCAGGGAAGCGCTCTCCCGCTGAGCTAATCGCGCGGGACAGATCCACGGCCTTCCGGCCAGGACCCAGTGGACGATACTGGGATTGAACCAGTGACCTCTTCCGTGTCAGGGAAGCGCTCTCCCGCTGAGCTAATCGTCCTTGGAGGTGGAGACGGGATTTGAACCCGTGTAGACGGCTTTGCAGGCCGTTGCCTCGCCTCTCGGCCACTCCACCAGGAGTGTAGGGGATCGGGAAGACCCCTGGTTCCTGCGAGCGGACGACGAGGCTCGAACTCGCGACCTCAACCTTGGCAAGGTTGCGCTCTACCAACTGAGCTACGTCCGCCTGTCGTTTCGGTCCGCTCTCGCGTCCCGGCGACGTGTTGAACTCTAGCGGATTCCCGGGCCAGCACAAAAACGCGTTTGCGCAGCGTGCTGCGCCGGTCCCGGCGGATGCGGTGGTCAGGGCACCCTTGACGACATGCCCGGGTCACCCCCAGGACACCCGCCATAGACTCGACCACGTGCTTCGTCGTCCTGCTCATCACCCTCCTCTCGCCCGGTTCGGCGGCCGTGTCGCCACCGGTCTCCTCGACGTGACCAGCGATCCCGCGGCCCTCGACTCGTCCGGTTTCTGGGCCGTCTGCGCGGACTTCGAGGGCCGGCTGACCTGTGCCCGCTTCGGTGACGTACGGGAGGAGCCGGTGCCCGCACCGGTTCCGGGGCGGTGGCGGGGGCCGGCGGCCGGTGACTGGACGTCGTCCCTCGACCGCGCCGCGTACACGGCGGCGGTGCGGCGGATCCGTGCGCACATCGCGGCCGGCGAGGTCTACCAGGCCAACCTCTGCCGCGTGCTGTCCGCGCCGGCCGACCCGGACGCCGATGTGGACGCCCTGACCGCACTGCTGGCCCGCGGCAACCCGGCGCCGTACGCCGGAACGATTCGCCTCCCGGCGCACGGGGTGGAGACAGCCACCGCCTCGCCCGAGCTGTTCCTGCGCAGGACCGGGCGGACCGTCGAGAGCGGGCCCATCAAGGGGACCGGCCGCACCGAGGCGGACCTCCTGGAGAAGGACTACGCCGAGAACGTGATGATCGTGGACCTGGTCCGCAACGACATCGGGCGGGTCTGTGCCACCGGCACCGTGACCGTCCCCGACCTGTGCGCCGTGGAGAAGCACCCGGGGCTGGTCCACCTCGTCTCCACGGTCCGGGGCGAGCTGCGCGCCGACGCCGGCTGGCCCGACCTGCTCGCCGCGGCCTTCCCGCCCGGCTCGGTCACCGGCGCGCCCAAGTCGAGCGCCCTGCGGATCATCGAGGCCCTGGAGACCGCGCCGCGCGGCCCGTACTGCGGCGGCATCGGCTGGGTGGACGCGGACCGGGGCGTCGGCGAGCTGGCCGTGGGAATCCGGACCTTCTGGATCGACCGGTCCGGCGAAGGTGACGTGCTCCGGTTCGGCACCGGCGCCGGGATCACCTGGGGCTCCGACCCGGAGGGCGAGTGGCGGGAGACCGAACTGAAGGCCGCCCGACTGCTCGCGATAGCGTCGGGTACGTACGACGTGAACGAAGGGGATCCCGGGTGCTGAGCCGGCCCGGCCGACGACCTTCGGACCCCGGCCGGTCCGCCGCGTCGGACGCACCTCGTGCGTCCGACGCTCCGGACGCTGACGTGTAGAGGTAGTGAGCAGTGAAGATCTGGCTGGACGGCGGGTTGCAGGACGTGGAGTCCGCGCGTGTCTCCGTCTTCGACCACGGGCTGACCGTGGGGGACGGCATCTTCGAGACGGTGAAGGCGACCGGGGGCCGGCCCTTCGCGCTCACCCGCCACCTCGACCGGCTGACCCGCTCGGCGCGTGGCCTCGGCCTGCCCGACCCCGACCACGACGAGGTCCGCCGGGCCTGCGAGGCGGTCCTCGCGGCCAACCCGATGGAGCTGGGCCGGCTGCGCATCACCTACACCGGCGGCCACGGTCCCCTCGGTTCCGACCGTGGCGACCGCGGCCCGACCCTCGTGGTCGCCCTCGGCGAGACCGGCCGCCGCCCCGACTCCACCGCCGTGATCACGGTCCCCTGGACCCGGAACGAGCGCGGTGCGCTCACCGGCCTGAAGACCACCTCCTACGCCGAGAACGTCGTCGCCCTGGCCCGCGCCCACCGGCACGACGCCTCCGAGGCCCTGTTCGCCAACACGGTCGGGCAGCTCTGCGAGGGCACCGGTTCCAACGTCTTCGTCGTCCTCGACGGAGAGATCCACACCCCGCCGGTCTCCTCCGGCTGCCTGGCCGGCATCACCCGCGCCCTGACCGTCGAGTGGACCGGCGCCCGCGAGACCGACCTGCCCCTGGACGTCCTGGAGCGGGCCGACGAGATCTTCCTCACCTCCACCCTGCGCGACGTCCAGGCCGTGCACCGCGTCGACGACCGTGCACTGCCCGGCGCCCCGGGCCCGGTGACCGCCAAGGCCATGCGCATCTTCGACGAGCGCTCGGGTGAGGATCTGGATCCCTGAGTGCCTCCACGGTGCTTTGCCCGGCAGAGCCCCACGGGGCTTTGCCAGGCAGGGCATTGACCGGCGGGCCTCGTGGGGCTGACGTCACCGTCCCGGGCGGGTAGAACACGGCTGATGACCACGACCCTGCGGCCGACCGAGCCGCTTCAGCACGGCGCCGACGGGGCGCCGTCCCGCCACTTCCAGGTGTGCGTGAACGGCAGGCCCGTCGGAACCCTCCACCTCGGCACCTCGCCGCATCTCGGGGCCCGCGTGGCCCGGATCGCCGACCTGCGCATCGAGGAGCCCGACCGCCACCGGGGCCGGGGCACCGTGGCCGCGCTCGCCGCGGAGGAGGTGGCGCGGGGCTGGGGCTGCCGGCAGATCGAGGTGAGCGTCCCGGCCGCCGCGGAGCCCGCGCTGCGGCTCGTCACAGCGCTCGGGTACGTCCCGCGCAACCGCAGGATGGAGAAGCACCTCGGCGGCACCCCGCCGGCCCTGCCGGCGGGCAGCGTCGGCCGCGCCATGACCGAGGCCGAGTTCGAGGAGTGGTTCGGCCGCCAGTCCGAGGCGTACGCGCGCACGTGGATCGAGCGGGGCCTGCCCGAGGCCGAGGCCCACGAGAAGTCGCGGCGCGACCACGAGCGGCTGCTGCCGGGCGGCCTCGCCACCGAGGACGTGCGGCTCACCGTCCTCGAACACGAGGGGACACCCGTCGGCACCCTGTGGATGGCCTTCCGGAAGGACCAGGCCTGGGTGTACGACGTGCAGGTCGACGCCGCCCACCGCGGCCGGGGACACGGCCGCACCCTCATGCTGCTGGCGGAGCAGCAGACGATCGCCGCCCGCAGACCCGTCCTCGGCCTCAACGTGTTCGCCGGCGACACCCCGGCCGAGCGGCTCTACGAGTCGCTGGGGTACGTCACCGTCTCCTGCGTCCTGTACAAGAACCTGATCTGAGGCCCGGTCACTCCGGCGCGCTCACTCCGGCCCGGTCACCTCGGCCCGGTCACTTCGGCGCGGTCGCTGCCGCCCGGTCACTCCGGCCCGGTCGCTTCGGCCCGGTCGCTTCGGCGCGGTCAGTCCTGCCGGATCACTCCTGCTCGGCCAGCAACCGGTCGGCGATCTCCGTCACGCGCTCGCGCAGGCCTTCCTGGCTCTTTCCGCCGTCGAGGCGTTCGCCGCCGATGACGTACGTCGGGGTTCCGGTCACCCCGATGGCCTTGCCCTCGGCCTGGTCGGCGTCCACGATCAGGATGTGCCGGCCGTCGATCAGTGCGGTGTCGAACTCCTCGGCGTCCAGGCCCAGTTCGCCGGCCACCTCGACCAGGAACGGCTCGCCCTCGCGGTCCAGCCGCTCGACCCGGCCGAGGACCGCCTCGACGTACTCCCAGCCCTTGCCCTGCACCAGGGCCTCCTCGGCGGCCTGCGCGGCGGCGAAGGCGTGCTTGTGCTTCTCCAGCGGGAAGTGCCGCAGCCGCAGCTCCAGCCGGTCACCGTACCGGGCACGCAGGGCGCGGAGGTCGTCCAGGGCGCTGCGGCAGTCGGAACACTGGAGTTCACACCAGACGTCGAGGACCGGGGCGTCGGCCCGCGCGGGGGAGTCGTTCATGCCTGCCAGTCTTCCAGGCCGTGCTCAGTCCACCCAATCGAGACGGCGGGGGCGGCCGGCGGCGCCGGGTGTGGCCGCGGCTCGTCCCTGGGGTGGAGGTGCCCCGGAGCGGACCCCGAGATGCCCCTGATTGTCGGGCCTGGACATGGATCGCACGGGCCGGGCGGTGCACGATGGAAGGGGGCGGAGCGGCGCACGCACTCCGCCCGCCCGACCCAGCCCGCAGGAGGACCGGATGATCGCCGAGACAGTCTGTTCCGCCGTGTCCGCGGCAGGCCTGGGCATCGCCGTGGTCACCGCCTATCGCAAGCGGTACCTGGCGGCGGCCCGTATCGCCGCCTACTCCCTCGTTCCCGTCGGCCTGGTGATGACGGGCGTGGTCGGCTGGCTCGCCGACACCGCCTTCAGCCTGACGGCCTGGGCGGGCTTCGGCGTGCTCGGCGCGGCCTGGGCCCTGTTCGCCACCACTCGCGCCGTGGAGCGCCGGCGTGGCGGCACCCGTGGCACGCGCGCCGAGCGGAAGGCGGCCGCGCGGGGCGCGGAGCGCGAGGCCGTCGCACCCGCCGCCTCGGCGCCGACCCTGAGTCCGGCCGCCCGCCCGGCGTCCAGGCCCGCGGCGGCGCCCCGCGGCACCGGCTCCGGTGACGACTTCAGCGACATCGAGGCCATCCTCAAGAAGCACGGGATATGACACACCGCGGCGGCGGACCGGGGGCCCGGGGGCGGCGCCCGGAAGCCCGCCGGGCGCGGCGCAGTTCAGCCGGGTTGCGGGCGCGTGCATATGACAATCGCATGAGGCATTGAAACGACACAGTGCGCCCACGGCCCGCTCGGAAGTGTGCAGAGGACGGGCGGAAGCGAAACGGACATCGCGGAATTCGGCGAACTCCCGCCCATTCCGGGCGTGTTGATCGCGTAGCGGGTGCCCACTGGGACATCATCGCCGCGAGATGCTGGACACGAAACAGAGCGAGGCCGCGCCGCCGAAGGACGAGCCCCGCGGGTGCCTCTTCGCCCTTTCCCAGCCACCGCTGATGATCTTCCTAGCGGTGATCGGGTGTCTGCTCCTCATGGCTGCGCTGCACGACCTGCTGTGGCTGTGAGCCGTACCCGCCCGTCCCGGCGCCACCCGCCGGGACCGGCGTCGGCATCCGCCCCGCGCCCCGTCGCTCCTCCCGCCACGGGCACCCTGCCGCCGACGGCCGCCCGATCAGCCCGCCGCCTCCTTGCGGCGTGCCCGGTACGCGGCGACATGCAGACGGTTTCCGCAGGTCCGGCTGTCGCAGTAGCGGCGCGAGCGGTTACGGGAGAGGTCGACGAAGGCGCGCCTGCAGTCCGGGGCCTCGCAGCGCCGCAGCCGCTCCTCCTCCCCGGCGACGACGAAGAACGCCAGTGCCATCCCGCAGTCGGCGGCGAGGTGGTCGGCGACCGAGGCGCCGGGCGCGAAGTAGTGCACATGCCAGTCGTAGCCGTCATGGTCCGTGAGCCGGGGAGTGGTGCCCGCGGCCGCGACCAGCTCGTTGATCATCCCGGCGGCGGTCCTGGCGTCCGGGGCGGCGAAGATGCCCGCGAACCGGCCGCGGATCTTGCGCACCGCCGACAGGTCGAACTCCGAGAGCACGCCCACATCGCTGATGTCGTGGTTTCGTACGAAATCCTGGAGGGCCGCGACATCGGGCAGGCCGTCCGCCGCCGCGTCGTCCTCCGGCACGGTGTTCACCAGATCCACCACGGCGTCGAGAGAACACCGGGTGTCGTGGGTGATCAGCACGTTTCGCTCCCTGGCCTGAGGGTCGGGCGGGCGCCCGCCGATGGTGGCCGATGGTAGCGACATACGGCGGCCCCGCACCGTGCCCTGTCCCACTCGTGACTGACCGGTACAACGCACACCGCCTCCCGGGGGTTCCAGCGGGAACGCGGACACACCGGCGCCGCCCCGTGACCGAACACGGTGGCGGGCGCCGGTGCTGCCGTATGCGGTTGTCTAGGCCCGAGCCGTCTCCCCGAGTGGACGGCGCCGGGCGGCTTGCAGGGGGCGTGCCCTCAGCTCTCCGCCAGGATGTGCGAGAGCTCCTGATCGAGATCGAAATGGCGGTGTTCCGTGCCCGGGGGCACGGCGGCGTCCGTCCGCTTCAGGAAGGACTCCAGGGCCCGCGCCGGGGCTTCCAGTAGGGCTTCTCCCTCCGGGGAGCTCAGGGCGATGCACACGACGCCCTGACCGTGACTGCGGGACGGCCAGACGCGGACGTCTCCGGTGCCGGTGGGGCGGTGCAGCCCCTCGGCGAGGAGGTCGCGGGCGAACACCCACTCGACGGTCTCCTCGGCTCCGGTGTGGAAGGTGGCGTGCACGGCGTAGGGGTCGGCCGTGTCGTACCGCAGGCCTGCGGGGACAGGCAGGGATGACTCGCTCGACACAACGAGGCGCAGGTGCAGCTCGCAGCTGACCGTGGTGTTCATAAGCGCCAGGGCCTTTCGCTCAGTGTGCGCTCGGGGATTCGCACGTCGGCGAAATCGACATGCCACCTACGGTGCCGTTGTAAACCCCTCTGAGTGTTTTGCGTGTGTTTACGTAACTCTTCCGGCCGAGAACCTGGACGCGATCTACGACCATTCCGGTGACGGGAATCGCTCGGGTAGGGTTTGGTCGTATGAATACGGGGAGTAACGAACCGGGCGAGACTGCCGTGGCCTCGGACGGCAGCGGGGCGGACGGGACGGCGGCGGACCGGGCGCGCGACGAGCGCGGGCTCGGATCGCGGGCGCCCGAGTTCGTCAGGGCGCGCCGGATGCTGCACCTGAGCTGGCAGGTCGGGGTCTTCGCGATCGGCCTGGCGGTGGTGGCCGTGGGCATCGTCCTGCTGCCGCTGCCCGGCCCCGGCTGGGTGATCATCTTCGCCGGCATGGCGATCTGGGCCACCGAGTTCGTCTGGGCCCAGCTGGTGCTGCGCTGGACGAAGCGCAAGGTCACGGAGGCGGCCCAGAAGGCCCTCGACCCCAGGGTGCGCCGCCGCAACATCACGCTCACGACGATCGGCCTGGCGGTCGTGGCCGCCGGGGCCGGCGTCTACCTCTCCAGGTTCGGGATCGTGATGCCCTGGAAGATCGAGGAGTGATCCGGTCGCGGGCCCAGGCCCCCGGCGACTGGTCGGGGGCACCCCCTGACATGGGGTAATGTTCTTCCTGCGCCCGGGCGATTAGCTCAGTGGGAGAGCGCTTCGTTCACACCGAAGAGGTCACTGGTTCGAACCCAGTATCGCCCACCCGGAACCGGGGGGGGGGGGGGGGGGGGGGGGGGGGGGGGGGGGGGGGGGGTGGGGGGGTGGGGGGGGGGGGGGGGGGGGGGGGGGGGGGGGGTAGCGATACGCCT
>NZ_JBVJNZ010000017.1:53758-78776 GCF_055583445.1 Streptomyces sp. NPDC104761 | reverse complement strand
GCGCGCTCCCCCACCACACAAAGCCTCCCCCCCCCCCCCCCCCCCCCCCCCCCCCCCACCCCCCCCCCCCCCCCCCACCCCCCCCCCCCCCCCGCGGTCGTTCTGTGCCTCGGGGAGGGGTGCTGCGCTCACGGCGGCGACGGCGCGGCCACCTCTGCGGCGCGACTGCGGCCAGGGCCGTGCGGGGCGGGTGGCATGGCGTGCGAGGGCGTCCTGCCCCTGCGAGGCTTCGCGAGCGGCCGGGCGTGAGGCGCACGCGCCTGCGAGCCCCGCGTCTGCAAGCCGGCGGTGCCCCGCGTCTGCGGGCCTGCGGAGCCGCGCGTCTGCGGGCCTGCGGAGCCGCGGGCCCGCGGTGCAGCCGCCCAGTGAGCCTCCGAGCCGTCGGGTTCCCGGAACTCCGCCCGTCCCGCCCCGGCCCGGCCCCGGCGCGGTCGCTCTACGCAGCCTCAGGCGCTCGCGACGATTGTCGATGCGGGCGAGGGTGAGGGCGAGAGCGACGGGGAGGGCGAGGGCGACGGCCGGGGACGACGGTGGCGGTGAGGGCGTGGACGGTCGGCCCCGTGGCGTCTCACGCGACGGGGCATCGGCGCCGTCCGCCGAGGTCTCACACCTCCGACCACTGCCTGCCGCGGCCCACCCCACCCCGTCACCCCCTCACCGAAGCCAACCCGTAACCGCCGCTTCGCGTGGGCCTGTTCACGTTCGGCCCCTCGATCACACGCCGCTCACCTGCGACGTCGTCCGCCTCTGCCCTCCCGCGACCGCACCGCCCGGCCTCGTCCCGCCGGCCCCGCTCGCAAGAAATTCCTGTCCGCATCATTGACGCCTCACCGGCCCCTCCGTAACTTGTGCCAGCAAGCGCTTACTTGAAACGATTCATGCAGGCGTCGGCGACGCTGCGGGGAGGGGCCCGACTGTGGGAACCAGCAGGCATGTGGAGAGACGGACCATCCTGAAGGCGGCCGGGGCCTCGGCGGCGGCGCTCGGGCTCGCCGCGACGACCGGGTGCGGAGGCGGCACCGGCTCCGGGGACGGGACGGTGACGATCCGTTACTCGTGGTGGGGCGCCGAGGAGCGCGCACAGAAGATCAACAAGACCATCGCGCTCTTCGAGAAGAAGTACCCGAAGATCAAGGTCAAGACCGACTTTCAGACGTATGCGTCGTTCTGGGAGAAGTTCCAGACCCAGGCGGCCGGCGGAAATCCCCCGGACGTTTTCCAAAATGCCGTCACCTTTCTCCGGAAGTACGACAAGCGCGGAATTCTGCTCGACCTCAAGTCACAGATCCAGGCAGGAAATCTGAGCCTGGATCACTTCCGGGCCGGGGTGACCAAGGTCGGCGAGGTCGACGGAAAGCAGCTCGGAATCCCCGTCGGCTCCAACACCATGGCGCTGGTCATCGACAAGAAGGTCTACGAGAAGGCCGGTGTCGAGCCGCACACGGGCTGGACCTGGGACGACTACTTCAAGGCGCTGAAGACCATCCACGACAAGACCAAGATCGCGGGGGACACCGGCTACTTCACCATCATGTACCTCTACGACCTCTACCTCCGCCAGAACGGCAAGGCCTTCTACACCGCCGACGGACTCGGTTTCGACAAGGCCGACCTGACGGAGTGGTGGACCGACGGCTACAACCGCGTCAAGGCGGGCCTCGTCACCGACCCCAAGGTCGTCCAGCAGGACACGCCCAAGTCCTCCCTCTCCGCCGGGCACGGAGCCTCGGAGTTCACCTGGGACAACTTCACCGTCCGCTACTCCGCCGAGGGCGACAGCACCTACGGCCTCGCCCCGATCCCGACCACGGACGGCAAGCACACCGGGCAGTACCTCGCCTCCCTGATGCTGAGCGCCTCCACCCGCACCGCCCACCCCAAGGAGGTCGCGCAGTTCATCGACTTCATGGTCCACGACCCCGAGGTCGGCAAGATCATGGGCTACGACCGGGGAATCCTCGCGAGCACCGAGCAGTACACGGCGTACCGGCCGACGGACGCCGTGAACAAGGAGATCGCGCAGTACGAGGACGACACCGCCAAGGCCGGCGTCCTCGGCACGATCACCCCGCACCCCTCCGGTGCCGACACCATCGAGGCCGCCTTCCTGCGCATCGGCGGCGACCTCGGCCAGGGCAAGACCAAGGTCTCCGACGCGGTGAAGCAGTTCTTCACCGAGTCCGAGGCCGCCTTCCAGGCCTGAGGGGACCTGCCGTGACGCTCGTCAAGGACTCCCTGGCCGCCGCCCGCAAGACGCGTCCGGCCGCCTCCGCCTCCGCGGGGCGGCGGCCCGGCCGCCGACGCGAGAACCTCGCCGGCTACCTCTTCATGTCCCCGTGGATCGCGGGCTTCCTGCTGCTGACCGCGGGCCCGATGGCCGCCTCCCTCTACTTCGCGTTCACCGACTACAACCTCTTCAACTCCCCGAAGTGGGTCGGGCTCGACAACTTCACCAAGATGTTCGACGACCCGCGCTGGCAGAAGTCGGTGGAGGTGACGGCGAAGTACGTGGTCATCGGCACCCCGCTGAAGCTGCTGCTCGCCCTCGGGGTGGCGCTCCTCCTCGCCCAGAGCCGCCGCGGCCAGGCCTTCTACCGGGCCGCCTTCTACGCCCCCTCGCTCATCGGTGCGAGCGTCTCGGTCGGCTTCGTCTGGCGGTCGCTCTTCTCCGACGACGCGATCGTGGACCGTACCCAGTCCTTCTTCGGCTGGCATGTCGGCGGCTGGGTCGGCAACGCCGACTGGGTGCTCTACAGTCTGGTCGCCCTGACCGTGTGGCAGTTCGGCGCGCCCATGGTCATCTTCCTGGCGGGCCTGAAGCAGGTGCCGAAGGAGCTCTACGAGGCGGCAGAGATGGACGGCGCCGGAGCGCTGCGCAGGTTCTGGAACATCACCCTGCCGATGATCTCCCCGGTGCTGTTCTTCAACGTGCTCCTGGAGACCATCCACTCCTTCCAGATCTTCGGCTCGGCGTACGTCGTCTCCAACGGCACCTGCGGACCGGCCGACGGCACGCTCGTCTACACCTGCTACCTCTACGAGCAGGGCTTCAAGAACGCCCAGATGGGCTTCGCCGCCGCGATGGCCTGGATGCTGCTGCTGGCCGTGGCCCTGGTGACGGCCGTCCTCTTCTGGTCCCAGAAGAAGTGGGTGCACTACGAGGAGGGCCCCCGATGAGCGCGACCACCACCAAGCCGTCCCCGCTGCGCCGCTCCCTGCCGGGCCGGCGCCGGGCCGGCTCCCTCGGCTGGCACCTCGGCGCCCTGCTGGTCCTCGCGGTCATCCTCTACCCGGTGGTCTGGGTGATCGGCGCGTCCTTCAAGCCCAGCAAGGACATCATCAACAGCCTCCAGCTGTTCCCGGCCCACCCCATCCTGTCCAACTTCAAGGGCCTCGCCGACGGCATAGCGGACATCAGCATCTGGACGTTCTTCCAGAACTCCCTCTTCTACGCCGTCGGCGCCGTCGTCGGCGTGCTGGTCTCCTGCTCCCTCACCGCCTATGCCTTCGCCCGCATCCGGTTCGCCGGCCGGAACCTGCTCTTCTCCCTGATGATCGGCACCCTGCTCCTGCCGTACCACGTGCTGCTGATCCCGCAGTACGTGATGTTCCAGAAGCTGGGCTGGATCAACACCTACACCCCGCTGCTGATCGGCAAGTACCTGGCCACCGAGGCGTTCTTCGTCTTCCTGATGGTGCAGTTCATGCGGAACCTGCCCCGGGAACTCGACGAGGCGGCCAGGCTCGACGGCTGCGGGCACTTCCGCATCTACTGGTCGATCGTGCTGCCGCTGTGCCGGCCCGCCCTCATCACCAGCGCGATCTTCACCTTCATCAACGCCTGGAACGACTTCATGGGCCCGCTGATCTATCTCAACGAGCCCGGCAAGTACACGGTCTCGCTCGGCCTGATGATGTTCCGCGACTCCGACGGCGTCGCCGCCAACTACGGCGGGATGATCGCCATGTCCCTCGTCGCGCTGCTGCCCGTGCTGCTGTTCTTCCTCGCCTTCCAGCGCTATCTGATCGACGGAATGGCGACCTCCGGACTGAAGGGCTGATGACGTCGTGGCCGACGTGCGCGCAAGGCCGTCCGTCTTCGCGGAGCGGTTCGGGATCTTCGCCGAGTGCCTGCTCACCGGGGTGTGGATCGCGGTCGCGTCCCTGGGAGTGGTCACCTACCCGGCCGCCTTCGCCGCCGGCGCCCGGCACCTGCGCCGCCGTACCGGTCAGGTGCGGGGCGGCTGGCGGGAGTTCGTCGCGGACTTCCGGGTCGCCGTCCGCGGGGGCTGGCTCCTCGGGCTCGCGGGCTGGGGTGCGGTCGCCGCCGCCTGGACGGACGTCCAGGCGGTGCGCGCCGGGCTGCCCGGCGGGCCGCTCGTCGGTGCCGTGGGTCTGTTCGCGGTGATCGGCCTCGTGGTCGCGGGGCTGCGCGCGGCCGCCGTCTGGGCGCCCGGCGACCGCTGGCGCGCCCTGCTCACGGCGGCCGGCCGCCGTACCGTCGTGGACCCCGGCGGTTCCTTCCTGCTCGTCGGGGGAGCGGTCCTCGTGGTCTGTTCCGCGCTGCTCATCGCGCCGCTGGCGGTACCCGTGCTGGGCGCGGTGGCGGCGGCGGCCGTCGCGGTCGAGGAACGGCACCGACGCCGGCACGGCTGACCGGCCACGCACCAGGTGCGGCGCCCGGACGCCACACCTCCCTCTGTCATGCACCTGATCGCAACGTTCCGTTCCCCCAGCACCCGCACGGAAAGGCGGACCATGTCTCCCATCCCCCGCAGGTCCCTTCTCAAGGCGGCCGCCGTCGCCGGCGCCGCCGCCCGGTTCAGCTGGGCGCTGGGCGCGAAGGACGCGCAGGCCGCGCCCGGTGCCGAGGCCGCCGACGCGGACCCGGTGACCCTCGACTGGCTGGAGGACGGCGGCCTCGGTGCCGCGCCCGGCTCGACCGTCGGCGTGCCCTGGCCGATGGGCGCCTTCCAGGAGGACCAGACCTTCGCGCTGGCCGACGAGGACGGCAAGGACGTGCCCGTCCAGTCCTGGCCGCTCGCCCACTGGCCCGACGGTTCCCTCAAGTGGACCGCCCACGCCGTGAGTTCGGGCAACGGCAAGCTCACCCTCGCGGCGGGCGACCCGGCCGCCCCGGCGCAGCGGGTCACCGTCGACGAGCACGGCGGCACGATCGACGTCTCCACCGGCGTGATCGCCGTGAAGATCGGCAAGAACGGCTCGACGATCGTCAAGTCCGTCACCCGGGGCTCGACGGAGATCGCCGGGAACGGACGGCTCGTCCTCGTCCGCCAGCCCGAGATCGAGGACGAGGACCAGGGCACGGTCAGGACCGAGCGCTTCGACGGCGCGATCGACTCCGTCACCGTCGAACAGGACGGCCCGGTCCGGGCCGTCGTCCGCGTCGACGGCAAGCACCGCAAGGGAAGCCGGAGCTGGCTGCCGTTCTCGATCCGGCTCTACTTCTACGCGGGCGCCGACTCCTTCCGCATGGTCCACACGATCACCTACGACGGCACCCAGGAGCCCGGCAGGGCGAGCGGCGACTTCATCCGCGGGCTCGGCGTCCGCTTCAGCGTGCCGATGCGCGACGAGGCCTACGACCGGCACGTGCGCATCGGCGGCGAGGGCTCCGGCCTGCTGCGCGAGGCCGTCCAGGGCATCACCGGCCTGCGCCGCGACCCCGGTGCCACCGTCCAGGCGGCCCAGTACGCCGGGCAGAAGCTCGCCGACCCGTCCACCTGGGACCAGCGCGTCACCACCCGCCTCCCGTACATCCCGCACTGGGGCGACTACACCCTCGCCCAGCTCTCCGCCGACGGCTTCACCCTGCGCAAGCGCACGAAGAAGGGGTACGGCTGGATCGCGGCCGGCGGCGGCAGGCGGGCCTCCGGGTTCGGCTACGTCGGCGGGGCGAGCGGCGGACTCTCCTTCGGCCTCAGGGACTTCTGGGAGAGGTTCCCGGCCCAGCTCGACATCCGCGACGCGCACACCGACACGGCCGAGGTCACCCTCTGGCTCTGGTCGCCCGAGGCCCAGCCGATGGACCTGCGCTTCTACCACGACGGCATGGGCCAGGACACCTACGCCGAACAGCTCGAAGGCCTCAACATCACCTATGAGGACTACGAGCCGGGGTTCGGCACCCCCTACGGCATCGCCCGCACCTCCGAACTCCTCTTCTGGGCCAACGAGTCGACCCCCTCGGCGGACGCGCTGGCCGAACAGGCGGCGGCCGTACGGACGCTGCCGCAGCTCACCGCGCCGCCCCGGCAGCTCATCAAGGCCAAGGTCTTCGGCCCCGGCCTCTACTCCGAGCCCGACCGCTCCACCGCCGCCAAGGCGAAGATCGAGGACCACCTCGACTTCCTCTTCACCTACTACAAGGACCAGGTGGAGCAACGCCGTTGGTACGGCTTCTGGGACTACGGCGACTTCATGCACACCTACGACACCGTGCGCCACCAGTGGCGGTACGACGTCGGAGGCTACGCCTGGGACAACTCCGAGCTCTCGCCCGACCTGTGGCTCTGGTACGCGTACCTCAGGAGCGGCCGCGCGGACATCTTCCGGTTCGCCGAGGCGCTCACCCGGCACACCGGCGAGGTGGACGTCTACCACATCGGCCAGTGGGCCGGACTCGGCACCCGGCACGGCATCCAGCACTACGCCGACAGCGCCAAACAGCAGCGCATCTCCAACACCACCTACCGGCGCTTCTACTACTTCCTCACCGCCGACGAACGCGTCGGCGACCTCATGGCCGCCAACGTCGACTCCGACGAGACGTTCCTCGTCCTCGACCCGCAGCGCAAGGTCCGCACCGACCCCTACACCCCCGACCGGCACGCCCTGTCCATCGGCTTCGGCACCGACTGGAGCGGCCTGGTCTCGGCCTGGCTGACCGAGTGGGAGCGCAAGGGCCCCAAGTGGGAGAAGGCCAGGGCCCGCGTCCTGTCGACCATGGAAGGCATCGCCGCCCAGCCCAACGGGTTCGTCCAGGGCAGCGGCCTGTACGACCTCGACACCGGTACGTTCGCGACGGCGACCACTCCGGTCGTGTCGGTCTCCCACCTCTCGGCCGTCTTCGGTCTCAACGAACTCTGCGCCGAACTCATCCACCTGGTCGACATGCCGAAGTTCAACGAGGCGTACTTCGACTACTGCCGCTACTTCAACGCCACCAAGGCGGAACAGGCGGCGCGCTACGGCTCCGACTTCGGCACCCTGCTGCTGTTCCAGGGCCACTCGCGCCTCGACGCCTACGCCGCCGTCCAGACCGGCGACGCGACGCTCGCCCAGCGCGCGTGGACGAAGTTCTACAGCTCGGACGGCTACACGGAGTCCTCGCCGTGGAAGACCGAGCCGCTCTCCGGCCCGGTCACGCTCGTCGCGGGCGGCGAGGCGAGCTGGGTGTCCTCCAACGACACCGCGCTCTACGGGCTCGCCGCCATCGAGAACCTGGCCCTGCTCGGCGACAGGATGCCCTCGTAAGAGGGGTGGGGGAGCGCCGTCGCACGGGCGGCGGCGCTCGTACCGGCGAGTGTGGTCCAGGTCACTCCACAGGGGCATGAGTACGCGTACTCACTTCGGCCGGCCGGGCAGACTCCGTCCATGGACTGGACCCACTACCGTTTCCGCAGCCTGTGGTCCCTGCCGGTGCCGTGCTCCGTCGTCTACGACGCGCTGGAGCGGGTCGAGGACTATCCGGGCTGGTGGCCGCAGGTGCGGTCGGTGAACCGGCTGAACGACACGACGGGGGTCATCACGATCCGTTCCGTCCTTCCGTACGACATGACGTTCACGGCGCGGGAGACGCGACGTGATCCGGGGGCCGGCCTGCTGGAGGCGGCGATGACCGGTGACATCGAGGGCTGGTCCCGCTGGACGCTCACCCCCGACGGCACCGGCACCCTCGCCCGCTACGACCAGGTCGTCGACGTGAACAAGCCGCTGCTGCGCCGACTCGCCGTCCCCGGGCGGCCGTTCTTCCGCGCCAACCACCGGTTGATGATGCGGGCGGGACGGCGCGGACTGCTCGGGCACCTCCGAGCGGTTTGAACGAAACCCGCCGGTACCTGTATCGTTCTCTCCGTTCCCGGGCGATTAGCTCAGTGGGAGAGCGCTTCGTTCACACCGAAGAGGTCACTGGTTCGAACCCAGTATCGCCCACCACCGGGAAGGCCGGTCCGCGCCAGCGGGCCGGCCTTGTTCGTTCCCTCGGCCGTACGGTGGACTTCGCGGCCCGGGCCCGTCTGTCTCCCGGCCGGTCGCGCGCCGGTGGTGGCGCCCCGCCCGTCACGCCGCCGTCGGCAGTTCCGGCCGCAGCGGCCAGTCCTGGCTCACCGTCTCCGGTGTGCCGCTGCGGGTGAACCACGCCTGGAGGCCGCGCGCCTGCGCCGCGTGCCAGGTCGTCTGCAGGGTGTGCAGTTCGGCCGGGGTCAGGCGCTCCAGGCGGGCCGCGAAACGGCGGCCCAGCGCCCGTACGAGCTCCAGGGACGCGAGCGCGTCCGCGCCCGCGTCGTGCGCGCCTTCGAGGCTGACCTCGTAGTGCGCGCACAGGTCGGTCAGGGTCCGGCGGCCCTTGCGGTAGCGGTCCAGATGCTTGTCCAGGACCCGGGGATCGAGGACGAGCAGGGGGCTCACCTCGAACCAGCGGTCCAGCGAGGACGCCCGGTGCCGGCGCAACTCCCGGTCAAGCAGCGTCAGATCGAACGGCGCGTTCATCACCACCAGCGGGCGGTGCATCGCCGCGTGCTCGGCCAGTTCCTCGGCTATCTCATGCATCACCGGCGCCGGCCAGCGGCCGTTGCGCTGCAGGTGTTCGTCCGTCAGCCAGTGCACCGCCGTCGCCGCTTCCGGCACCGGCACACCCGGGTTGACCAGCCAGCGGGTCACCCGGGGGCGGGTGCCCGGGGCGTCCTGGACGACGACCGCGGCGGACACGATGCGGTCGGTCTCCACGTCCACGCCCGTGGTCTCCGTGTCGAAGGCCGCCAGGGGCCCCTCGTACCAGCACGTCATGCCAATACAACTCCTCGTTCACCCACGGCAGATGACGTTCCGTCTTCTGCCCGTTTGGTGATACCCGGGCCGTTTGCGGCGTACGCCGGAAGGACACAACAGGAGTGCGGGTCTTTGCAGTTCAGCGGCCCGCCACGGGGAAACTCTTTGGCTGGGAAGGCTGTTGGTCATGGCGATAGCGCAGCCCGAGCGGGGCGGGCTGCTGCCCGAACGCACGGGCCCCCATCGCGGCACACTCGCGACCACCGCATGCATGGAGACACTGCAGGTGGGCTATCTGCACGCCGTCGCGGCGGCGGCCGGCTGCTCGCTGTCCCAGCCGTTCCCGGACAACGGCATCGACTGGCACGTCAGCCACGGCTCGCCCGGTCACACCGTCGACGACGAGGTGACGATAAAGGTGCAGCTCAAGTGCACGTACCAGATCGCCCCCAACCCGCCCACCCGTCTCCCAGCACCACCCTCAACGGAGAGGGCTACGCCCCCGTCCCCCCGATTGGGACGTTTCTTCTCCTTCACGCTGGACAACGACCACCTGCGCAAGCTCGCCCGCACACCGGTGTCGGTGCACAAGATCCTGGTGGTGATGCTGGTGCCGCGCTCCCAGGACGACTGGCTGCGCGCCAGCCACGACCGGCTCGATCTGCGCCACTGCTGCTACTGGGTCAACCTGGCAGGGCACCCGATCACCGGCCGGCACCGGACCACCGTGCGGGTTCCGACCGCGCGCATCTTCGACGACCGGGCGCTCTGCGAGATCATGACGCGGGTCGGGACGGGAGGCAGACCATGAGGCACCGTCCGTACGAGGAGCAGCTGCGGGAGGTCCGGCCGCATCCCGACGATCTCCACGGTCCGCACTGGAACCGTCCCCCCGAGCCCGCCGAGGTCGACCCGGCCGTGCTGGGCGCCCTGCTGCGCCGGCACGGCTGGCAGCGGCGCGGGGGAGCACCCGGGCGCTACGGCCGCTGGACCCCACCCGGGCCGGGCGGCACCGGCACCAGCCTGCTGGTACCCGAGAGCCGCGCCTTCCCGGACAGTGACGACCTGCTCGTGGAGGCGCTCACCGCTCTCGTGCGCAGCGGCACCCCCGCCGCGCGTGAGGTACTGGTCGGGCTCGCCGTGCCCAGCGACGAGATCCGCTGGTGGCGGGACGTGCCCAGCGGACCGGTGGACGCCGCGTCCTGGACGGTCGAGGAGCAGCTGCGCACCGCTGCCCGGCAGACCCTGCTGGCCGGCGCGCTCGCCACGCGCGCGCGTGCCGGTTACTACGGCGCCCGGCACAAGCGCGCCGCCGCCGCGATGCTGGAGTCCGTCCTCGTCGGCTCGGCGGACGGCGGGCGCGGCCTTGCCGCCTTCGTGCCCGTCGGCACCGCACGGCCCCTCGCCGTACGCCTCCACCAGGCCCTGTACGCCGCCCGTGAGGCCATCGACTACCAGCGGGCCACCGGCGGCATGGACGCCTTCGACGGCGCCGTCGAGGCGGGTGTGAGCCGGGAGCTGACCGACGCCCTCGTCACGCTCGTGCGCGGCACGGAGGGCGCCCGCGTCTCGGTGGCGTGGGCACCGGGCGCCGGTGTCCCCGACGACTGCGCGGCCACCCCCGAGCCCATCGAGTTCTCACCCGGCGACCTGCCCGTGCTGCGCGAGGCCGGCGCCCGGTATCTGCGCGACGAGCCCTCGGTCGCGGTCCGGGTCACCGGCACCGTCGTCCGCATGCGCCGCTCCGAGCCGCGCGGCGAGGGCGCCGTACGGCTGCGGGTCATCGCCGGCGCCGAGGTGCCCTACGTCCGGGTCACCCTCGACGAGGAGGACTACCGGATCGCCGGCCAGGCCCACCTCGTCGGACTCCCGGTGCGGGTGCACGGCCGGCTGGAGAGCCGGGGCGGCTTCCGGCGGCTGTCCGGCGCCTTCGGGGTCGCACCGGTCCAGGTGGACGAGGCCGAGCGGGACCGGCTGATGAAGTCGCTGCAGGAGAACCTCGACTTCTTCGAGGAGGCGTGCAGCGGCGACGACTGCGACTGACCGGGGACGGCGGGTAACCGTTTAGCGATCGACGGTGCCGGGTCGGTACGATCCGGTATTGCGCGCGCTCCTGGTACGGCGCCCGCATTCGTCTTCAGTCAGGAGAGACCGGTGTCAGACGTCCGTGTGATCATCCAACGCGATTCCGAGCGGGAAGAGCGCGTGGTGACGACGGGCACTACGGCCGCCGAGCTCTTCGCCGGCGAGCGCGCGGTCGTCGCCGCCCGGGTGGCCGGTGAGCTCAGGGACCTCGCGTACGAGGTGCAGGACGGCGAGACCGTCGAGGCCGTCGAGATCTCCTCGGAGGACGGCCTCAACATCCTGCGCCACTCCACCGCCCACGTCATGGCCCAGGCCGTCCAGGAGCTCTTCCCCGAGGCCAAGCTGGGCATCGGCCCGCCGGTCAAGGACGGCTTCTACTACGACTTCGACGTCGAGAAGCCCTTCCACCCCGATGACCTCAAGGCCATCGAGAAGAAGATGCAGGAGATCCAGAAGCGCGGGCAGAAGTTCGCGCGCCGGGTCGTCACGGACGAGGAGGCCCGCGCCGAGCTGGCCGACGAGCCGTACAAGCTGGAGCTGATCGGCCTCAAGGGCTCCGCGTCCAGCGACGACGGCGCGGACGTCGAGGTCGGCGCCGGCGAGCTGACGATCTACGACAACCTGGATGCCAAGACCGGCGAACTGTGCTGGAAGGACCTCTGCCGCGGTCCCCACCTGCCCTCCACCCGCCTGATCCCGGCGTTCAAGCTGATGCGCAACGCGGCCGCCTACTGGCGCGGCAGCGAGAAGAACCCGATGCTCCAGCGCATCTACGGCACCGCCTGGCCGTCCAAGGACGAGCTGAAGGCGTACCTCGACTTCCTCGCCGAGGCCGAGAAGCGCGACCACCGCAAGCTGGGCAGCGAGCTGGACCTGTTCTCCATCCCGGAGCAGATCGGCTCCGGCCTCGCCGTCTTCCACCCCAAGGGCGGCGTGATCCGCCGGGTCATGGAGGACTACTCGCGCCGCCGGCACGAGGAGGAGGGCTACGAGTTCGTCTACACCCCGCACGCCACGAAGGGGAAGCTCTTCGAGACCTCCGGGCACCTGGACTGGTACGCCGACGGCATGTACCCGCCCATGCAGCTCGACGAGGGCGTGGACTACTACCTCAAGCCCATGAACTGCCCGATGCACAACCTGATCTTCGACGCGCGCGGCCGGTCCTACCGTGAACTGCCCCTGCGTCTCTTCGAGTTCGGGACCGTGTACCGGTACGAGAAGTCGGGCGTCGTGCACGGCCTGACCCGGGCCCGCGGCTTCACCCAGGACGACGCGCACATCTACTGCACCAAGGAGCAGATGGCGGAGGAGCTCGACAAGACGCTCACCTTCGTCCTGAACCTGCTCCGCGACTACGGCCTCACCGACTTCTACCTGGAGCTGTCCACCAAGGACCCGGAGAAGTTCGTCGGCTCCGACGAGGTCTGGGAGGAGGCCACGGAGACGCTCCGCTCGGTCGCCGAGAAGCAGGGCCTCCCGCTCGTCCCCGACCCGGGCGGCGCCGCCTTCTACGGCCCGAAGATCTCCGTGCAGACCAAGGACGCCATCGGCCGCACCTGGCAGATGTCGACCGTCCAGCTCGACTTCAACCTGCCCGAGCGGTTCGACCTGGAGTACACCGCGGCCGACGGCTCCAAGCAGCGTCCGGTGATGATCCACCGTGCCCTGTTCGGCTCCATCGAGCGGTTCTTCGCGGTGCTCCTGGAGCACTACGCGGGCGCCTTCCCGGCATGGCTGGCGCCGGTCCAGGCGGTCGGCATCCCGATCGGCGACGGGCACGTCGAGTACCTGCAGAAGTTCGCGGCCGAGGCCCGGAAGAAGGGCCTGCGGGTCGAGGTCGACGCGTCCTCCGACCGGATGCAGAAGAAGATCCGCAACGCCCAGAAGCAGAAGGTGCCCTTCATGGTCATCGCGGGCGACGAGGACATGACGGCCGGCTCGGTCTCCTTCCGCTACCGCGACGGTTCGCAGGAGAACGGCATCCCGTTCGACGAGGCCATCGCCAAGATCGTGAAGGTGGTCGAGGACCGGACCCAGGTCTGACCCGGCTGCGTCCAAGGCCCTCGGGGATCAGTTCTCCGGGGGCCTTCTCCCGTCCTCGCTCAGCGCGAACCGCTGCAGCATCCAGGACGAGAACGACCCCGTGACCGTGCCCAGCAGGGCCAGACCGCAGGCCATCATCCCCGCGGCGATGAACCGCCCCAGGGTGGTCACCGGGACGTAGTCGCCGTAACCGACCGTGGAGAGGGTCGAGCAGGTCCACCACAGCGAGTCGCCGAAGGTGCGGATGCTGGCGTGCGGGGCCGACCGTTCGACCTGGTAGACGGCGAGGGCGCCGGAGAAGCCCAGGAGCGAGATCGACAGCGTCGAGTACGCCGCCACGCGCGCGTGCAGCGAGAGCCGGGGCTCCCCGCGCCGCCGCTGGATCGACTCGTAGGTCCGCACCACCCGCACCGGCCGCAGCAGGGGCAGCACCAGGACGACTGTCTCCAGCCAGTGCCGCCGGACGAACCCCGGTCCCTCACCGCTGAGCCGCCAGCGCACCGCGTAGTCGACGGCGAACATCGCCCAGGCCGTGTACAGCAGCGTCAGGAAGACGACGTGTGCCGCGTGGGGCAGCCGGGGCAGCAGCACATGCACCGCGTACGAGCCGAGGAAGACCAGCGACGCGATGCCGAGCACCAGGTCGGTCCTGCGGTCCCAGCGGTTCAGCCGGCTGTCCTCGTCCATCCGCCCAGCTTGGCCGCCGGGAGCTTTCCCGTGGCCCCGGCGACACGCCGCGAACGGGCGAAGCCATATGCTGCCTAGCATGACGAGTGAGCCGGAGCAGCAGATCGGAGTGGGGACGCAGGACGCGTTCCAGCGCCTGTGGACGCCCCACCGGATGGCCTACATCCAGGGTGAGAACAAGCCGACCGGTCCGGGCGCCGACGACGGCTGTCCCTTCTGCTCGATCCCGGCCAAGTCCGACGAGGACGGGCTGGTCGTCCGGCGCGGCGAGCACGTCTACGCGGTGCTCAACCTCTACCCGTACAACGGCGGCCACCTGATGACGGTCCCGTACCGGCACGTCGCCGACTACACGGACCTGACCGGGCCGGAGACGGTCGAGCTGGCCGAGCTGACCAAGCAGGCGATGACCGCGCTGCGCACGGCGTCCGGCGCCCACGGCTTCAACATCGGCATGAACCAGGGCACGGTGGCGGGCGCCGGCATCGCGGCCCACCTCCACCAGCACATCGTGCCGCGCTGGGGCGGCGACACGAACTTCATGCCGGTGGTGGGCCACACCCGGGTACTGCCCCAGCTCCTGGCGGACACCCGCAAGATGCTGGCCGAGGCCTGGCCGACGTCGCGTTGAGCAGCTTGTCCGGCGGCTGAGGACGAGGCCGTTCAGGCCGAAGCGCGGGGGTCTGGGGGCGGCAGCCCCCAGGGGCAGGCGCCCGCACCCGCCTCTTCGGGCGAACCGCAGGAGGCTCACGCGTCGTACGTGTCGGCCTTCTTCGGCGACGCCTCCTGGACCGAACCGCTGAGCGCTCCCGCCCGTGCGTTGAACTTGTCCATGTTGACGTCGTGCTCCTTGAGCACGGTGAACGCGGCCCGGTGCACCGCCCGGAGCACCGGTGTGGCCGCGCGAAGCGCGTCGTCGGCCATGAAGCGGTGCTTCCACGGCTGGTCGGCCCAGGCGTGCCGGAGGCCGAACGGCTCGGGCAGGCCTATGGAGCCGCCGAGCCACTTCAGCAGCGGCGGATACCAGCTGATCGACGCCCGCGCGGCGAGCCGGACCACCTCGTCCGGGGTGACCAGGGGCAGCTTGACCGTGCGGGTCTCCCAGAACCGGACGGTCTTGGCGACCGTCTTGGTGGGGGCCTCGGGCTTGCTGCTGAACAGGCCGTTGACCGGTCCGAGGGCATGTCCGGTGACCTCGATCCGCAGGGTCTCCTTCAGCACGGTCACGGTGGCCATCATCGTGATGATCAGGCCGCCGTCCCACAGGTGCGGCCACTGCACGCCCAGGTAGTGCCGCTCGCCCTTGCCGAAGTGGTTGCTGTTGCAGATCCGCTCGACGTCGGCGGGCCCCACCTGGTAGTCGGTCCCCTCGGGCCGGGACACCTCCTTGGCGCCCTCTCCGACATGGGTGACGATCCAGTGCTTGACCTGCGGTGTCGGGAAGCCGCCGGTCTTCAGGTGCTGCCGGTGCAGCACGCTCAGCTCCTTCTCGATCTCCCGGACGACCGTCCAGGCGCGGAACTCGTGGATGCCCTTGACCGGATCGAGCGGGACCAGCTCCTCGGCGAGGTGCCAGGAGCCCCAGCGGGTGCCCATGCCGAGTATGCCCTTGGGGCCCGCGTAGAAGACCGAGTTGGACTGCTGCTCGGCGCTGAGCCGGGCCAGGGACTGGCGCAGCTGCTCGGCGGCGGCCTGGTCGGGGCTGGTCGGCACCGCCTCGGGGACCTTCGCCCCGACGCTGCCACCGGAGAGCAGGCCGCCCCAGGCCTCGCGCAGGTCCAGAGCGGTGCGCTCGCACAGCCGCTTGGCCAGGTACCAGCCGACGACGGGGAGCACGACGCACCCGCGCGCGTACCAGCCCCAGAATCCGGCGAGGGGCATCCGGATCAGGAAGAGGACCGCGAGGACGCCGACGGCGGCCAGCAGGGCGCTGCCGAACCCGGAGACCCGCCTGTTGCCGGCCTTCAGCATGGTGGCGCGGAGCTGGAAGACGCCCAGCCAGACCAGCAGGCCGGGCAGGAAGAGCACGCCGAACAGGAACATGACGGCGGTGAGCCGGTTGTCGCGCTCCCGGCGGATGCGGTTGGCGGCGAGGCAGTGCTCGACGACCACCTGGGGCTCGCTGCCGAAGGACTGGACGAGGGGTTTGCGGCCGACGCCCAGCATGCGGTCGATGATCGCCTGGGAGTACGCCTCACCGAAGTTGGGCCGGAATATCTTCGCCCACTTGCGGCCTTCCTTGACCTCGGACTGGTGCCACTCGTTGTCGGCCTTCTTGATCTCCTCCATGGGCGTGTCCCGGTACGCCGCCGAGGCCAGGGCGTAGGTCGGTGCCTGCGCCTCGCCGCCCGGCCTGGGCACCTGTGGCCCGAAGAAGTCCTCGAAGCTCATTCCCGCCCCCACTTGCCGCTGTCCCGCTCCTGCGGCCTTCCCGACTTCCGTACTCCGCACACCTGTTGATCAAGTAGTCAGAGTATCCCCAGCCACCGACAACCGTCGGCGGACGGCCGAAGCCGCCCGCCGGACACCCCCGGTGACACCGGTCACGAGGTGTTTTTGGCCTGTTCGCGAATCCTCTCGGCGATCTGCGGCGGCATCGGCTCGTGCCGGGCGTAGGAGCGGCTGAAACGCGCCGTGCCGTGCGACAGTGAGCGCAGGTCGACCGCGTACCGGCCGATCTCGAACTCCGGTACCTCGGCCTTGATCAGGGTGCGGCCGCCGCTGGTCTGCTCGGTGCCGAGCACCCGGCCGCGCCGCCCCGACAGGTCGCTCATCACCGCGCCCACGTAGTCGTCACCGACCAGCACGGACACCTCGGCCACCGGTTCCAGGAGGTGGATCTTCGCGTCCGCGGCGGCCTCCCGCAGCGCCAGCGCGCCCGCCGTCTGGAAGGCGGCGTCGGAGGAGTCCACCGAGTGCGCCTTGCCGTCGAGCAGGGTGACCCGCACGTCGACCAACTGGTAGCCGGCGGCGACCCCCTTGACGGCCTGGGCCCTGATGCCCTTCTCGACCGAGGGGATGAACTGCCGGGGCACGGCGCCGCCGACCACCTTGTCGACGAACTCGATGCCGGAGCCGCCCGGCAGGGGCTCCACCTCGATCTCGCAGATCGCGAACTGCCCGTGCCCGCCGGACTGCTTGACGTGCCGGCCGCGCCCGGCGGACTTCCCGGCGAACGTCTCCCGCAGGGACACCTTGTGCGGTACGACGTCGACCTGGACGCCGTAGCGGCTGCGCAGCCGTTCCAGGGCGACGTCCGCGTGCGCCTCGCCGAGGCACCACAGCACCACCTGGTGGGTGTCCTGGTTCTGTTCGAGCCGCATGGTCGGGTCCTCGGCGACGAGGCGGGCGAGGCCCTGGGAGAGCTTGTCCTCGTCGGCCTTGCTGTGCGCCTCGATGGCGAGCGGCAGCAGCGGGTCGGGCATCTCCCACGGCTCCATGAGCAGCGGGTCGTCCCGGCCCGAGAGCGTGTCGCCGGTCTCCGCGCGGCCGAGCTTCGCCACGCATGCCAGGTCACCGGCGATGACGTGCGTGACCGGGCGCTGCTGCTTGCCGAACGGCGTGGACAGCGCGCCGATCTTCTCGTCGACGTCGTGGTCCTCGTGGCCGCGGTCGGCGAGGCCGTGCCCGGAGACGTGGACGGTCTCGTCGGGGCGCAGCGTGCCGGAGAAGACCCGGACCAGGGAGACTCGGCCGACGTACGGGTCGGACGCGGTCTTCACGACCTCCGCGACCAGCGGGCCGTCGGTGTCGCACGGTTTGATGTCGCGCGGTGTGCCGTCGATGGTGGTGACACCCGGAGTGGGGTGCTCGAACGGCGTCGGGAAGCCGCCGGTGACCAGTTCCAGGAGCTCGACCGTGCCGAGGCCCTGGCGGGCGCCGTCGGCGGCCGGTGCGGCGGCCAGGACGGGGAAGAAGGCCCCGCGTGCCACGGCCCGCTCCAGGTCCTCGATCAGCGTCTTGAGGTCGATCTGCTCGCCGCCCAGGTAGCGGTCCATGAGCGTCTCGTCCTCGCTCTCCGAGATGATCCCCTCGATCAGCCGGTTGCGGGCGTCCTCGATGTCCGGCAGCTGGTCGGGGCCCGGCTCGGACTCCTTGCGCTCCCCGGTGGAGTAGTCGAACAGCTTCTGCGTGAGCAGCCCGACCAGGCCGGTCACGGGCGCGTGCCCGTCCGGGCCCTGCGGGCCGTACAGCGGCGTGTAGAGCGGGAGCACGGCGTCGGGGTCGTCGCCGCCGAACGCCTCGGCGCACACCCGGGTCATCTCCGTGAAGTCCGCGCGGGCGGCCTCCAGGTGCGTGACGACGATCGCCCGCGGCATGCCGACGGCCGCGCACTCCTCCCACACCATCCGGGTCGAGCCGTCCACCCCGTCCGAGGCCGAGACGACGAAGAGGGCCGCGTCCGCCGCGCGCAGACCGGCCCTCAGCTCACCGACGAAGTCGGCGTATCCCGGGGTGTCCAGGATGTTGATCTTGATTCCGTTCCATTCGACCGGCACCAGGGACAGCTGTACGGAGCGCTGCTGCCGGTGCTCGATGTCGTCGTAGTCCGAGACGGTCCCGCCGTCCTCCACCCGGCCCGCCCGGTTCACCGCTCCCGCGGTCAGCGCGAGCGCCTCCACCAAGGTGGTCTTGCCCGATCCGGAGTGGCCGACCAGCACCACATTCCGTACAGACGCGGGGTGGTCGGCCGCCCTTGCCCTGCCGGCGGCTCCGGGGTGTTCCTTGACCTTGTCGCCCATGGTTTTGCCTCCCGTGCACGGTGAGGTCTCTGTGGGCGCGGGCGAGCATGGCGGGCCGCGTGCGGTGGCGGCTCCGATGACGCCCGCGGTTATTCGAGCTTTCCACTCCCGTCACGGTGCGTCCATACGAAGGACGTGATCGCGCAGCCGGGACCTGTCCGGCCGGGCCGCCGGTCCCGACTGAGAGTGCCCGCCCGTCGCCCGCACGCGCGCGTGGCTACGATGGGCCAGCCGGGGTGGCCAGCAGGGGCCGCACGGCGCAACGACCGTCGGGAAGGCCATGCTGAACAAGTACGCGCGTGCATTCTTCACGCGTGTCCTCACACCGTTCGCCGCGTTTCTCATCCGCCGGGGCGTGAGCCCGGACACGGTCACGCTCCTCGGCACGGCCGGAGTGGTCGCGGGCGCGCTGGTCTTCTTCCCCCGGGGCGAGTTCTTCTGGGGCACGATCGTGATCACGCTGTTCGTGTTCTCGGACCTGGTGGACGGCAACATGGCCCGCCAGCTGGGCCGCACCAGCCGCTGGGGCGCCTTCCTCGACTCCACCCTGGACCGGGTCGCCGACGGCGCGATCTTCGGCGGCTTCGCCCTCTGGTACGCGGGCAACGGGAACAACGACGTCCTGTGCGCGGTCTCCATCTTCTGCCTGGCCAGCGGCCAGGTGGTGTCGTACACGAAGGCGCGCGGCGAGTCGATCGGGCTGCCGGTGGCGGTCAACGGTCTCGTGGAGCGCGCCGAGCGCCTGGTGATCTCGCTCGTGGCGGCCGGTCTGGCCGGCTTCCACAAGTTCGGCGTGCCGGGCATCCAGATCCTGCTCCCGGTCGCGCTGTGGATCGTCGCCGTGGGCAGCCTGGTCACCCTGGTCCAGCGGGTCGTCACGGTCCGCCGGGAGTCCGCAGAGGCGGAGGCCGCGGCCGACCGCGAGAAGGCCTCGCACGGGAGCGAGGCCGGGCAGTGACCGCCGCCGACCGGGTCACCGACGCTCTGTACGGTTTCGGCTGGAGCACCGTCAAGAAGCTCCCCGAGCCGGCCGCCGTGCGCCTCGGCAACTCCATCGCGGACCTCGTCTGGAAGCAGCGCGGCAAGGGCGTCCAGCGGCTCGAGTCCAACTACGCGCGCGTGCGGCCCGACGCGAGCCCGGAGCGGCTGCGCGAACTCTCCCGCGCCGGCATGCGCTCGTACCTGCGCTACTGGATGGAGTCCTTCCGGCTGCCGTCGTGGAGCGAGGAGCGGATCCGCAGCGGCTTCGTCCCCAAGGACGTCCACCACCTCACCGACGGCCTCGCCTCCGGCCGCGGCGTGATCCTCGCGCTGCCGCACCTGGCCAACTGGGACCTGGCCGGCGCCTGGGTCACCACCGAGCTGCGGACGCCGTTCACCACGGTCGCCGAGCGCCTCAAGCCCGAGACGCTGTACGACCGCTTCGTCGCCTACCGGGAGGGCCTCGGCATGGAGGTCCTGCCGCACAGCGGGGGCTCCGCCTTCGGCACCCTGGCCCGCAGGCTGCGCGACGGCGGCCTGGTCTGCCTGGTCGCCGACCGAGACCTGTCCGCCTCCGGCGTCGAGGTCGACTTCTTCGGCGACACCGCGCGGATGCCCGCCGGACCGGCCCTGCTGGCCCAGCAGACCGGCGCGATACTGCTGCCCGTGACGCTCTGGTACGACGACACCCCCGTCCTGCAGGGCCGGGTGCACGCCCCGATCGAGGTACCCGAGTCAGGTGACCGGGCCGCGAAGACGTCTGTCATGACACAGGCGCTGGCCGACGCCTTCGCCACCGGGATCGCCGACCATCCGGAGGACTGGCACATGCTTCAGCGCTTGTGGCTGGCCGACCTCGACCCCGCGAAGGGACCGTCGTGAGGATCGGCATCGTCTGCCCCTACTCCTGGGACGTCCCGGGGGGCGTCCAGTTCCACATCCGCGACCTCGCGGAGTACTTCATCCGCCTGGGCCACGACGTCTCCGTCCTCGCCCCCGCCGACGACGACACGCCGCTGCCGCCCTACGTCGTCTCGGCCGGCCGCGCGGTCCCGGTGCCCTACAACGGCTCGGTGGCCCGCCTCAACTTCGGTTTCCTGTCCGCCGCGCGGGTGCGCCGCTGGCTGCACGACGGCGCGTTCGACGTGGTCCACATCCACGAGCCGACCTCCCCGTCCCTCGGCCTGCTGACCTGCTGGGCGGCGCAGGGCCCGATGGTGGCGACCTTCCACACCTCCAACCCGCGCTCCCGCGCGATGATCGCCGCGTACTCGATCCTCCAGGCGGCCCTGGAGAAGATCAGCGCCCGGATCGCGGTCAGCGAGTACGCCCGCCGCACCCTGGTCGAGCACCTCGGCGGCGACGCCGTCGTGATCCCCAACGGCGTCGACGTCGACTTCTTCGCCGAGGCCGAGCCGCGCCCCGAGTGGCAGGGCGACACCATCGGCTTCATCGGCCGCATCGACGAGCCCCGCAAGGGCCTCCCGGTCCTGATGAAGGCGCTGCCCAGGATCCTCGCCGCCCGCCCGCAGACCCGGCTCCTGGTGGCCGGCCGGGGCGACGAGGAGGCCGCGGTCGAGTCCCTCCCCGCCGAGCTGCGCCCCCGCGTCGAGTTCCTCGGCATGATCAGCGACGCGGACAAGGCCCGCTTCCTGCGCAGCATCGACCTGTACATCGCGCCCAACACGGGCGGCGAGAGCTTCGGGATCATCCTGGTCGAGGCCCTGTCGGCGGGCGCCCCCGTCCTCGCCTCCGACCTCGACGCCTTCGCCCAGGTCCTGGACCAGGGAGCGGCGGGCGAACTGTTCGCCAACGAGGACGCGAACGGGCTGGCCGAGGCCGCGATACGGCTCCTGGAGGACCCGGAGCGCCGGGCCGCGCTGAGCGAGCGCGGCAGCGTGCACGTGCGGCGCTTCGACTGGTCCACCGTGGGCGCGGACATCCTGTCCGTCTACGAAACGGTGACCGCGGGCGCGGCGGCGGTGGCGGCCGACGAGCGGTCGGGGCTGCGGGCGCGGTTCGGGCTGGCGCGGGACTAGGGCCTGTCTGACAATTCCCGCCTGCCTCACGACGCCATGCACGCACTCTCGCCGCACCGGGCCCTGACCCAAGTACGTCCAGTACGTGGGCCAGGGCCCGGCACACCGAGAGCACGCACCTGACGCCGCGAGGCCGCCCTCCGGGCGACGACGGGAATTGTCAGACAGGCCCTAGCCGCTCCGCGCGGAGGGCCGCGATGTGCGGGTGCCGTTCGACGGGTGCGGCGCCGTTGTGGCCGGCCGCGCGGTTCCCCGCGCCCCTGACGGGACGCCGTGGTGGGCGCTTCCGATAGCGTTCCGTCCGTGACCGCAACGCTCGTCTGGACTCTCTGGATCCTCGCCGCCCTCGTGGTGATCGGCCTGTACCTGAGCTGGACCGCCGGCCGGCTGGACCGGCTGCACGCGCGCATCGACGCGGCCCGGGCCGCGCTCGACGCGCAGTTGCTGCGGCGGGCCTCCGTGGCCCAGGAGCTGGCGACCTCGGGGGTGCTGGACCCCGCGTCCTCGATCGTGCTGTACGAGGCCGCGCACGCCGCCCGGCAGGCCGAGGAGGAACAGCGGGAGGTCGCGGAGAGCGAGCTGAGCCAGGCTCTGCGGGCCGTCTTCGAGCACCCGCAGCAGGTCGAGGAGGTCCGGGTGGCCCCCGGCGGCGACGCGGCCGCGAGCGAGCTGGCCGAGGCCGTACGCCGGGTCCCGATGGCCCGCCGCTTCCACAACGACGCCGTCGGCGCGGCCCGCCGGCTGCGCCAGCACCGCAAGGTCCGCTGGTTCCGGCTGGCCGGGCACGCCCCCTTCCCGCTGGCCTTCGAGATGGACGACGAGCCGCCCGCCGCGCTGGTCGAGCGCACGGCCTGACCGGAAAACGATCCACCGCCTTCCCATTGGCCCTTGCTGTGGACTGGTCCACTCGCGTTTCCTCGGTGTTTGCAGAAACCCTCTTTCAGCGAGTGAGGTCACCCGTGTCCACCAGTGAGAACCAGACCCCCGAGACCGGCACCGCCCGTGTGAAGCGCGGCATGGCCGAGCAGCTCAAGGGCGGCGTGATCATGGACGTCGTCACGCCGGAGCAGGCGAAGATCGCCGAGGACGCGGGCGCCGTCGCCGTCATGGCCCTCGAGCGGGTCCCGGCCGACATCCGCAAGGACGGCGGCGTGGCCCGGATGTCCGACCCGGACATGATCGAGGGCATCATCGAGGCCGTCTCGATCCCGGTGATGGCGAAGTCCCGCATCGGCCACTTCGTCGAGGCCCAGGTCCTGCAGTCGCTGGGCGTCGACTACATCGACGAGTCCGAGGTCCTCACGCCGGCCGACGAGGTCAACCACTCCGACAAGTGGGCCTTCACCACGCCCTTCGTCTGCGGCGCCACCAACCTCGGCGAGGCCCTGCGCCGGATCGCCGAGGGCGCGGCCATGATCCGCTCCAAGGGCGAGGCCGGCACCGGCAACGTCGTCGAGGCCGTCCGCCACCTGCGCCAGATCAAGGGCGAGATCGCCAAGCTGCGCGGCTGCGACAACAACGAGCTGTACGCCGCCGCCAAGGAGCTGCGCGCTCCCTACGAGCTGGTCAAGGAGGTCGCCGAGCTCGGCAAGCTGCCGGTCGTGCTGTTCTCCGCCGGCGGCGTCGCCACCCCGGCCGACGCGGCCCTGATGCGCCAGCTCGGCGCCGAGGGCGTCTTCGTCGGATCGGGCATCTTCAAGTCCGGCGACCCGGCCAAGCGCGCCGCCGCCATCGTCAAGGCGACCACCTTCTACGACGACCCGAAGATCATCGCGGACGCGTCCCGCAACCTCGGCGAGGCCATGGTCGGCATCAACTGCGACACCCTCCCCGAGACCGAGCGCTACGCCAACCGCGGCTGGTAACCCCATGAACACTCCTGTCATAGGCGTCCTGGCCCTCCAGGGCGACGTACGGGAGCACCTCATCGCCCTGGCCGCGGCGGACGCCGTGGCCAGGCCGGTCCGGCGCCCCGAGGAGCTCGCCGAGGTGGACGGCCTGGTCATCCCCGGCGGCGAGTCCACCACCATCTCCAAGCTGGCCGTCCTCTTCGGCGTGATGGAACCCCTCCGCGCGCGCGTGCGCGACGGCATGCCCGTCTACGGCACCTGCGCCGGCATGATCATGCTCGCCGACAAGATCCTCGACCCGCGCTCGGGCCAGGAGACCATCGGCGGCATCGACATGATCGTGCGCCGCAACGCCTTCGGGCGGCAGAACGAGTCGTTCGAGGCGGCGGTCGACGTGCGCGGCATCGGCGGCGATCCTGTAGAGGGCGTCTTCATCCGCGCCCCCTGGGTCGAGTCCGTGGGCGCCGACGTCGAGGTGCTCGCCGAGCACGACGGCCACATCGTCGCGGTCCGCCAGGGCAACGCGCTCGCCACGTCGTTCCACCCGGAACTCACCGGCGACCACCGTGTGCACGCCCTGTTCGTCGACATGGTGGACGCGGACCGGGCGGCGGAGTCCTAGTAGGATCTCTGGCGTTCGTTGTTTGGATGGGTTACGCGAAGGAGACAGGCAGATGTCCGGCCACTCTAAATGGGCTACGACGAAGCACAAGAAGGCCGTGATCGATGCCAAGCGCGGCAAGCTCTTCGCGAAGCTGATCAAGAACATCGAGGTCGCGGCCCGGATGGGCGGCGTCGACATCGACGGCAACCCGACCCTCTACGACGCCATCCAGAAGGCGAAGAAGCAGTCGGTCCCGAACAAGAACATCGACTCCGCGGTCAAGCGCGGCGGCGGCCTCGAGGCCGGCGGCGCCGACTACGAGACGATCATGTACGAGGGCTACGGCCCGAACGGCGTCGCGGTGCTCATCGAGTGCCTCACCGACAACCGCAACCGCGCCGCCTCCGACGTCCGCGTCGCCATGACCCGCAACGGCGGCTCGATGGCCGACCCGGGCTCGGTGTCGTACCTCTTCAACCGCAAGGGCGTCGTGATCGTCCCCAAGGGCGAGCTGTCCGAGGACGACGTCCTGGGTGCCGTCCTGGACGCGGGTGCCGAGGAGGTCAACGACCTGGGCGAGTCCTTCGAGGTGCTGAGCGAGGCCACCGACCTGGTCGCGGTCCGTACCGCCCTCCAGGAAGCCGGCATCGACTACGACTCCGCCGAGGCCAACTTCGTCCCGACCATGCAGGTCGAGCTGGACGAGGAGGGCGCCAAGAAGATCTTCAAGCTGATCGACGCCCTGGAGGACAGCGACGACGTCCAGAACGTCTTCGCCAACTTCGACGTCAGCGACGAGGTCATGGAGAAGGTCGACGCGTAGCGCTGCCGCGGGCCGAGCCGAGTCGGGGGGGGGGGGGGGGGGGGTCCCCCCCCCCCCCCCCCCTTTTCGTGGCCAAGGGGGAACTCGGGACCACCCCAAAGAAAAGCTTGACGGACACGAAAACAAGGGTAGGGAAAAAAAGAAGGTTCGAA
>NZ_JBVJNZ010000017.1:19065-53750 GCF_055583445.1 Streptomyces sp. NPDC104761 | reverse complement strand
GTGGGGGGGGGGGGGGGGGGGGGGGGGGGGGGGGGGGGGGGGGGGGGGGGGGTGGGGTGGGGGGGGGGGGCGGGGGGGGGGGGGGGGCCCGTCCCCCCCCCCCCCCCCCCCCCGCCGCTGTTGTCGGTGGCAGCGGCTAGCCTGGCGCCATCCACAGATCACCGTCGACGGACCGCGACCATCGGTCGAGGAACACGACGGTGCTCGGACAGATCCGCGAGAGCGGCGGCGGTCCAGCCGCACAGAGGGGAGGGGCGCGGTGCGCGTACTGGGGGTGGACCCCGGGCTGACCCGGTGCGGTGTCGGTGTCGTCGAAGGCGTCGCCGGGCGGCCGCTCACCATGGTCGGCGTGGGGGTCGTACGGACGCCCGTGGACGCCGAACTCGGCCATCGCCTCGTCGCCATCGAGCAGGGCATCGAGCAGTGGCTGGACGAGCACCGGCCCGAATTCGTCGCCGTGGAGCGGGTGTTCAGCCAGCACAACGTACGGACCGTGATGGGCACCGCCCAGGCCAGCGCCGTCGCCATGCTGTGCGCCGCCCGCCGGGGCATCCCCGTCGCCCTGCACACGCCCAGCGAGGTCAAGGCCGCCGTCACCGGTTCAGGACGCGCCGACAAGGCCCAGGTCGGCGCCATGGTGACCCGGCTGCTCAGGCTCAGCGCCCCGCCCAAGCCCGCCGACGCCGCCGACGCCCTCGCGCTCGCCATCTGCCACATCTGGCGCGCGCCCGCGCAGAACCGACTCCAGCAGGCCGTCGCCCTGCACGCAGCCAACGCAACGAAAGGCCGTACGGCATGATCGCCTTCGTCAGCGGCCCGGTCGCCGCCCTCGCCCCGGACTCCGCGGTCGTCGAGGTGGGCGGGATCGGCATCGCCGTCCAGTGCACCCCCAACACCCTGTCCGGGCTCCGCATGGGCCAGCCCGCCAAGCTCACCACCTCCCTGGTCGTACGGGAGGACTCGCTCACGCTGTACGGCTTCGTGGACGACGACGAGCGCCAGGTCTTCGAGCTGCTCCAGACGGCCAGCGGGGTCGGGCCGCGGCTCGCCCAGGCGATGCTCGCGGTGCACAGCCCGGACGCGCTGCGCCGCGCGGTCGCCACCGGCGACGAGAAGGCGCTGATCGCCGTCCCCGGCATCGGCAAGAAGGGCGCGCAGAAGCTGCTCCTCGAGCTGAAGGACCGGCTCGGCGAGCCCGTCGGATCGCCCGCGATCGGCGCTCCGGTCAGCCAGGGCTGGCGCGACCAGCTGCACGCCGCCCTGATCGGCCTGGGCTACGCGACCCGGGAGGCCGACGAGGCCGTCACCGCCGTCGCCCCGCAGGCCGAGGCCGCCGGCGGCCCGCCCCAGGTCGGCCAGCTGCTCAAGGCGGCCCTGCAGACCCTCAACCGCGCCCGCTGACCCCACCATCGCTGAGGCACATCACTTATGAACTGGGACGACCCGACCGACACCGGCGCCGACGCGGAGCGGCTGGTGGGCGCCGTCGCCGACCGTGAGGACCAGGCCGTCGAGGCCGCCCTGCGCCCCAAGGACCTGGGCGAGTTCATCGGCCAGGAGAAGGTCCGCGAGCAGCTCGACCTGGTGCTGCGCGCGGCACGCGCGCGTGGCGCGACCGCCGACCACGTGCTGCTCTCGGGCGCCCCCGGCCTGGGCAAGACCACCCTCTCCATGATCATCGCGGCCGAGATGGGCGCCCCGATCCGCATCACCTCGGGCCCCGCCATCCAGCACGCCGGCGACCTGGCCGCGATCCTCTCCTCCCTCCAGGAGGGGGAGGTCCTCTTCCTCGACGAGATCCACCGCATGTCCCGGCCCGCCGAGGAGATGCTGTACATGGCGATGGAGGACTTCCGCGTCGACGTCATCGTGGGCAAGGGGCCGGGTGCCACCGCCATCCCCCTGGAGCTGCCCCCGTTCACGCTGGTCGGCGCGACCACGCGCGCGGGTCTGCTGCCGCCCCCGCTGCGCGACCGCTTCGGCTTCACCGCCCACATGGAGTTCTACGAGCCGCGCGAGCTGGAGCGGGTGGTGCACCGCTCCGCCCACCTGCTGGACGTCGAGATCGAGCCGGCCGGCGCCGCCGAGATCGCCGGCCGCTCCCGTGGCACGCCCCGCATCGCGAACCGGCTGCTGCGCCGGGTCCGCGACTACGCGCAGGTCAAGGCGGACGGGCTGATCACACGTGAGATCGCGCACGCGGCGCTCGCCGTCTACGAGGTGGACGAGCGCGGCCTGGACCGGCTGGACCGCGCGGTCCTGGAAGCCCTGCTCAAGCTGTTCGGCGGCGGTCCGGTCGGCCTGTCCACCCTCGCCGTCGCGGTGGGGGAGGAACGGGAGACGGTCGAGGAGGTCGCCGAACCCTTCCTGGTCCGCGAGGGCCTGCTGGCCCGCACCCCACGCGGCCGGGTCGCCACCCCCGCGGCCTGGGCCCACCTGGGCCTGACCGCCCCGCGCGGCGCGGCGGGCGGAACCGGTCAGCAGGACCTCTTCGGCACCTGACACCGGCACGGCGGGGGAGCAGCGGCCGCACCGCGGAACCGGACGAGCCAGAAGTACGGGTTTCGGATCTGCCGAAAAATCGGCTCTGGCCCCGAAAAATCGGCCCGGGCCCGGAAAACCGGCCTCCGGGCCCGGAAAACCGGCCTCCGACCCGGAAAACCGGCCTCCGGCTCCGGAACAGCGGCCTCCGGCCCCGGAAAACCGGCCTCCGGCCCCGGAAAACCGGCCTCCGGCCCCGGAAAACCGGCCTCCGACCCCGGAAAACCGGCCTCCGGCCCCGGAACAGCGGCCCCCGGCTCCGGAAAACCGGCGCCCGAGCCCGCGCGCGTCCGGTGCCCGGTCCGTGGCGCGCCGGTGACCGGGGCCGCCCACCTCTCCGGTTCCCGAGCCGTTGCCGATGAGAATGTGCCGAGCCCCTCGTAAGCCGGGCCCGGCTCGCGGATTCGTGCCCCTGTCCGCCCGGAGGGACCGCCGCCCGCCGACCGGGCTCCGGCCGCAGACGTGATCGCTTCGTGACGGCGGGGCATTGGCGGGCCCAGGAACCCAGGTGCCATGCTGAGCGTTGTTCCATGCGCGCGGACTCGCTTAGACTCCGCCGATGCCGCCTTTGCGGGCGGCGCCGACCACACCCCCATCATCCAGGCCGCTCACCGCCGCGGCTGCGCGAAGGAAATTCCGTCCCGTGAATAGCTTGCCTCTTCTCGTGTTCATCGTCCTCATCGCGGCCATGTTCCTGATGACGCGTTCCACCCGGAAGCGCCAGCAGCAGGCCACCCAGATGCGGAACGAGATCCAGCCCGGCAACGGGGTCCGCACCATCGGGGGCATGTACGCGACGGTCAAGGAAGTCAACGAGGACACGGTCCTCCTCGACGCCGGCCCGGGTGTCGAGCTCCTCTTCGCGAAGAACGCGATCGGCGCCATCCTCACGGACGACGAGTACAACCGCATCGTGCACGGCATCGAGCACGACCTGAAGTCCGACGCCGACGTCGTCCCGGACGACGCCTCCTCCCTCACCGAGACCGACGACGAGCCTGCCGACGCTGCCGCCGCCTCCGACGACAAGGCCGTCGACCTCGGGAAGAAGGACGCCGCCGAGGACGAGGCCGAGGCCGCGGAGAAGACCGACGGGCCGGCCGGGTCCGCGACCGCCGAGGCGAAGGCCGACGAAGAGCCGAAGAAGACCGACGGCGACTCCGACGCGAAGTAGCCGTGCCCCGGGGAGCGGTGCGTAGATCCCACACGCACCGCGCACCCCGGGCGCGTCTGTTTCCCGCACGGGATCCCGACACCATGTCATGGCCGACCGCACCGACCAGGCGCGCGGCGGCCCGAGAGGGAGTACGAGAAGGTGGCAGCACCTAAGAGGGGCCGGAGCGCGAGCGCCCAGAGCAAGCCAGGGCGCTCGCTGGCCCTCATCCTGATCGCCATCGTGGCGCTCACCGGCGGAATGTTCGCCTCCGGAAACACCACTCCACGTCTCGGTATCGACCTGGCCGGTGGTACGAGCATCACGCTGCAGGCGAGGAACGAGCCGGGCCAGCCCAACGCGATCAACAAGACCAACATGAACACCGCGGTCGAGATCATGAACCGCCGTGTCAACGGTCTGGGCGTGTCCGAAGCGGAGGTCCAGACCCAGGGCACCAGCAACATCATCGTCAACATCCCCAAGGGCACGAACTCCGCAGAGGCCCGCCAGCAGGTCGGCACCACCGCGAAGCTGTACTTCCGCCCGGTCCTGGCCCAGGAGGCCAGCGGCGCCGCGGCGTCGAGCGCCTCCCCGAGCGCGTCCGCCAGCGGCAGCTCCACCGCCTCCCCGAGCGCCTCCCCGTCGAGCAGCGCGTCGACGTCGTCCCAGAAGGCGACCGGGTCGTCCGCCTCGCCGTCCTCCTCGGCCACCTCGCAGGGCCGCGCGGTCACCGACGCCCTGAAGGCCGGCTCCACGCCGTCGTCCTCGGCGTCCGCCTCCTCGTCGGCGAGCCCCTCCGCCACCTCCTCGGCCGACGCGAGCGCCTCCGCCGCCGCCTCGAAGCTGGAGGCCGAGTACACCGCGCTGGACTGCACCAAGGCCACGCAGCGCGCCACCGCCGGCAAGAGTGCCAAGCCGACCGACACCACCGTGGCCTGCGGCAAGATCGGCGACGCCTGGTACAAGTACGTGCTCGGCCCGGCCCGCGTGGACGGCACCGACGTCAAGAAGGCCCAGGCCGTCTACGACACGCAGAGCGCCGCCGGCTGGCAGGTCCAGATGACCTTCACCGGCAGCGGATCCAAGAAGTTCGCGGACGTCACCGGTGAGCTCGCCAAGAACACCACCCAGCCGACGAACGAGTTCGGCATCGTCCTCGACGGCGAGGTGGTCTCCAGCCCGACCGTGAGCCAGTCCATCACCGGCGGCTCGGCGGAGATCTCCGGCAGCTTCACCCAGCAGGAGGCCCAGAGCCTCGCCAACGTGCTGTCGTACGGCGCGCTCCCGCTCTCCTTCAGGACGGAGAGCGTCACCACGGTCACCGCCGCCCTCGGCGGTCAGCAGCTGCACGCCGGTCTGCTGGCCGGTGCCATCGGCCTCGCGCTGGTCATCATCTACCTGGTGGCCTTCTACCGCGGCCTGTCGCTGATCGCGATCCCCTCGCTGCTGGTGTCCGCGATCCTGACCTACACGATCATGTCGCTGCTCGGCCCGACGATCCACTTCGCGCTGAACCTGCCCGCGGTCTGCGGTGCGATCGTCGCGATCGGCATCACGGCGGACTCGTTCATCGTGTTCTTCGAACGCATCCGGGACGAGATCCGCGAGGGCCGCACGCTGCGCCCCGCCGTCGAGCGGGCCTGGCCGCGCGCCCGTCGCACCATCCTGGTCTCCGACTTCGTGTCGTTCCTGGCCGCCGCCGTGCTGTTCATCGTGACCGTCGGCAAGGTCCAGGGCTTCGCGTTCACCCTCGGACTGACCACCGTGCTCGACGTGGTCGTCGTCTTCTTCTTCACCAAGCCGCTGATGACGCTCTTCGCCCGGCGTAAGTTCTTCGCGAGCGGCCACAAGTGGTCGGGCCTCGACCCGAAGGGCCTGGGCGCCAAGGCCCCGCTGCGCCGCACCCGCCGTCCCGCCGGCCCCACCGCCGGCCCTGTCGACCCGAAGGAAGCGTGAGCGATGTCGAAACTCGGCAACCTCGGCGCCCGACTGCACCGCGGCGAGATCAGCTACGACTTCGTCGGCAAGCGCAAGATCTGGTACGGCATCTCCATCCTGATCACCATCACGGCCATCGTCGGCCTGGCGGTGCGCGGCCTGAACATGGGCATCGACTTCCAGGGCGGCGCCGTCTTCACCACCTCCAAGACCAGCGTCTCGGTGTCCCAGGCGGAGACCTACGCGCAGCAGGCCTCCGGCCACGACGCGGTCGTGCAGAAGCTCGGCACGGGCGGCCTGCGCATCCAGATCGCCGGCATGGACACCCAGAAGTCGGACGCGACCAAGGCCAAGCTGGCCAAGGACATGAACGTGGACCCGGAGTCCATCAACTCCGACCTGGTCGGCCCCAGCTGGGGTGACGAGATCGCCAACAAGGCCTGGGAAGGCCTCGGCATCTTCATGGTCCTCGTGGTGATCTACCTGGCGATCGCCTTCGAGTGGCGGATGGCCGTCGCGGCCCTGGTCGCGCTGATCCACGACATCACCATCACGACCGGTATCTACGCCCTGGTCGGCTTCGAGGTCACGCCCGGCACGGTCATCGGTCTGCTGACGATCCTCGGTTACTCGCTCTACGACACGGTCGTCGTCTTCGACAGCCTCAAGGAGCAGACGAAGGACATCACCAAGCAGACCCGCTTCACCTACAGCGACATCGCCAACCACTCGATCAACGGCACCCTGGTCCGTTCGATCAACACCACGGTGGTCGCGCTGCTGCCGGTCGCGGGCCTGCTGTTCATCGGCGGCGGCTTCCTCGGCGCGGGCACGCTCAACGACATCTCGCTGTCGCTGTTCGTCGGTCTCGCCGCCGGTGCCTACTCGTCGATCTTCATCGCCACGCCGCTCGTCGCCGACCTCAAGGAGGCCGAGCCGCAGATGAAGGCGCTCAGGAAGCGCGTTCTCGCCAAGCGCGCCCAGGCCAGCGCCGAGGAGGAGATGGCCGAGGCCCGGGTCGGCGGCTCCGAGGGGTCCGACGACGCCACTCCGGCCGTCGTCGGCCCGCGCAACCAGCCCGCCTCCCGCAACCGCGGCGGCCGCGGCCGCCCGTCGGGGAAGCGCCGGTGACCGACATCAAGGAGCTGCTGCTCAGCCGTATCCGGGACGTCGAGGACTACCCGGAGCAGGGCGTGATGTTCAAGGACATCACCCCGCTCCTGGCGGATCCGTCCGCGTTCACCGCGCTCACCGACGCCCTCGCGGAGATCGCCGAGCGCACCGGCGCCACCAAGATCGTCGGCCTGGAGGCCCGGGGCTTCATCCTGGGCGCCCCGGTCGCCGTCCGCGCCGGCCTCGGCTTCATCCCGGTCCGCAAGGCGGGCAAGCTCCCCGGAGCCACCCTCCGTCAGGCCTACGAGCTGGAGTACGGCTCGGCCGAGATCGAGGTGCACGCCGAGGACCTCGGGGCGGACGACCGGATCCTGATCGTCGACGACGTGCTCGCCACCGGCGGCACCGCCGAGGCCGCGATCCAGCTGATCCACCGTGCCGGCGCCGAGGTCGCGGGCGTCGCGGTCCTGATGGAGCTGGGCTTCCTGGGCGGCCGCGGCCGCCTGGAGCCGGCCCTGCGGGGAGCGCCGCTGGAGGCACTCCTCCAGGTCTGAGCGTCGTACGACCGACCGAACGGCCGCCCCCTCCCGGGGGCGGCCGTTCGCGTTCCACGGGGCCCGGGAGCACCCGCAGGACACCCCTGTGGAATCCCACGGCAGCCTCCGGTGTTCCTCCCGTATACGGTTCTCCCTCCGGCCTGCAGGCGATGACATGGCCCAGGATCGCTACCATGGGCACTCCGGAGCCTGACCGGGGGACCCGGATCGCGCACGAGGAGCCCTCTTGCCAGACGAGGCCCAGCCACTGACAGCCGCCAAGCCCGAGCCCGCCTCGGCGCCCGCGGCCAAGCCCGCGCCGAACGTGTCGCAGACGAAGAACGACACCCGTGGGCCGGTCGAGCACGCCCAGTCCGCGCCGGTCGAGAAGTCGGCCGAGACCTCGCGCCCCAAGCCGGCCCCGCCCGAGCGCCCCGCGGCCCGCCCCAACAGCGGCCAGCCCGCACGCTCCGGCTCCTCCAACCGCGTCCGCGCCCGCCTGGCCCGCCTCGGCGTGCAGCGCGCGAACCCCTACAACCCGGTCCTGGAGCCACTGCTGCGCATAGTCCGCAGCAACGACCCCAAGATCGAGAACGCCACGCTCCGCCAGATCGAGCGCGCCTACCAGGTCGCCGAGCGCTGGCACCGTGGCCAGAAGCGCAAGAGCGGCGACCCGTACATCACGCACCCGCTCGCGGTGACCACCATCCTCGCCGAGCTGGGCATGGACCCGGCGACCCTGATGGCGGGCCTGCTGCACGACACCGTCGAGGACACCGAGTACGGCCTGGAGGACCTGCGCCGCGACTTCGGCGACGTCGTCGCGCTGCTCGTCGACGGCGTGACCAAGCTGGACAAGGTCAAGTTCGGCGAGGCCGCGCAGGCCGAGACCGTGCGCAAGATGGTCGTCGCCATGGCCAAGGACCCGCGCGTCCTGGTCATCAAGCTCGCCGACCGCCTGCACAACATGCGCACCATGCGCTACCTCAAGCGCGAGAAGCAGGAGAAGAAGGCGCGCGAGACGCTCGAAATCTACGCGCCGCTCGCCCACCGGCTGGGCATGAACACCATCAAGTGGGAGCTGGAGGACCTCGCGTTCGCGATCCTCTACCCCAAGATGTACGACGAGATCGTCCGGCTGGTCGCCGAGCGGGCGCCCAAGCGGGACGAGTACCTCGCCATAGTGACCGACGAGGTCCAGGCGGACCTGCGCGCCGCCCGGATCAAGGCGACCGTCACCGGCCGACCGAAGCACTACTACAGCGTCTACCAGAAGATGATCGTCCGCGGCCGGGACTTCGCGGAGATCTACGACCTGGTGGGCATCCGCGTCCTGGTGGACACCGTCCGCGACTGCTACGCGGCCCTGGGCACCGTCCACGCCCGCTGGAACCCGGTTCCGGGGCGCTTCAAGGACTACATCGCGATGCCCAAGTTCAACATGTACCAGTCGCTGCACACGACGGTCATCGGCCCCAACGGCAAGCCGGTCGAACTCCAGATCCGGACGTTCGACATGCACCGCCGCGCCGAGTACGGCATCGCCGCGCACTGGAAGTACAAGCAGGAGGCCGTCGCCGGTGCCTCCAAGGTCCGCACCGACGTGCCGAAGTCGTCCGGCAAGGGCAAGGACGACCACCTCAACGACATGGCGTGGCTGCGGCAGTTGCTGGACTGGCAGAAGGAGACCGAGGACCCCAGCGAGTTCCTGGAGTCCCTGCGCTTCGACCTGTCCCGCAACGAGGTCTTCGTCTTCACGCCCAAGGGCGACGTCATAGCGCTCCCGGCCGGGGCCACCCCGGTCGACTTCGCGTACGCGGTCCACACCGAGGTCGGCCACCGGACGATAGGGGCCAGGGTCAACGGCCGCCTCGTCCCCCTCGAATCGACGCTGGACAACGGCGACCTGGTCGAGGTCTTCACCTCCAAGGCCACCGGCGCCGGACCGTCCCGCGACTGGCTCGGCTTCGTCAAGTCCCCGCGCGCCCGCAACAAGATCCGCGGCTGGTTCTCCAAGGAGCGCCGGGACGAGGCGATCGAGCAGGGCAAGGACGCCATCGTCCGCGCGATGCGCAAGCAGAACCTGCCGATCCAGCGCATCCTCACCGGCGACTCGCTGGTCACGCTGGCGCACGAGATGCGCTACCCGGACATCTCCTCGCTGTACGCGGCGATCGGCGAGGGCCATGTGGCCGCGCAGAACGTCGTGCAGAAGCTGGTGCAGGCGCTCGGCGGCGAGGAGGCGGCCACCGAGGAGATCGACGAGGCGGTCCCGCCGACCCGCGGCCGCCGCAGCAAGCGGCGCAGCAGCCAGGACCCCGGCGTGGTCGTGAAGGGCGTCGACGACGTCTGGGTCAAGCTGGCCCGCTGCTGCACCCCCGTGCCCGGCGACCCGATCATCGGCTTCGTCACGCGCGGCAGCGGGGTCTCGGTGCACCGCAGCGACTGCGTCAACGTCGAGTCGCTCTCCCGGGAGCCCGAGCGCATCCTCGACGTCGAGTGGGCGCCCACGCAGTCCTCGGTCTTCCTGGTCGCCATCCAGGTCGAGGCCCTGGACCGGTCCCGGCTCCTGTCCGACGTCACCCGCGTCCTGTCCGACCAGCACGTCAACATCCTCTCCGCGGCTGTCCAGACCTCCCGCGACCGGGTGGCCACCTCCCGCTTCACCTTCGAGATGGGCGACCCCAAGCACCTGGGCCACGTCCTGAAGGCCGTACGGGGCGTGGAGGGCGTGTACGACGTCTACCGGGTCACGTCGGCGCGCAACCGGTCGTAGCGGCGCCGCATACGACGAGAGGGGCCCCGTACGTCGTGTACGGGGCCCCTCTCGTCGTACCGTGCTCCGCTAGCCGCCGAACTCCTGGAGACCCTTCAGAGCCTGGTCCAGGAGCGCCTGGCGGCCCTCGAGCTCACGCTCCAGCTTCTCCGCCTTCGACGCGTTGCCCTGGGCGCGGGCCTGGTCGATCTGCGTCCGCAGCTTGTCGACGGCGGCCTGCAGCTGGCCGGTCAGGCCCGCGGCACGCGCGCGTGCCTCCGGGTTGGTCCGGCGCCACTCGGCCTCCTCGGCCTCCTGGATGGCCCGGTCGACCGTGTGCATCCGGCCCTCGACCTTCGGACGCGCGTCGCGCGGCACGTGGCCGATGGCCTCCCACCGCTCGTTGATCGAGCGGAAGGCGGACCGCGCGGACTTCAGGTCCGTGATCGGCAGGAGCTTCTCGGCCTCGGCGGCCAGCTCCTCCTTCAGCTTCAGGTTCTCCGTCTGCTCCGCGTCCCGCTCCGCGAAGGCGGAGCCGCGCGCCGCGAAGAACACGTCCTGGGCGCCGCGGAAGCGGTTCCACAGGTCGTCCTCGTGCTCGCGCTGGGCACGGCCCGCGGCCTTCCACTCGGCCATCAGCTCGCGGTAGCGCGCGGCCGTCGGACCCCAGTCCGTCGAGTCCGACAGCGACTCCGCCTCGGCGACCAGCTTCTCCTTGGCCTTGCGGGCGTCCTCGCGCTGCGCGTCGAGCTGCGCGAAGTGCGCCTTGCGACGCTTGGAGAACGCCGACCGGGCGTGCGAGAAGCGGTGCCACAGCTCGTCGTCCGACTTGCGGTCCAGGCGCGGCAGGCCCTTCCACGTGTCCACCAGGGACCGCAACCGCTCACCGGCCGCCCGCCACTGGTCGGACTGCGCCAGCTGCTCCGCCTCGGTGACCAGGTCCTCCTTGGCCTGACGGGCCTGGTCGGACTGCTTGGCACGCTGCGCCCTGCGCTCCTCGCGGCGCGAGTCCACGGTCTTCACCAGCTCGGCCAGCCGGGTCCGCAGCGCCTCGAGGTCACCGACCGCGTGGTGCGCCTCCACCTGCTCGCGCAGGTGGTCGATGGCGGCCTGGGCGTCCTTCGCGGACAGGTCGGTGGTCTGTACTCGCTTTTCGAGGAGGCCGATCTCGACAACCAGGCCCTCGTACTTGCGCTCGAAGTAGGCCAGCGCCTCCTCAGGGGAGCCGGCCTGCCAGGACCCGACGACCTTCTCGCCGTCGGCCGTACGCACGTACACGGTCCCCGTCTCGTCGACGCGGCCCCACGGGTCGCTGCTCACAGCGCCTCCTCCACATGATGCCCGCGAGGGGCCTCAGCGCCCCCGGGCATCGTCCACAGTTTCGTCACGGCCAACATAGGCGACCGGCGGGTTGCCTGTCCGCATCCCGCGCGACCGAAATTTCGCAGTTCGTGGTCAGGATTTCGTGACCGTGGCCTTGTTGATCACGACCGTCGCGTTCGGGGCTCCGTCACCCTGTCCCGTGTTCTCACCCGCGGCGGCGATTTTCTTGAGGATCTTCATCCCGGCCGCGTCCACCGTGCCGAACGGGGTGTAGCTGGCCGGCAACTGGCTGTCCTGGTAGACCAGGAAGAACTGGCTGCCACCGGTGTGCTTCTGGCCCGTGTTGGCCATCGCGACGGTGCCCGCCGGGTAGACACCGCCCTTCAGGCTTGTGTCCTTCAGGTTCTCGTCAGGGATCGTGTACCCGGGACCGCCGCTTCCGGTCCCCGTCGGGTCGCCGCACTGCAGCACGTAGATGCCGTTGGTGGTGAGCCGGTGGCACTTGCTGTGGTCGAAGTAGCCCTTCGACGCGAGGAAGTCGAACGAGTTCACGGTGTGCGGGGCCGCCGACGTCTTCATCGCGATGCCGATGTCGCCGCAGGTCGTCGACAGCGTCATCGTGTACTTCGCCGACGTGTCGATCGTCATCGCCGGCTCCTTCTTCCAGCTCATCTTCTTCACCGAGCCGGCCGCGGCCTTCTCGCACGGGTCCGGTGCCTTGCTGGCGCTGGGCGTGGCGCTGGGCGTCGTCGCCGAGCTGGCGTTCGCCTTGTCGTCCTTCTTGAACGCACCGGTCGTGTACAGCGCGACACCGGCGATCACGACCACGCCGAGCACCGACGCGATCACCGAGTTGCGCATGCGTGTCTTGCGCCGTGCGCTGGTACGCCGCTGCTGCTGCCGCAAGAACTTCTCCCGGGCGAGCTGACGCCGCCGCTGCTCCTGGCTGACCACCGGGTTCTCTCCTCATGCGTGTCGTATGTCGACCGGTACGCGTGCGTCCTGTGCGCTGTGTGAGCCGACCACTGCGTGTAGCCCCGTACCGTATATGGGTTCGCTGAGGAAACGGCAGCGCCGGTAGGCTCTGGACCACAGCTTGCAGCCACCCGAATCGACACAACGAAGGACGATCGTGCTCATTGCCGGGTTCCCCGCCGGGGCCTGGGGGACGAACTGTTATCTCGTCGCCCCCGCCGCCGGTGAGGAGTGCGTGATCATCGACCCCGGCCACCAGGCCGCCGAAGGCGTCGAGGAAGCACTGCGGAAGCATCGGCTCAAGCCCGTCGCCGTCGTCCTCACCCACGGCCACATCGACCACGTCGCCTCGGTCGTCCCCGTCTGCGGAGCGCACGACGTACCGGCCTGGATCCACCCCGACGACCGGTACATGCTGAGCGACCCCGAGAAGGCGCTGGGCCGGTCCATCGGCATGCCGCTGATGGGCGAGCTGACCGTGGGGGAGCCGGACGACGTCCTCGAACTGGCCGACGGCGCGCGGCTGGAGCTGGCCGGACTGGAGTTCTCCGTCGCGCACGCGCCGGGCCATACCAAGGGGTCGGTGACCTTCCGGATGCCCGAGGCGGCCGACATCCCGTCGGTCTTCTTCTCGGGCGATCTGCTCTTCGCCGGCTCCATCGGACGCACGGACCTGCCGGGCGGCTCCATGGACGACATGCTGGCCTCGCTGGCCCGCGTGTGCCTGCCGCTCGACGACTCCACCGTGGTGCTGTCCGGCCACGGCCCCCAGACGACCATCGGCCAGGAGCGCGCCACCAACGCCTACTTGCGGCAGGTGGCCGCCGGCCAGGGAGCGCAAGCCGACGCTCCCCGACGAGGAATGTGACGAGAACTTCCGTGAGCACCTTTCAGGCCCCCAAGGGCACGTACGACCTGATCCCGCCGGACAGCGCCAAGTACCTGGCCGTCCGCGAGGCGATCGCCGCGCCGCTGCGCAACTCCGGCTACGGCTACATCGAGACCCCGGGCTTCGAGAACGTCGAGCTCTTCGCGCGCGGTGTCGGCGAGTCCACCGACATCGTCACCAAGGAGATGTACGCGTTCGAGACCAAGGGCGGCGACAAGCTGGCCCTGCGCCCCGAGGGCACGGCCTCCGTGCTGCGTGCCGCTCTGGAGGCGAACCTCCACAAATCCGGCAACCTCCCCGTCAAGCTCTGGTACTCCGGCTCGTACTACCGCTACGAGCGCCCGCAGAAGGGCCGTTACCGCCACTTCTCGCAGGTCGGTGCCGAGGCGATCGGCGCCGAGGACCCGGCCCTTGACGCCGAGCTGATCATCCTGGCCGACCAGGCGTACCGCTCGCTGGGCCTGCGGAACTTCCGCATCCTGCTCAACAGCCTGGGCGACAAGGAGTGCCGCCCGGTCTACCGCGCGGCCCTCCAGGAGTTCCTGCGCGGCCTGGACCTGGACGAGGACACCCTCCGCCGGGCCGAGATCAACCCGCTGCGCGTCCTGGACGACAAGCGGGAGTCGGTCCAGAAGCAGCTGGGCGACGCGCCCCTCCTGCGTGACTACCTCTGTGACGCCTGCAAGGCGTACCACGAGGAGGTCCGCGAGCTGATCACGGCGGCGGGCGTCGCCTTCGAGGACGACCCGAAGCTGGTCCGCGGCCTGGACTACTACACCCGCACGACCTTCGAGTTCGTCCACGACGGCCTGGGCTCCCAGTCCGCGGTGGGCGGCGGCGGACGCTACGACGGCCTCTCCGAGATGATCGGCGGCCCCGCGCTGCCGTCCGTCGGCTGGGCCCTGGGCGTCGACCGCACGGTGCTGGCGCTGGAGGCCGAGGGGGTCGAACTCGACCTTCCGTCCGCCACCAGCGTGTTCGCGGTGCCGCTCGGCGAGGAGGCGCGGCGCGTGCTCTTCGCGAAGGTCACCGAGCTGCGCCGGGTGGGCATCGCCGCGGACTTCTCCTACGGCGCCAAGGGCCTCAAGGGCGCCATGAAGAACGCCAACCGCAGCGGCGCCCGCTACACGATCGTCGCCGGCGAACGGGACCTCGCCGAGGGTGTCGTCCAGCTGAAGGACATGGACTCCGGCGAGCAGTCGGCGGTGGGCGTCAACGAGATCGTGGCGGAGCTGGAGTCGAGGCTCGGCTAGCAGGTCCGGGCCACCGGCGCCCATGCCACCCGCGCCCATGCCACCGGCCGGTCGACTCGCCGAGGAATCGGCGCAGTTGACCGGCACGGTAAACGCTCGGCGATGTCTCCGAACGGGTGTGCGTGGCATTCCTACGCTACGGGCATGAAAATCTTCAGGTCGCGCAACCGCGTGGACACCCCGCCCCCGGTGGGTGCCCCCCTGCACCTGGCGAACACCCTCTTCCGCGAAGGGCAGTACGCGGCGGCGGAGGCCGAGGCGCGGGCGGTGGCCGCGCGTTATGCCGGCCACGCCAAGTCGGCGCGGAGTCTCGTCGCGGCGGCGCTGGGCGCCCAGGGCCGTCACGCCGAGGCCCTCGCCGAGTACGACGCGCTGCTGCCCGTCTTCGGCAGGGAGTACGGCGCCGAACACCCGCTGACCCTGCAACTGCGCGTGAACCGCGCCCAGACACTGATCACGCTCGGCCGGCACCCCGAGTGCGAGGTGGAGTGTGCCGCCGTCGCCCGGGCCGCGAGCCGCGACACCGGAGCCGCGATGCAGGTCCTGGTGGGGGTCGCCCGCAACGGACAGATCTACGCCGTCAATGCGCAGGGGCGCCACGAGGAGGCCGAGGCGCTCGCCCGGGCCGCCCTGGCCGCCCGCGACTCGTCCGACCGGCTCACCCTGGCCCTGCGGCTCGGGCTGGCACGCAGCCTCAACGGCCAGAAGCGCCACGACGAGGCCGCCACGGAGGCACGGCACGCCGAGGAACTGTTCCGGAGCCTCTCCGAGGACCATCGCCGCACGGAGACCGGTGCCGTCGAACTGGCCATGGCCACCGCTCTCGTGGGGCTGGGCCGCGGCGCCGAGGCCGGCCCGCTGGCCGCGGTCGCCCTCGACGCCTGCGTGGCCGCCTTCGGCCCGGACCACTACCGCGTCGCCGAGGCCCGGGCCCTGCTCGACCGCATCGACGGCGCCTGACCGGACGCGCGCGTCACCGGCGCAGTCCGCCGGAGAGGGCCTTGCTCCGGCTGTCCGCCTTGGCCTGCAGGCCGACCAGGCCGACACCTGATCCGGGTCGCGCGGCCTCGGGCAGGAGTGCGCGAAGTGCCAGACCGTCTCGCCGACCGTCAACTCGGCGGGGCACCGGTTCGCCCTGCCGGGCGATGCCCAGCCGGGACCGCCGCGCGCGCGTGGCCGTCGCCGGGTCCGCGCCCAGGACCGGCACCCCGCCCGCGTCCCGGCTCCGGTTGCCCTGGGGGAGCGGGTTCGTACCGTGTGCTGTCATGGCTCCGGGCAGCGGCCGGAAACCGAGCTTTCCGGGGCTGCGGTGCGTACTTCCTTATGTCCACCGAACGGTGGACGGGGTGCCTCGTGCGGCACAATGGCCCCTGCCCGAAGAAGTTCCAACTCTCAAACAGACGGAATCGGCGTGATGAGCAAGACGACAGTCAAGGACGTCTCCACCGAGCCCGAGCCCGAGCACGTCTCCGCGGCACCGCGCACCGAGGGCGGCAGCCGGGCCTTCGCGCTGCTGCTGATCATCACCGGCGCCGCCGGCCTGCTGGCCGCGTGGGTCATCACGATCGACAAGTTCAAGCTGCTGGAAGCCAAGGTCGAGGGCAAGACCTTCACCCCCGGGTGCAGCCTCAACCCGGTGGTCTCCTGCGGCAGCGTCATGGAGTCCAAGCAGGCCGCCGCCTTCGGCTTCCCGAACCCGATGCTCGGCCTCGTCTGCTACGGCATCGTCATCTGCGTCGGCATGAGCCTGCTGGCCCGCGCCCGCTTCCCGCGCTGGTACTGGCTCACCTTCAACTTCGGCACGCTCTTCGGCGTGGGCTTCTGCACCTGGCTGCAGTTCCAGTCCCTGTACCGGATCAACGCGCTGTGCCTGTGGTGCTCGCTCGCCTGGGTCGCCACGATCACCATGTTCTGGTACGTGACCTCCTTCACCATCCGCAAGGGCTTCCTGCCGACGCCGAACTGGCTGAAGTCGTTCTTCGGCGAGTTCACCTGGGTGCTGCCGGTCCTGCACGTCGGCATCATCGGCATGCTGATCCTGACCCGCTGGTGGGACTTCTGGACCAGCTGACAGCGCGCGCCGCGTTGTCAGTGCCGTGATTTAGGGTTTCAGCGTGGAACCCGACCTGTTCACCGCCGCCGCAGAAGAACGCCAGGAGAAGGACCCCACCGGGAGCCCCCTGGCGGTGCGGATGCGCCCGCGCACCCTCGACGAGGTGGTGGGCCAGCAGCACCTGCTGAAGCCGGGATCACCCCTGCGCAGACTGGTCGGCGCGGGTTCCGGCGGCCCGGCCGGACCGTCGTCCGTGATCCTCTGGGGGCCGCCCGGCACCGGCAAGACGACCCTCGCGTACGTCGTCTCCAAGGCGACCGACAAGCGGTTCGTGGAGCTCTCCGCGATCACCGCCGGCGTCAAGGAGGTCCGCGCGGTCATCGACGGCGCCCGCCGCGCCACCGGGGGCTACGGCAAGGAGACCGTCCTCTTCCTGGACGAGATCCACCGCTTCAGCAAGGCCCAGCAGGACTCCCTGCTCCCGGCCGTCGAGAACCGCTGGGTCACCCTGATCGCCGCGACCACCGAGAACCCGTACTTCTCGGTGATCTCCCCGCTCCTGTCCCGCTCCCTGCTCCTCACCCTCGAACCGCTCACCGACGACGACGTCCGGGGCCTGCTGCGCCGGGCCCTCACCGACGAGCGGGGCCTCAAGGAGGCCGTCGCGCTCCCCGCGGACACCGAGGAGCACCTGCTGCGCATCGCCGGCGGCGACGCCCGCCGCGCCCTGACCGCCCTGGAGGCCGCCGCCGGGGCCGCCCTCGACAAGGGGGAGACGGAGATCGGCCTGGGCACCCTGGAGGAGGTCGTCGACCGGGCCGCGGTGAAGTACGACCGCGACGGCGACCAGCACTACGACGTCGCCAGCGCCCTCATCAAGTCCATCCGCGGCTCCGACGTCGACGCGGCCCTGCACTACCTGGCCCGCATGATCGAAGCCGGCGAGGACCCCCGCTTCATCGCCCGCCGCCTGATGATCTCGGCGAGCGAGGACATCGGCCTCGCCGACCCGAACGCCCTGCCCATAGCCGTGGCCGCCGCCCAGGCCGTCGCCATGATCGGCTTCCCCGAGGCCGCCCTCACCCTCAGCCACGCCACCATCGCCCTCGCGCTCGCCCCCAAGTCCAACTCCGCGACCACCGCGATCGGCGCCGCCCTCGAGGACGTCCGCAAGGGCCTGGCCGGCCAGGTGCCCCCGCACCTGCGCGACGGCCACTACAAGGGCGCCGCCAAGCTCGGACACGCGCAGGGCTACGTCTACCCGCACGACCTGCCCGAGGGCATCGCCGAGCAGCAGTACGCCCCGGACACCGTCCGGGACCGCGAGTACTACACCCCGACCCGGCACGGCTCCGAGGCCCGGTACGCCGACGCGGTCGAGTGGACCAGGAAGCACCTCGGTCGCAGACGGTCCTGAGCAGCCTGTAGACTTCCCCGAGCGCCGAGTCCCGCGCAGTCAGAGCGGGACAGCCGGCCGGAACCCCCGTCAGGGGGATCCAGGAGCGTCGCGCACCGTCGAACGGTGTCGCGGGCAGCCCACCACCATCCGTCGGGTCACAGACGACGGGACCGGTCGGTGGGCCACTCGCGTGCTGCACGTATGTGCCCAGACCAGGGGAGCGGCTGCCCACCAGATCCGGCAACGGGATCCGGAGGGTTTCCCCGGCTGCGGATTGCGACCTCCCTCAACCCTGACAAGCCGAATATCAGAAGGAAGAAAGAGACAGTGGCGAACCAGTCCCGCCCCAAGGTCAAGAAGTCGCGTGCCCTCGGCATCGCGCTGACCCCGAAGGCCGTCAAGTACTTCGAGGCCCGCCCCTACCCGCCGGGTGAGCACGGCCGCGGCCGCAAGCAGAACTCGGACTACAAGGTCCGTCTGCTGGAGAAGCAGCGTCTGCGCGCGCAGTACGACATCTCCGAGCGTCAGCTGGTCCGCGCCTACGAGCGTGCCTCCAAGGTGCAGGGCAAGACCGGTGAGGCCCTGATCGTCGAGCTGGAGCGCCGCCTCGACGCGCTGGTCCTGCGTTCGGGCATCGCCCGCACGATCTACCAGGCCCGCCAGATGGTCGTCCACGGCCACATCCAGGTCAACGGCCAGAAGACCGACAAGCCGTCCTTCCGGGTCCGCCCGGACGACGTCGTGCAGGTCCGCGACCGTTCCAAGGACAAGACGCTCTTCCAGATCGCCCGTGAGGGCGGCTTCGCCCCCGACGGCGAGACCCCCCGCTACCTGCAGGTGAACCTCAAGGCCCTGGCGTTCCGCCTGGACCGCGAGCCGAACCGCAAGGAAGTTCCGGTCATCTGCGACGAGCAGCTCGTCGTCGAGTACTACGCCCGCTGATCACCGGCCGGGTGTAGCACCTCAGCGTCAGCCCGCCGTCTCCCCGCCCTTCCGGGTGGGCGAGGCGGCGGGCTTCCGCATGCCGGCGCCGTCCCGTTGCCGCCGTACCGGCCCGCGCGGCGCGGGCAGCGCGTCCAGCGGACGCACGCCGAAGTACTCCAGCGCCCGGGCCACCGCCGCCTCCCGGTCCAGCGACGCCCCCTGCCGTACGCACTCCGCGTACCGTTCCTCGCCCAGCGCCCGCCGGGCCGTCGCCTCGCACAGCTCGTGCGGGGCGTTGTAGTGGGCCGAACCGAACAGCGGCAGGCCCACCGACGGCCACATGCGCCCGGCGGCGCCCTGCAGCACCGCCGCCTCCGCGGGATCGCCCTGCGCCACCGTCACCAGGGCGAGCAGCTCGATCGCCAGCACCGAACCCAGCAGGTCCTGGAAACCGTGGGCATGGCCCAGGCAGTCGGTCAGCAGTTCCCGGGCCGCCGCGTGGTCGCCGTCCTGCCAGGCCGCGTACGCCAGGACGTACAGCGCGTACGAGCGGGCCCAGCGCTCGCCGTGGTCCTCGCAGACCCGGCGCACGTCCTCGCACAGCCGCACCGCGTCCGCCAGATCGCCGAGGAACGCCCTGGTCATCGCCAGCTCCACCTGCGCCATCAGGACGTTGCTGTTGAGCTCGCCGATCTCCCGGTAGCGGGCGAGGGCCGAGCCCAGCAGCGTCTCCGCGCGCGCCATGTCGTCCGTGACCAGCGCCAGACAGCCGGTCCGGTGCTCCGCGTAGGCCACCGCCGTCGGGTCGGCGGCCAGCTCGGCCTCCGCACGGCACTCCTGGAGCGCGCCGAGGGCGGGCACCGCGTCGCCCTGGAGGATCGCCACATAGCCCAGCACCCACAGCGCCTTCAGCCGGGACCGCGGATACTCCGAGTCCGGCTCCAGACTCCGCTCCAGCCAGCGCCGCCCCTCCGAGAGCCGCCCGCAGCCCGCCCAGCAGAACCACAGCGAGCCCGCCAGGTACTGCCCCAGGTGCGCCTCCTCCGGCTCGGTCAGGCAGTGGTCCAGGGCCGCCCGCAGATTCGGCAGCTCGGCCTCGACCCGCGCGGCCACCTCGCCCTGCCGCGGCGAGAACCACTCCAGCTCGCACCAGGTCGCCAGCCCCATGAACCAGTCCCGGTGCCGGCGCCGCAGCCGCCCCGCGTCCCCGGCCGCCGCCAGCCAGTCCGCGCCGTACGCCCGTACGGTGTCGAGCATCCGGTAGCGCACGCCCGACCCCGTCTCCGCGCGGGAGACCACCGACTGGGCGAGCAGCTCCGCCAGCACGTCCAGGACCTCCTCGGCCGCCAGCCCGTCCCCGCTGCACACGTATTCGGCGGCCTGCAGGTCGAAGGTCCCCGCGAACACCGACAGCCGGGCCCACAGCAACCGCTCGGCGGGCGTGCACAGTTCGTGGCTCCAGCCGATCGCGGTGCGCAGGGTCCGGTGGCGGGGGAGCGCGTCCTGCCCGCCGCCGGTCAGCAGCCGGAACCGGTCGTCGAGCCGCGCCAGCAACTGCCCCGGTGACAGCACCCGCAGCCGCCCCGCCGCCAGCTCGACCGCCAGCGGGATCCCGTCCAGGCGCCGGCACACCTCCCGCACCTCCGGGCAGTCCCGCACCTGGAGCCCCTGCCGCCCGGCGCGCTCGGCGAACAGCTCCACCGCCTCGTCCTCGCCGAGCGGCCCCAGCGGGAACAGCCGCTCACCCGCCACCCCGAGCGGCCTCCGGCCCACCGCCAGCACGGCCAGGTCCGGCAGCTGCCGCAGCAGCCCGGCCACCAGTTCGGCGCACGCGTCGACCAGATGCTCGACCCCGTCGAGCAGCAGCAGGATCCGGCGGCCGGCCAGCTGAGAGACGAGCGTCTCGCGCGGCAGCCGGGCCGTGTGATCGGTCAGCCCGAGCGCCTCCACGACCGCGTAGTCCACGAACTCCGGATCGCGCACCGCCGCCAGATCCACCCGCCAGACCCCGTCCCGGGGTGCCGCGCCGGCCGCCGCCCGCGCCGCCAGCCGGGACTTTCCCACCCCGCCGGCTCCGGTCACCGTCACCAGCCTGCCGGACTCCAGGACCCGGGACAGCTCGCCGAGTTCGGCCGAGCGGCCCACGAACGCGGTCAGTTCCAGGGGCAGATTGCCGTTCGCCGAAGGGCCGGGGCGTTGAGGAACTCGCATGGGACACGGAGCGTACTTAAGCGTGTTCGGTCCGTACAATCACTTCCCGCAACTCCGCCGCTCGCGCGCGGTAATCCGGTACGGAGCCCGACGTCCCGCGCGATAGGCTCAGTGCTCAGTTGATTTCGCTAAAGAGCGGGAAGCGGGTGCGCGCGGTGTCCGGTGGAGAGGTGGCCGGGATCCTGGTGGCCGTCTTCTGGGCGATCCTGGTCTCCTTCCTCGCGGTGGCACTCGTGAGGCTGGCCCAGACGCTCAAGGCGACCACGAAGCTCGTGGCGGACGTGACCGACCAGGCCGTCCCGCTGCTCGCCGACGCCTCCGCGGCCGTACGCTCCGCGCAGACCCAGATCGACCGCGTCGACGCGATCGCCTCCGACGTCCAGGAGGTCACGTCCAACGCCTCCGCGCTGTCCACCACGGTCGCCTCCACCTTCGGCGGCCCGCTGGTCAAGGTCGCGGCCTTCGGCTACGGCGTGCGCCGGGCGCTGGTGGGCCGCAAGGCGGACGTGCCCGTGAGGGAGCCCGGGCGTACGGTGATCGTGGGCCGGACGGTCCCGGCCGCCCGGCGGAAGAACCGGGGAAAGTAGGAGCCAGGCCATATGTTCCGCCGTACGTTCTGGTTCACCACCGGTGTCGCCGCCGGAGTGTGGGCCACCACCAAGGTCAACCGCAAGCTGAAGCAGCTGACCCCCGAGAGCCTCGCCGCCACCGCCGCGAACAAGGCCCTGGAGACCGGCCACCGGATCAAGGACCGGGCGATCGGCTTCGCGCTGGACGTCCGCGACAACATGGCCCAGCGGGAGGAGGAACTGGGCGACGCGCTCGGTATCAACGCGGACCCCGAACTCCCCGCACCCCGGCGGTTCGCCGCCATCGAGAACCGCAGCAACCCGAAGTACGCCGATGACAGGACGACGTACTCGCACAACCGGAATGAGGACCACTGATGGAGTCGGCCGAGATTCGCCGCCGCTGGCTGAGCTTCTACGAGGAGCGCGGGCACACCGTCGTCCCTTCGGCGTCGCTCATCGCGGACGACCCGACTCTGCTCCTCGTCCCGGCCGGCATGGTGCCCTTCAAGCCCTACTTCCTGGGTGAGGTCAAGCCGCCGTGGTCGCGCGCCACCAGCGTGCAGAAGTGCGTGCGCACGCCCGACATCGAGGAGGTCGGCAAGACCACCCGGCACGGCACCTTCTTCCAGATGTGCGGCAACTTCTCGTTCGGCGACTACTTCAAGGAAGGCGCCATCAAGTACGCCTGGGAGCTGCTCACCACGCCCCAGGACAAGGGCGGTTACGGCCTGGAGCCGGACCGGCTGTGGATCACCGTCTACAAGGACGACGACGAGGCCGAGCGCATCTGGCACGAGGTCATCGGTGTGCCCAAGGAGCGCATCCAGCGCCTCGGCATGAAGGACAACTACTGGTCCATGGGCGTCCCCGGCCCGTGCGGCCCGTGTTCCGAGATCAACTACGACCGCGGCCCCGAGTTCGGCGTCGAGGGCGGCCCCGCCGTCAACGACGAGCGGTACGTGGAGATCTGGAACCTGGTCTTCATGCAGTACGAGCGCGGTGAGGGCATCGGCAAGGACAACTTCGAGATCCTCGGCGAGCTGCCCAGCAAGAACATCGACACGGGCCTCGGCCTGGAGCGTCTCGCCATGATTCTGCAGGGCGTGCAGAACATGTACGAGATCGACACCTCCATGGCCGTCATCAAGAAGGCCACCGAGCTGACCGGCGTCCACTACGGCGACGCCCACGCCTCGGACGTCTCGCTGCGCGTCGTCACCGACCACATGCGTACGTCGGTCATGCTCATCGGCGACGGCGTCACCCCCGGCAACGAGGGCCGCGGCTACGTGCTGCGCCGCATCATGCGCCGCGCCATCCGCAACATGCGCCTCCTCGGCGCCACCGGCCCGGTCGTCCTCGACCTGATCGACACCGTGATCGCCATGATGGGCCAGCAGTACCCGGAGCTGGTCACCGACCGCGAGCGCATCGAGAAGGTCGCCGTCGCCGAGGAGAACGCCTTCCTCAAGACCCTGAAGGCCGGCACCAACATCCTCGACACCGCCGTCACCGAGACCAAGGAGTCCGGCGGCTCCGTGCTCGCCGGCGACAAGGCCTTCCTGCTCCACGACACCTGGGGCTTCCCGATCGACCTCACCCTCGAAATGGCCGCCGAACAGGGCCTCTCGGTGGACGAGGAGGGCTTCCGCCGCCTGATGAGGGAGCAGCGGGAGCGCGCCAAGGCCGACGCGCAGGCCAAGAAGACCGGGCACGGCGGCGCCGGCGCCTACCGCGAGATCGCCGACAAGACCGGTGCGACCGACTTCATCGGCTACTCCGACACCGAGGGCGAGACCACGATCGTCGGCATCCTGGTCGACGGCGTCTCCTCGCCGGCCGCCGGCGAGGGCGACGAGGTCGAGATCGTCCTGGACCGCACCCCGTTCTACGCCGAGGGCGGCGGTCAGATCGGTGACACCGGCCGGATCAAGGTCGACACCGGTGCCGTCATCGAGATCCGCGACACCCAGAAGCCGGTCCCGGGCGTCTACGTCCACAAGGGCGTCGTCCAGGTCGGCGAGGTGACCGTCGGCGCCAAGGCCCACGCCGCGATCGACTCACGGCGCCGGACCGCCATCGCCCGCGCCCACTCGGCCACCCACCTCACCCACCAGGCGCTGCGCGACGCCCTCGGCCCGACGGCCGCCCAGGCCGGTTCCGAGAACCAGCCCGGCCGCTTCCGCTTCGACTTCGGCTCGCCGTCCGCCGTTCCGACGGCCGTGATGACCGACGTCGAGCAGAAGATCAACGAGGTGCTCGCCCGCGACCTCGACGTGCGCGCCGACATCATGGGCATCGACGAGGCCAAGAAGCAGGGCGCCATCGCCGAGTTCGGCGAGAAGTACGGCGAGCGGGTCCGCGTGGTGACCATCGGCGACTTCTCCAAGGAGCTGTGCGGCGGCACCCACGTCCACAACACCTCCCAGCTGGGCCTGGTGAAGCTGCTCGGCGAGTCCTCGATCGGCTCGGGTGTCCGCCGTATCGAGGCCCTCGTCGGCGTCGACGCCTACAACTTCCTGGCCCGCGAGCACACGGTCGTCGCCCAGCTCCAGGAGCTGATCAAGGGCCGCCCGGAGGAGCTGCCGGAGAAGGTCTCCGCGATGCTCGGCAAGCTGAAGGACGCCGAGAAGGAGATCGAGAAGTTCCGCGCCGAGAAGGTGCTGCAGGCCGCCGGCGGCCTCGTCGAGTCGGCCAAGGACATCCGCGGCATCGCCGTGGTGACCGGCCAGGTCCCGGACGGCACCACCCCGGACGACCTGCGCAAGCTCGTTCTCGACGTGCGCGGCCGGATCCAGGGCGGACGCGCCGCCGTGGTCGCCCTGTTCACCGTCAACAACGGCAAGCCGCTCACGGTCATCGCCACCAACGACGCCGCCCGCGACCGCGGCCTCAAGGCCGGTGACCTGGTCCGCACCGCCGCGAAGACGCTCGGCGGCGGCGGTGGCGGCAAGCCGGACGTCGCCCAGGGCGGCGGCCAGAACCCGGCCGCGGTCGGCGAGGCCATCGACGCCGTCGAACGCCTCGTGACCGAGACCGCCAAGTAAGGAAACGGTCGGAAATGCGCAGAGGACGTCGACTCGCGATCGACGTCGGGGACGCCCGGATCGGGGTCGCCTCGTGCGACCCCGACGGGATCCTCGCCACCCCGGTCGAGACGGTCCCCGGCCGGGACGTCCCGGCGGCCCATCGCAGGCTGCGGCAGCTGGTCGAGGAGTACGAACCCGTCGAGGTCGTCGTCGGACTCCCGCGCTCCCTCAAGGGGGGCGAGGGCCCGGCCGCCGTCAAGGTCCGGGCCTTCGCCCAGGAGCTGGCCAAGGGCGTCACACCGGTGCCGGTCCGGCTGGTCGACGAGCGGATGACGACCGTGACGGCCAGTCAGGGGCTGCGGGCCTCGGGGGTGAAGTCCAAGAAGGGACGCTCGGTCATCGACCAGGCCGCCGCTGTGATCATCCTCCAGCAGGCGCTGGAATCCGAACGGGTGTCAGGTAAACCACCCGGCGAGGGCGTCGAAGTAGTCATCTGATCGCGATACGGTAACGTTCCGCGCGATGCGATGGTTTTCGAACAGCCACCGCACAGCAAGAGGCGGAACGGTCGGCCGGCCCACCAGCCGCGTGACGCGCCGCCTCGCGGCTCTAGGGGATCGATGACTGAGTATGGCCGGGGCCCAGGCTCCGAACCGTGGCACCCGGAGGACCCGTTGTACGGGGACGACGGGTGGGGAGGACAGCAGGCCCACGTGGGTCAGCAGTCCCCCTACGGCGGCCAGCCGCAGCACTACCCGCAGCAGTCGCAGCAGGAGCAGTACGGCGACTGGGGCCAGCACTCGCAGGGCGGATACGACCAGCAGCAGTACGCGTACTACGACGAGCAGGGCCAACTCCGCTACGCCGACGGGCACGGCCGGCACATCCACGGGCAGGGCCAGCAGGGTTACGACCAGCAGCAGTACGTCGGCCACGCCCCGCACCAGTACCACCAGGGCACCTGGGACGCGACCGGCACCCACGGCCACGTCCCCTACGCCGCCGACCCGGGCGACCCCTACGGCCAGCAGCCCGTGGCCTACGGCGCCGAGCAGCCCGACTTCTACGGCACCGAGGACGCCTACCCGCCCCCGGAGCCGCCCGGCCGCCGACGCCCCGAGCCGGAACCGCAGCCGGAGCCCGCCGTCGAGGAGGAGGAAGAGGAGCAGCACCCCTTCTTCACGGGCGCCGACGACGACGGGGACGACGACCCGAAAGGACGCCGCGGTGGTGGCCGCGGCAAGGACGCCAAGGGCGGCAAGGGCGCCAAGAAGCGCCGCAACGGCTGCGCCTGCCTGGTGGTCTGCCTGGTCTTCGGCGGCGGCGCGGCCACCGTCGGCTATTTCGGCTGGCACTTCTACCAAAATCGTTTCGGCGCGGCCCCGGACTACGCGGGCAGCGGCAACAGCGAGACCGTGACCGTCCAGATCCCCAAGGGAGCGGGCGGATACGACATCGGCCGCCGGCTGAAGGAAGCCGGTGTCGTCAAGAGCGTCGACGCGTTCGTGCACGCGCAAACGCAGAACCCGAAGGGCAACACGATCCAGGCGGGCGCGTACACCCTCAAGAAGGAGATGTCCGCAGCCAGCTGCGTGCTCTTGATGCTCGACCCGAAGAGCCAGGCCAATGTGGTGGTCACCCCGGGCGAGCGCGCGGCGGCCGTCTACGTGGCGCTCGACAAGAAACTCGGCCTTTCCGCAGGCACCTCCAAGAAGGCCGCCAAGGCCCAGTACAAGACCCTCGGCCTGCCGAGCTACGCGAACACCAACAGCAAGATCATGGATCCGCTGGAAGGATTCCTCTACCCGGGCACCTATCCCGCGGCCAAGGGCATGAAGCCCGAGGCGATCCTGAAACAGATGGTCGCCGCGGCCAAGGAGGAATATGCCGCCTACGACCTGGAGGCGGAGGCCAAGAAGTACGACCTGGACAGTCCGCTGCAGGTCATCACGGTCGCGAGCCTCGTCCAGGCCGAAGGAAAGACGCACGACGACTTCCGCAAGATGGCGGAAGTGATCTACAACCGTCTCAAGCCCACGAACACCGAGACGAACCAGAAGCTGCAATTCGACTCGACCTTCAACTACCTGAAGGGCACCAGCAACATCCACATCAGCGAGTCGGAGATCAACAGCAACAGGGACCCGTACAACACGTACACCCAGAAGGGGCTTCCGCCCGGTCCGATCGGCAACCCAGGCGAGGACGCGCTCAAGGCGGCGCTGAATCCGACCGACGAGGGCTGGATCTATTTCGTGGCGACCGACGGCCAGAACAACACCGAATTCGCCAAGACCTACGCGGAATTCCAGCAGCTCAAGGACAAATTCAATGCCAACTCGGGCAACTGACGCCCGCCGGGCCGCCGTGCTCGGTAAGCCCATCGCCCACTCCCTCTCCCCGGTGCTGCACCGGGCCGCGTACGACGAACTCGGGCTCACCGACTGGTCGTACGAGCGCTTCGAGGTCGACGAGGCCGGGCTGCCCGGCTTCCTCGGGACGCTGGGGCCGGAGTGGGCGGGGCTGTCGCTGACCATGCCGCTGAAGCGGGCGGTCATCCCGCTGGTCGACGAGATCAGCGAGACGGCCGCCTCGGTCGACGCGGTCAACACCGTCGTCTTCACCGAGGACGGACGCCGCCTCGGCGACAACACCGACATCCCGGGCATGGTCGCCGCGCTCCGCGAGCACGGCATCGAACAGGTCGGCTCCGCCGCCGTCCTCGGCGCCGGCGCCACCGCCTCCTCCGCGCTGGCCGCCCTGGCCCGGATCTGCACCGGCGAGGTCGTCGCCTACGTCCGCAGCGCGGAGCGCGCCGCCGAGATGCGGCACTGGGGCGAACGGCTCGACGTCGAGGTCCGCACCGCCGACTGGGCCGACGCCGAGCAGGCCCTGCACGCACCGCTGGTGATCGCCACCACCCCGGCCGGCACCACCGACGTCCTCGCCGCCGCCGTACCGGAGCGCCCCACCACCCTCTTCGACGTCCTCTACCACCCCTGGCCCACCGCCCTGGCCGCCCGCTGGTCGATGTTCGGAGGCGCCGTCGTCAGCGGCCTCGACCTCCTGGTGCACCAGGCCGTGCTCCAGGTCGAACAGATGACCGGCCGGGCCCCGGCGCCGCTCGACGCCATGCGACGGGCCGGCGAGAAGGCGCTCGCCGAGCGCTGACCTGACAGATCCGCGTCCGTCTGCTGGACCGGGCGCCGGGTCCAGGGCCCGGACGTGGGAGGATCGGACATGGCGGACCGGGGCCCGCGCACCCGGTCGGCCGTCGCCGTACGCGAGGACGCGCGTACGCAGGGCAGTACCAGGGCGCGAGCACTGAGGAGCATCGTTGAGCAGGCTGCGTTGGCTGACCGCGGGGGAGTCCCACGGTCCCGCACTTGTCGCGACGCTGGAGGGCCTTCCCGCCGGCGTGCCGATCACGACCGAGATGGTCGCCGACCACCTGGCGCGGCGGCGGCTCGGTTATGGCCGCGGTGCGCGCATGAAGTTCGAGCGGGACGAGGTCACCTTCCTCGGTGGCGTCCGGCACGGCCTCACCCTCGGTTCCCCGGTCGCGATCATGGTGGGCAACACCGAGTGGCCCAAGTGGGAGCAGGTCATGGCGGCCGACCCGGTCGACCCGGAGATCCTCGCCGGTCTGGCCCGTAACGCCCCGCTGACCCGCCCGCGCCCCGGCCACGCCGACCTCGCCGGCATGCAGAAGTACGGCTTCGACGAGGCCCGGCCGGTCCTGGAGCGGGCCTCCGCCCGGGAGACCGCGGCCCGCGTGGCGCTCGGCGCGGTGGCCCGGTCGTATCTGAAGGAGACGGCCGGCATCGAGATCGTCTCGCACGTGGTCGAGCTGTGCTCCGTGAAGGCCCCGGCCGGTGTCTACCCCACCCCGGCCGACGTCGAGAAGCTGGACGCCGACCCGCTGCGCTGCCTGGACGCGGACGCGTCGAAGGCGATGGTCGCGGAGGTCGACCAGGCGCACAAGGACGGCGACACGCTCGGCGGTGTGGTGGAGGTGCTGGCGTACGGCGTCCCGGTCGGCCTGGGCTCGCACGTGCACTGGGACCGGAAGCTGGACGCCCGGCTCGCCGGGGCCCTGATGGGGATCCAGGCGATCAAGGGCGTGGAGATCGGCGACGGGTTCGAGCTGGCCCGGGTGCCGGGCTCGAAGGCGCACGACGAGATCGTGAGCACGTCCGAGGGCATCCGCCGGGTCTCCGGCCGGGCCGGCGGCACCGAGGGCGGCCTGTCCACCGGTGAGCTGCTGCGGGTCCGGGCCGCGATGAAGCCGATCGCGACCGTGCCGCGGGCCCTGCAGACCGTGGACGTGGCGACCGGGGAGGCCACTCAGGCCCATCACCAGCGCTCGGACGTGTCGGCGGTGCCGGCGGCCGGGATCGTGGCCGAGGCGATGGTCGCGCTGGTCCTGGCCGACGCGGTCGCGGAGAAGTTCGGCGGCGACTCGGTGCCCGAGACCCGCCGCAACGTCCGGTCGTACCTCGAGAACCTGGCCATCCGGTGACCGGTACGCCGAGGGTGGTGCTGGTCGGGCCGATGGGCGTGGGCAAGTCCACGGTCGGGCAGCTGCTGGCCGAGCGGCTCGGGGTCGGCTACCGGGACACCGACGAGGACATCGTCAGCGCCGAGGGCCGCGCCATCGCCGACATCTTCGTGGCCGAGGGCGAGCCGGTCTTCCGGGCGATCGAGAAGCGGGCGGTGCGGGTGGCGCTGACCGAGCACGAGGGCGTCCTCGCGCTCGGCGGAGGCGCGATCCTCGACCCTGAGACGCGTGGTCTGCTCGCCGGCCGCACGGTGGTCTACCTCTCGATGGACGTCGAGGAGGCCGTCAAGCGCACCGGCCTGAACGCGGCCCGGCCGCTGCTCGCCATCAACCCGCGCAAGCAGTGGCGCGAGCTGATGGAGGCGCGGCGGCACCTGTACGAGGAGGTCGCGACGGCCGTCGTGGCGACCGACGGCCGCACGCCCGAAGAGGTCACCCAAGCAGCCCTGGACGCACTGGAGTTGAAGGAAGCATGAGCGAGGCAGTCACCCGGATCCAGGTCGGCGGCACGGCGGGTACCGAGCCGTACGAGGTCCTGGTGGGCCGTCAGCTCCTCGGCGAGCTGGGCGGGTTGATCGGGGACAGGGTGAAGCGGGTGGCCGTGATCCACCCCGAGGCGCTCGCCGAGACCGGCGACGCGCTCCGCGCCGACCTGGCCGGGCAGGGCTACGAGGCCGTCGCCATCCAGGTGCCCAACGCCGAGGAGGCCAAGACCGCGGAGGTCGCCGCCTACTGCTGGAAGGCGCTCGGCCAGTCCGGCTTCACCCGCTCCGACGTGATCGTCGGCGTGGGCGGCGGCTCGACCACGGACCTCGCCGGTTTCGTGGCCGCGACCTGGCTGCGGGGGGTGCGCTGGATCGCGGTCCCGACCACCGTCCTCGCCATGGTGGACGCGGCCGTCGGCGGCAAGACCGGCATCAACACCGCCGAGGGCAAGAACCTGGTCGGCGCCTTCCACCCCCCGGCGGGCGTCCTCTGCGACCTGGCCGCCCTCGACTCGCTCCCGGTCAACGACTACGTCTCCGGGCTCGCCGAGATCATCAAGGCCGGCTTCATCGCCGACCCGGTGATCCTGGAGCTCATCGAGTCCGACCCCGCGGCCGCCCGCACCCCGGCCGGCCCGCACACGGCCGAGCTGGTCGAGCGCTCCATCCGGGTGAAGGCGGAGGTCGTCTCCTCCGACCTCAAGGAATCGGGCCTGCGCGAGATCCTCAACTACGGCCACACGCTCGGCCACGCCATCGAGAAGAACGAGCGCTACAAGTGGCGGCACGGCGCGGCGGTCGCCGTGGGCATGCACTTCGCCGCCGAGCTGGGCCGGCTGGCCGGCCGCCTGGACGACGCGACGGCCGACCGCCACCGCACCGTCCTGGAGTCCGTCGGCCTCCCGCTGCACTACCGCTACGACCAGTGGCCCAAGCTGGTCGAGACCATGAAGGTCGACAAGAAGTCGCGCGGCGACCTGCTCCGCTTCATCGTCCTGGACGGCCTCGCCAAGCCGACCGTCCTGGAGGGCCCGGACCCGGCCGTGCTGCTCGCCGCGTACGGCGAGGTCGGGCAGTAAGTCCGCAGCTGTTCCTTCCGCCCGATTCGCCGTGCGCACAGGGCACTTCGGACCGCCCCCGGCCGTTTCACCAAACGACCACCGGGGGCGGTACCGTTCGGTAACGAGCGCAGCCGAACATCACGAGACGGAGTGGCACCGGATGCAGCACGCAGTGGGATCTCCGCTGCCGCCGCCCCATCAGCCGGGGCAGGGACCGGCCGGCTGGCAGCCGGCCGCACAGCATCCGGGAGCGCCGCAGGGCCCCGCGCCCGTACCGCCGCCACCGACTGCGCCCCCGCAGCCGCCGCTGCCCCCGCTGCCGCCCGACACCACGGGCCACGTCCCGCTGCCGCCGGGCGCCCCGGTGGGCATGCCGAGCGCGCCCCCCGCCGCCGCGGTCCCCGACCCGACCACCACCACCCTGGCCGTCCTCCTGATCGGCCCCGCCGGTGCGGGCAAGACCAGCGTGGCCAAGTACTGGGCCGACCACCGCCGGGTCCCCACCGCCCACATCAGCCTCGACGACGTCCGCGAGTGGGTCCGCTCCGGCTTCGCCGACCCCCAGTCCGGGTGGAACGACCACTCCGAGGCCCAGTACCGCCTGGCCCGCCGCACCTGCGGCTTCGCCGCGCGCAACTTCCTCGCCAACGGCATCTCGTGCATCCTCGACGACGCGGTCTTCCCGGACCGCCCGGTCGTCGGCCTCGGCGGCTGGAAGCGGCACGTGGGCCCCGGTCTCCTCCCGGTCGTCCTCCTCCCGGGCCTCGACATCGTCCTGGAACGCAACGCGGAACGCACGGGCAACCGCCGCCTCACCGACGAGGAGGTGGCCCGCATCCACGGCCGCATGGCCGGCTGGTACGGCTCCGGCCTCCCCATCATCGACAACTCCCAGCTCGACGTCCCCCAAACGGCCAGAGTCCTAGACGAAGTCCTCTCCCGAGCAATAGCCAGCCCCCCGACCTGGTAACGAGGGCCCACCGGAGAAACCCAGGGGCGCGGGGAACTGCGCGCTCAGCCCCCACCGGCGGGCAGCCGAAACGCGACCGGTCTGTCCAGGGGCGCGGGGAACTGCGCGGATGCCTTCACCGGCGGGCAGCCGGAACGCGACGGGTCTGTCCAGGGGCGCGGGGAACTGCGCGCTCAGCCCCCCACCGGCGGGCAGCCGGAACGCGACGGGTCTGTCCAGGGGCGCGGGGAACTGCGCGAATGCCTCCACCGGCGGGCAGCCGAAACGCGGCCGGTGTGTCCAGGGGCGCGGGGAACTGCGCGCTCAGCCTCCACCGGCGGGCAGCCGGAACGCGACGGGTCTGTCCAGGGGCGCGGGGAACTGCGCGAAAAGTCCACGGACCCGCACCCGGAAACGGCGCCCAGCCACCCCACTCGGCCCCTCTCAACCGGCACAAACCGCCCACCCCTCCTACGCTCGACTCATGTCAGACGTGTACGCGGCCCGCCGAACCAGGCTCAGGGAACGCTGCCACGCGGCCGGCAGCCAGTCCGCCGTCATCTCGCACCCGGCCAACGTGAGATACCTCGCCGGCGCCGCACCCAAGGGCTCCGTCCTGCTCCTCGGCAGACGTGAGGACCTCCTCGTCTGCCCCGGCCCGCTGGACGACCGCCCCGGTGAGGCCCGCCCCGACGAGGCCCTGCGGCCGCACCTCCTGGCAGGGCCCGGCGGTGACCCCGCCGTGGCCGCCGCCGACCTCGCCGCCGCCCAGGACGCCGAGACCCTCGCCGTCGAGGAACACCACCTCACCGTGGCCCGGCACCGCGCCCTCGCCTCCGTCGCCCCCGCCCTCCGCCTCACCGACCTCGGCAGCACCGTCGAGCAGCTCAGGGTCGTCAAGGACGAGGAGGAGATCTCCTGCCTCCGCATCGGCGCCGAGATCGCCGACCAGGCCCTCGGCGAGCTGCTGGAATCCATCCTCGTCGGCCGTACCGAACGCCACCTCGCCCTGGAACTGGAGCGCCGCCTGGTCGACCACGGCGCCGACGGCCCGGCCTTCCCCACCTCCGTGGCGACCGGCCCGAACTCCGGCCGCCGCGGCCACCGCCCCACCGACCGGCGGGTCGAGGAGGGCGACTTCCTGACCGTCTGCCTCGGCGCCACCTACCGCGGCTACCGCTGCGAGATCGGCCGTACCTTCGTCATCGGCACCTCGCCCGCCGACTGGCAGATCGACCTCTACGACCTGGTCTTCGCCGCCCAGCGGGCCGGCCGGGAGAGCCTGCTGCCCGGCGCCGCCCACCGCGACGTCGACCGCGCCGCCCGCCAGGTACTGGACTCCGCGGGCTACGCCGAGGGGCTCCAGCCGCTCACCGGACACGGCGTCGGACTCGAAATCGACGAGGACCCGCAGCTCGCCCCTTCAGCCATGGGTAAACTGGACACTTGCGTGCCGGTCACCGTCGAACCGGGGGTCCACCTCCCGGGCCGGGGCGGCGTCCGGATCGATGACACGCTCGTCGTACGCCCCGAGGCGGACGGCGGACCCGAGCTACTCACCATCACGACCAAGGAGCTGCTCGCACTCTAGGCAAGGTGCGTGCCCCGGGGTCGTCCACGTCAGTCCAGGAGATTCCGCAACCGTGGCTTCCACGAACGACCTCAAGAACGGCCTGGTGCTCAAGCTCGAAGGCGGCCAGCTCTGGTCCGTCGTCGAGTTCCAGCACGTCAAGCCCGGCAAGGGCCCCGCTTTCGTGCGCACCAAGCTCAAGAACGTGCTGTCCGGCAAGGTGGTCGACAAGACCTTCAACGCCGGCGTCAAGGTCGAGACGGCCACTGTCGACAAGCGCGACATGCAGTTCTCGTACATGGACGGCGACTACTTCGTCTTCATGGACATGGACACGTACGACCAGCTGCACATCGACCGGAAGACCGTCGGCGACGCCGCGAACTTCCTGATCGAGGGTTTCACGGCCGTCGTCGCCCAGCACGAGGGCGAGGTGCTCTTCGTCGAGCTCCCGGCCGCCGTCGAGCTGACCATCCAGGAGACCGAGCCGGGCGTCCAGGGCGACCGCTCCACCGGCGGCACCAAGCCGGCCACCCTGGAGACCGGCCACCAGATCCAGGTCCCGCTCTTCATCACGACCGGTGAGAAGATCAAGGTCGACACGCGCACGAGCGACTACCTCGGCCGGGTGAACAGCTAACCGTGGCTGCCCGCAACACGGCCCGCAAGCGCGCCTTCCAGATCCTCTTCGAGGGCGACCAGCGCGGGGCCGCCGTCCTGACCGTGCTCGCGGACTGGATCCGGCTCTCCAGGGACGACACCCGGCAGCCGCCGGTGAGCGAGTACACGATGCAGCTGGTCGAGGGCTACGCCGAGCACGCCACGCGTATCGACGAGCTGATCGCCCAGTACGCGGTCGGCTGGACGCTGGACCGGATGCCGGTGGTCGACCGCAACATCCTGCGCCTCGGCGCGTACGAGCTGATCTGGGTCGACGAGACGCCGGACGCCGTCGTCCTCGACGAGATGGTGCAGCTCGCGAAGGAGTTCTCCACGGACGAGTCGCCCTCGTTCGTGAACGGGCTTCTGGGGCGTCTGAAGGAGCTGAAGCCGTCGCTGCGCCGCGAGGCGTGAGCCGACGAAACGCCGGAGGGCCTGCAGCGTGCCTCGCTGCAGGCCCTCCGGCGTTTCGTGCGCCCAATGGGGTGGGTGGTGCGGTGGCAGGGCGCCTGCGGGCCGTGTGGGGCTGTCGCGCAGTTCCTCGCGCCCCCCAGGCCGGTGGTACCGCCGTCGCTCATCACGTGAAGGGTGATGACAAAAGGCCGCCGGGGGGGGGGGGGGGAGGGGGGGGGGGGGGCGGGCGGGGGGCGGGTTTTGGCCAGGGGTGTGGGGGGTGAGGATGTCTCGCTGGGGTGCCCCGGCCGCTGGGGTCTCCGGCTCCGACCGCCCCAC
>NZ_JBVJNZ010000017.1:0-19055 GCF_055583445.1 Streptomyces sp. NPDC104761 | reverse complement strand
GCGGACCGTGAGGGAGGGCTGGGCCTACGTGAACAACCTGAAGGTGACCGCCGCCCCCCCCCCCCCCCCCAGCCCCCCCCCCCCCCCCCCCCCCCCCCCCCCCCCCCCCCACGTTTCTGCTCAGGCGTTGTAGGGGTCAGGCCTCTTCGTGGGTGGCCACCGCGCGGCGGGCGTCCGCGTCCAGGACGCCCCAGCTGATCAGCTGCTCGGTGAGGACCGAGGGGGACTGGTCGTAGATGACGGCCAGTGTGCGCAGGTCGTCCTGGCGGATCGACAGCACCTTGCCGTTGTAGTCACCGCGCTGGGACTGGATGGTCGCCGCGTAGCGCTGCAGGGGTCCCGCCTTCTCGGCCGGCACGTTGGCCAGCCGCTCCAGGTCGAGGACCAGCTTCGGCGGGGGCTCGGCGGCACCGCCGGGCGTCGTGCCGGGCAGCAGCTCCTGCACCGGGACCCCGTAGAAATCCGCCAACTCTGCAAGGCGCTGTACGGTCACGGCACGGTCGCCGCGCTCGTACGAACCGACCACCACGGCCTTCCAGCGACCCTGGGACTTCTCCTCGACACCGTGGAGGGAAAGGCCCTGCTGGGTGCGGATGGCCCGGAGCTTGGCCCCGAGCTGTTTGGCGTATTCGCTGGACATATAGCTCCCCGGACACTGTGTCGACGCGGCCGGCCTTGGTTCCCGCCGCGCGGCTGGTAACTCACTGTGAGGTTACGCAGCGTTACTCTGCTGCGTCAAGCCGAATGGTCCGCACCGACTCTTCCGTGGTAGCGATGACCGATTACGCCAGGGGGGTGATCGGAGGCCTCTCCGTCACCTGCTACGGTGGATGGCGCAAATCCGACGTCCTTTAAAGTCCGTCCCGTGAGGCGGAGAAGGGGGTCCGTTTCGTATGGACAAGCAGCAGAAGCCGGACACGCAGGAAAAGCCGGACGAGCACGAAAAGACCGACGCCGCGGTGCGGGCATCCGACGCGCGGCCCGTTCTCGAAGGCCCGGACATCGCGCGGGTCCTGACCCGCATCGCCCACGAGATCGTCGAGCGCGCCAAGGGCGCCGACGACGTGGTGCTCCTCGGCATCCCGACCCGCGGCGTCTTCCTCGCCCAGCGGCTCGCCGCCAAGCTGGAGCAGATCACCGACCGCAAGATGCCCGTCGGTTCGCTCGACATCACCATGTACCGCGACGACCTGCGCATGCACCCGCCGCGTGCGCTGGCCCGCACCGAGATCCCCGGTGACGGCATCGACGGCAGACTCGTGATCCTCGTCGACGACGTGCTCTTCTCCGGCCGTACCATCCGCGCCGCCCTCGACGCCCTGAACGACATCGGGCGCCCCCGAGCGGTCCAGCTGGCGGTCCTCGTCGACCGAGGCCACCGCGAACTGCCCATCCGCGCCGACTACGTCGGCAAGAACCTCCCCACGTCGTTGCGGGAGACGGTCAAGGTCCTGCTCGCCGAGGAGGACGGTCGCGACACCGTGCTGCTCGGCGCGAAGCCGACCCCGTAGCAGGCCGACGGACCCGCACCGCCCCGGTGCGCCCACGCCTGCCCGCAATCTCCCGATATGTGAACTTCCTTACGGAGCCTGACAGATGCAGCGTCATCTCATCTCGGCCGCCGACCTCACCCGCGACGACGCCGTCCTGATCCTCGACACCGCCGAGGAGATGGCCCGGGTCGCCGACCGGCCGATCAAGAAGCTGCCGACCCTGCGCGGCCGCACCGTCGTCAACCTCTTCTTCGAGGACTCGACCCGGACCCGGATCTCCTTCGAGGCCGCCGAGAAGCGCCTCTCCGCCGACGTCATCAACTTCACCGCCAAGGGGTCCAGCGTCTCCAAGGGCGAGTCCCTGAAGGACACCGCCCAGACCCTGGAGGCGATGGGCGTCGACGCCGTCGTCATCCGGCACGGCGCCTCCGGGGCGCCCTACCGGCTCGCCAACTCCGGCTGGATCGACGCGGCCGTCATCAACGCCGGTGACGGCACCCACCAGCACCCCACCCAGGCCCTCCTGGACGCCTTCACCATGCGCCGCCGCCTGGTCGGCCGGGACGCCGGGACCGGGCAGGACCTGGCCGGCAAGCGCATCACCATCGTCGGCGACGTCCTGCACAGCAGGGTCGCCCGCTCCAACGTCGACCTGCTGCACACCCTCGGCGCCGAGGTCACCCTGGTCGCCCCGCCCACCCTGGTGCCGGTCGGGGTCGAGCGGTGGCCGTGCGAGGTGTCGTACGACCTCGACGCCGTACTGCCCAAGTCCGACGCCGTGATGATGCTCCGCGTCCAGCGCGAGCGCATGAACGCGGCGTTCTTCCCGACCGAGCGCGAGTACTCGCGGCGCTACGGCCTCGACGGCGAGCGCATGGCGAAGATGCCCGAGCACGCCATCGTGATGCACCCCGGTCCGATGGTCCGCGGCATGGAGATCACCGCCGAGGTCGCCGACTCCGAGCGCTGCACCGTCGTCGAGCAGGTCGCAAACGGAGTCTCCATCCGGATGGCGGTTCTGTACCTCCTGCTCGGCGGCAACGAACCCGCCGTCAGCCACGCCCGCACCACCGAGGAGAAGTAAGACCCATGAGCAAGATCCTGATCCGTGGTGCGAAGGTGCTCGGCGGTGAGCCGCAGGACGTCCTGATCGACGGCGAGGTCATCGAGGCGGTCGGCTCCGGGCTGTCCGCCGAGGGCGCCGAGGTCGTGGAGGCCGCCGGGAAGGTGCTGCTGCCCGGCCTGGTCGACCTGCACACCCACCTGCGCGAGCCGGGGCGCGAGGACTCCGAGACGGTCCTCACCGGCACCCGCGCGGCGGCGAGCGGCGGCTACACGGCCGTGTTCGCCATGGCCAACACCTTCCCGGTCGCCGACACCGCCGGCGTCGTCGAGCAGGTCTACCGGCTCGGCCGGGAGCACGGCTACTGCGACGTCCAGCCCATCGGCGCCGTCACCGTCGGCCTGGAGGGCAGGAAGCTCGCCGAGCTGGGCGCCATGCACGAGTCGGCCGCCGGGGTCACCGTCTTCTCCGACGACGGCAAGTGCGTCGACGACGCCGTGATCATGCGCCGCGCCCTGGAGTACGTGAAGGCCTTCGGCGGGGTCGTCGCCCAGCACGCCCAGGAGCCGCGGCTGACCGAGGGCGCCCAGATGAACGAGGGCGTCGTCTCCGCCGAGCTGGGGCTCGGGGGCTGGCCCGCCGTCGCCGAGGAGTCGATCATCGCGCGCGACGTACTGCTCGCCGAGCACGTCGGCTCCCGCGTCCACATCTGCCACCTCTCGACCGCCGGCTCCGTCGAGATCGTCCGCTGGGCCAAGTCCCGGGGCATCGACGTCACCGCCGAGGTGACCCCGCACCACCTGCTCCTCACCGACGAGCTGGTGCGGTCGTACAACCCGGTCTACAAGGTCAACCCGCCGCTGCGCACCGAGCGGGATGTGCTCGCGCTGCGCGAGGCGCTCGCGGACGGCACGATCGACATCGTCGCCACCGACCACGCCCCGCACCCGCACGAGGACAAGGACTGCGAGTGGGCCGCGGCCGCCATGGGGATGGTGGGCCTGGAGACCGCTCTGTCGGTGGTGCAGGAGACCATGGTGGACACGGGCCTGCTGACCTGGGCCGGCGTCGCCGACCGGATGTCCGTCAAGCCCGCGCGGATCGGACGGGCCGCCGGTCACGGCCGCCCCGTCTCGGCAGGTGAGCCCGCCAACCTCACCCTCCTCGACACGGAATACCGTGGCCTGGTGGACCCCGCGGGCTTCGCCTCGCGCAGCCGCAACACCCCGTACGAGGGACGCGAGCTGCCGGGCCGTGTCACCCACACGTGGCTGCGGGGCAAGGCGACGCTCGTGGACGGGAAGCTGACGTGACACCTCTGATCCTGCTGGCCGACGAGAAGAAGTCGGCCGCGGTCACCGACTGGTCCGCCCGCATCGGCTGGCTCGTCGGCCTCGCCCTGTTCGTCGCGCTCGTCTACTGGCTGATGCGCGAGGGCTGGAAGTGGCGCGGCACCCTCCAGGGCGACCTCCCGGAGCTGCCCAGCGCGCCGGACGACCCGGGTGCCGTGAGACTGACGATGAGCGGCCGCTACCACGGCTCCACCACCGCCGGGCAGTGGCTGGACCGCATCGTGGCCCGCGGCCTCGGCTCCCGCAGCCGGGTCGAGCTCACCCTGACCGACGCGGGCCTGGACGTCGTGCGCCCCGGCGCGACCGACTTCTTCATCCCCGCCGGCGCGCTCCGCGAGGCCCTGCTCGGCAAGGGCATCGCGGGCAAGGTCCTCACCGAGGGCGGACTCCTCGTGGTGACCTGGGCGCACGGCGACAAGCTGATCGACTCCGGATTCCGCTCGGACCACGCGGCCGAGCACACCGAATGGGTCGACGCCCTCAACTCCATGACCAAGACACCCAGCACGGAAGGCGCCGAACGATGACGACCTCCACAAGGGGAGCCTCCAGGGTTCCCGCCGTACTCGTCCTGGAGGACGGCCGGATCTTCCGCGGCCGCGCCTACGGGGCCGTGGGGGAGACCTTCGGCGAGGCCGTGTTCTCCACCGGCATGACGGGCTACCAGGAGACCCTGACCGACCCGTCGTACGACCGCCAGATCGTGGTCGCCACCGCCCCGCAGATCGGCAACACGGGGTGGAACGACGAGGACGACGAGTCCAGCCGCATCTGGGTCTCCGGCTACGTCGTGCGCGACCCCGCGCGCGTGCCCTCCAACTGGCGGGCCAAGCGTTCGCTGGACGCGGAACTGGTCGCGCAGGGCGTGGTCGGCATCTCCGGGATCGACACCCGCGCCCTCACCCGCCACCTGCGCGAGCGCGGCTCGATGCGCGCCGGCGTCTTCTCCGGCGAGGCGATCGCCACCGACGCCGAGCTCCTCGCGCGCGTGCAGGCCCAGCCGCACATGAAGGGCGCCTCGCTCTACGAGGAGGTCGCCACCAAGGAGGCGTACGTCGTCCCCGCGGTCGGCGAGAAGCGGTTCACCGTCGCCGCCATCGACCTCGGCATCAAGGGCATGACCCCGCAGCGGATGGCCGAGCGCGGCATCGAGGTGCACGTGCTGCCCGCCACCGCCACCGAGGACGACGTGTACGCCGTCTCCCCGGACGGCGTGTTCTTCTCCAACGGCCCGGGCGACCCGGCCACGGCCGAAGGACCGGTGGCCCTGATGTCCGCCGTCCTGGAGCGGAGGACCCCGCTGTTCGGCATCTGCTTCGGCAACCAGATCCTCGGCCGCGCGCTCGGCTTCGGCACCTACAAGCTGAAGTACGGCCACCGGGGCATCAACCAGCCGGTCCAGGACCGTACGACCGGCAAGGTCGAGGTCACCGCCCACAACCACGGATTCGCCGTCGACGCCCCGCTCGACAAGGTCAGCGAGACGAAGTTCGGCCGCGCCGAGGTCTCGCACGTCTGCCTGAACGACGACGTCGTGGAGGGGCTGCAGCTGCTCGACCAGCCGGCCTTCTCCGTCCAGTACCACCCCGAAGCGGCAGCGGGCCCCCACGACGCCGCCTACCTGTTCGACCGCTTCGTTTCCCTGATGGAGGGCCAGCGTGCCTAAGCGCACCGATATCCAGTCCGTCCTGGTCATCGGCTCCGGCCCGATCGTCATCGGCCAGGCCGCCGAGTTCGACTACTCCGGCACCCAGGCCTGCCGCGTGCTGCGCGCCGAGGGCCTCAGGGTCATCCTGGTCAACTCCAACCCGGCGACGATCATGACCGACCCGGAGATCGCCGACGCGACCTACGTCGAGCCGATCACCCCGGAGTTCGTCGAGAAGATCATCGCCAAGGAGCGCCCCGACGCGCTGCTGCCCACCCTGGGCGGCCAGACGGCGCTCAACACCGCGATCTCGCTCGACAAGAACGGTGTCCTCGCCAAGTACGGCGTCGAACTGATCGGCGCCAACGTCGAGGCCATCAACAAGGGCGAGGACCGCGACCTGTTCAAGGAGGTCGTGGAGGAGGTCCGCCGGAAGATCGGGCACGGCGAGTCCGCCCGCTCCGTCATCTGCCACTCCATGGACGACGTCCTCGCGGGCGTCGACACCCTCGGCGGCTACCCCGTCGTCGTCCGCCCCTCCTTCACCATGGGCGGCGCCGGCTCGGGCTTCGCGCACGACGAGGAGGAGCTGCGCCGCATCGCCGGGCAGGGCCTCACGCTCTCGCCGACCACCGAGGTGCTCCTGGAGGAGTCCATCCTCGGCTGGAAGGAGTACGAGCTGGAGCTGATGCGCGACAAGCACGACAACGTCGTGGTCGTCTGCTCCATCGAGAACTTCGACCCCATGGGCGTGCACACCGGCGACTCGATCACCGTCGCGCCCGCGATGACGCTGACCGACCGCGAGTACCAGATCCTGCGCGACGTCGGCATCGCGATCATCCGCGAGGTCGGCGTCGACACCGGCGGCTGCAACATCCAGTTCGCCGTCAACCCCGAGGACGGCCGGGTCATCGTCATCGAGATGAACCCGCGCGTGTCGCGGTCCTCGGCGCTCGCCTCCAAGGCGACCGGCTTCCCGATCGCGAAGATCGCGGCGAAGCTGGCCGTCGGCTACACCCTGGACGAGATTCCCAACGACATCACGCAGGAGACCCCGGCCTCCTTCGAGCCCACGCTCGACTATGTGGTCGTCAAGGCCCCTCGATTCGCATTCGAGAAGTTCCCGTCCGCCGACTCCACGCTGACCACGACCATGAAGTCGGTCGGCGAGGCGATGGCCATCGGCCGCAACTTCCCCGAGGCCTTCCAGAAGGCGCTGCGCTCGCTGGAGAAGAAGGGCAGCCAGTTCACCTTCGTCGGCGATCCCGGCGACAAGCAGGCGCTGCTGCACGAGGCGGTACGGCCCACCGACGGCCGGATCAACACCGTCATGCAGGCCATCAGGGCGGGCGCCACGCCCGAGGAGGTCTTCGAGTTCACGAAGATCGACCCGTGGTTCGTCGACCAGCTCTTCCTGATCAAGGAGATCGCCGACGAGCTGGCCGGGGCGCCGGAGCTGAGCGCCGAGCTGATCGCCGACGCCAAGCGGCACGGCTTCTCCGACCAGCAGATCGCCGAGATCCGCGGCCTGCGCGAGGACGTCGTGCGCGAGGTCCGGCACGCGCTGGGCGTGCGCCCGGTCTACAAGACGGTCGACACCTGCGCCGCCGAGTTCGCCGCGAAGACCCCGTACTTCTACTCCTCCTACGACGAGGAGACCGAGGTCGCGCCGCGCGAGAAGCCGGCCGTCATCATCCTGGGCTCCGGCCCCAACCGCATCGGTCAGGGCATCGAGTTCGACTACTCGTGCGTGCACGCGTCCTTCGCGCTGAGCGAGGCCGGCTACGAGACGGTCATGGTCAACTGCAACCCGGAGACCGTCTCCACCGACTACGACACCTCCGACCGGCTCTACTTCGAGCCGCTCACGCTGGAGGACGTGCTGGAGATCGTGCACGCCGAGCAGCAGGCCGGTCCGGTCGCGGGCGTGGTCGTGCAGCTGGGCGGCCAGACCCCGCTGGGCCTGTCCCAGGCGCTCAAGGACAACGGCGTGCCGATCGTCGGTACGTCCCCCGAGGCGATCCACGCCGCCGAGGACCGCGGCGCCTTCGGCCGGGTCCTCGCGGAGGCGGGCCTGCCGGCCCCCAAGCACGGCACGGCGACCACCTTCGCCGAGGCAAAGGCCATCGCCGACGAGATCGGCTACCCGGTGCTCGTCCGCCCGTCGTACGTGCTCGGCGGGCGCGGCATGGAGATCGTCTACGACGAGACCCGGCTGGCGGCGTACATCGCCGAGTCGACCGAGATCAGCCCCACCCGGCCGGTCCTCGTCGACCGGTTCCTGGACGACGCCATCGAGATCGACGTCGACGCGCTCTACGACGGCGAGGAGCTGTACCTCGGCGGCGTCATGGAGCACATCGAGGAGGCCGGCATCCACTCCGGCGACTCGGCCTGCGCCCTGCCCCCGATCACGCTCGGCGGCTTCGACATCAAGCGGCTGCGCGCCTCGACCGAGGCCATCGCGAAGGGTGTCGGCGTACGCGGTCTGATCAACATCCAGTTCGCGATGGCCGGGGACATCCTGTACGTCCTCGAAGCCAACCCGCGCGCGTCCCGCACGGTTCCCTTCACCTCGAAGGCGACCGCGGTGCCGCTGGCCAAGGCCGCCGCCCGGATCTCGCTGGGCGCGACCGTCGCCGAACTGCGCGCCGAGGGACTGCTGCCAGCCCGCGGTGACGGCGGCGAGCTGCCGTTCGACGCGCCGATCTCCGTGAAGGAGGCGGTCATGCCGTGGTCGCGGTTCCGCGACATCCACGGGCGGGGCGTCGACACGGTCCTCGGCCCGGAGATGCGCTCCACGGGCGAGGTCATGGGCATCGACTCGGTCTTCGGCACGGCGTACGCCAAGTCGCAGGCGGGGGCGTACGGCCCGCTGCCGACCAAGGGCCGCGCGTTCATCTCCGTCGCCAACCGCGACAAGCGCTCCATGATCTTCCCGGCACGCGAGCTGGTCGCCCACGGTTTCGAGCTGCTGGCCACCTCCGGCACGGCCGAGGTGCTCAAGCGCAACGGCATCAACGCGACCGTCGTCCGCAAACAGTCGGAGGGGATCGGCCCCAACGGCGAGCGGACGATCGTGCAGCTCATCCACGACGGCGAGGTGGACCTCATCGTCAACACGCCGTACGGCACCGGGGGTCGCCTGGACGGGTACGAGATCAGGACGGCCGCGGTGGCCCGGTCGGTGCCGTGCCTGACCACCGTGCAGGCGCTGGCGGCGGCTGTGCAGGGTATTGACGCGCTGAACCACGGGGACGTGGGTGTGCGGTCGCTGCAGGAGCATGCGGAGCGTTTGACGGCCGCGCGGGACTGATAGGTCGTGGTTCGGCTGCGGGCCGGTTGTGGCTGGTCGCGCAGTTCCTCCCCCAGCCTCCGGCCGGGGGCACCCCCAGCGCCCCTTTGGGGCGCGTTGGCCAGCTGTCTATGAAGGGGGGCACCGGTGACGGTGTCCCCCTCCGCATGAGGACTTCATGTACAAGATCTTCTTCAACCTCGTTTTCAAGCGGATGGATCCGGAGCAGGCCCACCACCTCGCCTTCCGGTGGATTCGGCTCGCCGCCCGTGTCCCCGTGCTGCGTACCTTCGTCGCCGCCGCGCTCGCGCCGCGCTACAAGGAGCTGCGCACCGAGGCCTTCGGGCTGCGGATGCACGGGCCCTTCGGGCTGGCCGCGGGCTTCGACAAGAACGCGGTCGCGATCGACGGGATGTCGATGCTCGGGTTCGACCACGTCGAGATCGGGACCGTGACCGGGGAGGCGCAGCCCGGCAACCCCCGCAAGCGGATGTTCCGGCTCGTCGCCGACCGGGCGCTGATCAACCGGATGGGGTTCAACAACGACGGCTCCCTGACCGTCGCCGCGCGGCTGGCGACCCGTGAGCCCGTGTTCAGGACCGTCGTGGGCGTCAACATCGGCAAGACCAAGGTGGTACCCGAGGCCGAGGCCGTCGGTGACTACGTGAAGTCGGCCGAGCGGCTCGCGCCGTACGCGGACTACCTGGTCGTGAACGTGTCGTCGCCGAACACGCCGGGCCTGCGCAACCTCCAGGCCGTCGATCACCTCCGGCCGCTGCTGACGGCCGTGCGCGAGGCCGCCGACCGGGTGGCGGCGAACCGCCGGGTGCCGCTGCTGGTGAAGATCGCGCCGGACCTCGCCGACGAGGACGTGGACGCCGTCGCGGACCTGGCCGTGGAGCTGGGTCTGGACGGGATCATCGCCACCAACACCACGATCGCGCGCGAGGGGCTCGGACTGCGGTCGGATCCCGCCCTGGTGAAGGAGACCGGGGGGCTCTCCGGGGCGCCGCTCAAGGCACGCTCCCTGGAGGTGCTGCGGCGGCTGTACGCGCGCGTGGGCGACCGGATCACCCTGGTGGGCGTGGGGGGCGTCGAGGACGCCGAGGACGCCTGGCAGCGCATCCTGGCTGGTGCCACGCTCGTCCAGGGCTACAGCGCCTTCATCTACCAGGGGCCCTTCTGGGGCCGCGCCGTCCACAAGGGCCTCGCGGCACGCCTGCGCACCAGCCCGTACGCCACCCTCGCCGACGCGGTCGGCGCCGACGTGAGGAAGACCGTATGAGCCCCTTGGAGCCCTTCGGCGCGCGGCTGCGCCGCGCGATGGACGAGCGCGGTCCGCTGTGCGTCGGTATCGACCCGCACGCCTCGCTGCTCTCCGAGTGGGGTCTGAACGACGACGTGGCGGGCCTGGAGCGGTTCAGCCGCACCGTCGTCGAGGCGGTGGCCGACCGGGTCGCCGTGATGAAGCCGCAGAGCGCGTTCTTCGAGCGGTTCGGCTCGCGCGGAATCGCCGTGCTGGAGCGGGTGGTCGAGGAGGCGCGGGCGGCCGGGACGCTGGTCGTCATGGACGCCAAGCGCGGCGACATCGGCTCGACCATGGCCGGGTACGCGGAGGCCTTCCTGAGCAAGGACGCCCCGCTGTTCTCGGACGCCTTGACCGTCTCGCCGTACCTCGGCTACGGCTCGCTCAGCCCGGCCGTCGCGCTGGCCAGGGAGAGCGGGGCCGGCCTGTTCGTGCTGGCGCTCACCTCCAACCCGGAGGGGCCCGAGGTGCAGCACGCGGTCCGCGCCGACGGGCGCACGGTCGGCGCGACCGTCCTGGCCCACCTCGCCGCCGAGAACACGGGTGAGGAGCCGCTGGGTTCCTTCGGTGCCGTCGTCGGTGCCACGGTCGGCGATCTGTCGTCGTACGACCTCGGCATCAACGGTCCGCTCCTCGCCCCGGGCGTCGGCGCGCAGGGGGCGACGGCGGCCGACCTGCCCACGGTCTTCGGGCCCGCGGTGCGCAACGTGGTTCCAAACGTGAGCCGAGGTGTTTTGCGTCACGGTCCTGATGTCGGGGCCCTGCGGGCGGCCGCGGAGCGGTTCGCGGGCGAGATCCGGGATGTCGTCGCAGGTCGGTGAGGGCTCCGGCGAGAGTCCTGGAAGTGCTCCGCCGGGCACTTCGGCGACCGCCCGATCGTGAATACATCCTCAAATCCGGGGCAGTATGTCTGAAATGTCCGTCCTGACGGAGGCTGACCAGGACTTTTCCGCTGTTCTCGCTGACTCCGGCGGACTTGCCCGCTAGTCTCCGAGCAGTGGGGGCACCCCCACACCCTTTAGGTAGTGGGGGACAACGGGCAAGCGTGTTGCTCGTAGCTCCCCAGGTGTGGGGCGACTAGGTTCCTCACCGGTCCGTATCCGACAGTTCGACATCCGAGGTGACGTAGGCGTGGCTCTTCCGCCCCTTACCCCTGAACAGCGCGCAGCCGCGCTCGAAAAGGCCGCCGCGGCTCGCCGGGAGCGGGCCGAGGTCAAGAATCGACTCAAGCACTCCGGCGCCTCTCTTCACGAGGTCATCAAGCAGGGCCAGGAAAACGACGTCATCGGCAAGATGAAGGTCTCCGCCCTGCTCGAGTCCCTGCCGGGCGTGGGCAAGGTCCGCGCCAAGCAGATCATGGAGTGACTCGGGATCTCCGAGAGCCGCCGCGTGCGTGGTCTCGGTTCCAACCAGATCGCCTCCCTGGAGCGCGAGTTCGGCAGCACCGGCTCCTGATCACGGGGCCGTCCGGGAGGGCCGTCCCGGACGGCCTGCGATTGCTGGAATAATCGCTGCATGGCTGCAACATTCCGGGGGACGACCCCCGAGCCCCCGGACGATCGTCCGCGGCTGACCGTGCTCTCCGGCCCCTCCGGGGTCGGCAAGAGCACGGTCGTCGCCCATATGCGCAAGGAACACCCCGAGGTCTGGCTCTCGGTGTCGGCGACCACGCGCAAGCCCCGCCCCGGCGAGAAGCACGGCGTCCACTACTTCTTCGTCTCCGACGAGGAGATGGACAAACTGATCGCCAACGGCGAACTCCTGGAGTGGGCCGAGTTCGCCGGCAACCGCTACGGCACCCCGCGCGCCGCGGTGCTCGAGCACCTGGAGGCCGGCGTGCCGGTCCTCCTGGAGATCGACCTCCAGGGTGCCCGGCAGGTCCGCGAGACCATGCCGGAGGGCCGGCTGGTGTTCCTGGCCCCTCCGTCCTGGGAGGAGCTGGTGCGCAGGCTCACCGGGCGCGGCACCGAGGCGCCCGAGGTGATCGAGCGGCGGCTGGACGCGGCCAGGGTCGAACTCGCGGCCGAGCCGGAGTTCGACGAAACCCTGGTCAACACCTCCGTCAAGGACGTGGCGCGCGAGCTGCTAGCCTTGATGGACGTTGTGTGATCGTTGCTGATCATTCAGACTGAATCTTTCCCATCCATCGGAAGGCAGAGCGTGTCCTCTTCCATCACCGCGCCCGAGGGCATCATCAACCCTCCGATCGACGAGCTCCTCGAGGCCACCGACTCGAAGTACAGCCTCGTGATCTACGCGGCCAAGCGCGCCCGTCAGATCAACGCGTACTACTCGCAGCTCGGCGAGGGCCTCCTCGAGTACGTCGGTCCGCTCGTCGACACCCACGTCCACGAGAAGCCGCTCTCCATCGCCCTGCGCGAGATCAACGCGGGTCTGCTGACGTCCGAGGCCATCGAGGGTCCGGCGCAGTAGTACTTTCGTATTGCGGTTGACTTATCCACAGGCCCGGCAGCCGACTGCCGGGCCTGTGGTGTGTGATGGCGTCATGGATTCGACGAGTGGAGGCCCGGTGGGAAAGCCGAAGGTCGTGCTGGGGGTCAGCGGCGGCATCGCCGCGTACAAGGCCTGTGAGCTGCTGCGGAGGTTCACGGAGTCGGGCCACGACGTCCGGGTCGTGCCCACCGCCTCCGCGCTGCACTTCGTCGGCGCCGCGACCTGGTCCGCCCTGTCCGGCAACCCGGTCTCCACCGAGGTCTGGGACCACGTCGAGGAGGTCCCGCACGTCCGCATCGGCCAGCACGCCGACCTGGTCGTCGTGGCCCCGGCCACCGCCGACATGCTCGCCAAGGCGGCCCACGGCCTCGCCGACGACCTGCTCACCAACACCCTCCTCACCGCCCGCTGCCCGGTCGTCTTCGCCCCCGCGATGCACACGGAGATGTGGGAGCACCCGGCCACCCAGGAGAACGTGGCCACGCTGCGCCGCCGCGGCGCCGTCGTGATCGACCCGGCGGTCGGCCGCCTCACCGGCGTCGACACCGGCAAGGGCCGCTTCCCCGACCCGGCGGAGATCTTCGAGGCCTGCCGCCGCGTCCTGGCGAGAGGAGCGGCGGACCCCGACCTGGCCGGCCGCCACGTCGTCGTCTCCGCCGGCGGCACCCGGGAGCCCCTCGACCCTGTCCGCTTCCTGGGCAACCGCTCCTCGGGCAAGCAGGGCTACGCCCTCGCCCGCACGGCCGCCGCACGGGGCGCCCGCGTGACGCTGGTCGCCGCCAACACCACGGGACTGCCCGACCCGGCCGGCGTGGACGTCGTCCCGGTCGGTACGGCCGTACAGCTGCGGGAGGCGGTGCTGAAGGCGGCCGCCGACGCCGACGCCGTGGTGATGGCCGCCGCCGTCGCCGACTTCCGCCCCGCGGTCTACGCGGCCGGGAAGATCAAGAAGAAGGACGGCCAGGAACCCGAGCCGGTCGTCCTGGTGCGGAATCCGGACATCCTCGCGGAGATCTCGGCCGACCGGGCGCGGTCCGGACAGGTGATCGTCGGCTTCGCCGCCGAGACCGACGACGTCCTCGCCAACGGCCGGACCAAGCTCGCCCGCAAGGGCTGCGACCTGCTCGTGGTGAACGAGGTGGGGGAGCGCAAGACCTTCGGCTCCGAGGAGAACGAGGCCGTGGTGCTCGGGGCCGACGGCAGCGAGACACCGGTGCCGCACGGGCCGAAGGAGGCTCTCGCCGACATCGTCTGGGACCTGGTGGCGGCCCGTTTGGGTTAACTTATTTCAGCCGTATGTCAACTTTCCGGGACGTGACATTGCGGTGCGGGGGCTCTGGTCAAGGCCGCCGGCCATTGGGCAGAATGCCCGTGCCGCAGGTCACAGCACTTCCGAGTGTCGAGACAGGTAGGCCGGCGGCCGAGTGCGACCGATAAACTGTTCTCGGACGACGCCCGGGTGCAGCCCCCGTGTCGTCCGCCAATGATCAGACAGCAGCCGCTGCAACCCCAGGGAGCGTTGTGTCCCGTCGCCTGTTCACCTCGGAGTCCGTGACCGAGGGTCACCCCGACAAGATCGCTGACCAGATCAGCGACACCATTCTCGACGCGCTGCTGCGCGAGGACCCGTCCTCCCGGGTCGCCGTCGAGACGCTGATCACCACCGGCCTGGTGCACGTGGCCGGCGAGGTCACGACCAAGACGTACGCGGACATCGCGACGCTGGTCCGCAACAAGATCCTGGAGATCGGCTACGACTCCTCGAAGAAGGGCTTCGACGGCGCCTCCTGCGGCGTCTCGGTCTCGATCGGCGCGCAGTCCCCGGACATCGCCCAGGGCGTGGACTCGGCGTACGAGAACCGGGTCGAGGGCGACGAGGACGAGCTCGACAAGCAGGGCGCCGGCGACCAGGGCCTGATGTTCGGCTACGCGACGGACGAGACGCCGACGCTGATGCCGCTCCCGATCTTCCTGGCGCACCGCCTCTCCAAGCGCCTCTCCGAGGTCCGCAAGAACGGCACCATCCCCTACCTGCGCCCCGACGGCAAGACGCAGGTCACCATCGAGTACGACGGTGACAAGGCCGTCCGCCTCGACACGGTCGTGGTCTCCAGCCAGCACGCCTCCGACATCGACCTGGAGTCGCTGCTCGCCCCCGACATCCGCGAGTTCGTCGTGGAGCCGGAGCTGAAGGCGCTGCTGGACGACGGCATCAAGCTCGACACCGAGAACTACCGTCTGCTGGTCAACCCCACCGGCCGCTTCGAGATCGGCGGGCCGATGGGCGACGCCGGCCTGACCGGCCGCAAGATCATCATCGACACCTACGGCGGCATGGCCCGCCACGGTGGCGGTGCCTTCTCCGGCAAGGACCCGTCCAAGGTCGACCGCTCGGCCGCCTACGCCATGCGCTGGGTCGCCAAGAACGTCGTCGCCGCCGGCCTGGCCGCCCGCTGCGAGGTCCAGGTCGCGTACGCGATCGGCAAGGCCGAGCCCGTCGGCCTCTTCGTCGAGACCTTCGGCACGGCCAAGGTCGACCACGAGAAGATCGAGAAGGCCATCGACGAGGTCTTCGACCTGCGTCCGGCCGCCATCATCCGCGACCTCGACCTGCTCCGCCCGATCTACGCCCAGACCGCCGCGTACGGCCACTTCGGCCGTGAGCTCCCCGACTTCACCTGGGAGCGCACGGACCGCGTGGACGCCCTGCGTGCGGCCGTGGGTCTGTAACCCCTGGAGCAGCCGCTGCCGAGGCCCGGCCTCCCTTCGGGGGAGCCGGGCCTCGGCACGTCCGGGGAGACCGGGGAACTTGACGCCTTCCCGGGCTGCGGACATCGGCTGGTCGCCGGGAACGGGTGATCGGCAGGGTGGGGCCCTCCCGGTGCGACGGCTCCGGTCACTTCTGTCGAGCGTGCCCATGGGCGCGCGGCGATACCGATGTGTTCCGGCCGTTGCCGGACTGATCTCAGGAGACCCGCGCCGCCCGGGCCGAACGGCGGGCCGGACGGCCTCGGTTGTCAGTGGTCTTTGGTAAGAATGCAAGGGTGAGCAGCGAGAACGAGCAGGGGGGCGGGGGCGCCGGAGGGGCGCCGCCGGAGCAGCTCGCGCTCATTCGGGAGAGCGTGCGGGGGGCCAAGGCGCCCCGGGCCAAGCCGCGGACCTGGCGGGGCGCCGCGGTGGCCGAGCGGTTGCCGGTCGCGCGGGTGCTCGTGGACAAGGGTGTGCTCCACCTCGACCGCTACTTCGACTACGCAGTCCCCGCCGAGCTGGACGCCGACGCGCAGCCGGGGGTGCGGGTGCGCGTGCGGTTCGGGGCCGGGCGGCACCGGGTGCGGGACGGGCGCCGCGAGGGCGGAGGGCTCATCGACGGGTTCCTCATCGAGCGGCTCGCCGAGTCCGACTACTCGGGGCCGCTGGCCGCGCTGGCCCAGGTGGTGTCGCCCGAGCCGGTCCTGAGCGAGGAACTGCTGCGGCTCGCACGCGCGGTCGCCGACCGGTATGCGGGGAGCCTCGCGGATGTGCTGCAGCTGGCCGTGCCGCCGCGCAGCGCGCGGGCCGAGAAGCGGCCGTCGCCGGAGCCGCTGCCGCCCCCGCCCGTGCCGGGTGCCGGAAGCTGGTCGCGGTACGAGCACGGGGCCGCCTTCGTCGAGTCGCTGGCCTCCGGCGGCGCACCGCGCGCCGTGTGGAACGCCCTGCCGGGTCCCGGCTGGAGCGAGGAGATCGCCAGGGCCGTCGCCGCCACGCTCGCTTCGGGACGCGGCGCGCTGGTCGTCGTACCGGACGGGCGGGCCGCCGCGCGGGTCGATGCCGCCCTGACCGAGGTGCTGGGCGAGGGCCGGCACGCGCTGCTCACTGCCGACGCCGGGCCCGAGAAGCGGTACGCGCAGTGGCTCGCTGTCAGTCGCGGGTCGGTACGGGCCGTCGTGGGGACGCGGGCGGCCATGTTCGCGCCCGTGCGGGGTCTCGGGCTCGTCGCGATCTGGGACGACGGGGACGACAGCCACAGCGAGCAGCACGCTCCGCAGCCGCATGCGCGGGATGTGCTGCTGTTGCGGGCGGCGCTGGACAAGTGCGCGTTTCTGCTCGGGAGTTGGAGCTGCACGGTGGAGGCCGCGCAGCTGGTGGAGAACGGCTGGGCGCGGCCCCTGGTGGCGGGCAGGGAACAGGTGCGGAAGGCCGCGCCGCTGGTGCGGACGGTCGGGGACGGAGACCTCGCGCGGGACGAGGCCGCACGCGCCGCCCGGTTGCCCACGCTCGCCTGGCAGGCCGTCCGGGACGGCCTGCGGCACGGTCCGGTGCTGGTGCAGGTGCCACGGCGGGGGTATGTGCCGCGGATGGCCTGCGCCCAGTGCCGGGCGCCGGCCCGCTGCCGGCACTGTGCCGGTCCGCTGGAGGCGCGGGACGCCGGGGCGCTGCAGTGCGGGTGGTGCGGACGGGCGGAGAACGACTGGCACTGCCCGGAGTGCGGCGGCTTCCGGCTGCGCGCCCAGGTGGTCGGCGCCCGGCGGACCGCCGAGGAGCTGGGGCGGGCCTTTCCCGCCGTCCCCGTACGGACCTCGGGACGCGAGCAGGTGCTGGACACCGTGCCCGGGACACCGGCGCTGGTCGTGAGCACACCGGGCGCCGAGCCGGTCGCCGAGGGCGGCTACGCGGCGGCCCTGCTGCTGGACGGCTGGGCGATGCTCGGGCGGCCCGATCTGCGGGCCGGCGAGGACGCGCTGCGCCGGTGGATCGCGGCCGGGGCGCTGGTGCGGCCGCAGGCGGACGGGGGGACCGTGGTCGTCGTCGCGGAGCCGACGCTGCGGCCCGTGCAGGCGCTGGTGCGGTGGGATCCCGTCGGGCACGCGGTGCGGGAGCTCGCCGAGCGGGCGGAGCTGGGGTTTCCGCCGGTGTCGCGGATGGCGGCGGTGTCGGGGACCGCGGAGGCGCTCGCCGGGTTCCTCGGTACGGCCGAACTGCCGCCGGACGCCGAGGTGTTGGGGCCGGTTCCGGTACCCGTGGTGCGGGCCGGGGCGCCTCGGCGGGCGGGTGCGCCGCCGCCGGGGGAGCACTGGGAGCGGGCGCTGGTACGGGTGCCGCCGGGGAGCGGGGCGGCGCTCGCCGCCGCCCTGAAGTCGGCGCAGGCCGCCCGGATGGCGCGGGGGAGCGGGACCGGGGGCGGGGATGCGGTGCGGGTGCGGATCGATCCGCCGGACATCGGGTGAGCGGGCGGACGGCTGCCCTCCCGGATGCCTGCCGGGAGGGCGGGAGCACGGGCGGGCCGTCGGCCCTTGCCGACGGCAGCCGTTGCGTGGGTCAGCCGTTGCGTGGGTCAGCCGTTGCGCGGGCCGGGGAAGGCCGTCGGCCTGGCCTCGTCGCGGAGGGCGGGGCTGCCCGCGGTCGGCTGGGTCGGCATGGAGCGGGCGGCCGGGACCGTGGGCACCGTGGGCAGGGCTCCGGCCACGTTGAGCGTGCGGGTGCCGGACGGTTCCGTGGACCGGTCGGGATCGGCCGCCGCTGTCTGGGCCGCGGCGCGGCGGGCGCCGTAACGGCGGTGTACGGCCTGCTTGGTGACGCCGAGCGCGGAGCCGACCGCGTCCCACGAGAAGCCGAGCGAGCGGTCGAAGTCCACGGCGGCCGTGACCAGGGTTTCGACACTGTCCCGGAGTTCCTGGGCGAGCCGGACCGTCGGGGCGGGGGCGCGTCCGTAGACGACGAAGCCCGTGGACGGCCCGGATCGGCGCGGGCGGTAGACGTTGCCCAACTGGGCGGTGAGCGTGCGTAGTGCGTCCACCTGGCGACGGACCCGCTCGATGTCCCGCACCAGCAAGTGCAGGCTGGCCCGGGCCTGGGCGTCGTGGGTTGCGTGGTCGGCCATGAACAAGCCTCTCGAACCGGCGTTGAAAGGAATGGGCCGCGTATGCGGCCCGTAGTGGTCAACTCTCTCTTGACCAACGCGTGGGCGCTCCGCTGGTCACGGTGTGGGGGCGTATGGGCATATGCGTACGCCGGGTCTGCACCACCGGGTGTTCTCCCACCCGCGCACCGCCCGTCTCGGTCGATGGAGAGGTCGAGCGACTTGTGGGGGTGCTCGCCGTCGGCGGGTTGGGGTTTCGTGGGCCATTGTGTGTTCGCCTGCCCGCGCATCGCCCGTCTCGGTTGGCGGAGGGGTTGAGTGACTTGTGGGGGTGCTCGCTGTTGGCGGGTTGGGGTTTCGTGGGCCATTGTGTGTTCGCCTGCCCGCGCATCGCCCGTCTCGGTTGGCGGAGGGGTTGAGTGACTTGTGGGGGTGCTCGCTGTTGGCGGGTTGGGGTTTCGTGGGCCATTGTGTGTTCGCCTGCCCGCGCATCGCCCGTCTCGGTCGGTGTGAACCGTTCCGGGTTTGATCGAGACTCTAGGTCGTGACTGTGACCTGGGACTTCGTGGTTTCGCGGTAGTACTTGGTCTCGTATTCGGCGGGTG